>CALXBN010000030.1 GCA_944386555.1 uncultured Ruthenibacterium sp. | reverse complement strand
TCTTGTGTTATACTCTTACTCATGAGGGACAGAGCTCCTTTTTGGGTTTGTTGGTGTCGCAACTTAACTATACCCTATGAAGGCTCTGTCCTTCTACTTTTTTATTTGCTTTTACTTGCTCTTCTGTTCAACATGTATTGTAGCTCTACAGGGAAAAAAGATCGAAAAAAGGGAAACGCTTGCGAAACAGGTGCAAAAAAGTTATACTATATCTGAATATGCCCGCAATGCGTCTGCGCCGGATGCGGGGCGGAGAGGAGGACGGCAGCCATGAGCTTTTCATCCCTGGGCTTTTTTGTGCTGCTGCTGGGGTGTGTGGCGGTGTATTACGCCGTGCCGGCCCGCCGCCAGCCGGCGGTGCTGCTGGCCGCCAGCCTGGTGTTTTACGCCTGCTCCAGTGTGGGTTACCTGGCGCTGCTGGCTGCGGCGGTGGTTTTTGCCTGGGCTATGGCCCGGGCCGTGGCCCGGGCCGGTGCCGGCACCGGCGGGCGCAAAGGGCTGCTGGCTGCGGCGCTGGTGGTGCTGGCGGCCAATTTGTGCTTTTTCAAGTATTACGACTGGTTCGGCCGCCAGCTGGCCCAGTTCGCTTTCCGGAACGACTGGCCCTTCATCCCGCCGGACTACGGCTTGGCCGCGCCGCTGGGCGTCAGCTTTTACACCTTTGCCCTGATGGGCTATCTCATCGACGTGTACCGGGGCAAAATCTCCCCCGTGTCCACCCCCTGGGATCTGGGCCTTTTCGCCGCTTTCTTCCCGCTGGTCAGCTCCGGCCCCATCGAGCGGGCAGGCCGCCTGCTGCCGCAGCTGAAAGCCCCCCATGCTTTTGATTACGAGGGCTTTTGCCAAGGGGCGTCCCGGATGCTGTGGGGCTTTTTCAAAAAATTCGTGGTGGCCGATACCATCGGCATCACCGTAGGGCGGGTGTACGGTGCCCCGGCCGATTTCACCGGCCCCTATCTGGCTCTGGCCACGCTGCTGTACGCCTACCAGCTGTACAGCGATTTCTCCGGCTACTCCGACATTGCCATCGGCGCGGCGCGCATCTTCGGCGTGCAGGCGGCGGAGAACTTCAGCCGCCCCTTCTGGGCGGGCAGCTACCAGGGGCTGTGGAACCGCTGGCATAATTCGCTGACGGGCTGGTTCCGCGAATACCTGTACTTTCCGCTGGGCGGCAGCCGGAAAGGGGCGGCGCGCACATACCTGAACATCCTCATCATCTTTCTGGTGTCCGGCATTTGGCACGGCAGTACGGTGAATTTTGCGGTGTGGGGCCTTTTGAACGGCGTGTACATGGCGTTGGCCCGCGCCCGGGGCAAATGGCGCCCGCTGCCCCAAAAGCGAGGCGCCGTGCGCTACCTGTGGGGCGTCGTTTGCTGTTTTGTGCTGTTTGCCAGCGCCATTGTGTTTTTCCGGGCAGAGACGCTGGCCGATGCGCTGACGGTATATACCCGCCTGGCTGCAGGCTGGGGCCAGGCCCTGGCCGACCCGGCCGGGGTGGTTGCCACCCTGAAGGGGCTGAACATCGGCCGTGTGACGGGGCTGCTGATCCTGGGCGGAACGGCTGCGTGCGAGTGGGTGGAGTGGCGTGCCGCGCGCGCCGGGGTTACCACCGGCGCATGGATGCGCAGCCTGCGGGCCCCGGTGCGGCTGGCACTGTATTATGCGCTGGCCCTGGCCGTAATGATGTACGGCCAGATGGGCCAGTCCGCCTTTATCTATTTCCAGTTTTAACGGGACGGCCCGGGGCCGTTCGATTTCAACCGTAAGGGGGGAGAGCCGTGAAACGCGTCGCGCGAAGCGCGCTGCTGTTTTTGCCGCTGCTGCTGCTGCTGACTGCCGTCAACTGGTATGCGGACCCGGGCAACGCCATCCGCAGCGATTATGAGCGCAAGGTGGCGCAGATCCTGGCCGGCGGGGAGAATGCGGCCAACCTGAACAATATGGATGACAGGGCCTTCATGCGGGAGTATCTTCCCCTGCGCACCCAGCCCATCGACACGCTGGCGCTGGGCAGCAGCCACAGCATGCAGATCACCAAGGAGCTGACCGGAGACGAGAATACCTTCTGCGGCGGCATGACCGGCGCGGACCTGCGGGACTGCATCTCCCTGTACCGGCTGGTGCGCCAGGCGGGCTTTTCACCCAGCAGGGTAATCCTGGTGGTGGACAGCTGGTTCCTCAGCGAGGGAACGGTGGAGCGCCGGGCCATGACGGACGGCTACCGGGAATTCTGCAGGGAAAACGGGTTTGAACCGGTGCAGGCCGGCCAGTGGGACCAACTGTCCCAGCAGCTGGAGAAAAAGATGCAGCTGTTCTCCATCACATATTTCCAAAGCAGCCTGAATTTCCTGCAAACCGGCAAGCAGGCCGTGCGGGACCCTGTGGCTACCACCAGCTTTTATTCCGAGAGCGGCATGCGCCGGGCTGACGGCAGTTATTGCTATGAGGCCCAGTACCGGGATCCCGACTCCGGCTATGCGCGGGAAAATGTGGCGGCCATGATGGCAGTGAAGCCGGACTTTGCGGCCAAATTCAACGGTGTGTCGGAAAATCTTGCCGCCCAGCTGTCGGCCTTCATCGAGTCCATGCAGGCCGATGGCTGCCAGGTGGCGGTGATGATCCCGCCGTTCCATCCGGACTATTATGCCTTTATGGCCCAGCGCCCTCAGGAGTACGGCGAGCTGCTGGGCACTGAAGGCCTCATCCGGGATATCGCTGAGAAAACCGGCGCCGCTGTGTTCGGCTCTTTTGACCCGTCTGCCTGTGGCTTGACGGCAGCGGATTTTTACGACGGCCTGCACTGCTCCGATACGGCAATGTACAAATTTTATCCCCAGGATCTGTTCGCATGAGCGGGCCCCGGGGAGCCGTGCCCGCGGGGCGCGGAGGCAAAGGGGAGGGAATATGGCGCAACTGATTATCGTCGGCGCCGGGGCGGCCGGCCTGTTTGCGGCCGGGGCCGCCGCCCGGGCCGGCCACAGGGTGACGCTGCTGGAGCAGGGGCCCCGGCCCGGGCGCAAGCTGCTGATCACCGGAAGAGGCCGGTGCAACCTGGTGAATGACTGCCCGCCGGCAGAATTTTTGAAACATGTGCGCCGCAATCCGCGGTTTTTGTATTCGGCCTTGGCAGCTTGCCCGCCGGCGGCAGTGATAGACTTGTTCCAGCAGCGCCTGGGTGTGCCGCTGAAAACCGAGCGGGGCCGCCGGGTGTTCCCCGTCAGTGACCGGGCTGCCGACGTATTGGACGCGCTGCTGCGCTGGGCCGGCGATGCGCGCCTGCTGTGCGGCGCCCGTGTGCAGCAGCTGGTGCTGGCCGGGGGCGCGTGCCGGGGGGTGCAACTGGCCGACGGCAGGGCGCTGGCTGCCGACGGCGTGCTGATTGCCACCGGAGGCGTCAGTTATCCGGTCACCGGTTCTACCGGGGACGGCTATCGCTTTGCCGTCCAGGCCGGGCACACCATTGTGCCGCCGGAACCCAGCCTGGTCAGCCTGGTGGAACAGGGCCGCGTGGCCAAGCGGATGACGGGCCTGTCTTTGCGCAATGTGGCGCTGACCCTGTGGGAAGGCGGCAGGGCGGTGTTCACCGAACAGGGCGAGATGCTGTGCACCCACTTCGGTGTTTCGGGGCCGCTGGTGCTGTCGGCCTCTGCCCATATCCGGGATATGGGCAAATACAGCTACCGGCTGACCATCGACCTGAAGCCTGCTCTCACCCCTGAGCAGCTGGAGGCGCGCATCCAGCGGGATTTCAGCGCCATGGGCGGCAAGCAGGCCGCCAACGCCCTGGACAAGCTGGCCCCGGCTTCCATGCGGCCGGTTCTGGTGGACTTGTGGGGGGTGGATCCGGCCAAGAAAGTGGGCCAGATCACCCGGGCAGAGCGCCGGCAGCTGGCCCAGCTGATGAAGGCGGTGCCCATTGAACTGAAGGAAAAGGGGGACCTGGCCCATGCCGTTGTAACCAGCGGCGGGGTGAACGTGAAGGAAGTGGACCCCAAAACCATGGAAAGCCGTCTGTGCCCGGGGCTGTATTTTGCTGGCGAGGTGCTGGACGTGGACGGTTACACCGGCGGTTATAATCTGGGCATCGCCTGGGCCACGGCCTGGGCGGCAGCCGTGCATTTTGCAGGCGGCAAAGGGGGGCCGCTGGGAGAAATGCCGCAGGCTATGTACTGATGTGAAGAGGAAGGGATACCATGATCTCCATTGCCATCGACGGGCCCTCCGGGGCCGGGAAATCTACGCTGGCCAGGCGGCTGGCGGCCCATTACGGGTATTTGTATGTGGATACGGGCGCCATGTACCGCGCCGTCGGCCTGTACGGGCTGCGGCAGGGAACGGACCTGGCCGACGGCGCCGCCGTGGCCGCCCTGCTGCCGGGGGTGCAGCTGCGCCTTGGCTACCGGGACGGCGTTCAGCATATCTATTTGAATGGCGAAGATGTTTCCGAGGCCATCCGCGCCGAACAGGTGGGCATGGCGGCCAGCGCCGTGTCGGCCCATCCGGCGGTGCGTGCATTTCTGCTGGATACCCAGCGGGCCCTGGCCAAAACCAACAGCGTGCTGATGGACGGACGTGATATCGGCACCGTGGTGCTGCCGGACGCCGATGTTAAAATCTTTCTGACGGCGGCGCCCGAGGTGCGGGCCCGCCGCCGGTACGACCAGCTGCGGGAAAAGGGCCTGCCGGCAGACTACGAAACGGTGCTGGCCGATGTGAAGCAGCGGGATTACAATGACACGCATCGGGCTGCCGCGCCGCTGTGCCAGGCGCCGGACGCCCTGCTGGTGGATACCAGCAAGCTGGATTTTGAACAGTCCTTCCAGGTGCTGTGCCGTATCATCGACCGGCATCGAAAGGACAGGGAGGAGGAGCGATGATGGGCAAAGAGATGCAGCGCACCCAGCCGGCAGGCCCGGTGCTGCCGGCCCGGGTGCAGCCGGCAGCCGGCGCCGCCGGGGAGAGCCGGGCGCCCGCGCCCCGGCCTGTTGCCGAGAAGCCCGCCGCTGCGGCGCCCCGGCGCCGGCGCTGGGATTTCTGGGTGTATCCGGTGGCGGTGGGCCTGCTGTGGGTGGTTTGGCACATTGTGTTCCGCTTTAAGGTCATCGGGCGGGAAAACCTGCCCCGGGGGCGTCAGGGCTTCGTACTGGCACCCAACCATATCTCCGCCATCGACCCGATCTTCGTGGTGCTGGCCCGTTTCTGGGGCCGGCGCATGGTGGTCATGGCCAAGGAAGAGCTGTTTGAGATCAACCCGCTGTTTACCTGGTTCTTCCGGGCGGTGAATGTGATTCCCGTACACAGGGGCCGGGGCGATACCGCGGTGGTGGATCGGGCCATCGAGGATGTGCGGTCCGAGGGGCGGGGACTGCTGATCTTTCCCGAGGGGACCCGCTCCAAGGACGGCAGCCTGGGGCGGCTGAAAAGCGGGGCGTTTGTGGTGGCCAGCGCCGCCGGTGTGCCCATCGTGCCCTGCCGCGTCATCTATGCGGGGGGCAAAATGAAGCTGTTTGGGCGCTGTACGGTGGTGTTCGGAAAGCCCATTCCTGCCGAGCAGCTGTATCTGGGCGAAGAGCGCAGCGCCGCGCGCCTGCGGGCATGCAAACAGCTGCTGCACGATGAACTGGAACAACTGCTGGAGGAGAACAGACAGTACGCATGAAGATCATCAAAGCAAAAACGGCCGGCTTCTGCTTCGGAGTGGACCGGGCCGTGAACATGACGTATCAGCTGCTGGGCCAGGGTGTGCCGGTGGCCACGCTGGGCCCGCTGATCCATAACCCCCAGTGCGTGGATGACCTGGCGGCCAGGGGCGCTATTACAGTGGACAGGGCAGAGGATGTGCCGCCCGGATGCCAGGTGGTCATCCGCAGCCACGGGGTGCCGGAAACGGTGTACGATGCGCTGCGGGCACGGGGGATCATTTACCATGATGCCACCTGCCCCTTTGTGGCCAAGATCCACCGCCTGGCCCGGCGGGCCGGGCAGGAGGGCCGTGTGCTGCTGGTAGCCGGCGACAGGGCCCATCCCGAGGTGCAGGGAATCGTGGGCCATGCCTGCGGTGAAGTGCATATTTTCGCTGATTTGTCGGAATTGGAAAAAATTTGCCAGGAAATAGATGGAAAATCTGGCGTTTTTGCGGTGGCACAGACCACATTTGAAGTAAAAAAGTGGCGTGAATGCACAAACTTTCTGAAAAAGGTATATACAAATCCCCAAATATTTGATACAATATGTAATGCAACATGGGCGAGGCAGCAGGAGGCGGAGCGGCTGTCCCGGATGTGCGACTGTATGGTTGTCATCGGCGGGCGCCATTCCTCCAACACCCAGAAGCTGGCCGCGGTTGCCGGAAAGCATACCCGAACCATTTTGGTGGAAACAGCAGCCGAGCTGGAACCCGCCTGGTTTTGGGGTGTGCAGACGGTGGGCGTGACGGCAGGGGCATCCACGCCCTCGTCTATTATCGAGGAGGTACTGAGCAGTATGAGCGAGGAAATTCGTGAAGAAGAGATGAGCTTTGAGGAGATGATCGACGCATCGATGAAGCCTGTCTACAGCGGCAAGGCGGTGAAGGGCGTCGTCACGGCCATCACACCCAGTGAGGTGCAGGTGGATATCGGCACCAAGCAGACCGGCTTCGTGAAGCTCGAAGAACTCACTAATGACCCGTCCGCCAAGGTGGAGGATCTGGTCAAGAAAGGTGACGAGCTCGACCTCATCGTGACAAAAGTGAACGATCAGGAAGGCATTGTCTACCTGTCCAAGAAGCGCTTCGACGAGAACAAGGGCAAAGAGGAAGTGGCCGCCGCCGTGGAGAGCGGTGAGATCATGGAAGGCGACGTCACGGAGTCCAACTCCGGCGGCGTGGTGGTGCTGGTGAACAACGTGCGGGTCTTTGTGCCCCGCAGCCAGGCAACCCTGCGTCACAGTGAAGATTACACCAAGCTGGTCAAGCAGCATGTGCGCCTGCGTATCAAGCAGTGCGAGGGCCGCCACATTGTGGGTTCCATCCGCGAAGTGCTGGCAGAGGAGGCCGATGCCAAGCGCGAGGCTTTCTGGCAGAATGTGGAGATCGGCAAGCACTACACCGGCACGGTGAAAAGCTTGACCAATTATGGCGCTTTCGTAGACATCGGCGGTGTGGACGGCCTGGTGCACATCAGCGAGCTGAGCTGGGACCGCATTAAGCACCCCTCCGAAGTGGTGAAGGTGGGCGATGTCATCGACGTCTATGTGAAGGACCTGGATACCGAGAACAAGAAAGTCTCCCTGGGCTTCAAGAAGGTCGAGGACGATCCGTGGGTGAAGTTCAAGGCCGAATATCCCATCGGCAGCGTGTTCACCGCCCCGGTGGTGTCCATCACCAAGTTCGGCGCCTTTGTGCGTATCCTGCCCGGCGTGGATGGCTTGGTGCACATCAGCGAGATCTCCCGTGACCGTGTGGAGAAAGTCAGCGATGTGCTCAGCGTTGGCCAGGAGGTTCAGGTGAAACTGATCGACGTGGATTACGATAAAAAGCGCATCAGCCTGTCCATGAAAGCGCTGCTGAATGAGGCGCCTGTCCAGGAGGACGCCGCCGAAGAGGCTGCCGAGTAAATTACATCTGTCCAAGAGCCCCCTGTGCAGGGGGCTCTTTCTATTTTTGGGCCTTTACACTTGTAAAAGCCGCAGCTTTTGCCGGCCGGATGGTTTACTTTGCAAAGAAAACCAGTATAATAGTATCATGTGAAGAGAGCGGCGTCGCGTCGCGGTGAAAGGGAAGCTGAGAAGGAGCACATCAAATGAGAAAACATTGGATCGCTTTATGTTTGGTACTGTGTCTGGCCCTGGGCCTGACGGCCTGCGGCGCAAAAGATACGCAGGGGCAGGCGGACGGTTCCTCCGTTTCGGCCGGCCAGCAGGCCAGCCGCATCGCCGGCATGGTGCTGGACGCCACGGAGGACACGCTGATCCTGCGGGCCGACAGCGGCGTGGAGTATGTGATGGACCTGTACGGGGCGGAGATCCGTGTGGAAGGTGGTTTGGTGGCGGGTATGCGCGTGGATGTGGCCTATGAAGGCGAGCTGGCGGAAAGCGGGCCCAAACCCCATGTGCTGACGGTGAGCGCGCTGGAAAGCACGGAGACCGACCTGCTGCATACCGGCAGCACAGTGGATGGCAGTGTGCTGGAAGCCGGCGGCAGCCGCCTGACCATTCGCACGGCCGCGGGCAGGCGCTGCGTCTTTGAAACGGTAAAGGCCAGCCGCTTCGAAGAGCACCAGTGGGTGCGTGTGACCTATGACGGGGATTTGTCCGCCGGGAACACAGTGGTGCAGGATGTCACCCTGTGCACGGATCTGCCGGACTGCTACCAGGTAAAAGCCGGCCTGCGCCGGTATGACCAGGAGACCGATATCCTGCAGTTCCGCACCCAGGCGGGCGTCGATTATGAGGCGGATCTGGCCTATGTGGAGACCAACGTGCCTGCGGGCTTTGATGCGCGCACGCAGCTGACCGTCTATTACCAGGCGGCCGGCCGGAGTGAAGAGCGGGCAGCACCGGCGCCCATCCGCGTGGTCAAAGTGGAGGACAGCCGTTTTACCGGGGCAAGCCGCCTGCAGGCCACGGTGGAGAGCTGGGATGAGGACAGCGGCGCGCTGACAGTGCACACGGATGACGGCCGGGTGCTGACGGTGTGGGTATGGCTTTCCCAGTTGCAGGGAGAGGCCGCCGAGGACGGCCTGCAGGCCGGCGATGGGGTGTGCCTGTACTATACCGGCAGCGTGGAGGGCAGCGATGTTTCCCGGATGGACCTGCAGCAGGTGGAACGCACGGCCAAGGCGGCCGAACACCGCAGCTCGGTGGCGGGAGAAGTGCAGCGCGTGGAGAAAAAAGGGCTGGTGCTGGAGACGGATGACGGCCGGACCCTTCGCTTTGCGCGGACGGAATCTTCCGACAGCCTGCCCGACGGCCTGGAGACGGGTGATTGGGTTCGGGTGGAATACACCGGCTGGCTGGGCACCGAAGAGGATAGCGCCGACGCCTCGCGGGCGGTGCTGGCGCGGGTGGCGCTGGCAGTGCGGTGAGAGCGGGGCCCCGGGAAAATGCGGGCGGTTGTGCCGCGGCGCGGCGGATTTATAAAAACGCGGCAGCCTGTTGAAGGGCTGCCGCGCTTTGCGTGTGCCGGAAATTCCGGGCCGTGGAGATTGCGGTTCGGCTGTGCCCGGCAGGACGCGGCGCTCACGGCGCCTTGCGGGGCGTGCAGGCCGGGGCCGGCCCATCGGCTTCTGCCGGAGGGGCCGGGAGGTCTTTGGCGAGGAAGTAGTGATCTCCCGTGGCCGGATGCTCCTGCAGGGTGTATACGGTTTGATAGCCGTGCCGGTGATAAAATGCCGGCGCCTGGAACTCGAAGGTGTCAACGAAAGCGCGGGAGCATCCCCGCAAAAGGGCTTCCTGCTCGGCCTGCCGCAGCAGGCGGCTGCCCACGCCACGGCCGCGCAGCGGCTGCTCTACCCACAGGTATTGTATGAACAGGCAGCTGCCGTGGGTATAGCCGGAGATCCCGGCGGCAACCCGCCCGGCATCTTTGAGATAAATGCCCACCGGGCGGATCGCTGCGCGGCGGGTATGAGAGCGGTTGTATGCCGCCAGCGATTCAACCAGTTCCCGGCACTCCGGCGCTGCACCGGTGTCGATTTGGATCCATTCCATCGTCATGCCTCCCGTCTGCGGTTGGCTTTACTGTAACACAGCCCAGGCCCGTTGGCAAGCGAAAACCGCCGCCGGGAAAAAGATTCCCCGGCGGCTTTTCATCCAGGGCAAAATTTGTTATACTGTTGTTTATAAAATGAAAGAAAGGGGGGAGCGCCGATGAACGACCAGCATGCGCCCAGCGAGGAACAGGTGCGCCAGGCCCAGGCGCGGGCCGAGGAAGCTGCCCGCCAGGCAGTGAACGCTGCGCGGCAGGCCACCGAAAAACTGCAGACCATCAGCCTGCAGTGGACCCGGGAGGACCTGGAAGCCACCCGCCAGCTGGAACATCTGACGGCCCGCCACGCCACCATGCAGATGGACGCTGCGGGCGCCGGGCATCCGGCGCCCAAGGCGGCGCCGGCGGACGCGGCAGGCGCCGCCCGCAGGCAGGATGCCAGCAGCCGGGCGGCCGTGCGCGCCCGGCAGCGCAGCGCTGCCCGTGCCGCCCGTCCGCCTGCAGGGGCGCAGACGGGCCGGGCAACGGCGCGTCCCCGCCTCAGGCGGGACCCCCTGCGCTATGCGGCCAAGCTGATTGCCCTGGCCGCGGTGCTGTATTGGGGCCTGAATGCCCTGCTGCGGCTGGGGGTGGGGGCGCTGTTTACCCGCTTTCACGCCGAGGCCACGCTGGCCAACCCGCTGGCTGTACCCGAATGGGTGCTGGGCGCCGTCAATGTGCTGCTGCCGGCGGTGTGCCTGTGGGTGCCTTTTGCGGTACTGCGGGCTGCGGTGCGCCGCGGCCCGCTGGCGCTGCGGATTTCCATGCAAATGCCGCGCAAGCCTGCGCTGTGGGCTTTCCTGCCGGTGGTGCTGGGGATCAGCCTGGCGGGAAACCTGGCGTCCACGCTGCTGCAGAGGGGCTTGTACGAGGCCACGCTGTACCGCCCGCCCCAGGCGGTGCAGCTGCCCCAGGGCGGGTTTGCCATGCTTTTGTATTTTCTCGGCATCTGCGTGGTGCCGGCATTTCTGGAAGAGCTGCTGGTGCGGGGCGCCATGCAGCAGCTGCTGGCCCGGTGGGGGGCCTGGTTTTCCATTGTGGTGTCCAGTGCGGTGTTTACGCTGATGCACAGTGATATCGCCCAGATGCCGTCACTGTTCCTGCTTTCGGTTCTGATGGGCCTGGCTGCGCACTGCACGGGCACACTGGCCTTGGGGGTGGCGCTGCATCTGGCCAACAACACCATGTTTTTCTGCTTCCTGTACGCATCTCAGAAGATGGACGGCATTTCTGCCGTTGCGTTGACGGGATATTTACTGCTGGGCTTTGCCCTGGCGGCGGTGCTGTGCGGGGTGTACATCTGCCGCAACCGGGTGTTCAGCCTGCTGCGGCCCATTCCCCGTGTGTATGACCCGAAAAACCGCCAGTCCCGGGCCGAACGCCTGGCCACCACGCCGCTGTTTGTTTTGGTGCTGCTGGCATTGGTGGTGCGCGCGCTGGTGCCTTTGTTTGTGGATCTGGGAGGGATGCCGCTGTGAGCCCGATGGATGCCGGACCGCCGCTGAATGATGAACAGCTGATGGCTGCCGCCCTGGCGGAGGCCCGGGCAGCGGCGGCCCTGGGCGAAGTGCCGGTGGGGGCGGTAGTGGCCCGGGACGGGCACATCATTGCCCGGGCCCACAATACGCGGGAGACGGGCAGAAACGCCACCCATCACGCCGAACTGCTGGCTATTGACGCCGCCTGCAAAGCGCTGGGCGGCTGGCGGCTTTGGCAGTGTGAACTGTTCGTGACGCTGGAACCCTGCCCCATGTGCGCCGGCGCCATTGTGAACAGCCGTATCAAGCGGGTGGTGTACGGTGCAAAGGATGAAAAGGCCGGCTGCTGCGGCAGTGTGATCGACCTGTTCGCCCTGCCCTTCAATCATAGACCGCGGGTGGAAGGCGGCCTGATGGCCGCCGAGAGTACCGCGCTGCTGGGCGCTTTTTTTGCACAGCTGCGCGAAAAACTGCGGAAGGGGGAGAAAAAGCCGTGGAAAAAACCGCAGTTGTGACAGGGGCCTCCCGGGGCATCGGCGCCGCTGTTGCCAGGGTGCTGGCGGCCCGGGGTTGCCGGGTGGCGGTGTGCTACCGGGCCCGGGCCGAAGCCGCACAGGCGGTGTGCGGGCAAATTGCTGCTGCCGGCGGCACTGCGGCCGCCTTTGCCGTGGACGTGCGCAGCGAAGACAGCGTGCGTGCGCTGTTTGCGGCGGTACACCGTACCCTGGGGCCGCCGCTGATCCTGGTAAACAACGCAGGCATTGCCCGCCAGGCCCTGTTTACCGACTTGACGCTGGCCCAGTGGGACGACATGATGAACACCTGTGCCCGGGGCGCATTCCTGTGCTGCCGGGAGGCGCTGCCGGAGATGATCCGCCGCAAGTGGGGACGTATTGTGAACGTCAGCTCCATGTGGGGGCAGACAGGCGCCTCTTGCGAGGCGGACTATTCGGCGGCCAAAGCCGCACTGATCGGCCTCACCAAAGCGCTGGCCAAAGAGGAGGGCCCCAGCGGCATCACGGTGAACTGTGTGGCGCCCGGCGCGGTGGATACCGACATGATGGCCGGCTTTTCGCCCGCAGATAAAGCTGCCCTGGCCGATGAAACGCCGCTGGGACGCCTGGGCACGCCGGAGGACATTGCGGAGGCAGTGGCGTTTCTGTGCGGCGACGGGGCTTCGTTTATCACCGGCCAGGTACTGGGGGTAAACGGCGGCTATGTTATTTGAACTTGGCAGGATCAGGAGGGATCTTTATGCCCGGCTCCATGTTTGAATCTGACAACGACAAGATGCTGCGGGAGATGTACGGCGAGGATGCTGAAAAAGCAGGGGCTGCTTGGGCTGCACCGAAAAGCACGGAGGCGCAGCAGCGTGATGCGGCGCGGCAGCCGGCTGCTGGCGACGGGCTGCGCCGGCAGCGGCAGGCCTTTGCAGCGCGCCGCCAGGCCAGAAAAAAGCAGCAGGATGCCTACCGGGCCCTGGTGGAACAGCGCGAGGACCATGCCCGGCGCGTCGGCGCGGCGCGTCGGCGGATGATGGCCACAGGCATCGTGTGTCTGGCAGTGCTGGTGTGTGCCACGGCCTTCACCGCATCGTCCGGCGGGAATTCAGTGCTGCAGCGGATGCTGCCCGCCCCGTATACAGAGCGCGCCCTGCAGTGGAACGGCCTGCGCCAATACGCCCGGACCAATGCCTTTATGAAAGAAAACGAAGTGCGTACCTATACCGGTGCCGATGGAGCGGATCAGCTTACCGCCCTGGCGGCGGAGGCAGAGTTCGCGGCGCTGTATGAAGAAGCGTTCCAAAATTGGGCCGAAGCCTGCTGGCACTATGCGGTGGATGACGATATCGACTGGGCGGAGACCTGCGTATCCATCGCCATCAGTGATATGGCTGCAATCATGAACCCGGATTATTACGAGGCGGACCTGCCGGCGGAGCTGACCGAGCGCTGCCGTTACGGCGTGACGCTGTTTTTGCGGGACATCGGCACAGAGGAAACGCTGATCCGTGGGCTGTCCAGCGGGGACTATGAAATCCGCTATGAAGCCGAGGACGCCATTGAGCGCTATTTGTGCGGGCAGCTGGCGCAGCAGGCGGAACCGTACCTGACATCACTGGGATATGATCTGTCCGGAGAGGGGGATGTGTCATGAGCGCTGCGGCGGCGGCAAGCTTTGTCCTGATTGCACTGATCGTGGTATCCGTTCTCGGCCGGCGGGGGAGGGCCGGCGCATGGCCGGGCAATGCGAAGGCTTACGGGTTTGTGTCAGTGGTTTTGGCGGTTGTGACGGTGGCAGCCGTGGGCCTGAGCGTGGCCGGCGAGCTGATGCCCAGCCAGACGAAGCTGGACGATTACCAGCGGGAGCAGGCGCAGGCGCTTTGGGAAGAAGGCGTTTACCTGCAGCAGGAGGCCCTGGATGATTACGGCGACAGCCTGCGGGAAAGCCTGTACTGGACGGGCGCCACCGGCGAGGAATACGATGCCTACTGGGAAATGATTGCGGCGGCGGAGACGCTGCGGGACGGCTTGTTCTGGAAGCAGCACGCCCAGGCCGACCCGTCGGATGACCAAAGCGCCCGGTACTGGCAGCAGGCGCGGCAGTCCCTGGAAGAACAGATGGCGGCTTCCGACAGCCAGGAAAACCGCGCGTCCATGCAGCAGATGCTGGAACGCCTGGCCTGAACCCTTGCAAAATGTGGACGGGCTGGGTATAATAAAAACGCGCGCGCAGCCCGCGCGCCGAAAAACCATCGCAGCCGCCGGGCGCTGCCGCCCTGCGGATCCATGCATCGAGAGGAGAAATCTTATGTTTACGATTACGAAAGATACCGTCATCGGCGATATTTTAGACAATGCGCCCGAGACCGCGCCGCTGTTTTTGGAGATCGGCATGCATTGCCTGGGCTGCCCGGCCAGCCGGGGCGAAACCGTGGAGCAGGCCTGCTATGTGCACGGCCAGGATGCGGATATCCTGGTGAAGCGCCTGAATGAGGCCATCGCCGCCAAAGCGTGAATACCGCAGCCAAAGAGCCGGTGCTGGATGCCCGGCTGGCGGCTGCGGCCGCCTATGTGCGGCCCGGCGGTGTTGCGGCGGACATCGGGTGCGACCATGGCAAGCTGGCGGTGTGGCTGGCGCTGCACCGCTGCCGGAAAGTGATCGCCGCGGACATCCGGCCCGGGCCGCTGGCCCGGGCCCGGGCCCTGTGTGAGAGTGCCGGCGCCGCCAATGTGGACTGCCGGCAGGGCGACGGCCTGGCCGTGCTGGGGCCGGAGGAGGCCCGGGATATCGTGATCGCCGGGGTGTCGGGCGTCACGGCGGCCCAGATGCTGGCCGCCGCGCCCGGCGCCTTTTCCGTTGGCACCCGCTTTGTCTTCGTGCCCCCCACCAAGCATGGCGTGCTGCGGAATTATCTGGCCCGCCACGGTTTTACCCTGGTGGACGAAACCCCCGTGCGGGCCGCCGGGCGGCTGTATACCGTGCTGTGCGCAGAGTACACCGGAACAGCCTGGCAGCCCACCCTGTACCAGTGCGCCGTGGGCCGGGCTGTGAAGCCCACCGCTGCCGCGGCGGATTATCTGGACCATGTGGCGCATCTGGCGGAGAAATACGCCCGAGGCCAGGCAGACCCGCAGGTCTACCTGGCCCTGGCACAGCAAGTGAGAAAGGCGGCGCAGCAATGCAGACAACCCTCGGCCAACTGACAGACTGGATGAATGCCTGGGCCCCCTGGGACACGGCGGAACCCTGGGACAATGTGGGCGCTCTGGTGCGCAGCAGCGAGGTGGTGACCGGCGTGGTGTGCTGCCTGGATATCACCGCCGGCGCCGCGGCTTTTGCGGCGGAAAAGGGCTGCAACACCCTCCTGAGCCATCATCCGGTGATTTTCCATCCGCTGAAAGCTCTGGCGCCGGGCCAGCCTGCGGTGCTGGCTGTCAAAGCGGAGCTGAACGCCCTGTGCGCTCACACCAACCTGGACAAGGCCCCCGGCGGCGTGTGCGATCTGCTGGCCCGGGCCATCGGCCTTACGGGCGTGCAGCCGGGGCAGAAGTTCTGCCGGGTGGGGACCCTGCCTGCGGCCGTCACTGCCGCCGCTCTGGCCCGGCAGGTGGGCGCGGCCCTGGGCATCGCCGTGCAGTACACCCGCGCCTTGGCCGACCGGCCCGTGCAGCGGGTGGCCGTTGTCTCCGGCGCGGGCGGAGACCTGTACGACGAGGCCCTGGCCCTGGGGGCCCAGTGCCTTGTCACCGGCGAGGCAGGCCACCACGATTTCCTGGACGCTGCCGCTCTGGGCCTGCCCATCATTGCCGCGGGCCACTGGGGCACCGAACGGCTCATCGCGCCGGAGCTGGCCCGCCGGGTGAGCGGGGCCTTCCCTGGCCTGCCGGTATTCCCGTATGTAGAGCCCGCCCCGGCGGCCTGGTTGGCCGGGCCCGGGGAAGGATGAAAGAAGGAAAAGGAGCCTGATGCGAATGGATCCCGAAATTGCCATCCGGCAGGCTGTTCCCGGCGATGAACCGGCGCTGATTGCCCTGGGCCGGGCGCTGACGGCAGCGATGCTGCCGCTGATGCCCGCGGCCCTTCGCCCCGACGAAGAGACCGCCAACGCCTGGGAAGACGAGGCCATCCGCCGCTGTTTTGCCGGCGGCGAAGCCGACCGTGAACCGGTTTTGCTGGTGGCCTGCAAGGACGGCGCACCGGTGGGCTACGCCCTGACAAAACTGGCCCCCGGCGCGCCGGGCCGCCGGGAAGCGCGGCTCAACAGCCTGGTGGTGGATGCCGGCTGCCGTGGCCGTGGCATCGGCCGGGCACTGCTGGATGCCGCTCTGGCCGAGGTAAAGCGCAGGGGTGCGGGCACCATCGCCCTGCATGTTCTGGCGGGAAATGCAGCCGCCGAAAAAATGTACCGGGCCGCAGGCTTTGCCGACGAGCGCAAAACCCTGTGGCGGACGCTGTGACCATTCTGAAAAGGAGAGAACCCCATGGCACTGGATGCCGCAACCATGGCGCTGTGCGCCGGCGAGCTGGCCGCCCGCCTGGCGGACGCGCGCATCGATAAAATTTTTGAGCCCACCCGGGACGAGGTGGTGCTGAACCTGCGCACCCGCGCTGAGACCTTCAAACTGCTGTTGTCGGCCCGGTCGGGCTCGGCCCGGGCCTGCCTCACTACAGAGACCTTCGAGAACCCCGCCACGCCGCCCTCCTTCTGCATGCTGCTGCGCAAGCACTTCACCGGCGGGCGGCTGCTGGCCGTGCGCACCATTCCCGACGAGCGCATCCTGTTCTTCGATTTCCAGTGCACCAGCGAGATGGGGGACACCGTGGTGAACACCATCGCCGCCGAGCTGATGGGCCGTTACTCGAACCTGGTACTGGTGCAGACGAAAAATCCCGCCTTCCCGGAAAAGGAGGGGAAGATCATCGACGCCCTCAAGCGGGTGGATTTCGAGGACAGCGAGGTGCGCCAGCTGCTGCCGGGCCTGCGCTACCAGCTGCCGCCGAAACCGGACCGTATCAGCTTCCTGTCCGCCAGCACGCCCGGCCTGCTGGCGGCCCTGGCCCAAAAGGACCTGCCCGTGGCCGCAGCCCTCACCAAACTGACCGGCGGCGTAGGGCCCGTAGTGTGCCGGGAGGTGGCCTGGCGGGCTTTCGGCGGGCGGGAGGTGCTGGCCGATGCCATGACGGACGCCGACAAGGCCGCCCTGGCCGGGGCCATCGACGAGGTGAAGGCCGCCTACTCGGCCGGCGGCACGCCCACCCTGGCCCGGGCCGAGGGCCGGCCGGTGGAATTCAGCTTCCTGCCCCTGACCCAGTACGGCGGGGAGAACCTGCAAGCCTTCCCGGGTTACTCGGCCCTGCTGGAGGGTTACTACGCCGCCCGGGACAAGGCCGAGCGCCTGCGCCAGAAGAGCCGGGAGTTGTCCCGCACGGTGCACAATCTGTATGAGCGCGCCCTGCGCAAGGCCGCCGCCCGCCGGGAGGAGCAGGCTCAGAGCGAAAATGCTGACGATCTGCGCATCTTCGGCGAGCTGCTCAGTGCCAACCTCTGGGCCGTGGAGCGAGGGGCCAAATCGGTCACCGTCACCAATTATTACGACGG
Organism: uncultured Ruthenibacterium sp.; assembly: GCA_944386555.1. Taxonomy (GTDB): domain Bacteria; phylum Bacillota; class Clostridia; order Oscillospirales; family Ruminococcaceae; genus Ruthenibacterium. The sequence continues at coordinate 60,938 of CALXBN010000030.1, read as the reverse complement.
ACAGCCCGTCACCATCCCTCTGGATGTGCGCCTGTCCCCGGCGGCCAACGCCCAAAAATATTTCAAGGAATATAAGAAAAAGCAAACGGCCGCCCGGATGCTGACCCAGTTGATCGCCGAGAGCGACGCGGAGGCGGAATACCTGGCCACCGTACGCTACGAGGTGGAAAAGGCCGAAAACGAGGCCGCCCTGGGTGAGATCCGCGCCGAGCTGAAGGCCCAGGGATATCTGAAGTACTTCAAGCTGCGGGACAAAAAGCAGAAGCCCGCCGATTTTCTGCGCTACCGTTCCTCCGACGGCTTTGCCATCCTGGTGGGGCGCAACAATACGCAGAACGACCGCCTGACTCTGAAAACAGCCCGGGGCCGGGACATCTGGTTCCATGTGCAGAGGGCCCCCGGCAGCCATGCCGTGGTGCTGTGCGAGGGCAAACCCGTGCCGGACCGCACCAAGGAGGAGGCCGCCATACTGGCGGCAGTGCATTCCAGCTTGTTCAGCGGAGAGGCCTCGGCGGCCAAGGTGGCCGTGGATTATACCGAGGTGAAGAATGTGTGGAAGGCCAACGGCGCCAAACCCGGCATGGTGCTGTACGATCCCTACGAGACTGCTTATGTGACCCCCGATGCGGCCCTGGAGCAGCGCCTGCGGGAGAACTGAGCCGGCCTCCCCGTGCCCCGGCGCCTTCCGGAGCGGGCGGCGTCAGGGCCGCTGCTGCGGCCAAAAGGCTTTTCGGGGCGCTGAAACGCCCGGCGGCGTGGGGACTTTGCAAAAATGCGAAATTTTTTCGAAAAAATGCTTGCATTGCCCGGCCGGGTATGATACAATAACCCATGGCTGCGATTGGCCCGAGCTTTTCGGGGCACGGGCCGCGATATGCGTTGACGCGGGAGGTTGCGGTGTAGTTACTCACACCGGTTTTTCCGCCGAGTATGTCCGATCAAAGAACCGGGCGAAAGAATACTGGATGCAAAGGGATACGTTGGCCGATGACCTGTCTCGGCTCAACCAATGTCCGCGCACTTTGCGAAGGTCTGTCCGGGGGAACTGCATGTCGGTTCACCGGCTTTTCTGATGCCAAGGCGTGAAACACCCGGCGCAGTGTTCAGTATTTATCGATCCGCCCCACGGAAAATTTTAAGGAGGCGAACAAAATGGCAGTCAAGGAGAAAATCAGGATTCGTTTGAAGAGCTACGACGCCACGCTGATCGACAGCGCGGCCGAGAAGATCGTGGAGACCGCAAAGCGCACGGGTGCCCGTGTGTCCGGCCCCATCCCTCTTCCTACGGACAAAGAGGTGGTCACCATCCTGCGGGCCGTCCATAAATACAAGGACAGCCGCGAGCAGTTTGAGATGCGCACCCACAAGCGTCTGATCGACATCCTGAAACCGTCCAACAAGACGGTGGAGGCTCTTACGAGCCTGCAGCTCCCCGCCGGTGTGGAAATCGAGATCAAGCTGTAATTCTTATACATTTTAGTTAAGATAATGCAGCGGGGTCAGAACGAACCCCTCATTCGGTAGGAGAGGTCATGTTGGTGGCCAGAGCCATCAACCAATAACCTGTTAGGAGGCAAAACGAAATGCAAAAAGGTATCATCGGCAAGAAGATCGGCATGACCCAGATTTTCGACGAGAACGGCAAAGTGGTTCCCGTCACGGTGGTGGAAGCCGGCCCCTGCACTGTGGTGCAGAAGAAAACCGTGGAGAGCGACGGCTATGTGGCCGTGCAGCTGGGCTTCGGTGAAGTGTCCGCCAAGAAAGTGAACAAGCCCGCCAAGGGCCACTTCAACAAGGCGGATGTGGCCCCCAAAAAGACCCTGCGGGAGTTCCGCCTGGATGACATCAGCGGCCTGAACATCGGCGATATCCTGAAAGCCGACGTCTTCGCCGCTGGCGAGCGCATCGACGTGGTGGGCACCAGCAAGGGCAAGGGCTACGCCGGCACCATCAAGCGCTGGAACGGCCATCGTCTGCGCGAGAGCCACGGCACCGGCCCTGTGGCCCGCCATGCCGGTTCCATGGGCTCCTGCTCTACGCCGTCCCGCGTGTTCAAGGGCAAAAAGCTGCCCGGCCACCTGGGCGCCGAGCGCGTGACCGTGCAGAACCTGAAAGTCGTCAAAGTTGACGCGGAAAACAATCTCATCGCCATCAAGGGCGCTGTGCCCGGGCCCAAGGGCTCCGTGGTCTGCATCTTCGACAGCGTGAAGGCGTAAGAAGGAGGAAAGCAGCAATGAAATTTGACGTTTTGGATATGAACGGCAAGAAGGTTTCCGATATTGAGCTTTCCGACGCCGTGTTCGGCCTGACCCCGAACGAAAAAGTGATGCACGCAGCCGTGGTGAATTTCCTGGCCAACCAGCGCCAGGGCACCCAGAGCACCCTGACGCGCAGCGAGGTTTCCGGCGGCGGCCGCAAGCCCTGGCGCCAGAAAGGCACCGGCCATGCCCGGCAGGGTTCTACCCGCAGCCCGCAGTGGACGCACGGCGGCGTGGCCCTGGGCCCCAAGCCCCGGGATTACAGCTACCGGCTGAACAAGAAAGTGCGCCGTCTGGCCCTGCTCAGCGCCCTGAGCACCAAGGCCCAGAGCGGTGAGGTGGTAGTCATCGACAAGATCGAGGCCGCCGAGTACAAGACCAAGACCATCGCCGGTATGCTCAAAGCTGTCGGCGTCACCAAGAAGGCCCTCATCGTCACCCCGTCTGTGGATGCCAAGCTGGTGAAAAGCGCCGCCAACATCCCCGGTGTGAAGACGACCACCGCCGACAACATCAACACCTACACGGTTCTGAACGGCGGCAAGTTCGTCATCAGCGTGGACGCGGCCAAGAAACTTGAGGAGGTATTTGCGAAATGAAAACTCCTGCTCAGAACATCATCCTGGCCCCGGTGATCACCGAGGCGTCCATGAACGGCATCCAGATGAAGAAATATTCCTTCAAGGTTGCCACCAATGCCACCAAGATCGACATCGCCCGCGCCGTGGAAGAACTGTTCGGCGTGAAGGTGGCCAAGGTCAACACCATCTCCGTGCGCGGCCGCTATCGCCGCCAGGGCCTGCACGGCGGTTACACCGCCGCTTCCAAGAAGGCCATTGTCACCCTGAAAGAGGGCAGCAAAGGCATCGACTTCTTCGAGAGCATGGTGTGATGGAGTCCCCGGGAGGGGACGGCTATGGAGATATGACTCCGATAACATTTCATAAGACAGAAAGCGAGAGAAAGCAATGGCTATCAAGAAATACAAACCGACGACGCCGGGCCGCCGCGGCATGACCGTGACCGATTACTCCGGCCTGTCCAAAGTGGCGCCCGAGCGCAGCCTGCTGGAGCCGATGAAGAAATCGGCCGGCCGCAACAATACCGGCCGCATTACCGTGCGCCATCACGGCGGCGGCAACCGCACCAAGTACCGCGTCATCGATTTCAAGCGCGACAAGGTGGATATGCCCGCCAAGGTGCTCACCATCGAGTACGACCCCAACCGCAGCGCCCACATCGCCCTGGTGCAGTACGAGGACGGCGAGAAGCGCTACATCCTGGCCCCGGAGGGCCTGAAGGTGGGCCACATCGTGGAGAGCGGCGCCGGCGCCGATATCAAACCCGGCAACTGCCTGCCCTTTGCCAACATTCCCGTTGGTAGCATCATCCACAACATTGAACTGTATCCCGGCAAGGGCGGCCAGCTGGTGCGCAGCGCCGGCAACATGGCCCAGCTGATGGCCAAAGAGGGCAAATACGCACTGGTGCGCCTGCCCTCCGGCGAGATGCGCAATGTGCCCATGAACTGCGTGGCCACTGTGGGCCAGGTGGGCAACCTGGATCACGAGAACGTGAACTTGGGCAAGGCCGGCCGCAAGCGCCACATGGGCTGGCGTCCCACTGTGCGCGGCTCTGTGATGAACCCCTGCGACCATCCCCACGGCGGCGGCGAGGGCAAGAGCCCTGTGGGCCGTCCCGGGCCTGTTACCCCCTGGGGCAAGCCGGCCATGGGTTACAAGACCCGTAAACATCATGCGCGCAGCGATAAGTTCATCGTAAAACGCGCGAGCAGCAAATAAGGAGGAGAGCTGTAATGGGTAGAAGTGTTAAAAAAGGACCTTATGTACAGCCGGTCCTGCTGAAACGTGTTCAGGCGATGAACGAAGCGGGCGAGAAGCGCGTGCTGAAGACCTGGAGCCGTGCCTCTACGATCTTCCCCGACTTTGTGGGCCACACCTTCGCGGTGCACGACGGCCGCAAGCATGTGCCTGTCTACGTCACTGAGGACATGGTCGGACACAAGCTGGGCGAGTTCGCCCCCACCCGCACCTTCAAAGGCCACGCGGGCGGCAAGACCACCGGCAAATAAAGGATAGGAGAGGATTAAAATGGAAGCAAGGGCACATCTTAGATACGCCCGCATCGCGCCCCGCAAAGTTTCCGTGGTGCTGGATTTGATCCGGGGCCAGGATGCGGACAAGGCGCTGGCGATTCTGCAGTACACCCCGAAGGCCGCCTCTGAGCTCCTTTACAAGCTGGTGAAGTCTGCGGTTGCCAATGCGGAAAACAACCACAATATGGATAAAGACAACCTGTACGTGGCCGAGTGCTTTGTCACCCCCGGCCCCACGCTGAAGCGTATGCGCCCCCGTGCGCAGGGCCGTGCATACCGGATCCTGAAACGGACGAGCCACGTAACGGTCGTTCTGAAAGAGAAAGAGTGAGGAGGGTAACAGTATGGGTCAGAAAGTCAATCCCCACGGCCTGCGCGTGGGTGTTCTTAAGGATTGGGACAGCCGCTGGTTCACCTCCAAACGGGAATTCGGCGACACCCTGGTGGAGGACTACAAGATCCGCAAGGTGCTGAAAAAGCAGCTGTACGGCGCTGGTGTCCCCCAGATCGAGATCGAGCGTACTTTTGACAGCCAGACCGGCAAACCCCGCGTGCGCGTTACCGTGCACTGCGCCAAGCCCGGTATGGTCATCGGCAAAGGCGGCGCAGAGAAAGAAAAGCTGCAGGCGCAGCTGTCCAAGCAGTTCGGCAAGGACATTTATCTGAACATCGTGGAAGTGCGCAACCCTGATGTGAACGCCCAGCTGGTGGCTGAAAACATCGCCGGTCAGCTGGAGCGGCGCATCGCTTTCCGCCGCGCCATGAAGCAGTGCATGGGCCGTGCCATGCGCATGGGCGCCAAGGGCATCAAAACCCAGGTGGGCGGCCGTCTGGCCGGTGCGGATATTGCCCGTTCCGAGCATTATCACGAGGGCACCATCCCCCTGCAGACCCTGCGCGCTGACATCGACTACGGCTTCGCCGAGGCCGATACCACTTATGGCAAGATCGGCGTAAAGGTGTGGATTTACAAGGGCGAGATCCTCAAGGGCGTCAAGTCCAAGAATCACACCGATGAGCAGCCGGCGCCCCGCGCACCCCGCGGCCCCCGCGCCCGCAGAGAAGGAGGCAACCGATAATGTTACTGCCGAAACGCGTTAAATACCGCCGCGTGCAGCGCGGCCGCATGAAGGGCAAGGCCATGCGCGGCAACGTGGTGAACCAGGGCCAGTACGGCCTGGTGGCGCTGGAGCCCTCCTGGATCACTTCCAACCAGATCGAGGCCGCCCGTATCGCCATGACCCGTTATATCAAGCGCGGCGGCAAGGTCTGGATCAAGATCTTCCCGGATAAGCCCGTCACCGAAAAACCCGCCGAAACCCGCATGGGTTCCGGTAAAGGCAGCCCCGAGTACTGGGTGGCCGTGGTGAAGCCCGGCCGTGTGCTGTTCGAGCTGGCTGACGTCAACGAGGATACCGCCCGTGAAGCTCTGCGCCTGGCTGCCCACAAGCTGCCGGTCAAGTGCAAATTTGTGAAACGTGAAGAGGAGGTTGAATAAGCGATGAAAGCATCCGAACTGCGTTCGTTGAGCGAACAGGATCTCAACAAGAAGCTGGCGGACCTGAAAGAAGAGCTGTTCAACCTGCGCTTCCAGCACGCCATCAACCAGCTTGACAACCCCGGCCGCATCGAGGTCGTCAAGAAGGACATTGCCCGCGTAAAGACTGTTCTGCGCGCCAATGCCGCGAAATAAGGAGGGAGGAGTAAGCAATGGAACGCAATCTGAGAAAGACCCGTGTGGGTGTCGTTGTGTCCGACAAGATGGATAAAACCGTCGTTGTCGCTGTGAAAGACAGCGTGCAGCACCCCCTCTACAAAAAGATCATCAAGCGCACCGTGAAGTTCAAAGCGCACGACGAGAACAACGAGTGCGGCGTGGGCGACCGTGTGATGATCATGGAGACCCGCCCGCTGAGCAAAGACAAGCGCTGGCGTATGGTCAAGATCGTCGAGAAGGCGAAGTAAAACAGCTTTGAAAGGAGATTCTGTCTTATGGTACAGATGCAAAGCTATCTCAAAGTGGCCGACAACACCGGTGCGAAGGAAATCATGTGCATCCGTGTGCTGGGCGGCTCCCGCAAGAGATATGCCGGCATTGGCGACGTGATCGTGGCTTCTGTCAAGAAAGCGGCGCCCAATGGCACAGTGAAAAAAGGCGACGTGGTCAAGGCTGTTGTGGTTCGCAGCAAGCAGGGCCTGCGCCGTGAGGATGGCTCGTACATCCGCTTCGACGAAAACGCCGCGGTGATCATCCGCGACGACAAAACCCCCCGGGGCACCCGTATCTTTGGGCCGGTGGCGCGTGAACTGCGCGATGCCGGCTACCTGAAGATCGTGTCCCTGGCACCGGAATCGCTGTAAGGAGGTTTTAAAGAATGAATAACGTTCATGTTAAAACCGGCGACACCGTGATGATCATCAGCGGCAAGGACCGCGGCAATTCCGGCAAAGTGCTGCAGGTAAGCCCGAAGGAGGGCAAGGTCATCGTGGAGGGCCGCAACATGGTTACCAAACACGTGAAACCCCGCCGGCAGGGCGAGCAGGGCGGCATCGTGAAAGCCGAAGGCGCGCTGTATGCGTCCAAGGTGATGCCTGTTTGCCCCAAATGCGGCAAGGCCACCCGCGTGGGCCACACCGTGAAGGACGGCAAAAAAGTGCGCGTGTGCAAAAAGTGCGGCGCCGAGTTTTAAGGAAAGGGAGTAAAACACAGTGGCAAGATTGAAAGACACTTACACCAATGAGATCGCTCCCGCTCTGATGAAGAAATTCGGCTACAAGAGCGTGATGCAGATCCCCAAGCTGGACAAAGTGGTTGTGAACGTGGGCTGCGGTGAAGCGCGCGACAACCCCAAAATCATGGACGCCATCCTGTCCGATTTGGCCAAGATCACCGGCCAGAAGGCTGTGGTGTGCCGCGCCAAAAAGAGCGTGGCCAACTTCAAGCTGCGCGAGGGCATGCCCATCGGCGCGAAGGTGACGCTGCGCGGCGAGCGCATGTATGAGTTTGTGGACCGCTTCTTCAGCGTGGCCCTGCCCCGCGTGCGCGACTTCCGCGGCATCAACGGCAACTCCTTCGACGGGCGCGGCAATTACAGCTGCGGCATCAAGGAGCAGCTCATTTTCCCCGAGATCGATTACGACAAGATCGACGCGGTGCGCGGCATGGACATCTGCTTTGTCACCACCGCCAAAACCGACGAAGAGGCCAAAGAGCTGCTGACGCTCATGGGCGCTCCGTTCGCCAATTAAGGGAGGGCATGATCCTTGGCTAAAACAAGCATGAAAATCAAACAGCAGAGGGCGCCGAAGTTCAGCACCCGCGCGTACAACCGCTGCAAGATCTGCGGGCGTCCCCACGCCTATCTGCGCAAGTACGGCATCTGCCGTATCTGCTTCCGCGAGCTGGCCTACAAGGGCGAGATTCCCGGCGTGAAGAAAGCCAGCTGGTAAGCCGGCAGGCAATACAAAAGCGATTGAACAAAACTAGGAGGTTAGTGGCAAATGCAAATCACCGATCCTATCGCGGACCTGCTGACCCGCATCCGCAATGCCAGCACTGCCAAACACCCTTCGGTGGACGTTCCCGCCTCGAATCTGAAAAAGGCGATTGCCAACATTCTGCTCGAGGAAGGCTACGTGAAGGGCGTGCAGATCATCGACGATGACAAGCAGGGCACCATCCGCATCAATTTGAAGTATACAGAAACCGGCGCGCCCGTAATCAGCGGGATCCGCCGCGTGTCTAAGCCGGGCCTTCGCATTTATTCCAACAGCGAAGACCTGCCCAAGGTGATGAAGGGCCTGGGCACGGCGATCATCTCCACATCCAAAGGCGTTATGACGGACAAGGCGGCCCGTGCACAGCATGTGGGCGGCGAAGTCCTGGCCTTCGTGTGGTAAGAAAGGGGTAAAGACAATGTCGAGAATTGGAAGAAAACCCATCGTCATCCCCGCGGGCGTTGAGGTGACCATCGACGGTACCAACGTGACCGTGAAGGGCCCCAAGGGCACCCTGAATTCCAACATCCATCCGCTGATGACCGTGAAGGTCGAGAATGGTGAAATCCTGGTGACCCGCCCCAATGACGACAAGCAGGCCCGCAGCCTGCACGGGCTGACCCGCAGCTTGCTGAACAACATGGTGGAAGGCGTTGTGAACGGCTACCAGAAGCAGCTGGAGATCCAGGGCGTGGGCTACCGCGCCGCCAAACAGGGCAAGGACCTTGTGATGAACCTGGGCTATTCCCATCAGGTGATCGTGCCTGAGGTGGACGGCATCACCATTGAGGTGCCCGACGCCAACCACATCAACATCATCGGCATCGACAAACAGCGCGTGGGCCAGTTTGCCGCGGAAGTGCGCGAGAAGCGCCCGCCCGAACCCTACAAGGGCAAAGGCATCCGCTATGTGGGTGAGTATGTCATCCGCAAAGAGGGCAAGGCCGGCAAGGGCGCAAAATAAGGTAAGGAGTGAACAAGAATGGTTAATAAACCGGATAAGAACGCCGCACGTCTGCGCCGTCATCGCCGCGTGCGCGGCAAGATCTCCGGCACGGCTGCGTGCCCCCGCCTGGATGTGTTCCGCTCCGCCAAGCATATTTACGCCCAGCTCATTGATGATGTCAACGGCGTGACGCTGTGCAGCGCATCCAGCATGGATAAAGATTTTGAGGGCCTGGGCGGCAACATCGAGGCCGCCACCAAGGTGGGCAAGGCGATTGCCAAGAAAGCCGCCGAGAAGGGCATCACCAAAGCGGTGTACGACCGCGGCGGCTTTGTGTATCACGGCCGCGTGAAGGCTTTGGCCGACGGCGCCCGCGAGGGCGGCCTGGAGCTGTAAGGAGGATACAAATGGAAATGATCGACGCATCCACCATGGAATTACAAGAAAAGGTTGTTGCCATCAACCGTGTATCCAAAACCGTGAAGGGCGGCCGTGTGATGAAGTTCTCGGCCTTGGTCGTCGTGGGCGACGGCAACGGTATCGTTGGCTTCGGTTTGGGCAAAGCCGCTGAGGTGCCCGAGGCCATCCGCAAGGGCCTTGAGGACGCCAAGAAGAACCTGCACAAGATCAACCTGAAGGGTACTACCATCCCCCACGAGGTGATCGGCCGCTTCGGTGCGGGCCGTGTGCTGATGCGCCCCGCCCCCGAAGGCACCGGCGTAATTGCCGGCGGCGCCGTGCGCGCTGTGCTGGAAGTGGCAGGCATTAAGGATATCCGCACCAAGTGCCAGCGCACCAATAACCCCTGCAACGTGGTAACTGCCACCATGCAGGGCCTGTGCAGCCTGCAGAGTGCTGAACAGGTGGCTGCAAAGCGCGGCAAAACTGTGGCTGAAATTTTGGGTTAAGGAGGCAGTGAACGATGGCTGAACAGAAAACCGCGGGCACTGTGAAGATCACGCTGAAAAAGAGCCTGATCGCCCGGAGTGAAAAACAGATTGCCACGGCCAAGAGCCTGGGGCTCAAGCGCGTGGGCGACACCACCGTGCAGCCCGACAACGCGGCTACCAACGGCAAAATCAACACGATCTCTCATATGGTAGAGGTCACCAAAGCGTAACAGCAAGGAGGTGCAGGCAAAATGATGCTTCATGAATTAAAGCCCGCCGAGGGCGCCAGCAAAGCGGCCAAGCGCAAGGGCCGCGGCCACGGCAGCGGCAACGGCAAAACCGCCGGCTACGGCCACAAGGGCCAGAAGGCGCGCTCTGGTGTGAAGAAGGCCGGCTTCGAAGGCGGCCAGATGCCCCTGCAGCGCCGTCTGCCCAAACGGGGTTTCAACAATATCTTCGCCACGGTGTATACCACAGTGAAGATCAGCGACCTGGAACAGTTCGAGGCCGGCAGCGTGGTGGATACCCAGGCTCTGCTGGATAAGAAAATCATCAAAAAAGCGAACGACGGCGTGAAGGTGCTGGGCAACGGAGAACTCTCCAAGGCACTCACCGTCCAGCTGGCTGCTTTTACTGCCTCCGCCAAGGAGAAAATTGAGAAAGCAGGCGGGAAGGCAGAGGTGATCTGACGTGTTTAGTACCTTCCGGAATGCGTGGAAGATCGAGGACCTGCGCAAGAAGATCATCTTCACGCTGCTGATCCTGGTGGTGTTCCGCCTGGGCTCGGCCATCCCCGTGCCCTATGTGGACCCGGAGGTCATCGGTGCGTGGATCTCTCAGGCCGGCAACCTGCTGGGTTATGTGGATATGATCACCGGCGGCGGCCTGAGCAATGCTACCCTGTTCGCGCTGGGCGTACAGCCCTACATCAACGCCTCTATTATTGTGCAGCTGCTGACGGTAGCCATTCCGGCACTGGAGCAGCTGAGCAAGGAGGGTGAAGAGGGTCGGCGCAAGCTGAACCGAATCACCCGCTACGCGGGCGGCGGCTTGGCACTGGTGCTGTCCATCATGTACTATTTCCTGCTGCGCAGCCAGGGCGCCCTGCTGCACACCGAAGGGTTTGCCGCTGTGTTCAGCGCCATCGTCATCGTGTGTGCGTTTACCGCAGGCAGCCTGCTGGTGCAGTGGCTGGGTGAACAGATCGACAGCAAAGGCATCGGAAACGGTATCTCGCTGATCATCTTCGCGGGCATCATCTCCCGTTGGAGCAGCGTTTTCAGCACGGTGCGCACGTACCTCACCCTGGCTGCCAACGGGATGCCCCGCTACTATGTATTCCTGCCGATTATTGTGGTGCTGGTGGTTGTGGTGACGGTGCTGATCGTCATCCTCAACGCTGCCGAGCGCCGCATCCCCGTGCAGTATGCCAAGCGTGTGGTGGGCCGTAAGATGTACGGCGGCCAGTCCACGCACATTCCCATCAAGGTAAACATGAGCGGCGTGATGCCCATCATCTTCGCCAGCTCCATTACCAGCATCCCCGGCACCATCGGCGCCTTCTTCCCGGCGCTGCAGAACGCCGAAACGCATCCCATCTGGGCCGGCTTTTTCCGGGTGTTTAATTACAACAGCTGGGGTTACGCGGTCATCTACCTGCTTTTGATCATCGCGTTCAACTATTTCTACGTCTCGATCCAGTACGATCCCATTGAGATCGCCAACAACCTGCGCAACAACAACGGCGCCATCCCGGGTTACCGCCCGGGCAAGCCCACCAGCGATTTCATCGCCAAAGTGCTGGGCAAGATCACCTTTGTGGGCGCTGTGTTCCTGGCAGTGGTGGCCATTTCCCCCATTGTGCTCAGCAATGTGATGTCCATGAATATCAGCTTGGGCGGTACCAGCATGCTGATCGTCGTGGGTGTGGCGCTGGATACTTCCCGCAGCCTGGAAAGCTATATGCTGATGCGTCATCACAAGGGCTTTTTGGAGTAAGAGGCAGCAAGACAAAACATCGAAGGGGGCAAGGACATTATGAGATTGATCCTGTTGGGTGCGCCCGGAGCGGGCAAAGGCACGCAGGCGGAAGTCATCTGCGAACGCCTGTCCATCCCCGCCGTGAGCACCGGCAACATTTTGCGTGAGGCCATGAAAAACGAAACGGAGATGGGCCGCAAGGCCAAGGCCTTCATTGATTCCGGCGCGCTCGTCCCCGACGATGTGATCATCCGTATTATCAAAGAGCGTCTGGCGCAGGACGATTGCCAGAACGGCTTCATTCTGGACGGCGTGCCCCGCACGGTGGCCCAGGCGGAAGCGCTGGAGCAGATGGACATCGACATTGACAAAGTGGTCGATATCGAAGTGCCTGACGATACCATCGTCAAGCGCCTGAGCGGGCGGCGCGTGTGCGCTTCCTGCGGCGCCAGCTACCACACCATTTACAAGCCCAGCGCGCAGCCTGATACCTGCGACCGGTGCGGCGGGCGGCTGATCGTCCGCAAGGACGACGAACCCTCCACCATCCTGGAGCGCCTGCGCGTGTACCACGAGCAGACCGAGCCGCTGGTGGATTTCTACCGGCAGCGCGGCAAACTGGTGGTTGTGGAAGGACAGGAGCAGGTGGCCGATACCACCCGGCTGCTGTTTGAAAAACTGGGGGTCTGAGCGTTGATCCAGATCAAAACCAGTTATGAGATCGACCAGATGCGCCTGGCCTGCCAGATCTCGCAGGAGGCGCTGATGGCTGGCGGCGCGGCGGTTAAGCCCGGCGCCACCACCTGGGACATCGACAAAGTGATTTACGATTATATCGTTCACCACGGCGCCAAGCCCAACTTCAAGGGCCTGTATGGCTTTCCGGGCACGGCGTGCATTTCCGTCAACGACGTGGTTATCCATGGCATCCCCTCTAAGAAGGTGGTGCTGAAGGAAGGCGATATCGTCAGCATCGACACCGGCGCGGCTGTCCGCGGCTGGAACGGGGACAATGCATACACCTTTCCGGTGGGCACTGTTTCCCCGCGCGCCCAGCGCATCATGGATGTTACCAGAGAGGCATTGGCCCGGGGAATCGCGGCTGCACAGCCGGGCAACCGCATTGGAGACATCGGCGCTGCGGTGCAGCAGTACGTGGAGGAAAACGGCTACTCGGTGGTGCGCACTTATGTGGGCCACGGCGTAGGCCGCCAGCTGCACGAGGACCCGGAAGTGCCAAACTTCGGCACGCCGGGGCGCGGGCCGCGGCTTGTGCCCGGCATGGTGCTGGCCATTGAACCCATGGTCAACGAAAAAAGCCACGTGGTGGAAACCTTATCCGACGGATGGACGGTGAAAACGGTGGACGGCGGCTTGTCGGCGCATTTTGAGCACACAGTCGTCATCACATCCAAAGGCCCGGTCATCCTGACCCAAAGCCGCGTCAAGACAGGAGGGTAAAGCTTGTCGAAAGAAGATGTCATCGAAGTAGAGGGCACTGTGGTAGAGGCCATGCCCAACGCCATGTTTTTGGTGGAGATCCAGGGCGGCCATCGGCTGTTGGCCCACATTTCCGGCAAACTGCGCATGAACTTCATCCGCATCCTGCCCGGAGACAAAGTTACACTGGAGATGAGCCCTTATGACCTGACGAAGGGGCGCATCACATGGCGTTCGAAGTAATTCGGGCGTATGAGGTAAGGAGGTACCAAACATGAAGGTGAAACCTTCCGTGAAACCCATCTGTGAAAAGTGCAAGGTCATTAAGCGCAAAGGCCGCGTGATGGTGATCTGCGCGAATCCCAAGCACAAACAGCGCCAGGGCTGAGCCTTGGCCGGGCCGCCGGAACTTATCCCGCCCGCCGGCCCGCCGTACCATGAAGGATAAATCAATAGGAGGTGCATCAATCAATGGCACGTATCGCCGGAGTTGACTTGCCCAAGGAAAAGCGAGTTGAAATTGGCCTGACGTATATTTACGGCATCGGCCGCAGTGCTGCGGACGAGATCCTGGCCGCCACGAAGATCAATCCCGATACCCGTGTGAAGGACCTGACCAAGGACGAAGAGGCCCTGATCCGCGATTACATCGACAAACACTTCACTGTGGAAGGCGACCTGCGCCGCAACGTGGCGCTGGACATCAAGCGCCTGGTGGAGATCCAGTGCTACCGCGGCGTGCGTCACCGCAAGGGCCTGCCTGTGCGCGGCCAGCGTACCAAGACCAATGCCCGCACCCGCAAGGGCCCCAAGCGCACTGTCGCCAACAAGAAGAAGTAATCCGAAGGAGGAACGTAGAATGGCACAGAAAGCCACCGCTAAAAAAGGCGCCGCTGTCCGCACCAAGCGCCGCGAGCGCAAGAATATCGAACGCGGCTGCGCTCATATCCAAAGCACGTTCAACAACACCATCGTCACCATCACCGACGTGCAGGGCAATGCCGTTTCCTGGGCGTCTGCAGGCGGCCTGGGCTTCCGGGGCAGCCGTAAATCCACGCCCTTTGCCGCGCAGACCGCTGCCGAAACAGCTGCCCGCGCCGCTATGGAGCATGGCATGAAGACGGTGGAAGTGTATGTGAAGGGGCCCGGCTCCGGCCGTGAAGCCGCCATCCGCGCGCTGCAGGCCACGGGCCTGGAGGTCAACATGATCAAAGACGTGACCCCCATTCCCCACAACGGCTGCCGCCCGCCCAAACGCCGCCGCGTCTAATCGAAAGGAGATCAGTTATGGCTAAGAATATGCAGCCGATTGCCAAACGCTGCCACGCTCTGGGCATTTCTCCGGCCGTGATGGGTTATGCCAAGAAGACTACCAACCGCAACCCCGGCGGCCAGATGCGCAAAAAGAAGAGCGAGTATGCCACTCAGCTGGCTGAAAAGCAGAAAGTGAAATTTGTATACGGCATCCTGGAGCGTCAGTTCCATGCCTATTACCTGAAGGCCCTGCGCATGCCCGGCCAGACGGGTGAAAACCTGCTGATCCTGGTGGAGCGCCGCCTGGACAACGTTGTGTACCGCCTGGGCTTTGCCGGTACACGCCGTGAGGCCCGCCAGCTGGTTACCCACGCCCACTTCACTGTCAATGGGAAGAAGGTCAACATCCCCTCGTACCTGGTAAAGCCCGGTGATGTTGTGGAAGTGAAGCCTTCCAGCCGTTCTTCCGTAAAGTTTACCCGCCTGACCGGCGAGGACGCCCCCGTGGTGGTGGTGCCTCAGTGGTTGGAGCGGGAAAAGGGCGCCCTGAAGGGCACTGTTGTGAAGATGCCCGCCCGCGAGGATATCGACCTGCCCGTGGAGGAGCACCTGATCGTCGAGTTGTACAGCAAATAACCCCGCGCCTTTCGCCGTGATCGAACGAGTGGCGGGCCGGTTTATCCGGCTTGCTGAAATAAGGAGGGTTTTGACACAATGATGGAGATCGAAAGACCCAAGATCGACACAGCCAGCCTCTCGGCGGACGGCCGGTACGGCAAGTTCGTTGTGGAGCCGTTGGAGCGAGGCTTCGGTACGACGCTGGGCAACAGCCTGCGCAGGGTGCTGCTTTCCAGCCTGCAGGGCGTTGCCGTTACCAGCATCAAGATTGACGGCGTGGTGCACGAGTTCTCCACCATCGAGGGCGTCAAGGAAGACGTCACCGAAATCGTGTTGAACGTGAAGGGCATTACTGCCAAGCTGTACAGCGATACGCCCAAAACCGTGCGCATTGAAGCCACGGGCGAGGGCGAAGTAACTGCCGGCAGCATCCAGCAGGATGCGGAGCTGGAGATCCTGAACCCCGAGTGGCACATCGCCACCCTGGCCGAAGGCGGCAAACTGGTAATGGAGCTGACCTTCGACAAGGGCCGCGGCTATGTGCCGGCCGAGCGCAACAAGGCATTGGCCGCCGAGGCCGGCCTGGGCGCTTTGGCTGTGGACAGTATCTACACGCCGGTATTGAAAGTGAATTACACCGTGGACAACACCCGTGTGGGCCAGATTACCGACTACGATAAACTGACCCTGGAGGTTTGGACCGACGGAACCGTCAGCGCACAGGAGGCGGTCAGCTTTGCCGCACGCATCCTGATTGAGCATCTGAACCTGTTTGTGACGCTGAGCCATGAAGCCATGAGCGCTGAGATCATGGTGGAGAAGGACGAAAAAGGCAAGGAGAAGGCTTTGGAGATGACCATCGAAGAGCTGGATCTGAGCGTTCGGTCCTTCAACTGCCTGAAAAGGGCCGGCATCAACACGGTGGAAGACCTGATCAACAAATCTGAAGACGAGATGATGAAGGTGCGCAACCTGGGCCGCAAGAGCCTGGAGGAAGTGGTCGCGAAGCTGGATTCCCTCGGCTTTAAGCTGACGAAAGACGACGAATAAAGCAAAGGAGTGAAACGGGATGCCCGGTACAAGAAAACTTGGCAGAACCAGCGACCACCGCAAGGCGATGCTGCGCGCTATGGTGACGTTTCTGTGCGAGAACGGCAAGATCGAGACCACGGTGACCCGCGCCAAAGAAGTGAGCGCGATGGCCGATAAGATGATCACCCTTGGCAAGCGGGAAGACCTGCACGCCAAGCGTCAGGTGTATTCCTTCATCACGAAGGAGACTGTGGCCAAGAAAGTGATTGATGAGCTTGGCCCCAAGTATGCCGACCGCAACGGCGGCTACACCCGCGTGGTCAAGACCGGCGTTCGCCGCGGCGACGCCGCCGAGATGGCGCTGATCGAGCTGGTATAAGCAAGACTGCACAGTCAAAAGGGCATGCCGCAAGGCATGCCCTTTTTGATGCGCCGTTCCGCTGCAGACCGGCACAAAGGCAGTCTCTGCCGGAACCCATATGACAAACCCCTTGGTGCGCCGGAGGGCAGGGCGGGGGGATCCAATCGGGCGCATTGCCGTCGGACAGCGGGGCGCAGGCAGTTCGGCCTGCCTGTACTCCGTTTATGTGTTTCTTATGGAAAAACATTCCGCTTGCAAACTGCACTTGCATTGTGTACAATAAGGCTGTCGAAGGGAACGGCCCTTCGAAGGACCCCGTCAAATGGCAGAAATGCCCCAGGGCTGTCAAAGGAAAAGAACCGCCGCACAGCGGCGGCGAGCATCTTTTGGCTGCCCTGTTTTTCTGCCCGTTTGCAAGCAACAGTTTGGAGGAAATGCAATGAGAAAATTGACCGCAGCACTGCTGGCCCTGGCCCTGGCCCTGAGCGCTATGGCGCCTGCGCTGGCCGATGAAACCGGCAGCCTGACGGCCGCGGACAGCCTGTCCGTATCCGCATCAGACAGTACATCCGACAGCGCTTCGTCCTTGCCGGACAGCGTGCCGGCCTCGTCCGGCAGTGAGGAAAGCAGCGGCCCGGCATCTTCGGACAGCCAGCCCGAAGCAGACCGGACGCTGGCCCAGCAGGTGGCGGAGGCGATGGCCGGCACCGTGATTGACCTGGCAGGCAAGACCTGGCAGCTGGACACAACCCTCACCGTCGACAAGGCGCTTACCTTTCAAAACGGAACCATCCGCGCAGCCGCCGGCCTTTCCGGCAATCTGATCAACGTCACGGCCGACGGTGTGGCGTTTGAGAATGTCACGCTGGATGCCGGCGGGACAGCCAAGTACGCCGTGCATTTTTATGGGGCGGTCTCCGGCGCGCTGCGCCGCACGGCTGTGCAGAACGGCCGCTTCACCGGCGTGCTGGTGAACGGTGCATCTGTCACGCTGCAGGATGTTTCCTTTGCCGGCAATTTCACCCACGGCCAGTACAGTGCCGGTGTAGAGCTGGGCATGGGCAGCGGCATTGAAAGCCTGCCCGCCGTAGCTCTGCAGGGCACCGTTACGGCAGATGCCGCCGGCGCCGTGTATATCGACACCAAACAGGTGACAGGCGAAAAGCTGGCCGGCCGCAGCTATGGCGACCTGGTGCAGGTAACTGGCCCGGTGGCGGCTTTCCTGCGGCTGGATGAAACCATTCTGGCTGATTTGACGGCCAAGGCACAGGCAGATGACATCATCGACCTGGCAGGGCAGACCGTGGCCCTCAGCCGTACGCTGACCCTGGACAAGGCCGTCACCCTAACGGGCGGCACCCTGACTGCGGGTGAGGCATTCCCGGGGAAAAGCGACAACCTGGTCACGGTTACCGCGGCGGGCGCCTCGCTGCGCAGCCTGACACTGGACGGCGCCTCCCGCGCCAAGTATGCGGTGCACTTTTACGGTGTATCCGACGGCCTCCTGGCCGATTCCACCGTGCAGGGCGGCCTGTATAATGGTGTGCTGGTGAACGGCGCGTCCATCATCGTGAAAGATGTTGCCTTTGCCGGCAACGGCGGCCAGGAGACAGACCGCGGCGGCATTGAGCTGGGCATGGGCGCCGGTGTGGACAGTGCCCCGCAGCTCACTTTGTCCGGGCAGATCGACAGCGATGTACCTGCCAATGTGGTGCAGATGGATCCTGAACAGGTGACGGCGGACAAGCTGCAGGCCGCCGGCGTCACCTTTGCGGATCTGGTAGACGATACCGACAGCAATCTGGAAGTGACGGTTACCGAGGATGGCGCGACTGCCCAGGAGAAGCCGCAGCAGCCGGAAAAGCCGGAGACGCCCGTGTGGCCTACGGAGGGCCTGGAGGGCTTTGTCACCCGCAGCTACCGGGTGGCGCTGGGCCGCGACCCGGATGAGGCCGGCTTCAACGACTGGGTGCGCTGGCTGGAGGAGGGCACGGTGGATCCCAAGTCCTGTGCCTACGGGTTTGTGTTCAGCAAAGAGATGAACAACAAAAACCTCAGTGACCAGGCCTTTGTTGAAACGCTGTACCGCCTGTTTATGGACCGCGAAGGCGAGCCCACAGGCGTGGCGTTCTGGCAGGGCTATCTGGCTGCAGGCCGCACCCGGCTGGAAGTATTCCATGGCTTTGCCGACAGTGCGGAGTTCGACAAGATCGTGAGCAGCTTCGGGCTGTAAAAGAAGGCGGGCCTGGCGCACAGGCGCGGCCGAAAACAAATGCAAAAGAAAACCGCCCGGCTGGTGCGCCGGGCGGTTTTGTGCCGGAACGGTTTTACCCGTTGTAAAATCAGGATAAGAAAATGTGCCGGGGCAGCCCCTGCACCTGGATGGGCTGCAGTTCGCCCTGCACCAGCGGGCGCATGTAGGCCAGCAGATCTTCCGTGACGCCGCAGCCGCCGGCGATCCATTCCGCCGGAACCTTTTTTTCCCGGTTGGCAATGGCGTGGATGTCTACCGGGTGGGTAACGCACTGATAAGGCAGGCTGCTGCGGCGCACCAGGCAGATCATCTCACCGGTATGTCCCTCATAAGCGGCGCGGACGGCGGCCGCACCGGCGGCATGGGCTTCGGTGCTGTCCACCCGGCTGGCCATATGGCTTCCGCAGCGCTGCAGGGTGGAAAATTCAATGGCCCGGGCCTTGGTGCCCAGCCGGCTGCTTACCTGTTCGGCCAGATAGCGGGCCGTCCCGGTGAGGATTTTGTGGCCGAAAGCGTCCTGGGGCCCCAGCTGCGCGCCCAGTTCAGCTACATAGGTGCCGCTGCCGGTGCGGATCCCCTCCGAAACAGCCACCACCACATTGCTTTTGCTGCGCTGGCGCAAAGCTACCTGCTGCAGGAAATCTTCCACTTCAAAGGGTGCCTCGGGCAGATAGATGAAATCCACTCCTTCGCAGTCGGGCCCTTTCGCCAGGGCGGCGGAAGCCGCCAGCCAGCCGGCGTTGCGGCCCATGATTTCCAGCACGGTCACACTCTGCAAGTCGTATACCAGGCTGTCGCGGATGACCTCTTTGGTGACGGTGGCAATATATTTGGCGGCCGAACCGTAGCCGGGCGTGTGGTCGGTTGCTTCCAAGTCGTTGTCGATGGTTTTGGGTACCCCGACAAAGCGGATGGGGCTGTGGATGTCCCGGGCATAATCGCTCAATTTACAGATGGTGTCCATGCTGTCATTGCCGCCGATGTAGAAAAAGCAGCCGATGTCCAGTCGTTCCAGCACGTCAAACAGCTGGCGGTAGATCTCGGGCTGTACGGTGACATCCGGCAGCTTAAAGCGGCAGCTGCCCAGAAAGGACGATGGGGTGCGCTGCAGCAGTTCCAGCTGCAGCGGGTCGGCCAGGTAATCGTCCAGGGCCACCACTTTGCCCGCCAGCAGCCCCTGCACGCCGTAGCGCATGCCATATACGGTGTCGGCGCCCAGGGCCTTGGCTGTTTCGTATACGCCGGCCAGGCTGGCATTGATCACCGCGGTAGGGCCGCCGCTCTGGCCTACAATTACATTTTTTGCCATGGGTTCTCCTTTCGCGTCTGTGCACAGTCGGTTTTTCAGTATCACCTTTAGTATAAAGCACCGGGCGCGCAAAGGCAAGCCGAAAGGCGAATTTTGGGAGAAAACGCGGTTTTTATAATCGCCCGAAACGGGCCATACCCGCCGTGCACAGCCAGCGCCACAGGGCGCAGCACCCAAGGCAGAGCGCGGCGGATGCACCCCATACGCAGGCAGTCAGCCCCAGGCTGCGGGCCAGCCAGACGGCGCCGGACACCGCTCCTACACAGCCCGCGCTGCCGAAAATACCGGCCATGGAAGCGGCCGACTGCTTGACCACTACAGTGTCGTTGGGGCTGTCCAGTTTGGGAAGCAGCAGGTTCACGGCCAAACCGTACAGTGCCGTCCACAGCGCCGAGAACGTCAGCGCACAGGCCATAGCCGCTGTTTGCCCGGCAGAAAGCCCGCAGGCCCAGGCCAGCAGGCCGGTGCACAGAAAACCGGCCGGTATATTCAGTGTCAGGTTCAGTGCGGCCTTGGCACCAAACAGGGCGCGGGCTGTCAGAGGCGCCTCCTGCAGGATCCACACATTTTTGCCCTCCAGGCTGATGGAGCTGCAGGTGGTGCAGCACATGGACAGGACCACGCCCGCCAGCGCTGCACCGGCCCAGGCGGCTTCGGGGCCCATCTGCGCTGCCAGAATGCGTCCCTCGGCACTGAATGCAAACCAGACACAGCCGCCCACTGCCAGCACGGGCCCCACGGCGGTATTCATCAGCCAGATATTGCTGTGGGTGTAGCGCGCCCACTCTTTCTGATACAGGGCGCGGAACTGCCCGGAGGCCTTCAGGGCGCTCAGACGGTAATCTGCCCGCACATTGCGGCCGGCCAGCCCGGCAAGGATGCGCTGGTACTGCCGGCTGACCAGGACGGATACCAGCAGAAACAGTCCCAGGCAGATGGCCCAAAACCCGGCTGCCGCCGGCCAGCTGCCGGCGGCGGCGCTGCCGAACAGCCCGGCAGGCAGCAGCCAGCCGTGCAGCAGTGCCCGCACAGAGCCGGCGTTTTCCAACATCAGCGCAGCCAGACGGTTCACCTGCATGCTGGCGGCCAGCACTGCAATCATCAGCGCCATGGAGAGCAGGTTGCCCACCAGGGCCTGCCGGCGCACTCGGGCCGAAGCCAATGCCAGCAGCCAGCCGCCCGCCAGCCCCAACGTGGTGGGCAGCAGGGCCAAAGCCGGCAGGCTGGCCAGGTAGGTGGGCCAGCAGATGGCCGCACCGCCGCCGGACAAGGCGGCCGCCACGCCGGCGGGTACCATCCACAGGACGGTGAGCAGCAGGTTTTCCAGCATCAGTGCCAGCAGCTTGCCCAGCACCACCCACAGCGTGGGCACCGGCAGGGACAGCATCAGGTCGCTGTCGCGGCCCGTAAATACCAGCCCCCGGGCGGCAAACAGGGTGAATACCAGGTTCATTGCCGCACACAGCACCGCCAGCAACGGGGCCAGCAGATCCAGTACGCCGACGGGAGCCATCACTGTCGCCAGGCTCCAGCCCATCAACGTTCCCAGATAGGCCATCAGTGCCCCGGGAACGGCCATCAGCACCCAGGCGGCCCAGGGGCGTTTGGCGCTGCCGGCGTGCATGGCGTTCAGCAGAATCTGCAGGTCCAAGCGGATTAGTGCCCACAGCTTACGCATGGCCCTGCGCCCCCTCTCTGCTGCGCTCCGGGCCTTCCGCGGCCAGGTCCAGAAATACCTGTTCCAGGCTTTCGTCGCCGATCACGGCAGCCGTCGGGCCGCTGCGCACCAGCCGGCCGTTCTGTATAATGACGATGGCGCCGCACAGTTTTTCGGCAACCTCCAGCACATGCGTGGAAAACAGCACCGCGCCGCCGTCGCGGCACAGCTGGCGCAGCAGTTCTTTCAGTGTAAAGGCCGCCTGCGGATCCAGCCCCACAAAGGGCTCATCCAGGATCAGCAGCCGCGGCTGGCGGATAAACGCCGAAATCAACGCCAGCTTCTGCGTCATGCCGTGGCTGTAGCCGCCGATGGGGCTGCCCAGTGCGCCGGTCAGATCAAAAGCGTCGGCGTACCGGGCTACCCGCCGGGTGCGCACGTCGGCGGGAATGGCGTACAAATCGGCGATGAACTGCAGATATTTGACACCGGTCAAAAATTCATACAGGTCCGGATTGTCAGGCAGAAAGGCCATGGCCTGTTTGGCGGCCACAGGCTGCCGGGCGATATCGTGCCCGTCTATCAGAATCTGTCCGCTGTCAAAGGGCAGAATGCCGGCTGCACAGCGCAGGGTTGTGCTTTTGCCCGCGCCATTGTGGCCGATAAACCCTACGATCTCGCCCGTGGGCACCGAGAAAGAAAGATCCTCTACTGCGCGCTTGCCGCCGGGATAGGTTTTGCTCAGATGTTCGATGGTCAACATATTGCTGCCTCCGATCCCTTTATTTTGATGTTCATCAAAATGATGGACTGCCGGTATCTTAGCACAACAGCGGACGGCTGTCAACAGGGGCATAGAATGTAATTCACCGGGCTGAAAAAATATTTACAAATTGGTAAAATCCTGCAACGAAACACTGTATTGCCGCGTATTTATAGTAGAATAAAGAAAAAGGAGGGATTTTCCATGCAAGGCAGAAAACTTTGCCGCAAACGCCTGACCGCGCTGGCCGCCGCGCTGGCCCTGTGTGCATTGCTGTATACCGGATGCGGCGCTTCCGCCGGCGGTACGGCCAGTTCGGCAGCCGCCGCCGCACCCTCGGAGAACCAAGAGGCTGCGGCTGCCGATGCGGCACTGGGAACGCAGAGCATTTCCCTGGCGGAAGCCCTGCCGGAAAACCGAAAGATCATCCTGAATGCCGATGTGCAGATGGAAAGTACCGATTTCGACGCATCCTGCCAGGCGCTGCGGCAAGCTGCAGCCCAGGCGGGCGGGTATCTGGAGAGCTCGCAGCAGGAAACGCCCAGCTATGAGGATGCCGAGAGGTGGACGCGCTTTACCTTCCGCATCCCCGCCGACCGGTATGAGGACTTTCTCTCCAGCACAGATGCAGCCGGGAACGTGACCAGCCTGTCTGAGACCAGCCAGGACATCACCGCCGATTATGTGGACGTGGAGGCCCGCATCGAGGCCCTGACCACCCAGCAGGAACGGCTGATGACTATGATGGAGCAGGCAGGGGATCTGGAGACCCTGCTTGCCATTCAAAACCAGCTGACGGATGTGCAGTATGAACTGGAGCGATACGAAGGCCAGCGGCGCGTGTATGACGACCAGGTGTCCTACTCCACGGTGACGGTCACCGTGGAGGAAGTGGTGTACCTGACCCAGCCCGCAGAGACCTTTGCCCAGCGGCTGGGCAGTGCATTCACCGACAGCTGGCGGGATTTCGGTACGGGCCTGCAGGGGCTGCTGATCAGCTTGGTTTACCTGCTGCCGCTGCTGCTGGTGGCAGGGGCTGCGGCTGTGTGTGTGGCGCTGGCCCTGCGCGCCCATCATCGCCGCCATCCCCGGCGGCCCCGCCCGCCCAGGGCCCCGCGCATACCGGCGCAATACGGGCCGTCCTACGGCCCGCAGGCGGATGCCCGCCCGCCCGTCGAACCGCCGGCGGCCCATACCGCCGGCCAGGAACAGGAGGCGCAGCATGAGGCAGATCATTCGTGAAAGCGGCAGCCGGGTGCGGCTGCTGGCTGTGGGCATTGCCTGCCTGGCGCTGCTGACAGCCTGTGCCGCGGCGGCCATTCGGCAAACGGCGGCTGATACCGCACACGCCGCGGCGGGCAGCGCCATCACCGTGGCATCGCTGCCGGCCCAGGAGATGCTGACCGTGCCGGTGGATCTGACGGTGGACGAAAAACAGCTGACCTGGCCGCCGGATGATACGGCTGCGGATGTAATGGTGGTGTATACCATTGAAAACCAATCCGGCCAGGGGCAGAGCTATGTGAATGCCCCGGAGCTGGAGCGCTGGCTCGCAGACGGCAGCTGGGACAAGGTGCCTTATGCCGAAAGCGCCTTGTTCTGCGGAACACCGGACCCGCTGCAGGCAGACCAAGTGGTAGGGCAGGCGCCGCTGTCCTGGTGGCAGCTGGGGCCTGACAGCGCCGGCGTATACCGGCTGAGCCTGACGGTACAGCTGGAGGATGGCGGGACGGTAAGCGTCAGCGACACGTTTGAGCTACGGCCGCCGGCCCCAAGCACATAAAAGGCTGCCTCCCGGGGAATACTGGCCCCGGGAGGCGATTTTGTATGAATGACCTGGAAGATTTTGTGAACCACACTTTGGACAACAAACCCAACGATGTCCACGGGCGGGCCGGCCCGGCACCGCAGCCCGGCGGTGACTGGGTGCGCCGGCAAACACAGGCCAAACGGGACGGACAGCTGCACGGTGCGCTGTACTACGCCCAGGCGCGGCAGACGGTGACCCCGGACGGCGTGTGGGAAAACGAGGAGACCGTGCGCAGCCGCCTGATCAGCAAGGAACAGTTCCCGCAGGGCTGAACAGGTTTTGGCGCGCAGCGGAAATGTGACCGGCCGGCAGGCTTTCCCTTGACGGGGAAATGCCCTGCCGGCCGTTTTGCACACGGGCGCGGTTTATGCACCGGCGCCTGTATCCAGTACATCCTGCCATTCGGGGTGGCGCTCAAACCACTGGCGGGCGTAGCTGCAGCTCAGGGCAGCCCGGCGCCCAGTGCGCCGCAGGGCCGCGGCGGTCTGCTCCATCAGCTGGCCGGCGATACCCTGGCCGCGCAGCGAGGGATCCACAAAGGTGTGGTCGATGTCCACGGTGTCCGGGCCGGTCTTCGGGAATGTCACCCGGGCCAGAGTCCGGCCGTCTACGGTGTACAGGATCTGATTGTCCTGGGTTTCAAAGGGCATGGGGGATACCTCCAGTCTTGTATGCTGTAAGGCCATTGTATCATGCAAAGCGGCCCGGTGCAAGGCTGGCAGCCCGGCTTTCAGGGCCCGCCGCACCGGCCCGGTATCGCGCAGGCTGCCTTCGCTTGCTGTGAAAGGGGACGGGGAAAACTTTTTCTTGACAAATTCCGCGCCTTCCGATACAATAAACCTGACATGTGATATGAGCTTTGACAGAGTATCCATGCAAATATGTTCACGACCCCCCGGAAGGGGCAAGGCCATACGGACAGCCGGGTCAACTGCCGATCGGCGGCATAAAGCCGCCATTATTGATTGAGTTAAAAGCTCAATTTTATAAGTTGGTTACTTTATAACCATTGCGTGTGCATCAACTTGTAAAACGGTCAATAAGAGTGGTAACAGTATTTGCTGAATGAACTCTGTTTTCAGGCTGCAGGGCCCTTTGGGCGCTTTGGGCGGCATTATGCCCGGGCGGGGGGCCGGCGGGCGCGGCCCGCCGCTTTGCTGCAATACCGACTGTCTCACAGGCGATGCGTGCGCGCATCGCCTGTTTTTTTGCCGTCTGGGGAAGGGGGGGGGGGGGAGCAGCATGGCCGGAAAGCTGAAGCTGTACGGTTTCAACAACCTGACAAAAGCGCTGAGCTTCAATATCTACGACGTGTGTTTCGCAAAAACCCCCGCTGAGCGGCAGGAGTACATCGCTTATATCGACGAACAGTACAACTCCCAGCGGCTGACCAATATCCTCACGACCCTGACCGATATGATCGGTGCCAAAGTGCTGAATATTGCCCGGCAGGATTATGAGCCCCAGGGCGCATCGGTAACGGTGCTGATTGCCGAAGAAATGCAGCTGCCCGCCGGTGAGACCCAGCTGGCCCATCTGGACAAAAGCCATGTCACCGTGCATACCTATCCCGAATACCATCCGGGTACCAGTTTGGCCACCTTTCGGGTGGACATCGATGTGGCTACCTGCGGGGTCATTTCGCCGCTGAATACGCTGGATTACCTGATCGGCTCTTTCGACTCGGACATCATCACCATGGATTACCGGGTGCGGGGCTTTACGCGGGATATGGACGGACACAAACTGTTTTTGGATCATGACATCTCCTCCATCCGCGACTTTATCAGCCCGGAAGTGCTGGCCTGCTACCGGGCGGTGGATATGAACCTGCCCGCGGCCAATCTGTTCCACACCCGTATGATGGTGCGGCAGATCGACGTGGAAAACTACTTGTTCCGGGAGGATGCCGGACAGCTGTCGCGGCAGGAACGCTGGAATATCGAGCGCACACTGCGCCGGGAAATGCTGGAGATTTTTGAAGGGAGCGAGCGCTGATGGATCAGACCCGTGCGCCTATCTATGAGGCGCTGGAACGGTTCAAACAGATGCGGGTGGTGCCTTTTGACGTGCCCGGCCACAAGCGTGGCCGCGGCAACCCGGAATTGGCAGCCCTGCTGGGGCACAAGTGTGTGTCCATGGATGTGAACAGCATGAAGCCGCTGGACAATCTGTGCCACCCGGTATCCGTCATCCGGGATGCCGAACGGCTGGCTGCCGAGGCATTCGGTGCGGCAGGGGCCTTTTTGATGGTGGGCGGCACCACCAGCGCCGTGCAGAGCATGATCCTTTCGGTGGTCAAGCGCGGCGAGGAGATCATTCTGCCGCGCAACGTGCACCGCAGCGTCATGGGTGCGCTGGTGCTGTGCGGCGCCGTGCCTGTGTATGTGGACCCCGCCGGGGACGACCGGCTGGGCATCAGCCTGGGCATGCGCCTGTCGGATGTGGAAAAGGCCATTGCCGCCCATCCCGGCGCCAAGGCAGTGCTGGTGAACAATCCCACCTACTACGGCGTATGTTCAGACTTGCGGGCCATTGTAAAGATGGCCCATGACCACGGCATGCTGTGCCTGGCCGATGAGGCGCACGGTACCCACTTCTACTTCGGCGAAGGCCTGCCAGTCTCCGCTATGGCTGCCGGGGCCGACATGGCCGCCGTGTCCATGCACAAATCCGGCGGCAGCCTTACCCAGAGCAGTCTGCTGCTGACAGGCCCTGCCGTCCACCAGGGCTATGTGCGCCAGATCATCAACCTCACCCAGACCACCAGCGCCTCCTACCTGCTGCTGGCCAGCCTGGACATCAGCCGGCGCAACCTGGCCCTGCGGGGCCGGCAGGAATTTGCCCGGGTGCTGGAGCTGGCCCGCTATGCCCGGGAGGAGATCAACCGTGTCGGCGGCTACTACGCCTACGGCCGCGAGCTGTGCAATGGCGACAGCGTGTTCGATTTCGACCAGACCAAGCTCTCAGTCTATACGCTGGATGTGGGGCTGGCGGGCATTGAAGTATATGATCTGCTGCGGGATGAGTACGATATCCAGATCGAGTTCGGCGATTTGGGCAATATTTTGGCGTATCTGTCCATCGGGGACCGCCCGCAGGAGATTGAACGCCTGGTGAGCGCCCTGGCCGAGGTGCGCCGGCGCTACGGCGGGCGCAAAGGCGGGCTGATGCGGCAGGAGTACATCGAGCCTGACGTGGCTGCCACGCCCCAGGAAGCGTTTTACGCGGAAAAGGAGTCCCTGCCCATCGAGGACACCGAGGGCCGGGTGTGCAGTGAATTTGTAATGTGCTATCCCCCGGGCATCCCCATCCTGGCCCCCGGCGAGCGCATCACCCGCCGCATCCTGGATTACATCCGTTATGCCAAGGAAAAGGGCTGCCAGCTCACCGGCCCGGAAGACGCGCAGATCCTGCGCTTGAATGTGCTGGCCTGAGGCTGGCTGCCTACAGGGAAAGGAGAGGGAACATTGGATTTTTGGTATTCGGAGGCGCAGACCCCCGACGTGAAGCTTTCCATCCGGGTGGACCGGCAGTTGTATGTCGGCCGCAGCGAGTTTCAGCGCATTGACGTGTTTGAATCCCCGGAATTCGGCCGCTTCCTGGCATTGGACGGCTATATGATGCTGACGGAAAAGGACGAGTTTATTTACCATGAGATGATCACCCACCCCGTGATGGCGGTGCACCCCGCCGTGCGGGATGTGCTGGTGATCGGCGCCGGGGACGGCGGCGTGGTGCGGGAGCTGACCCGCTATGCCGACATCACCCGCATCGACATGGTGGAGATCGACCCCCAGGTGGTGGCCGTGTGCAAGCAGTATCTGCCCCAGACGGCGTGCCGCCTGGAGGATGAGCGGGTGAAGATCTTTTATGAGGACGGTGTGCGCTTTGTGCGCTCCCGGGAGAACTGCTACGACCTGATCATTGTGGACTCCACCGACCCCTTCGGCCCCGGCGAAGGCTTGTTCACCAAAGAATTTTACGGCAGCTGCTACAAAGCCCTGCGGCCAGACGGCGTGCTGGTCAACCAGCACGAAAGCCCTTTTTACGCAGCCGATGCCCTGGCTGCCCAGCGCGCCCACAAGCGCATCGTGGAGAGCTTTCCCATCGCCAAGGTGTATCAGGCCCATATCCCCACCTATCCCTCGGGGCACTGGCTGTTCGGCTTTGCCTCAAAGCGGTATCATCCCCTGCGGGACCTGGACGCGGAGCGCTGGAACGCCCGGGGCCTGGCCTGCCGGTACTATACCACCAACCTGCATCGGGGGGCGTTCTGCCTGCCGGCCTATGTAGAGGAGCTGTTGAAAGATGTTGAGTAAGAATGTCCAGGTGTTTATGGGCTGTGACAAGGGCGCCCACTTCGCCGACACCATGCTGTTCGGCGCTCCCTTTGACTCCACCACCTCTTACCGGCCGGGCGCGCGTTTCGGCAGCGCAGCCATCCGCCAGGAGAGCTATGGCATCGAGAGCTACAGCCCCTATCAGGACCGGGACCTGGAGGATGCCCATGTGATCGACCTGGGCGATTTGGAGCTGTGCTTCGGCGACAGCCAGAAGGCCCTGGCCCGTATCGAGCAGCGCACTCGCCACATCCTGGCCCGGGCCAAGCGCCCGTTTATGCTGGGGGGCGAGCATCTGGTGACGCTGGGGGCCGTGCGGGCTGCGGCCAAGCAGTATCCCGAGCTGCATATCATTCACTTCGACGCTCACGCCGATTTGCGGGATGACTACCTGGGTGCCGGCCTGTCCCATGCCTGCGTGATGCGCCGCTGCTGGGAGCTGGTGGGCGACGGGCGCATCTTCCAGTTCGGTATCCGTTCGGGGGAGAAGGCGGAGTTTGAGTGGGGGAAAGGCCATGTGGCCACCCGCCGTTTTGACTTCGAGGGGCTGGAGCAGACGCTGGAGAAGCTCGCAGGCAAACCGGTCTACTTCACGGTGGACCTGGATGTGCTGGATCCATCGGCCTTTCCGGGCACCGGCACGCCGGAACCCGGCGGCGTTTCCTTTGACGCTCTGCGCCGGGCCGTCACCCTGGTGTGCCGGCAGGCCAAAGTGGTGGGCTGCGATGTGAACGAGCTGGCCCCGCACTACGACCAAAGCGGCGTTTCCACCATCACGGCCTGCAAAGTCGTGCGGGAAATGCTGCTGGCGCTGGAGTAACCACTTGCCCGACGGCTATCCGTCTGCAATACATATGGAGGGATTTTTCTATGAGTAAAGTATTAGTCATCGGCTGCGGCGGCGTGGCCAATGTGGCCATCCGCAAGTGCTGCCAGAACAGCGAGGTATTCACCGACCTGTGCATCGCCAGCCGCACCAAGGCAAAGTGCGACGCCCTGGCGGCGGATCTGGCCGGGAAAACTTCGACCCGTATCACCACCGCTCAGGTGGACGCCGACGATGTAAAGCAGCTGAAGGCACTGATTGACGCCTACCAGCCGGACCTTGTGATGAATATCGCCCTGCCTTATCAGGATCTGACCATCATGGACGCATGCCTGGCCTGCGGCGTGAACTATCTGGACACCGCCAATTACGAGCCGGAGAAACTGGACGACCCCGCCTGGCGTGCCCGCTACGAAAAGCGCTGCAGGGAGGAGGGGTTCTCGGCTTACTTCGATTACAGCTACCAGTGGGAGTATATGGAGAAATTCAAAGCCGCCGGCCTGACGGCCCTGCTGGGCACCGGCTTTGACCCGGGCGTCACCCAGGCTTACTGCGCCTGGGCGCAAAAGCACCTGTTCGACACCATCGATACCATTGACATCCTGGACTGCAACGGCGGCGACCACGGCTATCCCTTTGCCACCAACTTCAACCCCGAGGTGAACCTGCGGGAGGTTTCGGCCCCCGGCAGCTATTGGGAAAACGGCCATTGGGTGGAAGTGCCGGCCATGAGCATCAAGCGGGAGTACGACTTCGACGGTGTGGGCCAAAAGGATATGTACCTGCTGCACCACGAGGAGATCGAGTCCCTGGCCAAGAATATCCCGGGGGTCAAGCGCATCCGCTTTTTCATGACCTTTGGCCAGAGTTACCTCACCCACATGCAGTGCCTGGAGAATGTGGGTATGCTGTCCACCGAGCCGGTACTGTACGAGGGCCGGGAGATCGTGCCCATCCAGTTCCTGAAGGCCCTTCTGCCGGATCCCGCGTCCCTGGGCCCGCGCACCGTGGGTAAAACCAACATCGGCTGCATTTTTACCGGTACAAAGGACGGCCGGCCCAAAACGGCCTATATCTACAATATCTGCGACCATCAGGCATGCTACAAAGAGGTGGGCAGCCAAGCCATCAGCTATACTACCGGCGTTCCCGCCATGGTGGGCGCCATGATGCTGCTGACAGGCAAATGGAACAAGCCCGGTGTGTACACCGTGGAACAGTTCGACCCGGATCCCTATATGGACGCCCTGAACCGGTGGGGCCTGCCCTGGCAGGTGGACGACCACCCCGTTTTGGTGGACTGAGCCATGGCGGAACCGTTTGCCACGCCCTACTATCTGGTGGATGAAGCGCTGCTGCGGCGCAACCTGGTGCTGCTGGCCGATGTGGCCCGGCGGGCCGGGTGCAAGATCCTGCTGGCGCAGAAAGCTTTTTCCATGTTTTCCTGCTACTCGCTGCTGCGCCAATACCTGTCGGGTACGGCGGCCAGCGGCCTGTACGAGGCCCGCCTGGGCCGGGAAAAGTTCGGCGGCGAGGTACATGTATACAGCCCCGCCTACCGGGCCGACCAGTTTGATGAGATCCTGCAGTACGCCGACCACGTGATCTTCAACTCCCCGGCCCAGGTGCGGCGCTTTGGCCCGGCGGCACGGGCGGCCGGAAAACAGGTCGGCCTGCGGGTGAATCCGGAATGCTCCACCCAGGAGGGCCACGCGATCTACGACCCCTGCGCCCCCGGCAGCCGCCTGGGCACGACCGCTGCAGCCCTGTCTGAGGCGCCGGACGTGTTCCCTTTGCTGGACGGCCTGCATTTCCACACCCTGTGCGAGCAGGATTCCGACGCCCTGGCGGCCACGGCAGACGCCTTTGAAGCCAAATTTGCCCCGATGCTGGCCCGGATGCCCGCCCTGCGCTGGCTGAATCTGGGCGGCGGGCACCACATCACCCGCCCGGGCTACGGCGTGGAGCGGTTGGTGGGCATTGTGCAGCGCCTGCGGCAGGCCCACCGGGTGGATATTTACCTGGAGCCGGGGGAGGCCGTGGTGCTGAATGCCGGCTTTTTATACACCACCGTGCTGGATACCCTGCACAATGGCATGGATATCGCCATTCTGGATACCTCTGCCGCCTGCCACATGCCGGACGTGCTGGAAATGCCCTATCGCCCGCCCCTGCAGGGCGCAGGACAGCCGGGTGAGAAGCCCTATACCTTCCGCCTGGGCGGGCCCACCTGCCTGGCGGGGGATGTGATCGGGGATTATTCTTTTGACCGCCCCCTGGCCCCCGGCGACGTGCTGGTCTTTGAGGACATGGCCCTGTATACCATGGTGAAAAACAACACGTTCAACGGGATGCCGCTGCCCTCCATCGTATGGCGGGACGGGGCCGGCCGCTGCCGGCTGATCCGGCAGTTCGGCTATGAAGATTTCAAGGCCCGGCTCTCCTGAGGCGCCCGTATGCACAGAGAAAAAGCGTGTACCGGAAGGTACACGCTTTTCCTATTGCCGTACAGCTCAGCGCCCGGGGCCGGCCAGCCAGCCGGTGCGCCGGGGCGGGTCGGTCAAATCAGGCGTTTCAATGGTAAACACATGCCGTTCGTAAGCGTTGATCACTGTGGTGGCGCCGCGCCGGCACTCACGGGGCACCTGGCCGTAGTTCATGTGGACATGCCCGTGCACAAAGTAGCGGGGCTGGTACTTATCCAGCAGGCCGCCGAAGCAGGCAAAGCCCAGATGGGCACGGTCGGGCCCGTCGTTCAAACCGGCTGCCGGGGAGTGAGCCACCAGAATGTCAAAACCGCGGCTGCGCATCAATTTGTAACGCAGGCGCGTCACGCGCCGGGCCATCTCTTTTTCGGTGTATTGAAAAGGTCCGGGCTTGTAGCGGATGCTGCCGCCCAGCCCCAGGATACGCAGCCCCCGGAAATTGTAGACAGTGTCCTCAATACAGGTGCAGCCTTCCGGCGGCGTGCGCTGGTAGCGGGCGTCGTGGTTGCCGTGGACGTACAGCACCGGCGCCGGGGTGAAGGTGGCAATGAAGGAGAGATACCGGGGGTCCAAATCGCCGCAGGCCAGCACCAGGTGCACGCCTTCCAGCATTTTGGGCTCAAAAAAATCCCACAGCAGCCGGGATTCCACATCCGCAATGGCCAGTACCTTCATGCCTGTCCCTCCCCGGGCAGCACGCCCTGCAGCCGCACCAAGGGCTTGGCCGCATCGATCAGCTCTTCAAAGGCGGGGATATGCCCCACCACGTTGTCGCACAGCCAGTCCATCCGCAGGATCTGCTCCGGCGTCAGCCGGGCACCCTCCCGGGGCAGAACAGCCCGCCCGCCCTGGGCCAGCAGCGGCCCGGTGAAGGGGTCGTATACGCCGCAGCAGATGTCGCTGCGCAGAAGCCGGGCCAGCTGCCGGGGCCCCAGCGGCAGTTTGCGGCTCAGCAGCACGTCAATGACCCCGGAGGACATGCCCCACCAATAGTTGAAGGCATGGGGCCCCCGTTCGGGTTCTGCATCCTTCAGCCCGCCGGCCAGCAGCCGCTGCAGGATCATTTCATAAAATGCCCCCCAGTGCCAAAAGGGCGCGGCCAGCTGGACGTGCTGTTCGTCCTGGTACCGGTACAGCCCGGCGGGACGGGCCTCGCCGGGGGCGCGGGCATCCTGGCCGCAGACAAGCCGCACACCTTCGCCGGCAAACCGCTCCTCGGCGTCGGGCCCCTGGGAAGATGTCCACTCCAGATATACCCGGGCGCGGGGATTGGTCATCTGCACACCCAGCGCAAAGGCATTGACGCCGGCCGTCATGCCGTAAATGGGGTAACTGGCCAGGTAACCCACCTTGCCGTCATCGCACAGGGCACCGGCAATGGCGCCCAAAATGAATTTGGCCTCATAAATGCGTCCGTAATAGGTGCGCACCTGGGGGTGCTTCATGTTCAGCGAGCAATTGAACACCTGTACGGTGGGATGGGCCACTGCGGCGCGCAGGGCCGCGCCCATCAGCTTGGGTGTGGTGGTGAACACCACGGAGCAGCCCTCGGCAATGGCCTGTTCCAGCATGGCGTCATCGTTTTCGCCCACTTTGACATCAAAGTAGGCTTTGGTTTCCACCCGGCCGGCCAGGGTCTGCTGTACCTGGCTGCGCCCGAATTCGTGCCCGTAGGTCCAGGCGCTCTCCGTGGGAGTGCGTTCATACAGAAACGCACACCGCAGCGGCCCGCGCCCGGCCGGAAGCAGGCGCGCCAGCAGCGGCTGAGGCTGTACCGCCGGCGCCGAAAGGGACAGCTCGATGCCGTCCGGCTCGGCCAGAACGGCCACCTCCGGCCACATACGTTCCAGGCGGTCACGCAGCTGGTCGCCGCTCATGGCCAGTGCTTCGCGGTAGGGGTACACGTTTAAAAAGGCCAGCAGCGCGTCGCCGGCGGTCAGGGCCAGTTTTTCACCGCCCAATGCCTGGAACACCCGGCGGAACGGGATGTACAGCGAGGCAAAGTACTGCCGTTCCTCCACAGTCCATTTCTGGCCGGGCTTTTTGCCCAGGGCGGCCAGCAGCCGGGCATAGCTGCCGGGACGGCTGAATTCCAGGTAATTGATGCCTGCGGCGGCATAAAAACCCATGAATTCATAATACATCCGGTTTTCCAGTGTATCCGTGGGCCGGGGCACCAGGCGGGTGACGGTGGCGGGGATGGATGCGGCGCCGAAATATTTCAGGACGGATACCCGTTTGTTGCCCTCCTGTACATAGAACCGGTTCAGGAATTCGTAGGCCACGATGGGGTCCCGGATGCCCTCCTGCACCTGGGCGCGGCACAGGGTCACCCATTTTACGGCGAATTCGCTTTTTTCCGGCAGCAGGGGCATGAAATCCCGGGCAAAGGCCCGCTTGCGCCCGGCGGTTTTGGTGCCTACAATCAGCTCCATGGGTACATCCACCACGCCCAGGGGTTCGGCGCGCTCAATGTTGGCATTTTCCAGAATGTCGTCCAGCACCTGGGGATAAGGGTGCTGGCCCCGGGCCACACAGGCGCGGAAGGTTTTCTGCCCCTGTTTGAGGGCTTTGCGGTAATCTTCCATCGACATAGCGTCCCCTCCTTCTAGGGGCATTATAGCACAGCCCGCCGGGGGAAGGAAGGGGCGGGTGCGGATGGCGCGAAAAAAATGTGAAAAAGGGGTTGACAAGCGGCCCGCTTTTCGGTATTATATTTAAGCGCCCTGATTCACAGGGGACCGTCATAGATAGGGGTATAGCTCAGTTGGTAGAGCAGCGGTCTCCAAAACCGCGTGCCGAGGGTTCAAATCCTTCTGCCCCTGCCATATGGCCCGGTAGTTCAGTCGGTTAGAACGCCAGCCTGTCACGCTGGAGGTCGTGAGTTCGAGCCTCATCCGGGTCGCCATTTGCTGCTATAGCTCAGTCGGTAGAGCGCATCCTTGGTAAGGATGAGGTCACCAGTTCAAATCTGGTTAGCAGCTCCAAAAAGCCCTTGAAACCATGAGGTTTCAAGGGCTTTTGCCATATCAGGAAACCAGGGTGCGGCGCGCAGTGCCGCACCCCGCAGCAGAAAGGAGAACTGCCCATGTACAGCAGCCAAAGGCAGGGGCCTGCCCCCCGCGCCATTGAGGTGCGGGGGGCGCGGGTGCACAATTTGAAAAACGTGGATGTGGATATTCCCCTGGGCCGTGTGGTGGGCGTGGCCGGGGTGTCCGGTTCGGGCAAGTCCAGCCTGGCGCTGGGTGTGCTGTATGCCGAGGGTTCGCGGCGGTATCTGGATGCTCTGTCTACCTATACGCGCCGCCGCATGACCCAGGCCGCCTAGGCCGACGTGGACGATGTGCGCTATGTGCCGGCGGCCCTGGCATTGCGCCAGCGCCCCGGCGTGCCGGGGATCCGCAGCACCTTCGGTACGGGCACCGAACTGCTCAACAGCCTGCGGCTGATGTTCTCCCGGCTGGCCTCCCACCGGTGCCCCAACGGCCACTACGCGCCGCCCAGTCTGGCGGTGGCTGCCGGCCAGCAGATCACCTGCCCGGTGTGTGGCGTGCATTTTTACGGCCCCGGCGCCGAAGAACTGGCCTTCAACAGCCAGGGTGCCTGCCGCACCTGTGCGGGCACCGGTGTGGTGCGCGCGGTGGACCGTGCCAGTTTGGTGCCCGATGAAAGCCTGACCATCGACCAGGGCGCCGTGGCCCCCTGGAACAGCCTGATGTGGTCGCTGATGACCGACGTGTGCCGCGCGATGGGTGTGCGCACCAACGTACCGTTCAAGGACCTGACCGACGGGGAAAAAGCCATTGTATATGACGGCCCTGCGGAAAAAAGGCATATTCTGTACCGGGCAAAAAATACGGAAAATACCGCCGAACTGGATTTTACTTATTACAGCGCGGTGCGCACGGTGGAAAATGCTCTGGCCAAGGTGAAGGACGAGAAGGGCATGAAGCGGGTGGAACGCTTTTTGAAAGAGGATGTCTGCCCCGATTGCGCCGGCACCCGCCTGTCTCCCGCGGCCCGGGCGCCCCGCCTGCGGGGCATCGGGCTGGATGAGGCCTGCCGGATGACCCTGCGGGCCCTGATGCAATGGGTGGCAGGTGTGCCCGGCAGCCTGCCCGCCGAGATGCAGCCCATGGCGCGCAGCATTTGCCAGAGCTTTGATACGGCCGCCCGCCGCCTGATGGATCTGGGCTTGTCTTACCTTACGCTGGACCGCGCCGCCTCCACCCTTTCCACAGGCGAGCGCCAGCGCATGCAGCTGGCACGGGCCGTGCGCAACCGCACCACCGGCGTGCTGTATGTGCTGGACGAACCCTCCATCGGCCTGCATCCGGCCAATATCGAAGGGCTGGTGGGAGTGATGGATGATCTTGTGGCCGACGGCAATTCGGTGCTGCTGGTGGACCATGATACCCAGGTGCTGTCCCGGGCCGACTGGATCATCGAAATGGGCCCCGGCGCCGGCGCGGACGGGGGGCGGGTGCTGGCAGAGGGCACCGCGGCGGCGTTGGCCGCCGACCCGGCCTCCAAAATCGGCCCCTTTCTGCTGGGGGCCCACGTGCTGCCGGCACCGGCACATCTGGAGGAAGAACTGTTTGCCCGGGGAGCCATCCGCCTGTCCACCGGGCCCGTCCACACGGTGCACCCGTTGGAGGTGTGCATCCCCAAGGGGCGGCTCACGGCGGTTACCGGCGTGTCCGGCTCAGGCAAAACCACGCTGATCCTGGAGAGCCTGGTGCCCGCCCTGGAGGCCTCTGCGGCCGGCACACCCCTGCCGGCCCATGTGAAAGCTCTGGACGCTCCCGGCATCGCCCGGGTCCGCCTTATCGACGCCACGCCCATCGGCATCAATGTGCGCTCCACCGTGGCCACTTACGCCGATGTCCATGACGAGCTGCGCAAGATTTTCGCCCGCACATCGGACGCCCGGGCTTTGGGGTACAAGGCAGGGGATTTTTCCTATAATACCGGCAGGCTGCGCTGCCCTGTGTGTGACGGCACCGGGCAGATCAGCCTGGATGTGCAGTTCTTGCCCGATGTGGACATTCCATGCCCTGCCTGCCGGGGCAGCCGCTATGCCCCCGAGGCAGGCCGGGTGCACTATCCCGTGGGGGACGGGCGCACTTTTACGCTGCCGGGGCTGATGGCCATGGATGTGCACACGGCCCTTTCGGCCTGCGAAAAGCTGCCCCTGGTGCACCGGCGCCTGCAGGTGCTGGACGATTTGGGCCTGGGCTACCTGACCTTGGGCGAGGCCACGCCCAGCCTGTCCGGCGGTGACGCCCAGCGGCTGACGCGGGCCAGTGAGATGGGCCGCGGCCAGGGGGATACGGTGTTCGTATTCGATGAGCCGACCATTGGCCTGCATCCGCTGGACGTGCGCACGCTGCTGTCGGTGTTCCGCACGCTGATTGGCCAGGGAGCCACCGTGGTAGTCATCGAACATGACCTGGATGTGATCCGCTGTGCCGACTATGTCATCGACATGGGCCCCGGCGGCGGGGAAGAGGGCGGCCGGGTGGTGGCCGCCGGCACCCCCGCCCAGGTGGCCGCCTGCCCGGACAGCCTGACGGGGCGCTACATCCGCTGAACCATTCGGCCGGCGGAAGCGCGCATCGTACCGGCCCTCTTTGTGCAAACCGCCGGATTCTTGCATAAAAACCCCTGCTTTTGCCCGCTGCTTTGGGGCAAAACGACAAAATTTGCGCACCGGGTAAATCCAAAGCAAAAAACCGGTCAATTTTGTGTTACAATAAGGGCGAAGAGTGCCCGCCCCGCGGGCAAAGGGACAGGAATCTCATTGTGTGAAGGAGCGTGCAACTGCCAATGGTGAAGGCGAAAAGTGCGAAGGAATTTTTCCGGTTTGAAGAGCGTGTGGCCGATTTGGGCCTCATTGCAGCCCCCGGCGCCGAGGAATTGACGGAAAAGATCAACTGTCACCTGCTGCGCTGGGCCAAGGAGGCCGGCATGGATGTAGAGACGTTCATCATCCCCAGCGAATGCCCCCGGTTCCAGTCCGGCGATGGCAAGGCACTGATCAAAGGCAGCGTGCGGGGCGATGATCTGTTCATCGTCATTGATGTGGGCAATTACAGCTGCCGCTATAAGTTGTTTGGCCACGAGAACTATATGTCTCCGGACGATCACTTCCAGAACCTGAAACGCCTGATCCAGGCGGCGTCGGGCAAGGCGCACCGGGTCAGCATCATTATGCCCATTTTGTACGGCGGCCGCCAGCACCGGCGCAATGCCCGGGAGAGCCTGGACTGCGCCTGTGCCCTGCAGGAGCTGCGGGCCATGGGTGTGTCCAACATCATCACCTTTGACGCCCACGATCCCCGCCTGCAGAATGCCGTGCCGTTGCTGGGCATGGACAATGTAATGCCCACCTATCAGGTAATGAAGGCGCTGCTGAAAAGCGTGCCCGATCTGCAGTTTGACAAGGACCATTTCATGGTCATCAGCCCCGACGAAGGCGCGCTGGACCGCAATATGTACTATGCCAGCGTGCTGGGCGTGAACCTGGGCCTGTTTTACAAGCGCCGGGATTATTCCCGCGTGGTGAACGGCCGCAACCCCATCGTGGCCCACGAATATCTGGGCGAGAGCGTAGAGGGCAAGGACCTGTTCGTGGCCGATGATATCATTTCCTCGGGCGAAAGCATGCTGGACATCGCCGTGGCATTGAAAAAGCAGGGGGCCAGGCGCATTTTTGCCAACGCCACCTATGCGCTGTTTACGGGCGGGCTGGATGCCTTTGACAAAGCCTATGAGAACGGTACCCTGGCCGGGGTGTTCGGCACCAACCTTACCTATCGTATGCCTGAACTGCTGGAGCGCGAGTGGTTCCATGAGGTGGATGTGTCCAAGTACATCGCCTACTTTATCGCGGCGCTGAACCACGATATGTCTATCTCCAATATCATTGACCCTCACGAGAAGATCAAGGCGCTGCTGGGCCGTGCCTGATCGGCAGGAAATCGGTGATCCGGCGCGGGCTGCATCTTCCGGAAACGGTGCGGCCCGCGCTTTGCATTTTCCTTTCCGGCAGGAGGCGTTGGCTCGTGCAATTTAATTCCTTTGCGTTTTTCGGCTTTTTCGCGGCGGTGTTTGCTCTGTATTGGGCGCTGCCCGCCCGCCGGCGCATGCCGGTGCTGGCGCTGGCCAGCGCCGCTTTTTACGCCGCTTTCGGCCCGGTGTATCTGGCACTGCTGGCAGGGCTGAGCGCTGCAGTCTGGGCCATGGGCCTCTGGCTGGGCCGGCGGGCCACCCGCAGGCGGCTGGCCCTGGCGCTGTGTATATGCCTGGTGCCCCTGGCGCTGTTCAAATACTGCAATGCCATGCTGGACGTTTTAACGGGCCTGTCCGGTGCGCTGAGGGCTGCCTTTGCGCCGCTGTACCTGCCCTGGGCAGCCCCGGCAGGCATCAGCTATT
Source organism: uncultured Ruthenibacterium sp. (assembly GCA_944386555.1). Taxonomy (GTDB): domain Bacteria; phylum Bacillota; class Clostridia; order Oscillospirales; family Ruminococcaceae; genus Ruthenibacterium. The sequence continues at coordinate 21,660 of CALXBN010000030.1, read as the reverse complement.
ATACCTTTCAAATGGTCTCCTACCTGGTGGATATCTACCGGGGCCGCCTGCAGCCTGCGCGCCGGTTTCTGCCCCTGGCGCTGAGCTTCGGGCTGTTTTTGCAGGTGACCGCCGGCCCCCTGACCCGCCCGCGGGACCTGCTGCCCGCCCTGCAGAAGGAACGGGCCTTCAACTGCCGCGCCGCTTTGTCCGGCGCCCAGCTGGCCCTGTGGGGCCTGTGCAAGAAGGTGGTGATGGCCGACACGCTGAACTATTACACCGCCGCCGTCTTTGCGGACCCGCAGAAGCTCCACGGTTTCAGCCTGGTGATCGTCGTGCTGTTTTACGCGGTACAGATTTACGCCGACTTCTCCGGTTACACCGACATGGCCCGGGGCCTGGGGGCCATGCTGGGCCTGGAGCTGGCGGAAAACTTCCGTGCGCCCTATTTCGCGCCCTCGATAAAAGAATTCTGGAACCGCTGGCACATCTCCCTGTCGGGCTGGCTCAAAGAGTACGTCTACATCCCCCTGGGCGGCAGCCGGGTGGGAAAAGCGCGCCACTGCTTCAACCTGTTTGCCACCTTTGTGGTCAGCGGGCTGTGGCACGGCGCCAATGCCCCCATGCTGGCCTGGGGCGCCCTGCACGGGGCCTATATGGTGGCCGGCACCCTCACGGCCGGTGTGCGCAGCCGCCTGTGGGCGGTGCTGCCCCTGCGCCGGGAGGGCCCGGCCGGCCGGGTGTTTTCCGCCGGCGTCACCTTCTGCCTTGTTTGCCTGGGGTGGATTTTCTTCGCCTCGCCCAACTGGGCCAACGCTGTCTACATCCTTACGCATCTGTTCTATGATTTTGTGCCCGGTGTCAATTATCTTAAAGAGAGCGTGGTGCTGCTGGGCCTGACGGTGCCTGCCTGCGTGCGCTTTGCCGTGCAGTTTGCCGCCCTGTTCGCCGTGGAGCTGGCAGCCGCCCGCACAGGTTACGCCGTCTGGCTGGCCGCCCGGCGGCCCTGGTTCCAGGCGGCCCTGAGCTATGTGTGGGCGGCCGCGCTGGTGCTGTGGGGCAACATCGGCGGGGGCAGTTTTATGTACTTCCGGTTCTGAAGGGAGGTGCGGCAGATGAGACGTTTTTTGAGGATCCTGGCCCTGTTTGCCCTGCCGATCGTGCTGTTCTACGGCCTGCTGGCGGCGGTGCTGGTGAACAGCCGGGAACTGGCGCCCATGGACGAGATTGTGCAGGCCACGGTGGACGGCGGGCTGGTGCTGTACGGCACCAGCCACCACGAGAATTTCGCCACCTACAAAATGGCGGTCACCCGCCGTCTGGCCCCGCGCCTGCTGGTGCTGGGCGCCAGCCGCAGCATGCAGCTGCGGGGGGATTTCTTCACCCAGCCCTCCTTCTACAACGCCGGCGGCGCGGTGCACAACGTGGCCAATTACACCCAGTTCCTGCAGGCATTGCCCACCGAGGCCCTGCCCGATACCCTACTGGTGGTGCTGGACCAGGACATGTTCAGCACCCCCTGGCGCCAGGCCAATTTCGGCGACCTGTCCTTCGGCGAGCTGGAGATGGACTTTTTCGACACCTTGCTGCGCACCGGGCTGGACTACGGCCAGGGCAAGTTCTCCCTGGCCGGGGCGCTGCAGGCCCACCCGGGTTATTTCGGCATGGCGGCGGTGGGCCGGGGCTCCGGCTTCAAGGCCGACGGCAGCTACCAGTACGGCGAGACCGCCGGCGAGAACCTGGGCCGGCCTCAGCGCAATTTCTCCCAGGTGTACCGCGATATTGACTTTGATGAGCTGCGTTTCCAGGGCTGCGCGGCGCCCGACGCCACGGCCCTGGCCCAGCTGGAGGAATTTCTGGCCTGGTGCGCAGGCCGGGACATCCGGGTGGTGGGGTTTCTGCCGCCGTTCCCGCCCTCGGTGAACGCCCGCATGGCCGCCGCGGGCAAGTACGGCTATCTGGATACGCTGTATGATGAGATCGCCGCGCGCTTTGCGGCGGTGGGCGGCGAGTTCTTCGATTTCACCGCCATGGCCGACACCGTGGACGACGAGTACATCGACGGCTTCCACGGCGGGGACCGGGTGTACGCCAAAATTGCTTTGCACCTGGCCGAGGACAGCGCCATCCTGGGGCCGATGGTGGATACCGCCGCTATCGGCAGGCTGATGGAATCCCCGGCGGGCACGGCCCGGGTGCTGCCCCAAACGGCCTGAGCAGGGCAGGAGCAGGCCGAAAAGGAAAAGTGAGGAGGGCATGATATGAAACCGGTTCGGCGGGAACGGATGGATTGGATGGATTTTGCGGTGCCGGGGTACAGCCTGGTGCCGCTGCGGGCGCATCCGGAATGGAACGGGCGCGCTGCAGCGTGGTTCAGCGGGAAGTGGGATGTGCCTGCGGCAGAGTATGAGGCCAGCATCCGCGCCTGCCAGGCGGGGCCGGGTCCGGTGCCCCAGTGGTATCTGGTGCTGCGGGAGGGGCAGATTGCCGCAGGCTGCGGCATCATTGAGAACGATTTCCACCGCCGTACCGACTGCGCGCCCAACCTGTGCGCCCTCTATGTAGAGCCGCCCTGCCGCGGCCAGGGGGTCGCGCGGCATCTGATACAGGCCGTGTGCTGCGACCTGGCCGCCCGGGGCGTGGAGACCCTGTACCTGGTCACCGAGCATACCGGCCTGTACGAGCGCTATGGATGGGTGTTCTGCGGCATGGCGCAGGAATTGGACGGAGGACTGATCCGCCTGTACCGCCATGACCAAGCGGCGGCCCAAAGGCCGCCCCAAACAGAATAATCCGCACAAAACACAGCGGCCCGCCCGGGAAACGCCCGGGCGGGCCGCTGTTTTCCATGAAAAAAGAAAAGTTGGGAAAAGGGGAGAGAAGAGCCCTCAGCTGCCGGCAAGGAACTCCCGGATTTCGGCGTCCACCGCTTTGACCTCGTCCTGAAAGGCGCGGGAGGACACCCGCAGCGCACCGCCGCCCAGGATGATGATCTGTTCGGTGGCGTCGGAGGTGACCACCCGGGTCAGATGCTCTTTTGCCAGGCGATGGGTGGCTTTTTCAATGTACATGTCAGCGGTTTCGGCCTCTTTGGTGTACACGATGTACAGGTTGTGATACTGTTCCACCGACCCCATACCGCCTTTTACTTTGTAGGCGTCAAACACCAGGATGGGGATGCACCGGCGGTAGCCCGCATAATTGCACAAAATGTCCGCCAGGCGCTGGCGGGCGGCCTCCAGGCTGCCTGCGGCCAGGGCTTTCAGCTCTTCCCAGGAGAAGATCACATTGTACCCGTCCACCAAAAGATATTCCGGCCCGGCGGGCATGGGCCGGGCGGGTTTGGCGCTGCTGGCGGGACGGGGCGTTTTGGCTGTGCGCAGGGCGTCCCGCTCGTCCCGGCGGATGGGCCCGTAGGTGCGCTCGAAAATGGCCATCAGCTCTTTGTCTGCGGCCAGGGTGGCCCGGTAAGCGGCCGCCCGGCGGGCCTTGGCTTCGGGGGCCCGGTCGTCGCCGTCCGTCTGTTCAGCCTCCTGGCTGGCCAGGCGCCGGCTGCGGGCCAGCACGCTGGGCAGGTGCATCTTGGCAGGTACCTCGTCCCAGCGCACCAGCACCCCGGCGCCATGGCTGCAGAAGATGGAGTCAGCGGTGTTCTCCACATCGGCGTCGGCATCATAACCGGCGGCGTCGATCACTTCCTGGGCGTTGTGGCAGGGCGCATATCCTGCGGGCAGGCAGGCCAGCTGGCCGCGCCCCTTGGTGTAGGCGGCTACCTGGCGGGCATAGCCCCGAAGGCAGGCCACCGGTGCGCGGCCTGTCAGCACCGCGCTCTGCCCCTGGGCAAGGGGCGGGTCAAATTCCGCACACAGCCGCGGCATATCCGCCAGGGCCCGGCCCAGGGCGTCGGCAGGCAGGTGCAGGGTGAACTGGTACCAGGGCTCCAGCAGAACGCAGCTGCCGGCAGCCATGGCCATGCGCAGGCCCTGGCGCACGGCCCGGTAGGTGGCCTGGCGGAAGTCGCCGCCCTCGGTGTGCTTGGGGTGGGCGCGGCCGGCGGCCAGGGTGATCTTCACGTCCGTCAGGGGTGCGCCGGTCAGCGGGCCCAGATGGGTCTTCTCCGCCAGATGGGTCAGCACCAGGCGCTGCCAGTTGGCGGCCAAGTCGTCCTCCCGGCATCCGGAGGCGATCTGCACGCCGCTGCCCGGGGCCCCCGGCTCCAAAAGCAGATGTACTTCGGCATAGTGGCGCAAGGGCTCATAATGCCCCACGCCCTCTACCGGGGTGCGCAGCGTTTCCTTGTACAGAATGCCCCCTTCATCGAAGGTAACATCCAGGCCGAAGCGCCGTGCCAGCAGGCTCTGCACCACCTCCAGCTGCACTTCGCCCATCAGCTGCAGGTGCAGCTGGGCAAGGCGCTGGTCCCACACAACATGCAGCTGGGGGTCCTCCTGCTCCAGCTGGCGCAGCTGCTCCAGCGCTTTGTGCGCGTCGGCCTGCGGGGGCAGCTGTACCCGGTAGCGCAGCACCGGCTCCAGCACCGGCGCCGGGGCGTCGGCCTCGCAGCCCAGCCCCTCGCCGGGCCAGGTGTCGGCCGGGCCCGTCACGGCCACCACATCCCCGGGCAGTGCCCGGCTTATCATGCGGAATTTTTCCCCTGTGTACACGCGCAGCTGGTCGGCCTTTCCCTGCCAGGCTTTACGGGCATCGGGGCGGGCGCACAGTTCGTCTTTCACATCCAGCTGCCCGCCGGTCACTTTCAGCCAGGTCAGCCGGGCGCCGGCATCGTCCCGTGTCACTTTGAACACCCGGGCGCCGAAGGCGGGCCCCGCCGGCGGCTGTATCGTCAGCCGGGCCAAAGCATTCAGAAGGCTGTCCACGCCTTCCAGTTTCAGCGCCGCACCGAAAAATACCGGGAACACTTCCCTGCGGGCCACGGCAGCGGCGATCTGGCTGTCATCAGGCATACCGCCGGCGGCCACGGTCTCCAGCAGGCTTTCACTGCACAGGGCCAGCTCTTCGGCCAGCACAGCCGGGTCCGGTACGGTGAAATCCACACAACCGTCTCCCAGCTGCCGGCGCAGCTCAGCCAGGCGCAGGGTGCGGTCGGCCCCGGCCAGATCCATCTTGTTTACAAACAGGAACACAGGTACCCGGTAACGGGCCAGCAGGCGCCACAGGGTCTCGGTGTGGCTCTGCACGCCGTCGGTGCCGCTCACCACCAGCACCGCATAGTCCATCACCTGCAGTGCCCGCTCGGCCTCGGCGGAAAAATCCACATGGCCCGGGGTGTCCAGCAGGGTCACCTGGGTGCCGGGCAGCTGCAGTACGGCCTGTTTGGCGAAGATGGTGATGCCCCGTGCCCGTTCCAGTGCATCGGTATCCAGGAAAGCATCCCGGTGATCCACCCGGCCCAGCCGGCGCACGGCGCCGGTTTTATACAAAAGGGCCTCGCTCAGCGTCGTTTTGCCCGAGTCTACATGGGCCAGTACGCCGATCACCAGCCGCTTGATGGGGTTTGGCACGTTGGCCTGTTGGCCCATGAAGATCCTCCTCCAGTAAAGGCATAATATGATTTAGTATATCACAAGCGGCGCACGGCGTCGAGGGAGCGATGAAAAATCGCCTGCAGGGCCCGATTCCGCTAAAATTTCTTAGACCGAAAGCCAGAAATATGTTATACTTGGAATGTAAATCCAAGAGGAAGCCGGTGAGCAGATGGCGGGAAAAAGCAAGTACACTTTTGAAAGCAAAATCCATGTGTACCGGGCAACCAGACGAATGACGCAGCAGGAACTTGCCGATTTGGTCGGCGTGTCCCGCCAGACCATCATGCAGCTTGAGCGCAACCGTTACAACCCTTCCATGCTTTTAGCCTATAGCATTGCGAAAGTGTTCGATGTAACGGTTGAAGACTTATTTGATTTTCGGGAGGCATAGGACGTGGAGCTTTTCTACTTCTTGCTGTCTGATCGGCAGGCAACTTTTGTGAATATGGTGATTGGCGTATTGCTGTTCGTAGCGCTTTTGTTCCTGTTTTTCTGCAGAAGCAGCCGGGACGAGCGCGGCAGGAAGATTATCGGAAAGGCGAGCATTGCCGCATTGATCTGCTTTGGTGTTTGCGCCACGCTGTTCAGCCATTATATGCAGCATATCGCTGTGCAGCAATCGCCCAATGGCGGGGCCCTTGTCTTGGATGCATTTTTGGCTGTAAACGCAATTCAGACCATTTTCAACATCACCGCAGCGGTTGAAATTGCAGGAATATTGATTTTGAGACGCAGAGAGTGATTCATGGCAGGGCCGGAGCTGGATAGCCGTCTTTGACGGCTATTTATTTTTGCTGAAAAGCAAGAAATACTTGACATAAAGAATAAAATAATATATGCTGTGTGTAGGAAAGCTGCTGCTCTCAACAGGAGGTGTCACGATGGAATCAAAAAAGGAAAACACGGATTTTGACAGGGTGCAGGCCAACTTAAAGTCAGGCGGGTACAGAGAAAAAGATGTTACAATCCCCTCGGGCAGGGCGATGGTTTTCGGGGTTCTCTGCGCACTTCCGTTCATCGTTGTCTCGGGCTTATTGTATCGCTTTCTCCTCATCAAAAGGGCGCATTTGCTGGAAATCGGCGGGCTCTCTTTTTACATGATGTTCATCGCCGTCATTGCTGTCTTTGTTGTGATGCATGAACTGCTGCACGGCATCGGCTGGGCCGTTTCAAGCGGAAAGGGCTGGAAAGCGGTTCGCTTCAATATCAACGCAATGATGCCAAGCTGCACATGCAAAGCGGTGCTGCAAAAGAACTCTTATTTAATAGGCGTTTTGGCACCATTTGTCCTATTGGGGATGGGCAGCATCCTGTTTGTTTTCGTTTATCCCGGCACAGTGTCTTTGCTTGCCATGATGGTCAGTTTTACTGCCGCAGGGGCGGATTTGCTGATTGCCTTTCATGTGTCAAAAGAAGGAAACTGCTTGATCGCCGATCATCCAACCAAGGCCGGCTATATCGCATTTTACAAGGAAAATCCATAAAGAGGCAATCCCCGGCCGGGCAGGCCGACGGGCGAGACGGGCGCCGTTTTGCGCCGCCGCCGGCCCCGCCCGCCTTTGCGGCAGGATGATCAAGGGGCGGGCAGCACTTTTGGCTGCCCGCCCCGCATGATTTGAAAGGGGCCGGGGGGTGTCCTCCCGCAGGGCCCCAGCCGGGCTGCAGCCGCTCAGTCCGTGCCCGGCGCCGTGGATTCAATTACCCCGCCGCCGATCACCAGGTCCCCGGCATACAGCACGGCGGACTGGCCCGGCGCCGGGGCCCGCAGGGGCTCGTCAAAAAGCACGTCCAGCCGCCCGTCTGCCCGGCAGCGCACGGTGCATCCGGCTAAGGGTGCCCGGCTGCGGATCTTTACCGCGCAGCGCATCCCTTCGGGCCAGGGGCCGTGTGCCGTGCGAACGGTGCGGCCCAGCGTTACCCCGGCGGCAAATTCCTCCCCGGCCCGGGCCAGCCGGATGTCGCCGTTTTCCAGGATACGCTGTACGAACACGGGTTCCCCGTAGGGGATGCCCAAGCCCCGGCGCTGGCCCACCGTATAGTGGGACACCCCTTTGTGGGGCCCCAGGTCCTCGCCCGCCGGCCCGATGAACCGGCCTGCTTTGTCCGGCAGGCCCCGGGCGGCAATGAAAGCCGTGTAGTCCCCCTCGGGAATGAAGCAGATCTCCTGGCTGTCGGGGGCATCGGCGCAGGCAAGGCCCATCTCCCGGGCCATCTGCCGGATATCCGGTTTTTCAAATTCTCCCACAGGAAGGCACAGCCGGCACAGGATATCCTGCCCCAGGCGGTACAGCATATAGCTCTGGTCCCGCGCGGCGCTGACAGCCTGGCGCACGTAGTAAATATCTTCCCGCCCGTCTATCCGGGCATAATGCCCGGTGGCGATGTAATGGATGCCCATGCGGTCGGCCGTGTCTGCCAGCACCCTGAACTTTACCAGCGGGTTGCAGAATACGCAGGGGCTGGGGGTGATGCCGGAGCAATAGCTCTCGCAGAAGGGCGTCACCACGGCCTGTTCGAACAGATCCTCGCAGGAAGCTACCTCCAGGGGGATGCCCAGCTGGCCTGCCGCCGTACGGGCAGCCTCCACCGCGTGCGCATGGGCGGGGGAGAAGCGGATCACCAGCCCGTGTACGTCGAACCCCTGCTGCTGAAGAATGCGCACGCACACCGCGGAGTCCACCCCGCCGGACAGAGCCACCAGTACGCGGTCCTGCCGTTCAAATGTGGAAAAGCCGGCGCCGCCGGCCAGTTGCCCGCCCACGGCTTATGCCTCGCAGGCGCCGGCGCTGCAGGCGTGGCAGTCCTCTTCCAGCTTGCCCACAATGGGTTCCGGGTCCACGCCCTGGCGGCGGTAATAATCGGCCAGCGCTGCCTTGACGGCCTGTTCGGCCAGCACGCTGCAGTGCACCTTCACGGGCGGCAGTTCGCCCAGGGCTTCAATAACGGCTTTGTTGGTCAGTTTCAGCGCGTCCTCGATGGGCCGGCCTTTGATCAGCTCCGTGGCCATGCTGGAAGTGGCAACGGCCGCGCCGCAGCCGAAGGTCTTGAACTTTGCGTCCCGGATGGTTCCGTCCTCGATTTTCAGGAAAATTTTCATGACATCGCCGCACTTGGCATTGCCCACTTCCCCCACGCCATCGGCGTCGGGAATCTCGCCCAGGTTGCGCGGGTGGGTGAAATGGTCCATCACTTTCTCTGTATACATCATATGCAATCAAAACTCCTTTGGAAGGGTATTGGGTCGGTCGTCCACAGCCGTCCGGCGGGACTCTGTACCCGCCGGACAAAGCGGTTTACCAGATGGCGCTTCTGCGGCGCACTTCCGCCACGGCGGAATCCAGCGCGCGGCAGATGGCCTGGGCGTCCTCGGGGGTGTTCTGCACACCGAAAGACAGGCGCAGGCTGCAGTTGGCCAGGGCATGGCTCAGCCCGATGGCCAGCAGTACGTGGCTGGGGTCCAGGCTGCCGGAGGCGCAGGCGCTGCCGGAGGAAGCGCAGATGCCCGCCATGTCCAGGAACAGCAGGATGCTCTCGCTTTCGGCGCCGGCAAAGCTCACGTTCAGGGTGCCGGGCAGGCGGAAGGCCGGGTCCTCCGGGCCGTTCACTTTCACCTGCTCCATTGCCTGCACATGGCGCTGCACCGTGTCGCGCAAAGCGGCCAGGCGGCGGCTTTTTTCCTCCATGCCCGTCACGGCCAGTTCCAGCGCCTTGGCCATGCCCGCAATGCCTGCCAGGTTTTCGGTGCCTGCCCGGCGGCCGCGCTCCTGCCCGCCGCCGTCCAGGAACACATCCGGCAGCACGCCCTTGCGCACCAGCAGCGCGCCCACGCCTTTGGGGCCGTTGAACTTATGGGCCGACAGGCTCAGCAGGTCAAAGCCCATCTGCCCGAAGCGGACGGGCACGGCGCCCACGGCCTGTACGGCGTCGGTATGAAACCAGGCGCCGTGGCTGTGGGCGATGGCACACAGCTGTTCCACGGGTTCGATGGTGCCGATCTCGTTGTTGGCGAACATGATGCTCACCAGGCCCGTGTCCGGACGCAGGGCATCCTCCAGGTCCCGCGGACGCACAAAGCCCTGGCCGTCCACCGGCAGGTAGGTCACCTCAAAGCCCTCGCGCTCCAGTGCCTTCATGCTGTGCAGCACGGCGTGATGCTCGATGCTGCTGGTGATCAGGTGCTTTTTGCCCTGGCGCGCCATGCGCCGTGCCGCACCCTTCAGGGCCCAGTTGTCGGCTTCGGTGCCGCAGCTGGTGAAATATACTTCTTCGGGCAGGCATCCCAGACTGTCTGCCATGCTCCGGCGGGCTTCATCCAGGGCCCGGCGGGCGTCGGCGCCCACAGAGTAGAATATGCTGGAAGGATTGCCGTAGCTTTCGCAGTAAAAAGGCGTCATCGCCTGCAAAACTTCCGGCAGCACCGGCGTGGTGGCTGCGTTATCGGCGTAAATAATGCGGTTCAAGGAAAATCCCTTCTTTCTCTGTTTTTCAAACGGGGAAAGGCCGTTCTGAGAATAATATACACCGGCAAGGTGTAATTTGCAAGCGGGAATTTTCCCGCCGCCCTCCTCTGCACCGGTGCGGGGGATTTACGCACGCACCGGCAGGCTCATTTGTAGCGGGCCGCCTGCTCCACGGCCATGCGGTCGCACCGTTCGTTTTCGGGGTGCCCAGCGTGGCCTTTGATCCACTGGTAGTGAAACCTGTGCCCCTCGCACAGCTCCAGCAGGCGGGCCCACAGGTCAGGGTTCAGCGCGGGGGATTTGTCCGCCTTCTTCCAGCCTCGGGCGCGCCAGCCCTTGGCCCATCCTTTGGAAAGGCCGTCCATCACATATTTGGAATCACTGCACAGGGTGATCTCACAAGGTTCTTTCAGACAGGCCAGCGCTTCGATCACGGCGGTCAATTCCATGCGGTTGTTGGTGGTTTTGGCTTCGCCGCCGCTCAGTTCCTTGCGGATGCCTTTGTAATCCAGAATAGCGCCCCAGCCGCCGGGGCCGGGGTTGCCGCTGCATGCGCCGTCGGTATAAATGGTGATTTGCTTCATGACGTGCTCCTTATGATCAGATTTTTTTCTTAATTATAACCTGGGGCTTGCCCGCTGTAAACCGGCGGCGGGCGGTATGCCAAAGGGCGGATCGGGCAAAGCTTCTCAAAGTGGCGGCGGTTATCTTGACATTTTTGCCAAAAATCGGTATATTAATTATTAATAATGCCCAGATATGGGCTTTTCTGCTTTGGAATTTGGCAGAGGCCGCAGCGGCCCTGTGCTGGAATACAGCAGGCAGTGTGCCTGTATACGAAATCAATATCAAAGATTTTGGAGGATTTATGGAACAAAATAACGAAATGATGCTGGAAAACCAGACTGCCGGCAAGGCGGTTTCCGCCGGCGCGCCCAAACGCGTCCGCCGTACCGCGCGCAAACCTGCAGCGAAGAACGCTTCCGCGGCCAGGCAGCCGGCCCCCAAGCCCTCAAAGGCCCCGGCACAGCCCAAGCGTGCCGGCCAGCCGGCGGCCAGGCAGCCGGCCCGCCGCGCCAAGGGCGCCAGCCAGGCAGGCCCGGAGGTGGCTGCGGCCCAGAAAGCCATGACGCCTCGCCGCGCGCCCGCCCGCCGGGGCCGGCGCAGCGGCTCCGACGCCGTGCCGGTGAAAATCATGCCCCTGGGAGGCCTGGGGGAAGTGGGCAAGAACATCACCCTGTATGAGTGCCAGGGGGACATGATCCTGGTGGACTGCGGCCTGGTGTTTCCCGACAGCGATATGTACGGTATCGATCTGGTCATCCCCGATTTCACCTACGTGGTGCAGAACCGGGACAAAATCAAAGGCATCATCATCACCCACGGCCATGAGGACCATATCGGCGGCTTGCCCTATCTGCGGAAAGCCTGCAACCTGCCTGTTTATGCCACCCGGCTGACCATCGGCCTCATCCGCAACAAGCTGGAAGAGCACGGCCTGGCCGGCAGCACCCGGATGGTCGAGATCAGCCCCCGGCACAAATTCAAGCTGGGCTGCTTTACGATCGAGCCTATCCATGTGAACCATTCCATCCCCGACGCCGTGGCCTTTGCCATCGAGTGCCCTGCGGGCGTCATTATCCAGACGGGCGACTTCAAGGTGGACTATACGCCCATCAGCGGCGGCCCCACGGACCTTGCCACCATTGCCGAGTACGGCCGCCGGGGCGTGCTGGCCCTGCTGAGCGATTCCACCAACGCCGAGCGCCCGGGCTTCACCGCCACCGAACACAAAGTGGGCGAGACCTTTACCAGCCTGTTTGCACGGGCACGCAGCAAGCGGATCATCATCGCCACATTTGCCTCCAACCTGTACCGCATCCAGCAGATCATCGATCTGGCTGTTGCCCAGGGCCGCAAGGTGGCGGTTTCGGGCCGCAGCATGGTGAACAATACCGAGATGGCCCAGGAGCTGGGCTATCTGCACGCGCCCGAAGGAACGCTGATCGACATTGACGAGATCAACAAATACCCGCCCGAGCGCATCGTGCTGATCACCACCGGCAGCCAGGGCGAGCCGCTGAGCGCGCTGTCCCGCATGGCGATGGCCAGCCACCGCCAGGTGCGCGTGGGCGAGGGGGATTTTATCATCATTTCCGCCCGGCCCATCCCCGGCAACGAGAAAACCGTCACCAAGGTGATCAACGGCCTGCTGCGCCTGGGCGCCGAGGTGATCTACGAATCCATGTACGACGTGCACGTCTCCGGCCACGCCTGCCAGGAAGAGCAGAAGCTGATGCTCACCCTGGCCCGGCCGCAGTTCTTCCTGCCGGTGCACGGCGAGTACAAGCAGCTGAAAAAGCATGCCGGCACGGCTGCCGCCGTGGGGATCCCGCCGGAAAACATCTACATCGGTGAAAACGGAGACTGCATCGTCCTGTCCCGGGACGGCATCCAGGTGGGCGAGAGCGTGCCGGCCGGCGCCGTGCTGGTGGACGGTTTGGGCGTGGGCGATGTGGGCAGCGCCGTCATGCGGGACCGCCGCCATCTGTCCGAGGACGGCCTTGTCATCGTGGTGGCCACGCTGGATGCAGCCACCGGCCATGTTCTGGCCGGGCCCGACATCGTCACCCGCGGCTTTGTGTATGTGCGCGAGAGCGAAGAGCTGCTGACCGGTGCGCGGGACGTGGTGAAGGATGCGCTGGGCCGCATGTCTGCCGCCGAACTGCGCGATTTCGGCAGCGCAAAAACCCGCATCCGTGAGGCGGTGTCCTCTTTTGTCTACCGCAAAACCAAGCGCAGCCCCATGATCTTGCCCATCCTGATGGACATCTGATAACGGTTCGCCCGGCCCGGCCCGGGTGATGCGGAGGTGGAACCATGAACAAACGTTTCTGGGCTCTGGATACTGTTTTGGCGGCCCTGGCGGGCGCCTGCGTGCTGCTGTGCGTGGCCCTGGCGGCCGCCCAGCCCCGTTATCTGGCTGCGGTGGCTGTGGTGTTCGCACTGTGGTGCCTGGGGCTTGCCTTTTTCCTGCGGCGCTTCCGCCGGCAGGTGGCGCGCTTTTTGCACGGCGGGCAGGCGGGCACATCCCGTGACAGCTTCAGCGCCATGCCCATCCCGGTGCTGATCGTCACCGACGGCCGCGTGGCCTGGTACAACGATGCTTTCCTGGCGGACCTGGCCGGCGGGCGCGATGTCTGCCTGATGCCGCTGGAGGATGTGCTGCCGGGCATAGCCGTGCAGACGGCATGTACCGGCGCCGAAGGGGCTGATTACAAATACGGCGGCCGCCGCTATACCGTGTATGGCGCCAGTCTGGCGGATGGCGGGCTGCAGGTGCTGTACTTTGCCGACAACACCGTTCTGAAGCATCAGGCCGCCGAGTACATGGCCACCCGCCCCAGCGTGATGCTGCTGGAAGTGGATACCTACGATGAGATCCTGAAAGAGATGCGCGAGGCCGAGCGCACCCGCATCATGGGCCAGGTGGAGTCGGCGCTGGAGCAGTTCATCGGCGCCACCACCGGCTTTATGCGCCGGGTGGGTTCCGCCCGCTATCTGGCGGTGGTGGAGGAGCGCCACATGCAGCAGATCATCAAGGCCCGGTTTGCCATACTGGATACCGTGCGCGGCCTGGGCGGCGAGGAGAGCGGCCAGGTTACGCTGTCCATCGGCGTGGGGCGCGGCGCGGCCACTTTGGCCGAGGGTGAGGCCATGGCCGTACAGGCCCTGGATATGGCCCTGGGCCGGGGCGGAGACCAGGCCGCCGTGCGCACCGAAGACGGATTTGCTTTCTACGGCGGCGTGTCCCGCAGCGTGGAAAAACGCAGCAAGGTGCGCAGCCGCATCATCGCCAGCGCGCTGAAGGACCTGATGGCCCAGAGCAGCGACGTGTTGGTAATGGGCCACAAAGCCTCTGATCTGGACAGCGTGGGTGCCTGCGTGGGGATGGCCCGCTTTGCGCGGATCTGCCAGAAAACCGTACATGTGGTGGTGGACGAGGGACACAGCCTGGCGCGCAGCCTGATCGAAGACATGCACCGCAGCGGCGACACCGATTTCCTCTCGCCAACGGATGCGCTGGCCCGCATGACCGATGGCACGCTGGTGGTCATTGTGGATACCCACATGCCCGGCCTGCTGGAGAGCGAAGAGGTGTACCGCCGCGCCGCCAACGTGGTGGTCATCGACCATCACCGCAAATGCGTGGGTCACATCGATGACAGCGTTATTTTTTACCACGAGCCCTATGCCTCCAGTGCGTCGGAACTGGTGACGGAACTGCTGCAGTACATCGGCAGCGATAAAAAGGAATCCAAGCTGACACCGGCCGAAGGCCAGGCGCTGCTGGCGGGCATCATGCTGGACACCCGCAATTTTGCCCTGCACACAGGCGTGCGCACATTTGAAGCGGCCGCATTCCTGCGCCGCTGCGGCGCGCAGACCCAAGCGGTCAAACGCCTGTTCAATTCCTCGTTCCAGGACTATGCCTTCAAGGCCCAGCTGGTCACCGAGGCGGAGATCTACCTGGGCTGCGCGGTGGTGTGCAGCGACGAGCTGCCCCCTGAACACAATGTGGTGATCCCGCAGGCCGCCAACGACCTGCTTACCATCGACGGTGTGCAGGCCAGCTTTGTGGCCGTGGATGTGGGCGGGCAGATCAACATCTCTGCCCGCAGCATGGGCGAGGTGAACGTGCAGCTGATTATGGAGCAGCTGGGCGGCGGCGGCCATCTGACCATGGCCGGCGTGCAGCTGCGGGATACCAGCTTGGCCCAGGCCAAGCAGCGCCTGCTGGATGCCATTGCCCAGTACCGCTCGGCCCAGACGCAGACGGGCGGAAAAAAGTAAAACGTGCGGGGCCTTGCCCCGGCCGCGCCCCTGTGCTATGATAGGGGCACAATCCCAATCGGAAAGGGGAGCATTCCCATGAAAGTGGTTCTCAAACAGGATGTGAAATCCATCGGCAAAAAAGACGGGGTCTATGAAGTGTCGGACGGCTACGCCCGCAATTTCCTGTTTCCCCGAAAACTGGCGGTGCCTGCCGACGCCGCAGCCATGAACGAAGTGAAGACCAAGGCAGACGCGGTGGCGCACCATGCGGCCGAAGAACTGGCCGAAGCCCGGGCGCTGGCCGGCCGTATCGACGGCAAAACCGTCACCATCAAGGCCAAGGCAGGAACAGGCGGGCGCCTGTTCGGCAGCGTCACCAGCAAGGACATTGCCGCTGCCGTGAGCAAAGAGCTGGGCGAGGCCATAGACAAGCGCAAAATCGTGCTGGACGGCGACATCAAAACTTTCGGGACACACCCGGTCGAGGTGAAAGTGTACCCGAAAGTAACGGCAAAAATCAACGTGAAAGTGGAAGAGTAAGGGCGGCGGAAGCGCAAAACGGGCCCGGGCAGGGAGGTGCAGGCAATGGCGGCAAATATGGAGCTTTCGCTGGAAGCGCTGGGGGTCAATCTGCCTTACAGCATCGAAGCCGAGCAGGCCGTGCTGGGCGCGGCGCTGATCGATGGGGACCTGATCCCCAAAATCGTGGAAAGCCTGCGCCCGGAGATGTTCTATGCGCGTCAAAACGGTGAGATCTTTGCGGAGATCATGCGCCTGTTCACGGCCAGTGCCCCGGTGGATTTTGTCACCCTGCTGGCCGCCGTACAGGACGCGGGGATCTTTCCCGGCGAGGACGAGGCCAAAGTGTACCTGACCCAGCTGGCCGAGACCGTGCCCGCGCTGAGCCATACGGATACCTATGTCAAAATCATCGCCGAAAAGTACCGGGTGCGCCAGCTGATCCAGGCGGCCAAAACCATTCTGGAGCGCACCGGTGAGGAGACGGACGCGGACCTGCTTTTGGAGAGTGCCGAGCAGCAAATCTACGAGATCCGCTCCGGCAGGGACTCCACGGCGCTGACGCCCATCAACAGTGTCATCCTGGATACCTATGCCCACCTGCAGGAGATCAGCGGCCCCAACAAGGAGAAGTACTTGGGCATCCCCACGGGCTTCACCTATCTGGACACTATGCTCACCGGCCTGGGCCGGTCGGACCTGATCATCCTGGCGGCCCGCCCCGGCATGGGCAAAACTTCCTTTGCGCTGAATATCGCCACCAACGTGGCCAAAAAGCAGAATATTCCGGTGGCCGTGTTCAGCCTGGAGATGACGAAGGACCAGCTGGTCAGCCGCATCCTCTCGGGCGAAGCAGCCATCGAGAGCCAGGCTTTCCGCACGGGCAAGCTGTCGGCGGAAAACTGGACGGACCTGGCCCGCGCCAGTGAGGTGCTGGCGCGCACCCATATTTACCTGGACGATACCTCCAACATCACCATCCCGGAGATGAAGGCCAAGATCCGCCGCGTCAACCAGGATCCCGCGAAGCCGGACATCGGTCTGGTGATCGTAGACTACCTGCAGTTGATGAGCACCGGCAAGCGCACGGAAAACCGTGTGCAGGAAATCAGCGAGATCACCCGGAACCTGAAAATCATGGCCAAGGAGCTGAACGTGCCCATCATCGCCCTCAGCCAGCTCTCCCGTTCGGCGGAAAAAAACCGCACCGACCACCGTCCCGTCCTCAGCGACCTGCGAGACTCCGGCTCCATCGAGCAGGACGCCGACGTGGTGCTGTTCTTGTATCGGGACGCATATTATGACAACAGCGAGGAGGCCGACAAAACCGTGGCAGAGTGCATTGTGGCCAAGAACCGTCACGGTGAAGTGGGCAAGGTGGATCTTGCCTGGGACGGCGCCCACACCCGCTTTACCAATGTGGATTATCAGCATGCAGATTACTGACCTTCCCGCTCTTGCCCGGGCGGCGCTGGCCCGGTATGACATGCTTAAACCAGGGGATACTGTCATCGCGGCCCTCTCCGGAGGAGCGGACTCGATGGCATTATTCCATTTTTTGTTTACTCAGCGCCAAAGCCTGGGCATCTGCCTGGAGGCTGCCCATGTGAACCACGGCATGCGGGCCGGGGCAGACGGGGACGAGGCGTTTGTGCGCAGCCAGTGCGCCCGGTACGGCGTGCCGCTGCATGTGTGCCGGCTGACGCCGCCTGCCGGCGCGGGGGAAGCATGGGCCCGGACCCGGCGCTATGCCTTTTTGGAAGGGCTGGCCGCAGGAGAAAAGATCAAAGTGGCCACCGCCCATACCGCCGGAGACCAGGCCGAGACCGTCCTGCTGAATCTGGCCAGGGGCGCGGCCGTGCGGGGGGCGGCGGGCATCCCTCCGGTGCGCGGGCCTTTCATCCGCCCGCTGCTGGATGTGACCCGGGCCCAGGTGACGGCCTATCTGGCCCAGCAGGGTGTGCCCCATGTGGAAGATGAGACCAACGCCACGGACCAATATGCCCGCAACCGGGTGCGCCGCCGGGTACTGCCTGCCCTGGAAGGAGTGCACTCCGGTGCAGCGGCAGCCCTGGCGCGCTTTGCCGCCGAGATGCGGGACACCGCCGATTACCTGGACGGACAGGCGGCCGGCCTGTTGGCGCAGGCGCGTGCGGCCGAGGGCGTTTGGCGCATCCGGCCGCTGCGCACCGCACATCCGGCGCTGGCCAGGGCGGCGGTGCGGCAGATGATCGGCAGCCTGGGCGCCGCGCCGGAGAAAGCGGCCCTCACCGGCGCGGTGTACCGGCTGATATGCGCGGGCAGCGGCGCAGTGGACCTGGGCGTATGCGTGCTGCGGTGTACCGGTGGGCTGCTGCAGGCGTGCCCGGCCGCAGGCTTTGCCCAGCAGCAGTGGAAGCTGCCTTTTGCCGAAGGCAGTTTTCCGGTGCCCGGCGGCTTGCTGCGGGTGGAGCTGCTGGACGCGGCCCGGTGTAAAAATCTTGCGAAAGATCACAAAAAAGGGTTAAAATTTGCCGCCGATTATGATAAAATATACCTGAATACACAGTTTCGCACCCGCCGGGCCGGTGACAGTTTCACCCCGGCGGGCCGCGGCGTTGCCAAGCCGCTGCGCAAGTGGTATTCCGAGGCGGGCCTGCCCCTTGCGGCGCGCGCCCTGTCGCCGGTGCTGGTACAGGGCAGCCGGGTACTGTGGGCCGCACCTTTCGGCTTTTGCGAGGGGGCCGGTGTGTCCGGCCAGACGAAAACCGCCGTGGTGATCACCTGGGCGGCGAATGGAGGAAGACAAAATGAATGACAACATGCATAGCGATGTGCTGCGGGTGCTGCTGAGTGAGGAAGAGGTGCGCGCCAAAGTAGCCGAGATGGGAAAAACCATCACGGCGGATTACAGGGGGCGCAACTTGCTGCTGGTGACGGTGCTCAAAGGCGCCGTGGTATTCCTGGCGGACCTGATGCGCCAGATTGATACGCCCGCTGAAATCGATTTCATGGTGGTGTCCAGCTATGGCTCCGGCGTGAAAAGCTCCGGCGTTGTGAAAATCGTGAAAGATCTGGATATGCCCCTGGAGGACAAGGACATCCTGATCGTGGAGGACATCCTGGATTCCGGCATGACTCTCAGCTACCTGAAAGAGCTGCTGGCCAGCCGCGGGCCCCGCTCCATCCGCATTGCCACGCTGCTGGATAAGCCCAGCCGCCGCCGGGTGGACCTGCAGGCCGATTATGTGGGCTTCACCGTGCCCGATGAATTTGTGGTGGGCTACGGCTTGGATTATGATGAACACTACCGAAACCTGCCGTATATCGGTATTTTGAAACCGGAAGTGTATTCCGTATAAGTGCCGCGCCCGGCAGGGCGGGCGCAATACCCAGCCGCGTGGTGCGCGGAGAAAGAGGAACCCAATTTGAACAAACGCAGAGGAACCAACGGGCTGGTGCTGCTGCTGATCCTGGGGCTGCTCATCCTGATGTTTGTGATGACCAGCACCAGCAGCGATGCCACCCAGTCCTACAAGTACAGCGAGATCATCGGTTATTATGAGCGCGGCGAGGTGGCCGACACCACGCTGAATCTGTCCAACGGCGCGATGGAGATCACCCTCATGGAAGATGCCAGCCAGGCGCTGGCGCAGCAGGAGGCAGAGGACCAGCAGGCACAGCAGGCTGCCGGATGGGGCCAGGTGTTCGGCAGCCAGCAGTCCGAGGTATACGTCAACGGCACCCAGCGGCAGATCCTCTACACCATGCCGCTGCTCAATCAGTTCGTCAACAATCTGGACCGCTACAAAGAAATTTACGAGACCAACAACCCCGGCCAGACCTGGAGCTGTGACTTCATCCCCGCCACCGAGACGCCCTTCTGGGTCACCATGATCCCCTTCATCCTGCTCAGCGTCATCATCATGGCTGCCTTTTATTACTTTGTTTACACCCAGTCCGGCGGCGGCAAGGCCATGAACGTGGGCCGTGCCAAAGTGAAGGACCAGGCCGAGCAGGGCCGCAAGGCCACCTTTGCCGATGTGGCCGGCGCCGATGAGGAAAAGGAAGAGCTGGAGGAGATCGTCGAATTCCTGAAAAACCAGCAGAAATTTAACACCTTGGGGGCGCGCATCCCCCACGGTGTGCTGCTGGTGGGCCCTCCGGGCACCGGCAAAACCCTGCTGGCCCGTGCAGTGGCCGGCGAGGCTGGCGTGCCCTTTTTCACCATGTCTGGCTCGGATTTTGTGGAAATGTACGTGGGCGTGGGCGCCTCCCGCGTGCGCGACCTGTTTGACAAGGCCAAAAAAGCCGCGCCGTCGGTGATCTTCATCGACGAGATTGACGCTGTGGGCCGCCAGCGCGGCACCGGCCTGGGCGGCGGCCATGACGAGCGGGAGCAGACGCTGAACCAGCTGCTGGTGGAGATGGACGGCTTTGCCGCCAATGAGGGCGTCATCGTCATCGCTGCCACCAACCGGGCGGATATCCTGGACAAAGCCCTGCTGCGTCCCGGCCGGTTTGACCGGCAGGTGTATGTGGGCCTGCCCGATGTGAAGGGCCGGGAGGAGATCCTGAAGGTGCACACCCGCAACAAGCCTCTGGCACCGGATGTGTCCCTGCGCACGGTGGCCAAATCCACCGCAGGCTTCTCGGGGGCTGACCTGGAAAACCTGGTAAACGAGGCCGCCCTGCTGGCGGCCAAGCGCGGGCGCAAGGCCATCACCGAGCAGGATATCGAGGAAGCCAGCATCAAGGTGGTGGCCGGCCCCGAAAAGCGCAGCCGGGTGGTGACTCCGAAAGAGAAGCGCCTGACGGCTTATCACGAGGCAGGCCACGCCATTACCCACTACTACAGCAAAACGGCCGACCCCGTACACGAGATCAGCATTGTGCCTCGCGGCATGGCCGGCGGCTATACCATGAGCCTGCCCGCAGAGGACAAGAATTACGTCACCAAGCATCAGATGGAGGACGAGATCGTGGGCCTTTTGGGCGGGCGTGTGGCTGAAAAGCTGGTGCTGGACGATATCTCCACCGGTGCCTCCAACGATTTGGAGCGGGCTACCAGCACTGCCAAGGCCATGGTCATGCGCTATGGTTTCAGTGAACGGCTGGGCCCGGTGGTGTATGGCCAGAATCCCAACGAGACCTTCCTGGGCCGTGATTTCGGCGCGGGGAGGGGCTATTCGGAAGAAGTGGCGGCAGAGATTGACCAGGAGATCCGCGAGATGCTGGACGAGGCTTATGAGACTGCCCGCAAGATCCTCAGCGACCATATGGACCAGCTGCATCTGGTGGCCGGCGCACTGATGGAGCGGGAAAAGCTGACGGGCGAGGAGTTCCGCACGCTGATGACCGGCGGGACCCTGCCTTCCCAGGAGGCAGAACCCCAGGCCCCCCACGATGCGGCAGCCGAGCGTGCGGTAGAGCGCGCCAGTGCACCCGGCACGCAGGACGATGCACAAGCTGCAGCACAGCAGGCGGGCGCCGAACCGCCGGCGGCACAGCCTGCCGCCGAGGGGACGGATTCCCCGGAACCGCAATAAACCCAAAGGCCGTCTGTGCAGACGGCCTTTTTGATGCCTGCCCGGGCCCCCCAAAGAAAGGAGCGTACAGTTGATGGAAGTTTCTGCCCTGCTGGATGCCATGGCCCTGGCCGAGCGCCTGAAAACAGTGACCCGCCACTCCTGGCTGAGCAGCGGCCGCCAGGAGAGCGTGGCCGAGCACAGCTGGCGCATGGCCCTGATGGCCTGCCTGATGGCCGACGAATTCCCCGGCCTGGACATAGCCAAGACGGTGCGCATGTGCCTGTTCCATGATCTGGGGGAAGCATTCACCGGGGACATCCCGGTTTTCGAGAAGAACGCCGCCCATGAGGTGCGGGAAGCGCAGCTGCTGGATGCTTGGGTGGCCTCCCAGCCGGAACCCCAGCGGCGGGAACTGGCGGCCCTGTACGCCGAGCTGGCAGCGGGGGAAAGCCCGGAGGCGCGCCTGTGCAAGGCTTTGGACAAGCTGGAGGTGACCGACCAGCACAACCGGGCGGATTTGTCCACTTGGATCCCCTTGGAATACACCCTGAATTTGACCCACGGCACGGCCCAGACAGCCTGGCATCCCTATCTGCAGGCGGTGAAGGCGGCCATCAATGCCCAAACCCGGGAAAAACTGCAGGCGGCCGGCCGCCGGCCTGGCGGGCAGCCGGAAGCGATTGTGTAGGTTTGTCAAACATCTTGTACAGCGAGAGATTCAAAGAAAGCAGCAAGTTTTTCTTTCGGAGAGAGCCAGCCGAGAGGGCGCATAGGTAAGTCGTTGGAACGATTTCGGTGTGCAGCGAGCTG
>CALXBN010000029.1 GCA_944386555.1 uncultured Ruthenibacterium sp. | reverse complement strand
GAAACCCTCTTGCAGTGTGATTGCTTTTACATCGGGGAGATGGATTGTTTTCAACTGGCCCAGCAGATAACGGATATTCTGATTGCTTTTTTCCATCTTCTCCCCGGACAACTGGACAATATCCGAGAGGTTCTTTGACAGTTCTGGGCCGACCACCTGAACATTATAGAAGTTCTCGCCTTTTTTCGCCAGGCACCGATGGAAGATGGCCTGGACATTGCCCTCGTTCAGTTCTAACGGCTGAAAACCCTCCTGCTTGATGACTGGCTTCTTGTTCAGAAATCCCATCACACAGTCCCCCTGCCGCGCCTTCAGCGGCGCCGAATTTTTGTTGTTTTTCCTATCATACAATACCGGCCCGCCCGTTGCAAGGCCGGCGGCGGAGATTTTCCCGGTTTCGTCAAACCGACGGAGTTTAATCCATCACGACTTATCTTGAAAAGGGACGGCGCGAAAAAGCCCTTCAAATTTCCTGCGGGCTGTGCTATAATAAAAACGGGGTATGCCCCAAACACCATTCACTGGAGGGATACTGATGAAACTGGTGACTGCGATTGTAAACAAAGAGGATACCAACGCCGTGTGCAACGCCCTGACAAAAGGCGGCTTTTCCGTGACACGGCTGTCCACCACCGGCGGTTTCCTGATGGCCGGCAATACCACGCTGCTCATCGGCACCGAGGACGAGAAAGTGGACGAGTGCCTGCAGCTGATCGCCTCCTGCGCCCAGCAGCGCAAAGAGGTGGTTCCCAGCACCGCCAGCTATGGCATCGGCGTCACCACCGCCTACCCGCTGGAAGTAACCGTCGGCGGCGCCACCGTATTCGTCACCAATGTGGAGCGGTTTGAAAAACTGTAACGCCCTGGACGCCCTGGCGGGCAATGATATGCTGAAGCGCAGCCTGCTGGAGGCCCTGGCCGCCGGCAGGCTGAGCCACAGCGTGCTTTTGTGCGGCGAAGCGGGCACCGGCACGGGCTTTGCCGCGCGGTGCCTGGCGGCCGATTACCTGTACCCCGGCGCCGCCGCCGCGCCGGCGGCACAGGCCCTGGTGCAGGGCCGGCCCTGTGCCGAGGCGCTGGTGCTGCAGGGCTCCGGCCCGTCGGGGGAGATCAAAATCGACGATGTGCGCGCGGTGCGCCGGGAGGTGTTCAACACCGCCCTGTCCGCCGGCGGGCGGGCGGTACTGCTGTACGGCGCCCACCGGCTGAACACGGCCAGCGCCAACGCCCTTTTGAAAGTGATGGAGGAACCGCCCGCCGGGGTGCTGTTCATCCTGACGGCCCCGGGCGAAGCCGCCGTGCTGCCCACCATCCGCAGCCGGTGCGCCGTGTACAGCCTGGCGCCCGTGGGCGATGACGCCTGCGCCGCCTGGCTGCGGGAAAACTGCCCCGGCGAAGGGGATATTCCCGCCCTGTGCGCGCTGTTTGCCGGGAAGATCGGCGCGGCGGCCCGGTGTATCCGGGAACCGGAGGCCCGCCGTGCCCTGGCCGACGCCCGCGCTCTGGCCGGGCATGTGGCCGCCGGCAATGGCTACGGCGCCATGGCCCTGTGCGCCCGGTATGAAAAGGACCGCGCCGGCGCCGGCCGCCTGCTGGAGCTGTTCTGCCAGGTGTGCGCCTGGGCCCTGCGGGACCCGGCCGCCCCCCTGCCCGCCGCCCTGGCCGCCCGGGCCCTGCCCCTGGCCCAGCGGGCCGCGGGCCAGCTGCGGGCCAATGTCAGCGCCAAACTGGCGCTGGCCGTATTTGCTGTGCGCGCCTGTGCGCCGGCCGGCGGCGGCCCGCGCGCCTGAACCGGTGCGCCCCCCTTTTTTTGAATCCATTTGGCAGGCGCGCCCCGCGCCCGCCCGGAAAGGAACCGACCCATGACAACTGTGATCGCCCTGCGGTTCAAGCCCACAGGGAAGACCTATTTTTTTGACCCCGCCGGCGTGGACGCCGCGCCGGGCAGCTATGTAATCGTGCAGACAAGCCGCGGCACCGAATGCGGCGAGGTGGTGCAGGGCCCCCATGCGGTGCCCGACGCCGCGGTAAAAAAGCCGCTGAAGCCGGTGGTGCGCCTGGCCGACAGCGTGGACATCCGCCGCATGGAGAAAAACCGCGCCGACGAGCAGTACGCCTTCCAGGTGTGCAGCCAGCGCATTGCCGCCCACGGGCTGGATATGAAGCTGGTGGACGTGGAGTTCACCCTGGAACGGGGCAAGATCCTGTTCTACTTCACCGCCGACGGCCGGGTGGATTTCCGCGACCTGGTGAAGGACCTGGCCGCCACCTTCCGCACCCGCATCGAGCTGCGGCAGATCGGCGTGCGGGATGAAACGCGTATGCTGGGGGGCCTGGGCATCTGCGGCCAGCCCTTCTGCTGCAGCCGCTTTTTGAAGGACTTCCAGCCCGTATCCATCAAAATGGCCAAAACCCAGGGCCTGAGCCTGAACCCGGCCAAGATCAGCGGTGCGTGCGGGCGGCTGATGTGCTGCCTGGTGTATGAACAGCCCGCCTATGAATACCTGAACCGGGTGACCCCCGGCGCAGGCAGCGTGGTAAAAACCCCGGAGGGCACGGGCACCGTGCTGGAGGCCAATGTGATCAGCGGCGCGCTGCGCGTGCGGCTGGAAAACGGCGCCACCCACACCTTCCCCAAAAAAGAGTGCCAGTACCTGCGCGGCGGCAAGCGCCCGCCCGAGCCCGAGGACCCCGCGCCCTGAGTGCCGCACCTGCAAAACCCCGGCAGCGCCGGGGCTTCGCTTTGTCCGGGCGCCCGGGCCCGCGCCGGAGGCGCCGCCGGGCGGCAAGCCGTTTTGTCAAAACAGAGAAAGGTTGGAAAAATTTATGCGTCACGTCATCAGTCCGCTGGATTTCTCGGTGGAGGAGATCGGCCAGCTGCTGGCCCTGGCCGATGAGATCATTGCAAACCCCGCGGCCTACGCCCACAAATGCGCCGGCAAAAAGCTGGCCACCCTGTTCTTCGAGCCCAGCACCCGCACCCGCCTGAGCTTCGAGGCCGCCATGCTGGAGCTGGGCGGCCAGGTGCTGGGTTTCTCCTCGGCGTCCTCCAGCTCCGCCACCAAAGGCGAGAGCGTGGCCGACACCGTGCGCATCGTGCAGAACTACGCCGACATCATCGCCATGCGCCACCCCAAGGAGGGCGCCGCGGCGGTGGCCCGGCAGTTCGCCCGGGTGCCGGTGATCAACGCCGGCGACGGCGGCCACCTGCACCCCACCCAGACCCTGACGGACCTGCTGACCATCCACCGGCTGAAAGGGCGGCTGTCCCATCTGACGGTGGGCCTGTGCGGTGATTTGAAATTCGGCCGCACGGTGCACAGCCTCATCCGCGCCATGCTGCGCTACGAGGGCGTGCGCTTTGTGCTGGTAAGCCCCCGGGAGCTGCAGGTGCCCGCCTACATCCGCACCGAGATGGAGGCCGCCGGCGCCGACTTTGTGCAGGTGGAAAGCCTGGAAGAACACATTGCCGAGATGGATGTGCTGTACATGACCCGCGTGCAGCAGGAGCGCTTTGCCAATGTGGAGGACTACCTGCGCCTGAAGGACGTGTACATCCTGGATGCCGCCAAAATGGCACTGGCCAAGCCCGATATGATCGTGCTGCACCCGCTGCCGCGGGTAAATGAGATCGCCCACGAGGTGGACGACGACCCCCGGGCGGTGTACTTCCGCCAGGCGCTGTTCGGCAAGTATGTGCGCATGGCCCTGATCCTGACCCTGCTGGAGGAGGCCGAAGCCCGCCCGGGCCTGGCCCGGGCGGAACTGCCCGCGGCCAGCGACACCCTGGTGTGCCGCAACCCCCACTGCATCACCACCGCCGAAAACGGCATCCGCCAGCGCTTTGTGCAGACGGCCCCCGGCCGCTGGCGCTGCGCCTGGTGCGAACACGACGTGTGAGGCCCCGCGCCGCGGCGGCGCGGAATAGCGGCACGGGCGCCCGGTGCGAAAAGCGCCGGTTCCGGCGCCCCGGCGCCTTATCAGGCGCGGCGGCCCGCGGGGGCTGCCGCGCCTTTTTCAGCGCCGCCCGCCCCGCCCCTGCGGCGGGCGCAATGTTGAAAAGCCGGGGCGGAAATGGTATACTGGAGCTGTTTTCGGCAAGCCCGGATGCGGAAAGGAACGGATGGCTATGGCGGCCTTTTTTCAAATGCTGAACACCCAGGCGGTGCTGCTGGCGTACCTGCTGTGCGGCGTGCTGTGCCGCCGCCTGCACATCATCACCCCGCACAACCAGCAGAACTTCACCGACCTGGTGCTGTCGGTGCTGATGCCCTGCATGGTGTTCAACTCCTTCCAGTCGGTCACGTGGGATACGCTGCGCAACTCGCTGTCGGTGCTGGGGCTGTCGCTGGGCGTCAGCCTGGCGGCCATGGCGGCGGGCCGGCTTATATTCCGGCGCGCGGGCGCCGGGCGAGCCGGGGTGCTGCGCTACGCGGTGCTGGTAAACAACGCGGGGTTTGCCGGCCTGCCCCTGGCCCGGGAGACCTTCGGCGCCGAGGGCGCGCTGTACGCCTCGGTGTTTTTGATCCCCGCGCGGATCTTCATGTGGTCGGCCGGGGTGACGATGATCTCCGGCCAGCGGCCCTCGGCGAAAAAGCTGTGGAGCCAGCTGGCCAAAAACCCCAACATCGTGGCGGTATTCCTGGGCCTGGCCCGGGGGCTGTCGGGGCTGACGTTCCCGCCGTTCATCGAGAGCGCCCTGTCCCATCTGGACGCCTGTGTGTCGCCGCTGTCCATGGTGATCATCGGGGCCATCGTGGCCGGGGTGCCCTGGAAGGGCCTGTTTGAAAAGGATGTGTGGCTGTACGCGGCGGTGCGCCTTCTGGCCATGCCGCTGGCGGCCCTGGCCGCCGGGCGGCTGCTGGGCTTCGCGCCGGTGGCCCTGGGCAGTGTGGTGATCCTGACGGCCATGCCCGCAGGCACCACCGTGCCCCTGCTGGCCGCCCGCTACGGCAAGGACGCGGTGTTCGCCTCCAAACTGCTGCTGGTGAGCACGGTGCTGTCCCTGCTGACGGTGCCGGCGCTGATGGTGCTGCTGTAAGGCCCCGCCGCGGGAAAACAGGCAATGTGCCGGCGCCTGCCCGCCGGCAAAGCAGAAGGGGCCTTCCCGGCGAAGGCCCCTTTTTTCCGTTTTATGCGGCCCTTTGCCCCGGCGCGCCGGGCCGAAGGATGTTTTTCGCGCCCGGAAGCCGGCGGCTATTCCAAAACGCGGCGGACTATAGTATAATAGCACTGTATGCACGCGCGCGGCCGGCCCCGGCCGCCCAGATTTTCCCCCCGGGAGGTGACCGCCCATGACCTATGAGACCCTGGCCCTGCAGGCGGCCAGCGCCCAGGCCCGATATGACTGGCAGGCCGATGTGACGGCCCTGGCCGGGAAGATGGGGCGTTTTTTGCAGGCCGGGCTGTTCGTGCCCGGCTGTGTGGGGCCGGACGGCCGGGCGGCCATCGCCTGCGCCGGGGCCTGCGGGCCGGTGCGGCCGGGCCGGGCCGCCGCCTTTGCCCGGGGGGTGTTCTTCCCCCAGGCGCTGGCCGGGCGCGAAGCCGTGCCCGCCCTGGGCCTGCCCGCGGCGCCGGACGCCGCCACCCTGCAGCCCCTGCGGGAGAACGAGGGCTGCGCCGTGGGGTTCATTGACCTGGCCGCCCACCTGCGCACGGAGGACGGCAGCCTCGGGGTGGACTGGGCCCGCCTGGGGCACACCGCCGAAAAGGCCGTGTTCTTCCTGGACAGCTGTATCGACGTGGCCCAATATCCGGATGCCGCCTGTTCCCGGGCCAGCCGGGCCGCGCGCAAGCTGGCCCTGGGGGCCTTTGGCCTGGCGGAGGTGCTGGCGGCGCTGGGCCTGGCCTACGACAGCCCCCCGGCCCGGGCCCTGGCGGCCCGGCTGTTCGCCTGTATCACCGCCCAGGCCCGGGCCGCCAGCCGCGCGCTGGCCAAGGAGCGGCGCGCCTTCCCCCTGTTTGCGGAAAGCCGCCTGGCCGGCGGCGCGCCGATGCGCAACGCCATGTGCACGGGCCTGGCCCCCAGCGACGGCCCCGCGCGGGCCGCAGGGCGCACGCCGGGCATCTGCCCCATGGACGGCGACGACGTGCCCGCCCGGGCCCGCCTGCAGATGCAGGCCGCCGTGGAGGCCCAGGTGGACGGCACCGCCGCCGTGCCGCTGTATCCCGCCGGCCAGGGCGAGCTGCAGCAGCTGTGCGTGGAGGCCTGCCGCATGGGCTGCACCCTGGCCTGCCTGGGCGCGCCGCCAAAGCCCGCCGGGCCGGCGTTCCCGGCGCAGGGGCCCGTTCAGCCTTCCCCCTTTGTGCCGGAACCTGCGGAGCAGGAGCCCCCGGCGCCGGAGCCGCCCGCCCCGGCGCAGAAGCCCGCCCCGGCGCAGAAGCCCGCGCCGGCGGGCATCCGGTTCTGCCCGGCCTGCGGCAGCCCGGTGCATCCGGGGCCGGACGGCCCTTTGTGTCCTTTGTGCGGGCCTTTGCGGCACGCCGGCCGCAGCGCCCCGGCGCCGGGCTAACTTGCGCCATTCCTCTATGGACACAGGCGCACCACCTATAACGATATGTAAATTCCGCGAAAAAAATTACCGCGCGGATTTCAACTTTTCAACCGGGTTTTACACACTGTATACGCCTTTTTCCACGGCTTTTGTTGAAAACCTCGTTGAAAGTGTTAAAACAAACGAAAAATCAGGCAAACTTTTCCACAGCCGCCGGGCGGGCTGCTCAACTTTGCGTTGAATCCGCCCTTGGCGACGGCGCAGGCCCCGCAGGGCCCGCAAACGCCGTTTCTGCAACAAAAACACAGGCCCCGCAGGGGCGGAAAGGAACCGACATGAACTGGGTTTACAAATTGGAGCGCAAATTCGGCCACATCTGCATCCACAACCTGATGCTGGTGGTGATTGTGGGCCAGGCCATGGTGTATATCGCCGACCTGCTCAGCCCGATGGTGGGCATCAGCAGCCATCTGGCCCTGGTGTGGCCGGCGGTGATGCGCGGCCAGGTGTGGCGGCTGGTCACCTTCATCTTTGTCCCCTCGGCCACCAGCCCCCTGGCGCTGGTGCTGACGCTGTACTTCTACTACCTTATCGGCCACGCGCTGGAACAGGCCTGGGGCGATTTCCGCTTCAACGTGTACTATCTGGTGGGCATGGCAGGGGCCATCCTGGCGGCGGTTTTCACCGGCTGGGGCACCACCTATTACCTCAACCTGTCGCTGTTCTTCGCCTTTGCCATGCTGTACCCGGACTTCGGCGTGCTGCTGTTCTTCATCATCCCGCTGAAGATGAAATACCTGGCCATTTTCTCCGGCGCGCTGTGCGCGCTGGACTTCCTGTTCGGCGCGTGGAGCACCAAGGCCAGCATCCTGCTGGCCCTGGCCAATTTCCTGCTGTTCTTCGGCGGGGATTTCTGGCGCACGGCCAAGCGGGAATACGGCTACTGGAAAAACCGCCGCGCCTGGCGGGGCGGCGGCGGGCGCTGGTAAGCCCTTTCCGCAGCCGGCAAATCCTGCGGGGCGGGCACAAAAAAGCGCGGCGGCCTTTACAAGGCCGCCGCGTTTTTCTGCATTTTCCCGGCGGGGCGCCGGCCCGGCGGCGCTCAGTGCTGCGCCTCAGCGCCGGCGGCGCGCATGCGCGCCAGCAGGCGGGGGGCGTAAGGGGCCAGGGCGTCCACCAGGGCGTGGTCGTGGTTCACGGCCACCCCGCAGGCGGGGCCGAACAGCATGGTGTTCTCCTGCCGGGGCGTGCAGGGATGCCAGCCCGGGCTTCCGCCGCGCAAAAAGGCCATCAGCGCGCCGAACATACGCCCTTCCAGGGCCTGGGCCCCGGCGAACCGGCAGGCGGGCACCAGGCGGATGTTGTGCAGCAGGAAGGGGATATCGGCGCAGTGCCAGGGCGGCGTGCCCCCGTGGAGGGGGAAGTCCTGGTTGAACAGGTAGCTGTACACGGTGCCCCCTGCGGCGGCCCGGGCGCGGATGAAGCGGATGGCCGCAGCCCGGAACAGGGTGTCGGCGGCCAATACGTCCGATGCGGGGCGGCCGGGATAGGCCGCGGCGAACAGCGGCGCCAGGCGCGCGGCGGCCTCCTCGCCCAGCACCGCCGCAGGGCTTTCGGCGGGGCGGCCGGGCACAAAGCCGTAAAACTCGGCGAACACGCTGCCCACCAGCAGCGGCACGCCCAGGGTCTGGGGGCGGAAACCCGCCGGCCCCAGGGGGCTGCCGGCGTAGCCGCCGGGCACGGGGGCCGGCGCACAGCCCACGTTGACCCCCTGGGCCGCCAGGGCCGGGGCCGTCTCGTTGTAGGCCCGGGCCAGCGCGGGGAAGGGCACCTGCTCCAGCGCCCGCACGTCGGCCAGGCCCAGCCGGGCCAGCACCGCCTCCACACCGGGGGCGGCGGGGCCGGTGCAGTCCTGCATCAGGCCGTCCAGCACGCCGCTCATGATGACGCCCGCCCGGTACAGCCCGTCGGCGGCGGGCGTCTGCATCAGGGCAATGATCTTCCCCCCGCCGCCGGACTGGCCCATCAGCGTCACGTTGTCCGGGTCTCCGCCGAAAGCGGCGATGTTCCGCCGCACCCACTGCAGGGCCAAAACCAGGTCTGCCGTGCCGTTGTTGGCCGAGCCGGCGTATTCGGGCCCCCAGGCCGACAGGTCCCAATAGCCCAGAATGTTCAGCCGGTGGTTCACCGACACCACCACGCAGTCTCCGGCCAGGGCCATGGCGCCGCCCTCGTAGGCCAGCTGTTCCATGGCCGAGCCCTCGGAGAAGCCGCCCCCGTGCAGCCAGACGGCCACGGGCCGGCGGGCGCCGTCGCAGGCGGGCGTCCACAGGTTCAGGTTCAGGCAGTCCTCGTCCTGCACCCAGTAGCGGTGGGGCACCTGCAGCTCGTCCATGGGCCGCGCCATGTTCAGCAGCGGGCACACGCAGCCGTAGCTGGTGGCGTCCAGCGGCCGGGCCCAGGGGGCGGGCGGCCGGGCGGCGCAGAAGCGCCGGGCCCGCCCGTAAGGGATGCCCTTGAACACATCCACCCCGTCCAGATGATAGCCCCGCACCGGGCCCCGGTCCGTCTGCACCATGGGCGCGGCGGCTTCGCACAGAAAATCAGCAGCCATTGCACATCCTCCTTCCCCCGCCTGGCGCGGGGCATTGTATTCCGCGGCCGTCCCGGGCCCGGGGCGGGCCGCGGCCGGTGTCTTTGTTTTTATTATACGGCACGCGCGGCCCGCTGCGCAAGGCCCGGCCGCCGGGCGGTGCAAACCGGGCCGTGCGCGGCGGCGGGCCTTTGGCCGGGCGGGTTCTGCCCGGCGGGGCCTAGCCCGCCCCCAGCAGGGCGGCCAGGGCCCGGGCGGCCAGTTCGCCGCCGCGGATGGCCTCGTCCAGGGTATTGCCGTGGCCGCCCACCTCCAGCAGCAGGCTGCCGGTGGTCAGGTCCTGGTTGTAATAGCGGTAATCGAACAGGCACGGGCGGGCCAGGCCCGGCACCACCGTGGCCATGGCGCTTTGCCATGCGGCGGCAAAGCACAGGTTCTGCTGGTAATTGGGCAGGTTGCCGCCGTTGTCCGCCCCGCAGATCAGCATCACCTGGGCGCATTTCAGGCCGTTCCACATGAATACCGGCTTGGTGCGGCTGCCGTCGGCGCCGCCGATGGCGTCCCGGTGCACGTCCAGCACAATTTTGATGCCGGGATACCGGGCCAGATAGGCGCGCACCGTGGCATTGCTGGCGGCGTAGCTGCCGGTATAGCTGGGATAATCGTGCAGGGTGGTGTCCTGGATGGTGCAGATGCCCGCCTCGTTCAGCACCCGGGCCATGGCCGCGCCCACAGCCACCATATTGCGGGCGGTGTCGGTGGTGCGGGCGCTGGCGGCCGGGTCGGCCCAGCTGCGCTCGGCGTCCTCGTAGCACTCGGTGGCGTGGGTGTGCATAATCAGCACCTGGGGCTCGCCGGCGCCCAGCTCCACCGCAAAGGGCAGCGGGCCGCCGGCCTGTGCGGCCACCTGGGCGTTGGTCAGATCGGTGCAGTTGCGGATGACCCCCGCCCCCACGGCCACCGCCTGGCCGCCCACATCCTGGGTGTAAAAGCGCTGGGTGAGGGGTGCCATGCCCTCCGGCACCGCGTCGGCGGGCAGGGGCAGCAGGGCCGCGGGGTCGCTGGAATTGGGCAGCGGCGCCAGGGCCGGGACGGCGTTCGGTGTGCCGCCGGCTTCGGCCGCGGGGGCATCTTCGGCGCCGCTGCCGGCTTCGGGCGCGGGGGCGGCCTGGACGGCCCGGGCATCTTCGGCGGCGCCGCCGGCTTCGGGCGCGGCGTTTTCCCCTGCGGCGGCGCCATCGCCCCCGGCAAGGGCGCCGGGCACACCGGCCGGCGCCACGGCTTGTCCCGCCGCCTGCAGGGCCGCCGCCGGGCTGGCCAGGAAAGCCGCCGCCGCCAGGCCCGCGCCCGGCGCGGGCGGCGCCGCCGCCAGGCATGCGCACACCGCCGCGGCCAGCGCCGCCGCCGCCACACGCCGCGCCCCTGTGCCCATGGCCATCACCTCCACGGGATAAGATATGCGCCCCGCCGCCGGTTCAGAACGGCATGATACCACAGCCTGTCAAGCCGGCTTCCACTTGCTGCCAAAGTGTGGCCTGTTTTGCCCCCGGCGGTTGCAAGGGGGCAAAAGGCGTGTTATGCTGGAATTGCCGCCGGGCGGCCGCATCCGGCCGGCGGCAGAACAGGAGGAGAACATGGCAAAAAACGGAAGCATTTGCCACTACCGGCAGACCGGGGACAGCCGCACGCCGGCCAGCCTGCCCTACGGCGAGCTGGCGGTGGCCAAGGACGGCACGGTATTTGCGGGAAACCAGCACGGCCAGCCGGTGAGCCGGGCAGACACGGCGGATACCGCCGCCACGGCCAGCCGCGCCTACGAGGCCGACGACGCTTTGCGGGCCTCGGTGGCGGGGGCGGCCCAGAAGCTGCGGGCGGAGGACATCTCCAAAACCGACGGGTCGGTTCTGGACCTGACCGCCGCGGCCGACTCGGCGGCGGGCACGTTCCACCTGGCGGCGGGCGGCCTGGGCAGCATGCAGCTGTACCGGTACGACCATGCCGACCGGGCCGACCGGGCCGCCGCGGGAAGCTTCGGCATCGGCGCGGCAAGCCTGCAGTACACCGGCGACACCCTGCAGCTGGCGGGCGCCGCCGGCCTGGCCCCGGCCCAGGACAACGCGGTGGCCCTGGGCGGGCCCGGCGCCCGCTTTTCGGCGGTGTACGCCGCCACCGGCAGCATCAGCACGTCGGACCGGCGGGCCAAAAACAGCCTGCAGCGCCTGGATGCCGGCCTGTGCCAGCAGTTCGTGGCCGAGCTGCTGCCCGTGAGCTACAAGCTGAACGAAGGGCGCTCGGGCCGGCGGCACTGGGGCCTGGTGGCCCAGGACGTGGAGCGGGCCATGGCCCTGTGCGGCCTGAGCGGGCAGGACTTTGCCGGCTATGTGCGCACGCCCGCCCGGCCCGGCCCGGACGGCGGGCAGGCCCCGGCGTCTTACGGCCTGCGCTACCAGGAGTTCATCGCCCCGCTGGTGGTATGCGTGCAGCAGCTGATGCGGGACCGCGATGAGCTGGCCGCCCGGGTGCGCCTGCTGGAAAACCAGCGCGCCGAAGCGGAACGCCCTGCCCCCTCGGCCGGGCAGTAAACCCGCGGCGGGCACGGAAAACAGCGGCTTTTTTGCGCAGCGGCGCTTGAGGCCGGGAAAAAAAGCGCGGCAATCCGGATGGATTGCCGCGCCTTTTTCTGTTTGATATGTGGTGCCCCTCGGCGGCCCGGGCGGCGGTGCGCCGCCGGCAAGGGGCAGGGCTTTTGCTTTTCGGCCGATGGGCCTTGGCGCGCCGGTGCAAAAACGGCCGCCCGGCCAAGACGCCGTGCGGATACCGGGGCGCCGGGCCCGCCGGCGGGCGATTTTGCCGCCAAAAGGGCGGCGGGAAAGCCCGCGATCCACTAATTGTACTATTTATCGTTCAAGGCTCCAGGTATTCTTTCCCGCCCATGTAGGGGCGCAGCACCTCGGGCACACGCACGCGGCCGTCGGCCTGCAGGTTGTTTTCCAGCAGGGCAATCAGCATCCGCGGCGGGGCCACCACGGTATTGTTCAGCGTGTGGGGCAGATAATTTTTCCCCTGGGCGTCCTTCACGCGGATCTTCAGCCGGCGGCTTTGGGCGTCGCCCAGGTTGGAGCAGCTGCACACCTCGAAGTACTTCTGCTGGCGGGGGCTCCAGGCCTCGATGTCGCAGCTTTTCACCTTCAGGTCTGCCAAATCGCCGCTGCAGCAGTCCAGCCGGCGCACGGGAATATCCAGGCTGCGGAACAGTTCCACGCTGTAGCGCCACATTTTTTCGTACCAGTCCATGGATTCCTCGGGCCGGCACACCACGATCATCTCCTGCTTTTCAAACTGGTGGATGCGGTATACGCCCCGCTCTTCCAGACCGTGGGCGCCCTTCTCCTTGCGGAAGCACGGGCTGTAGCTGGTCAGCGTCAGGGGCAGCTGCTCTTCCGGCAGGATCTGGTCCACAAAACGGCCGATCATCGTGTGCTCCGAGGTGCCGATCAGGTACAGGTCCTCCCCTTCGATCTTGTACATCATGGCGTCCATCTCGGGGAAGCTCATCACACCCTGCACCACGGCGCCGTGCATCATAAACGGGGGGATCACATAGGTGAAACCCTTGCCGATCATAAAGTCCCGGGCGTAGGCCAGCACCGCCTCGTGCAGGCGGGCCACATCGCCCAGCAGATAGTAAAAACCGTGGCCGGCCACCCGGCGGGCGCTGTCCAGGGCGATGCCGTGCAGTTTTTCCATGATCTCGGTGGGGTAGGGGATGGGGAAATCGGGCACGGCGGGCTCGCCGAAGCGGGCGGCCTCCACGTTGCAGCTGTCGTCCGGGCCGATGGGCACGCTGGGGTCGATCATATTGGGGATCACCATCATGATCTCCCGCACCCGGGCGCCCAGGGCCTCGCTCTCCTCCTCCAGCTGTTTCAGGCTGTCGGCCTGGGCTTTCACCTGGGCCTTTACCGCCTCGGCCTCTTCCTTCTTGCCCTGGGCCATCAGGGCGCCGATGCTTTTGCTCAGCTTGTTGCGCTGGGCCCGCAGGGTTTCCGCCTGGGACAGCGCCGCGCGGTAGGCGGCGTCCTTTTCAATCACTTCATCCACCAGGGGCAGTTTTGCATCCTGGAATTTCTTTCGAATGTTCTCCTTCACCGCATCGGGGTTTTCCCGCACAAAGCGAATGTCCAGCATTTATCCTCTCTCCTTTTGATAATGTCCCAGCAGGTTGGCAAAATCCCGCAGCTGTTCGTCGCTGTTGAAATGCACCTGCAGGGTCCCTTTTCCCTCTTTGTACTGCACCGATACCCGGGTGCCCAGGGCCTCGGCCAGGCTCAGCTCCACTTCGGTGGGCAGCACCGGGCGCAGGGCCGGCTTTTTGGGGGCCTGGGGCTTGGCCAGGGCGCGGCACAGCCGCTCGGTCTGGCGCACATTCAGGCCCTTTTCCACCACGGTGTCCGCCGCCTGGCATTGCAGCGCGGCCTCGGGCAGGCCCAGCAGGGCCTTGGCGTGGCCGGTGGTCAGCCTGCCCTGGCGCAGCAGCGCCAGCACCGGCGGCGCCAGGTTCAGCAGGCGCAGGCTGTTGGCCACGGCGCTGCGGCTTTTGCCCACCCTGGCGGCGGCGGCCTCCTGGGTGCAGCCGGTGCGCTCCATCAGCTGGCGGAACCCCTGGGCCTCCTCCACGGGGTCCAGGTCCTCCCGCTGCAGGTTTTCCACCAGGGCGATCTCCATGGCCTTTTCCTCGCCGATCTCCTTCACCAGCGCCGGAATTTCCTTCAGCCCGGCCTGCCGGGCGGCCCGCCAGCGGCGCTCGCCGGCGATGATCTGGTATCCGCCGGCGGCCAGCGGGCGCACCACAATGGGCTGCAGAACGCCGTGCTGGGCCACGCTGGAGGCCAGCTCTGCCAGGGCCGCCTCGTCAAAGGCGCGCCGGGGCTGGTTTTTGTCGGGGCTGATCTCGGAAAGGCGCAGCATCTGCACCCCTTCCCCGGCCGCGCCGGGCCCTGCCGCCGATTCTTCGAACAGGCTGCCCAGGCCCCGGCCCAGGCCGCCTTTTTTTGCCGCCATGGTCATCCTTCCTTTCCACACGGGGCCCGCGGCCCCGGCTGTACTGCCCCGGGCAGGCCGCCCGGGGCTGCGTATTGCGGTTTCCGCCCGCGGGCGGCCCGTCAGCG
Organism: uncultured Ruthenibacterium sp.; assembly: GCA_944386555.1. Lineage (GTDB taxonomy): Bacteria > Bacillota > Clostridia > Oscillospirales > Ruminococcaceae > Ruthenibacterium. The sequence continues at coordinate 1,290 of CALXBN010000029.1, read as the reverse complement.
GTTGTTTTTGATGAATTCCGCCGCCAGGTAAGCGTAGGCCTCGGCCCCCTTGGAAGAGGCGTCGTAATAATTGATGGGCGCGCCGAAGCTGGGCGCCTCGGACAGGCGCACATTGCGGGGGATGGTGGTTTTGTACACTTTGCTGCCGAAGAACTTTTTCACTTCCTGCACCACCTGCAGCGTCAGGTTCAGCCGGCCGTCGTACATGGTCAGCAGCACGCCCTCCACGTCAATGTAGGGGTTGTACATTTTTTTTACCGTGCGGATGGTGCTCATCAGTTCCGACAGGCCCTCCAGGGCGAAAAACTCGCACTGGATGGGCACCAGGACGGTGTCGCAGACGCACAGGCCGTTGAGTGTGAGCAGATCCAGCGAGGGCGGGCAGTCGATGAATACAAAGTCGTAATCGGCCACCACGGGGCCCAGGGCCCCGCGCAGCCGGGCCTCGCGGCTGTCCAGGGCCACCAGCTCGATGGCGGCGCCGGACAGCTGGATGTTGGACGGGATCAGATCCACCCGGTAGGGCGTGTGCAGGATGGCGTCCCGGGCCTGGGCCTGGCCGGTGAGCAGGGCATACACGCCCGTTTCCACGCTGCGCTTGGCCACACCGTAGCCGCTGGTGGTGTTGCCCTGAGGGTCCAGATCCACCAGCAGCACCCGTTTGCCCTGGGCGGCCACCCCGGCGGCCAGGTTTACCGCCGTGGTGGTTTTCCCCACGCCGCCTTTTTGATTGGCGATCGCCACTACTTTTCCCACAAAATCCCCCCGTTTCATTCATTGCCTCTTAGTATAGCACAGAATGCAGCCGATGAAAAGGCCGTTTTTGCCTCACAAAGGCCCCTGCGGGGCGCCGTATGTTCCACGTGGAACAAAACCGGCTGCAGGATGGGCCCCGCGCCGCGGCGGCCGCCCCGCCGGCGGGCATGCCAAAGGGGTACGGGGCGGGCGGCGGCGCCGGGCGGATGTTCCACGTGGAACATCCGGGCAATGCGCCCCGGCGCCGGGCAGGAAAAAAGCGCGGCAGCCTCTGCGTGCTGCCGCGCTTCATCAATTTTCCGCCGCCCCGGCGCGCCCGGCCGGGGCCTGCTTTCCGCCGATCCAAAAAGAGGGGCTCCGCCGCCCGGCAAGGCGCTTTCCGCCGTCAGGCACAGGTGAGCGGCAGCGCCAGCCAGGTGCGCAGGCGCGGCGGCTGCCCCGGCTGCACGCCGCCGGCCCCCTGTTCCCCGCCGCCGCCGCCGGCCGGTTCGCAGCCGGGCCCGCCCTCCCGTGCGCCGGGCCCTCCTTCGGGCC
>CALXBN010000028.1 GCA_944386555.1 uncultured Ruthenibacterium sp. | reverse complement strand
GGGGGCGCGTGCCGCGCGGGGCCCCGCTGTGCGGGGCAAGGAAGAATTAATAAAGGGAAGAACGAAAACGGCTGTTCGCGCCTGCTTCCCCCGCCTCGTGGTGCGTAACGCGGGGCGCGCACCAAAGGCTCCCCTGTGTAAGGGGAGCTGACGCGGCGGTAGCCGCGACTGAGGGGTTGAAAGCCCCAAAGTCAGCAGGGCCTTGCCCCGTGCACGGCCGCAGCAGGAGTGAAACCCAAAAGCGGCCCGCCCCGCCCCGCACCCGTGCACGGCCGCAGCAGGGGTGAAACCCAAAAGCGGCCCGCCCTGCCCCGCAGCCGGGCGCGGCCGTAACGGGGGAGACGCCCAAAGGCGGCCCGCGCCGTGCTGTGGTGCGCGGACGGCAGAGCCCCGCCCGATTGAAAGTTCTTTGCCAGGCTTTTTCTTCGGGGAAAGCGGAAAAATACAAAATGGATTGGAAGGGTTGACTTATGGCAGACATGCGCAATTGGAATGCAGATACCAAGCAGCAGGAGGAACAGCAGGCCGCGCTGAAGGGCAGAATGCAGTTCACCTACATCGGGCACGGCCCCCGGGCCACCGGTTTTCTGGCCAAGGAGTTCAAGCGCAAGCCCGGGCTGTACGCCCGCTGCACCACCTGCGGCTACTATATGCCGCTGGACGCCAGAGGTGAGGAGACCTGCATCTGCGGCAACATGCACCGCACGGAGCATGAGTTCAAAACCGAGCTGCCCGCCACAGAGATCGAAATTTTTAAAGGACAGCCCCGCTGACGGATTTTCCACAGCCATGCTGTGGAGATGTTGAAAAGACGGCCGCAGCCCGCGCCGGGCCGCGAGAGAGGAGAAGGACTATGAAGAGACCGTCCCCCGCGTTGGTGCGCAAGGTGTATTTGTGGATGCTGATTTTGGCGCTGGGCAGCGGCCTGGCCTTTTTGAGCACGCCCGAAACACAGGCCGGCCTGAGAACGGTGCTGGCGGTGGGGTGCTTCGGCCTGTTTGCCGCGGCAACAGCGGTCAAGCTGGCGCTGTTCCGCTGTTCCAACTGCCGGCGGATGCTGCCGAATGAGGCCGCCGGCAATATGGCGTACTGCCCTTACTGCGGCGCCCCGCTGACCGGCGGGCCCCAGGACAAAGCGTGAGGATGAGGGAGGGATCGGCCACGTTGGGCCAGGAAGAACTGCGTGCGGCCGCCCGGGCTTTCTGCCGGGAACGGCCCCTGTATTATGCCAATTTCAGCCGGGTGCTGGCCCGGGCCGACAGCCGCGTGTGGGCCGCCGGCCCGGCGGGCGTGGCCCTGGAGGACGGGCCCAGCCGCACCTTCATGCTGGCCGCCGCAGACGAACAGGCCGCCTGCCGCCTGGTGGACTGCCTGCCGGAGCGCGCCGATCTGTTCACCGTGCAGGGGGCGTGCCTGCTGGAACCGCTGCGGCGCCGGTTTGAAGAGAAGATCGTTCAAAAATACGGAGAAATGAAGCTGGAAGCCTATTACCAGGCGGTGTACCCCAAAGACGCGCCGCCTGCGGGCGGGGCGGGGTTCACGGTGCGGCCCATGCGCCCGGAGGAGGCCGAATGGGCCGCCGGGTACTACAGCGCCATTCCCGGCGATACGGCGTACATGGCCCGGTGCATTGCCAACGGGCCCATGCTGGTGGGCGAGGCGGACGGTGTGCCGGCGGGGTTCATCGGCTGGCACCCGGAAGGCAGCATGGGCCTGCTGGAGGTTCTGCCGGCTTACCGGCGCCGGGGGCTGGCCTATGCGCTGGAGGCCGCCGCCATCGCCTATGACCTGGCCCGGGGCTGCCGCCCTTACGCCCACATTTACACCGGCAACGCCGCCTCGCTGGCCCTGCAGAAGAAGCTGGGCATGGTGTGGGATGAGGAACCGCTGTACTGGGTGCCCTGACGGCTTTTTTCAGCCACGCCAACGGCGCGCAGCGTGCAGAGCCCCCGCCCGATTGAAACGATGCGCGGCGTGCAGAGCGCCGCCCGATTGGAAAAGAGTGCCGCGGCAGAGGCGAAGCCCGGGGGCGGGCGCCGTCGGGCACTGCACGCGGCGTGCATCCGCGCATGGCCGTAACAGGGGAAAAGCCCAAAGGCGGCGCACACGGCACCGCGGTGCGCGGCGTGCAGAGCCCCGCCCGATGAAAGTTCTTTGCCAAGCTTTCTTTCAAGAAAGCGAGGAAAGCGGGGGAAGAGGAAGAAAGGAGAGGTGCATCGTGCCTGCATCCACCATTGCAGCCATTGCCACGCCGCCGGGAGCAGGCGGAATCGCGGTCATCCGCATTTCAGGGCCTGCCAGCGCCGACGTGGCCATGGCGGTGTTCCGCCCCGCGGATGCGTCCAAAAACCTGCGGGATCTGCCCGGTTACCGGGCGCTGTTTGGTCATTTTATCCATCATGGACAGGTGATGGACGAGGTGGTGGCCCTGCGCTATCGCGCGCCCCGCAGCTACACCGGCGAGGACGTGGTGGAGCTGTGCTGCCATGGGGGCGAGGCCGTCAGCCACAGCCTGCTGCGGGCCTGCCTGTCCGCCGGCGCCGTACCCGCCGGCCCCGGCGAATTCACCAAACGGGCCTTTGTGAACGGGCGCATGGGGCTGACCCAGGCCGAGGCCGTCATGGACTTGATCAGCGCCGCCGGGCGCCAGGGCGCCGCCGCCGCCGCCAGCGTGCTGGAAGGCGCCCTGGCGCGGAAGATCGACGGCGTGCGCACCCATCTGGTGCAGCTGGCCAGCCATTTGGCCGCCTATACGGATTTTCCCGAAGAAGATGTGCCCGAACTGGCGCCGGAAACCCTGGAAGAAGGCATCCGGCAGGACCGCGCCGTGCTGGACAAGCTGATCGACGGGTACGACGCCGGGCAGGCGGTGCGCCGCGGCGTGCCCGCCGCCATTGTGGGCAGCCCCAACGTGGGCAAGTCCACGCTGCTGAACCTTTTGTCCGGTTTCGAGCGCGCCATTGTGACGCCCATTGCCGGCACCACCCGGGACCTGGTGGAGCAGGATTTGGACCTGGCGGGGATCCGTTTGCACATGACGGACACAGCCGGCCTGCGGGACACCGGCGACGTGGTAGAGGCAGAGGGCATCCGCCGCAGCTATGCCGCGCTGGAGCGGGCCGGGCTGGTGCTGGCGGTGTTCGACGCCAGCCTGCCGGCCACCGGCGCCGACGTGGAACTGGCCCGCCGCTGCGCCGGGAAACCCGCCGTCGCCATCCTCAACAAGAGCGATTTGTCCAGGCAGTTCGACGAGGCGGCCATCGCCCCGTATTTTGCCGCGCCCAAGGGCGCCATTATCAACATATCGGCGAAAGACCCGCAGTTTATACAAACCGTAGAAGAAGCGGTGGGCCGGGTGCTGGGCACCGCCCACGCGGACCCGGACGCCCTGCTGCTGGCGGGAGAGCGGCAGCTGGCCTGCGCCCGAAACGCCCGGGACGCCCTGACGGCGGCGCTGGAAGCCCTGGAGGGCGGGATGACGCTGGACGCCGCAGGCGTGTGCGTGGACGACGCGCTGGCGGCGCTGTCGGCCCTCACCGGGCAGGACGCCAGCGCCGATGTGATCGACCAGGTGTTTGAAACCTTCTGCGTGGGCAAGTAAGGCCCCTTCCCGCGCCGCAGGCCAAAACGGCCGTTGACTTTTTTGCAATCGAGGTGCTTTTTGATGAAATTCAGCCAGATCCCCTATACCCGCCCGGACTTGGCGGCCGCTGCCGCCGCCTATGAGGACATCACCGCCCGCATCCGCCGGGGTGCGTCGGCCGGCGAGGTGCTGGAACAGTTCCGCCGGGCCGAACAGCTGGACGCCCAGCTGGACACCGCCTATACCGTGGCCTATATCCGCAACACCGTGGACACCCGGGACGCCTTCTATGCCGCCGAGCAGCAGTTCTTCGACGAAAACCTGCCCGCCCTGGCCGACAAGCAGCTGGACGTGTACCGCGCCGTGCTGGCCAGCCCCTTCCGGGCCGAGCTGGCCGACGCCCTGGGCGCGCTGGCGCTGGAGAAAATGGACGTGGCTGCCAGGGCCCAAAGCCCCGCCGTGCTGGAGCTGATGGCGCGGGAGAACGCCCTGACCACCGAATATCAGAAGCTGTACGCCTCGGCCCAGATCCCCTTTGCGGGGCGCACCCTCACCGTGGCCCAGCTGGCCCCCTATAAGGAGGACCCCAGCCGCAGCCTGCGCAGGGAGGCCCTGGAGGCCGAGGGAACCTGGTTCGACGAACACCGGAAGGAATTCGACGAGCTGTATGAGGAACTGGTGCACAACCGCACCGCCCAGGCCCGGGCCATGGGCTACGAGGACTTCTGCCCCCTGGGGGCCATCCGCATGGGGCGGGTGGGCTACACCCTGGCGGACATGGCGGCCTACCGCGGGCAGATCAAGCGGGACGTGGTGCCCGTGGCCGCCGGGCTGAAGGCTCTGCAGCACCGGCGCACGGGCATCGGCGCGCCCAAATTCTACGACGAGGCCTTCGCCTTCCCCGACGGCAACGCCCGGCCCACGGGCACGCCGGAGGAAATTCTGGCGGCGGGCCGGCAGATGTACCGCGCGCTGTCCCCCCAGACGGCAGAGTTTATCGACATCATGTTTGAAAACGAGCTGTTCGACGTGCTGGCCAAGCCGGGCAAAGCCCCCGGCGGCTACTGCACCGGCCTGCGCGCGTACAAAATGCCCTTTATCTTCAGCAATTTCAACGGCACCTCCGGCGATGTGGACGTGCTGACCCACGAGGCGGGCCACGCCTTCGCCGATTACGTCTCGGCCCGGCTGGAGATCCCCGACATCCTGCGCCAGCCCGGTATGGAGAGCTGCGAGATCCACTCCATGAGCATGGAGTTTTTGACCAGCGATTACCACCGCCTGTTCTTCGGCCCCGCCACCGCCAAGTACCAGCTGGCCCACGCCGAGGACGCGCTGTTCTTTTTGCCCTACGGGACCATGGTGGACGAATTCCAGCACGAAGTATACAAAAACCCCGCCATGACGCCCGCCGAGCGCAACGGGGTGTGGGCCGCGCTGGAGCGCCAGTACCGCCCCTGGATCGACTTTGACGGCCTGCCCTTTTACGGCCGGGGCGCGGGCTGGCAGCGGCAGCTGCACATTTATCAAACGGCCTTCTACTACATCGACTACTGCCTGGCACAGACGGTGGCGCTGCAGTTCTTCACCGCCTGGCTGCACGACAAACAGGATGCCTGGAACCGCTATCTGGCCCTGGTGAACGCCGCCGGCACCAAAACGTATCCCGGCCTGGTGGCCGCCGCCGGGTTCGCCAGCCCCTTTGCCCCCGGCACCATGAAAACCGTGGCCCGGGCTGTGGGCGCCTGGTGCGAGGAACAAAACCGCGCGCTGTTCCCCTGACGGCGGAACCCCGCAAAAAAAGCAAAAGGGGCCTTTTTGAAAAAGGCCCCTTTTGAATTTGCCGAAAGCTTTCGGCCGGGCGCCGGCCGCAGCGAAAGCGGCTGCCGCCGCGGTTCGCGCCGCGCCCGCTCCCTTGTGCACGGCCGCAGCAGGGCCGCCGCCCCAAGCCGGCTTGCCCCGGCGGAAAGCGCTTTGCCGGGCTTCCTTCGGGAAGGGCGGCAATGGGCTACAGGCGCAGGCCCTTGATGTCCTTGATGCGGGAAAAGATCACGTTGCAGGTGCAGGACACTACGCCGGGCAGCGGGTCGATCACCCGGGCCAGGAACTGCTCCATCTCCCCGGCGCCGGCGGCCACCGCATGCACGTGCAGCTTGCTTTGCCCCGATACCCGGTAGATCTGCGTCACCGTGGGGCAGGCGTTCAGTACTTCGGCCGCCCCGGCCAGCGCCTGGGGCTGCAGCTCAATCTCAAAATAGCACGACACCGCGCCGCTGATCTTCTGCGGGTCGATCACGGCGGTGTAGCCCTCAATCACCCCGTTTTCCTCCAGCGCCTGCACCCGCGCCTTCACTGCCACCCGGGACAGCCCCACCTGCGCGCCGATGCGGGAATAACTCATGCGCCCGTTTTCGGTCAGCAGCATCAGGATCTTCTGATCCGTTTCGTCCAGCCCGTCCAGAAACATGGCCCGCGCCCCCTTCCTGTCCTTCTATTATAAAAAATGCCGCCTGCCCCGTCAAGAAAAAGGTGACAGCCCACGCTTGACAGCAGGACGGCAGATGCTATAATAAAATTACAAAACGAAAGATAATTCCTTCGAAACGTAAGCGAACAGAGAAAAGGGGAACAGCCATGGAGACACAGCTGACACAGGGGCCCGTGACGCGCACGATGCTGCGCTTTGCGGTGCCCATGATTTTGGGAGACCTGCTGCAGCAGTGCTACAACATAGCGGACACGGTGATCGTGGGGCGGTATCTGGGGGCGGGGGCCCTGGCGGCGGTGGGTTCGGCCTTTACGCTGATGACCTTCCTCACATCCATTCTGCTGGGGCTGGCCATGGGCAGCGGCACGGTGTTTTCCATTCGCTGGGGCCGGCGGGACGAGCAGGGCCTGCGGGAAGGGATACTGGCCAGCTTTGTGCTGCTGGCGGCGGTGACGGCGGTGCTGAACACGGCGGTGTTTGCCGGGCTGGACTGGATCATCGCCGTGCTGCGCACGCCGGCGGAGCTGGTGGGGATGATGCGGGAATACCTGGCCGTGATTTTCGCGGGGCTGGCGGGCATTTTCCTGTACAACTTTTTTGCCTCGCTGCTGCGCAGCCTGGGCAACTCGGTGGCGCCGCTGGTATTCCTGGCGGTGTCGGCGGTGCTGAACATTGTGCTGGACATGTGGTTCGTGGCGGGGCTGGGCCGCAGTGTGGCCGGCGCGGACGAGGCCACGGTGATCAGCCAGTATGTGTCGGGCATTGGCCTGGCGGTGTACACGGCGGTTCGCTTCCCGGCGCTGGTGCGCCCGGCGGGGGTGCGCCTGCGGGCGGGGCGCATGCGGGAGATCGCCGGCTTTTCGGCCCTCACCTGCCTGCAGCAGTCCATTATGAACCTGGGCATCCTGGCGGTGCAGGGCCTGGTGAACAGCTTCGGCACCGCTGTGATGGCGGCCTTCGCGGCGGCGGCGAAGATTGACGCTTTCGCCTATCTGCCCCTGCAGGATTTCGGAAACGCCTTTTCCATTTTTGTTGCCCAGAACTACGGCGCGGCCCGGCCGGACCGCATCCGCGCAGGTACCCGCGCGGCCTTTGCCGTCAGCATAGGGTTCGGGCTGGTGCTGTCGGCGGCGGTGTGGGTGCTGGCCCGGCCGCTGATGCTGCTGTTTGTGGACGCCGCCGAGGCCCGTGTGGTGGCCGTGGGCGTGCAGTATCTGCGCATCGAGGGGGCTTTTTACGCGCTGATCGGCGTGCTGTTTTTGCTGTACGGGCTGTACCGCGCCCTGCGCCACCCGGGCATGAGCGTGGTGCTGACGGTGATGAGCCTGGGCGTGCGCGTGGCTTTGGCCTACGCCCTGGCGGCGCTGCCCGCCGTGGGCGTGGTGGGCATCTGGTGGGCCGTGCCCATCGGCTGGGCCCTGGCCGACACCCTGGGCCTTGTGTGCTACGCCGCCTGGCACAAAAAACTGATGCCTTCCCCGCTTTCTTGAAAGAAAGCTTGGCAAAGAACTTTATCCGGGCGGGGCTCTGCGATTCGCGCAGCGCGCTGGCAGCGTGCGCCGCCTTTGGGTCTTGTCCCCGCTGCGGCTGCTTTCCCCGAAAAAAGCCTGGCGAAGAAGTTTATCCGGGCGGATGCGCGTTTGGTGGATCGCCGCGCCGGGGCGGGGCGGCTTGGGGTGCGGCCGCGCCCGCCCTTGCCCGGACGAAAGTTTTTGGGGGATTCAAAAGGGGCCTTTTTTCAAAAAGGCCCCTTTTGCTTCAAGTTTCAAGAAAAACGGAAAGGCGTGTGCCCCGGCTGCCGGCGGGGCGCGGCGTTGCCCAAAGGGGCACAAAGCGGTATAATACAAACAAACCATACCGGGATGCGGGCGCCGCCGGCGCCGCATCCGCCGGAAGGAAGGGAGATGCCGCCATGCTGTTTACACCGGAAAACGCCGCCGGAGAGGCGCAGCTGCTGAGCGATGCCCTTTCCCTGCCGGTGCGCATCTATCTTTCGCCCTGGGGGGTGCCGGCGGCCTGTAAGGCCTCCCGGCAGCTGTGCGGATGCTTTGTGTGCGACGGCGAGCTGCTGCGCCTGGCCGGCGAGCAGGAGGGCGACTGCGTGATCTTCCTCACGGCCGACTACGGCGAAAGCGCCGTGCTGCTGGGCGCCCGCACGCCCCAGGGCCGGCAGTTTGCGGTGCTGGGCCCGGCCGCGGCCGCCGGGGCCGCCGTGCCCGGCGAGGCGTTTCCCGCCTGGGACGCCGCGGGCTTCCAGAGGATACACCGCTATCTGCCCGTGCGCACCGCCCGCCAGATGGAGGCCGCCGCCCGCCTGGCCGCCCGGGCCCTGGGCATGGATGATGTGCCTGTGGTGCGCCGCGGCGCGGCAACCCCCTCGCTGGCGCCGGTTGCCGCCGGCCTGGCCGCCTTCCCAAAAATTGCCCGCACCCCTGCCGAGTACCGCCAGCAACTGATCGACGCCGTACGCCAGGGGGACGTGGTGGGCCTGGCCCGCATCCAGGTGCTGTATGCGGACCTGAACTCCCCCGCCCCCTCGGGTCCACACGCGCTGCGCGCCCGCAAGAACGATTTCATCCGATTTGTCTCTCTGCTCACCGAGGCTGCCCTGGCCGAGGGCCTTCCCTTCGCTGACATCACGGCTTTTGCCTCCTCCTTCGAGCGCATTGCCGAAAGCCTGGAGGACTTCCTCACTCTGAATGTCTTGCTGTGCCGCGCCGCTTACGACTGCGTGCGCCGGGTGGCGGCACAAAAGGGGCTGCCCGGCCTGCCCTGGCCCATGGGGGATATTCTGGAATCCATTGTCTACGCCACAGACACCCTGCCCTCCGCCGGAGACTTCGCCCGCCAGTTCGGCCTGAGCCCTCAGCAGCTGAACCGCCGCTTCAAAGCCGTGATGGGCATGACGCTGACCGACTATTTGACCCTGTGCCGCATGGCGACGGCCCGCAGCCTGCTGTGCACCGAGCTGCCCATCGCCCAGGTGGCCCGGCAGGCCGGGTTCTCATCGGTCAACAGAATGGACAACGCTTTCCAGCATCTGCTGGGCATGCCGCCTCTGGCGTACCGGCGTATCAAGCTGGGGCATGGCTAACAGGGGCCGCGCGTATTTTGTGCCACTCTGTCCAAAAGCGCGTCGTTCCGCGGCGCGTTTTTCGCTGTTTTGCAAGAGCTTTCACATGTTTTACCACAATATTTACAATGAAAACATTGTATTTCCTATATATTTGTCAGGATCTTCCCCGTATACTGAAAGTGTAATTACCGGCGGCAAGCCGCCGGCTTTTCAGCAAAAGGAGGAATTTTATGGCAAAGACGAATCAGAACGGCTCGTCCCTGACACTGCGCCAGCGCATCGGCTACGGCCTGGGCGACGCCGGCGGCAGCTTCACCCTGGTGATGGTGGCCATGTACGCCACCCGTTACTATGTGAATGTGCTGAAAGTAAACACGGGCGTGCTGGCTACGATCCTGCTGATCTGGAACGTGTGGGACGCGGTGAACGACCCGCTGATGGGCGCGCTGATGGACAAGGTGTTCGCCAAAAACCACAACCCCAAGGGCAAGTTCCGCCCGTGGATCCTGCGGGCCACGCCGCTGCTGGCCATCACGGCGGTGGTGTTCTTCACCGTGCCCACCTGGTTTGAGGGCATGGCCATGGTGGTGGCCCTGTTCTTCACCAAAATTCTGTACGAGGGCTGCTACACCATGTTCAACATCCCCATGGGCAGCCTGCTGAGCGTGATGTCCACCAACGACGTGGAGCGCGCCCAGCTGTCCAGCGCCCGGGGCTTCGGCTCGGTGGTGGGCGGCATGCTGCCCACCCTGTTTGTCCCGCTGATCCTGTCCCATTTCGGCGAGAACAACGCCCTCTCCTATCAGATCGCCATCACCATCTGCGCCGCGGTGGGCTTCGTGCTGTGCCTGCTGCACTATTTGTGGACCACCGAGCGCAACGTGGAGGTGCTGAGCGCCGAACAGGCCCAGGCCAAGGCCGACAGCGTGAAGTTCAGCGACATCCTGGTGGTGTTCCGCAAAAACCGGCCCTTCCTGGCGCTGTGCCTGCACAGCGTGTGCATCACCGTGATGGGCGCCATGATGACCAACTTCGGCACCTACATGTATTCCGACGTGCTGGGCAGCATTGCCCTGATGAGCCTGGGCAGCCTGGTGGGCCTGCCCTTCCAGCTGGTGGCCCTGGGCATCGCCCCGAAAATGAGCGAAAAGCTGGGCCTGGTGAAATTCACCCGCATCTGCCTGATGGCCAGCGTGGTGTCCTACGTATGCCTGTTCTGCGTGCAGACATTTGTGGGCGTGCCCGTGGTGGTGTTCCTGGTTTGGGCCACGCTGTCCCAGTCTCTGGCCAACGTGTCCACCCAGATGCAGTGGGGCATGGTGGGTGAAGCCATCGACTACAACGAGTACCTCACCGGCAAGCGCACCGAGGGCTCCATCTACGGCACCTTCAGCCTGTCCCGGCGCATCGGCGGCACCTTCACCAGCAGCCTGGCCGTGCTGCTGCTGGGGTGGATCGGCTACGACGCCAACCTGGCCGTGCAGAGCGCTGCCACCCTCAACGGCATCACCATGGTGTACCTGCTGGCCCCGGCGCTGTGCGTGCTGGGCTCCTGGGTCTGCTTCCGCTTCATCTGGAACCTGACGCCGGAAGTGCGCGCCAAAATGCGCGCCCACCTGGAGGCCAAGAAGAACCGGGACGCCGACGCCCGGTGACGGCGCGCCGCCCGTTCCGGCACAACCGAAAAACGCGGCGGGGGCTTTTGGTGAAGCCCCCGCTTTCCATCGCGCCGTGCCGCGCGGGGGCAGCCGGCGGGTGATGCGGCATGCCCTTCAGTTTCCCAGCAGCGGCCGGTGAAGAAAGGCGCTGCAGAAGACGGCCATGCTTTCGGGCGTCTCCTCCAGGCCGGTGCGCACCCAATGGTCCGTCATGCTGAAAATCAGATAAAGGGCGGTGCGCACCCGGACGCACAGCATGGCATAGCCGGCCTCCAGCAGTTCCAGCACCAGCCAGCGCGTCGGCCAGGTCTTCCTTCGATTCAAAATACCGGTAGAACACCGTGCGGGAAATGCCCGCCGCCGTGCACACCTGGCGTACGGTCAGGCCGGGGTAAGGCGTGGCCTCCAGCAGGCGGGCGAAACAGTCCACAATGTGCCGCTGGCGGCGCAGGCTGTCGGAGCGGAGCGGTTCTTTGTACATCGCCTTGTCCTTCCTGCACAAAATGTGCGTGTGATTTTATACGCAAAGTGCGACACAAATCCATATCTACATCTGTTCCTCCTTTTCATTATACCGTAAACTGAAGGCAGTTGCCAGCAACGTGATTTTGAAAACAAGGAGGAAACAACCGCTATGCAAACGCAGACAACCGCGGCCCCGCCGGCCAAAGGGTTCCGCAAGTTTGGCCTGCTGGACAAACTGAGCTACGCCGCCGGCGATTTCGGCTGCAATATGTCCTTCGCCATGAAAAGCATGATCACCATCTACTGGACGCAGATGATGGGGATCGACGAGATCCTGTTCGCGGCGCTGCTGGTGGTGGTACAGGTGTGGGACGGCATCAACGACCCCATCCTGGGCACCATCGTCGACGCCGACCATCACAATTATAAGCGCAACAAATTCCTGACATATATTTCCGCCGGCTCGCTGGGGCTGGTGGTGGTGCTGTTTGCGGCCAGCTTCGGCAACGGCATCGGCGGCTGCGTGATGTGGGCCATGGTGGCCGACGCCCTGGACTATGAGGAGTGGAAGTTCGGCACCCGCACCGAGGGGACTTCCTATGCGCTGTACAGCCTGATGCGCAAAATCGCCCAGGGCGTGATGCCCAGCCTGGGGCTGGTGGCGGCCACCTTCTTCGGCTACGAGGCCGTTCTGGGCGCCGACCAGGCCCCCGGCGTGGCTGTGGCCATGCGCTACCTGATGCCGGCTTTCTATGTGGCCGGCGCCCTGCTGAGCCTGGTGGGCTATGCCGCGGTGTACAACCTGAACAGGAAAACCATGGCCCGAATGACGGCCGAGCTGGAGGCCCGCCGGGCCGCGGCCGCGGGCAGCTGACCGCCATCCCACTTTTTCTGCCTCTTCATTGCAAGGTTTGCAGAACACAGCGCGCAGACGCCCCTTGCCTTCGGGCGGGGGCGTCTGCGTACATATCCGGCCCCAAACGGGGCAAAACCGCCGCGGTGCGCGGGAAAGCGCGCCGGGCACAAAGAAAGGATGACTGACCGTGAGCAATCAAAACAAAGGGCTGATCGGCGTGCAGATGAGCACCCTGGCGCCCATGCGCACCCCCGGGTTCGACGTATACCGGGCCTTGGCCAAACTGGCCGGCATCGGCTACCGGTGCGTGGAGGTGAGCCAGGTGCCCATGACGGCGGAAAACCTGGCGGCCTTCCGCCGGGCCGCGGCGGATTTCGGCATGAAGGTGGCCGCCAACACCGCCAGCCTGGAGCCGCTGATCCCCGGTATGCCCGGGGAGTACCTGGCCGACCCGGAGGACTACAAAAAGATCGTGGCCGACTGCCGCGCCCTGGGCTGCGATATGCTGCGCCTGGCCATGATGCCCGTGCCGGGCCTGCTGAGCCTGGAGGGCGCGCTGGACGTGGCGAAAAAAGCCGAGGAGATGGCCGAAAAGCTGCACGAGGACGGCATTGACCTGTATTATCACAACCACAACTTCGAGTTTGTAAAATACGGCGGCAAGTACCTGCTGGACATCCTGCGGGATTCCACCCGCCGCCTGGGCTTCGAGCTGGACATCCACTGGATCCAGCGGGGCGGGGAAAACCCGGTGGCGTTCATTCAAAAATACGCCGGGCGCATCCGCCTGCTGCACCTGAAGGACTACCGGGTGGTGAAGGTGCCCCTGCCCGCCGGCCGGCTGGACCTGGGCAGCAGGGAATCCATGCAGGAATTCTTCGCCGGCTGGGGGGACATCACCCAGTTTGCCGAGGTGGGCGAGGGGAATTTGCCCATCCGGGAATGCATCGAGGCGGGCCTTGGCGGCGGCAGCCAGTATTTCCTCATCGAGCAGGATGAAACTTACGGCCGGGACCCCTACGAGAGCCTGAAAATCAGCCATGACAACCTGGCAGCCATGGGCTTTGCCGGCTGGTTCTGACCACCGGGCTGAATGTTCGCATAAATTTCTGTCATCAAATTCAAAAGGGGCCTTTTTGAAAAAAGGCCCCTTTTGGCCGGAAGCTTGCGCATTGTGCGCAGGGCCCGGCGCGAAAAAAAGCGCGGCAATCCGTTCGGATTGCCGCGCTTTTGCGAAAGGCGCAGGCGCCTTTTCTGCGGGGATTATTCGCCGTAATAGGCTTTGGTGTACAGCGCTTTGATCTCGCTGACCAGGGGGTACACCGGGTTGGCGGTGGTGCACTGGTCCTCGAAGGCCTTGTAGCTCAGCTCGTCCACCTTGCTGAGGAACTCGCTCTCGTTCACGCCGCAGTCCTTCACGCTCATGGGCCGGTCGGTGGCGCGCATCAGGTTCCGCACGGCCTCGATCAGGGCCGACACGGCCTCGTCCACGCCGGCGCCGGCGTTCACCAGGCCCACGCGGCGGGCGATCTTGGCGTAGCGCTCGTCGGCCACATACTCCTTGTACTTGGGGAAGGAGGCGAACTTGGTGGGCTTGGTGGCGTTGTAGCGGATGACATAGGGCAGCAGGATGGCGTTGGCGCGGCCGTGGGGGATGTGATACTCGCCGCCCAGCTTGTGGGCCATGGAGTGGTTCAGCCCCAGGAAGGCGGTGGTGAAGGCCATGCCGGCAATGCAGCTGGCGTTGTGCATTTTCTCCCGGGCCAGCTTGTCGCCGTGGTAGCTCTTCTCCAGATAGGTGAACACCATTTCGATGGCGTGCAAAGCCAGGCCGTCGGTGTAGTCGTTGGCCATGGTGGACACATAGGCCTCGATGGCATGGGTCAGCACGTCCAGGCCGGTGTCGGCCACAATGCTCTTGGGCATGGTCCAGGTGAACTGGGGGTCAATGATGGCCACGTCCGGCGTCAGGCTGTAGTCCGCCAGGGGATATTTGATGTTGCCGTTCTGCTTGTCGGTGATGACGGAGAAGCTGGTCACCTCGCTGCCGGTGCCGGAAGTGGTGGGAATGGCCACCAGCTTGGTTTTCGTGCCCAGCTTGGGGAACTTGAACGCGCGCTTGCGGATGTCCAGGAAACGCTGGCGCAGGCCGTCGAAGCTGGTTTCGGGGTGCTCGTAGAACAGCCACATGCCCTTGGCCGCGTCGATGGCGCTGCCGCCGCCGATGGCGATGATCACGTCCGGCTGGAAGGCGCGCATGGCCTGCACGCCTTTCATGATGCACTCCACGCTGGGGTCGCTCTCCACGTCGGAATAGATCTCGCTGTGGCAGTACTGGGGCCGCTTGCGCAGGTAGTACAGCACCTTGTCCACATTGCCCAGCTGCACCATCACCGGGTCGGTGACGATGAAGGCCCGGGAGATGTCCTCCATTTTCTCCAGGTACTGGATGGAGTCCTCCTCAAAGTAGATCTTGGGCGGCACCTTGAACCACTGCATATTGACCCTCCGTTTGGCGATGCGCTTTTTGTTGATGAGGTTGACGGTGGTGACATTCTGGCTGACGGAGTTCTTGCCGTAGCTGCCGCAGCCCAGCGTCAGGGACGGGGTGTTGGTGTTGTAGATGTCGCCGATGGCGCCCTGGCTGGAGGGGCTGTTCACAATGATGCGGCCCACGCGCATGGCCACGCCGTAGGCGTCGGCAATTTCCATGTCCTGGGTGTGGATGACCGCCGAGTGGCCCAGGCCGCCCAGCTCCAGCATTTTGTTGGCGTAGTCGAAGCCCTGCTGGGTGCTCTCGCACACAAAGTAGGCCAGCACGGGGCTCAGCTTCTCCTTGGACAGGGGCTTGTCCTCGCTGGGGCCGCCGGGCAGCGGGGCGATGAGGATCTTGGTCTTTTCCGGCACGCTCAGGCCCGCCTGGGCGGCAATCCAGCCGGCGGGCTTGCCCACCACGGCGCTGTTCACGCCCTTGGCGGGGTCCGGGAACAGGTATTTGGTGATGGTGTCCACCTCTTCGGGGTTCAGGAAATAGCAGTTGTTGGCCTTCATATAGTCCTCAAAGGCCCCGGCGATCTCCTTGTCCACGATCACCGCCTGCTCGGAGGCGCAGATCATGCCGTTGTCGAAGGTTTTGCTCATCATCAGGTCGGTGCAGGCCTGGTGCAGGTCGGCCGATTTCTCGATATAGCAGGGCACGTTGCCCGGGCCCACGCCCAGGGCGGGCTTGCCGCAGCTGTAGGCGCTTTTCACCATGCCCGGGCCGCCGGTGGCCAGAATGGTGGCCACGCCCGGGTGGGCCATCAGGGCCTGGGTGGCCTCAATGGCCGGGTATTCGATCCACTGGATGCAGTGCTCCGGCGCGCCGGCCTTCACCGCGGCCTCGTACACAATGCGGGCGGCCTCGGCGCTGCACTTCTGGGCCGAGGGGTGGAAGGCGAAGATGATGGGGTTGCGGGTTTTCACCGCCAGCAGGCTTTTGAACAGGGTGGTGGAGGTGGGGTTGGTGGTGGGGGTGACGCCGCAGATGACGCCCACGGGCTCGGCCACTTCCACGTAGCCCTCCATCTCGTTCTCGTCCAGGATGCCCACGGTTTTTTCGTTTTTGATGTCGTGCCAGATATACTCGGTGGCGAACATGTTCTTGATGACCTTGTCCTCGTACACGCCGCGGCCGGTCTCCTCCACGGCCATGCGGGCCAGCTCCTGGTGCTTGTCCAGGCCGGCCAGGGCCATTTCGTGAACGATGTGGTCGATCTGCTCCTGATCCAGGGCCAGGAACTGGTGCAGGGCCTTCTGGGCCCTTTCCACCAGCTGGTCGATCATGGCGGCGGTCTCTTTGGGCTGCGCTTTCTCAGTGGTGACAGGCGTTTTTTTCTCTGCCATTTGCTTTCCCTCTCCTTTGGTTTCTTTGCGGTGATTGTCGGGTGCGGCGGTTGGGTTGGTTTCGGGGCCGCGGCGCGGCGGCAGGCCGGCCGGGCGCAGGGCGGCGCGCCCGCGGGGGAACCGGGGCGCTGCCTGCCCGGCGGCCCCGCCTGCAGGCTGGGGCCGCATGATTATGATACCATATTGTTAAAAGTTTATCAATGTGCAGGATGACGAACATTTTCCAGCTTTTCCGTTTGTTTTGTGCGGGTTCGACAAATGGGCGGCGCGGCCGGCGCAAAGCCGGCAAAGCCCGCGCCCCTTCCCTTCAGGGCCGGGGCCCCGGGGCCTGGATGCGCAGCTGCATGCCGGGGCCCATGTCCGGGCCGGGTATGGCCCGGAAGCCCAGATGGGCGTAGAACGCCTCCCGCCCGGGGGCGGCCGCCAGCGTGATGGAGCATCGCCCGCCCGGGGCCAGCTGTGCCCGGGCAAAGGCGATGGCCCGGGCCACCAGCGCCCGGCCGATGCCCCGGCCCCGGGCCTGCGGGGCCACCACCACGTCGCACAGGTAGTAGTACATGCCGTCGCCGATCATGCGGGCCATGCCCACGGTCTCTTCCCCGTCCCAGGCGGCGGCCGCAAAGGCCGAGCGGGCCAGCGCCCCGGCCAGCTGTTCGGCCGGGAAAGGCCCCCAGCCCGCGCTGCGGCGCAGCCGGGCCATGGCCTGGGGCGTCAGGTTGTCATCGTATCGGATCACGGTTCTTCCCTCCTTGGCCGCGCGGGCGCGGCAGATATCAGCCGGCGCGGGCGCGGCAGCCCGCCCGGCTGTTCCGGCCCGGCGCTCAGGCGCCGCCCTCTGCCAGGGCCTGCTGCAGGGCAATGGCGTCGATGCGCACCCGGTTCCGGCCGTCGGTGCCGTAGGCGGACAGCTCGGCGTCCTCCACCGGTTCATCCAGCACCAGCAGGTACTGCACCCGGGTGTCGGAAGAGGAAAGGTACTGCAGCGGCAGGGTCTCTTCGCCGCCGCCGGCCAGCACCGAGAAGCCCGCCCGGGACAGCCCGGCGCCCGTGACGGTGACGCGGTAGGTGCCCGCATCCAGGGACAAAGGGCTGCCCCGCAGGACGCCGCCCGCGCCCAGCACCGCCTGGCCGCCCAGCAAAGCGCCGTCGCCGTCCACAGACATGGCGGCAAGGTCCACCGTCTGCGCGGGGCCGTAGGTGCGGCTGTCGGCCGCGGCGCCGCCGGTCATGGCCTGGATCTGTTCGGCCAGTGCGGTGCTGACGGCCACCCAGCCGTCGGCGTCCTGCAGGGAGGCCAGGGGCAGGCGGTCGGTGGGCAGGATGTCCTCGCTGCCGGGGGCCAGCCACTGGATGTCCAGCCCGGTGATCAGGATGGTCTCCTCGCCGGCGGCGGCCACGCACAGCTCGGCGTCGGTGCAGCCTTCGGCCAGGGTGACCTGATAGACGATGGCGTCGTCGGACACTGCCTCGGGGGCGATGCTGTACACGGTGCTGCCCATGCCGCTGTGCACGCGCACCTTGGCGTTGCCGTCCAGGTTTCCGCCGTGCACGGTGACGCGGTAGGTGCCTGCGCCCAGGGCGCAGTAGGGGCCGAACTGCATCTGGCCGGCCCGCAGGCCCAGGGGGTCGTTCGGGCCGTTGGAGGCGTGGCCGTTGGTGTTCAGTTCGCCGGCGTCGTAGTGGATGTCCGCCGCCAGATGCTCCTCCAGCGGCACCCCGGCGTCCATCATGGCCTGCGCCAGGGCACGGTCGGTGATTTGGACGTACTGCACCAGGGCCTTTTCCTGCTCGAAGAGGGTATCGTCGGCGGGCTGATAGGCAGGCAGGCGCATGCCGGCGCACCATTGGCCGGTATCGTCGGTGCGCAGGGTCAGTTCCTCGCTGAACACCACCGGGCCGATGGTGGTGCGGTCATCGATCAGGCCCTGATACACCCAGTCCGGCAGCTCCTGGGCGCCGTCGGGGCTGTTGTAGTACAGCAGGTAGGTCTCGCTGGCTTTAACGGGGGTGGCATCCCGCGGCTGATATGTGCTGCCGGTGGGAACCACCAGGAACCCCTCTTCCGGAATGTCTCGCAGCTGACCGTCCGCGGGGTCGTCGGAGTAATAGCGGATCTCCCGGTCCGGCAGAAGGAACTGGATGCCGTTGGCGGAATAATTTTGCGGATAGCCGCTATTGGGAGTATAGAGAACGTGAATCTGTGAGGTTGTGCGATCGAGAGCACAAATGGTATCAGAAATCATTTGGGAGGAACGCTGTGCATCTGTCCAGATCACGGTAACAAAATGATAATGGGACCAACCTCCCATATATGCCCACAGACACAGACACACCAAGGCTGCCAGGGCGCTGCGTCGGCCGGCGGACAGACGGGCTGGCCGGCGCTGCAGCAGGAAGAGAACCGTGAAAATTGCCACGACCAAAAAAAACAGCGCCGTGAAATGGGTTTCATATGTGCCGATGAAGGGCCCCATGCCGGCGGTGTTGACCGTGGCGTCCCCCACCACGTCCATGTGCAGCCGGTAATAGGCGGCGGTGACGCTCAGCAGCAGGTAGACGGTCACACAGTGGATGTAGCCCTTCAGCGGCAGCGGATGGCGATACATGCTGCACAGACCCAGCAGTACGATGACGCCCATCAGGTTGTCGCTGTAGCGGCCGTAAAACAGATGGACGATGCCGGTGGGTGTAATCATGAAAATGGCTGCAATAGCTACTGAGCCGCACACGCTCAGAAACAGGAAGGCGTTGACCGTGTCCACATGGGCCAGGGCCTTTTCCCGCAGGGCGGTGCGCAGATCCTGCCACAAATGCTGGAAACACCGGGCAGCGGTGACGAACATCACCAGCATGCTGGCACCAGCCATATAAAATACCTTGCCGCATAGGCTGAGTACAAAATCCAATAGACCGGAAGGAGTGAAAATCATTTGTATTTTGCCCAGCTGCCCACTCATTTCATTAATTGAAGCCATATTGGAGGACGTGCCCGCCCAGGCGGTGCCCTTCACAAAGTCCTTCAGCGCCCCGGCCCCCAGCCAGCAGCCGGTCAGCACGGCGGCGAAGGCCAGCAGATGGCGCCAGGTGATCTTTTTGGTGAAGAACTGCCACAGCACAAACAGTCCGGCGGCGATGGCCAGGCCCAGGGTGCGCTGGTGCACCGTATAGCTGTACACGCACACCAGGGCCATCGCCGGATAGTGCCACAGCCGCGGGCTTTGGGCGGCCAGAACCACCAGCAGGAACAGCACACAGTACAGCAGGTACAGCAGCACCTCCGGCCAGGTGAAGTTCACCTGGGTAAAGGAGGAGGAAAACAGGGTGGAAACAAAGGCGAACACCGCCCGCAGCCGGGGGGAAATGTCGGGAAATAAACGACGGACGATGGCCCGCAGCACCCAGAACGTCAGCGCCAGCCACAGGCCGTTCAGCAGCAGCGCCGCATGGTAGGCATCGGCAGTGTTGGGAAACAGCAGCAGCAGCGGCGCCAAAAACAGGCTGTAGCCGTAGGAGTAATAGGAGATGCGGGAAATTACTTCGCTCCAGTCATATCCGACAAAGGCTGCGGCGCCGGCCCAATAGCCAAACTCATCATTGTAAATATAGGGCAGGTTATGGTTCAGCAAAAAGGGCAACGGCAAGCACAGCAGCGCTAGGCTGAAGGCCAGATCCAGCCAGAGTATTTTTCGCTTTGTCTGTGCCAGTTGTTCCATGAATGTTCGACTCCTTTGTAATCCGGGATGATGCGCACTCAGCTGCGGCGGTTCTTTTTTCTGCGGTAAAGGAAGGCGCGGAAATCATCGGCCAGCTGCACCAAATAGGGGTTGCGCAGCGCCAGCAGGATGGCGAAGTACAGCGCCGCACAGGGCACCACGGTGCAGGCCGTGACGGCAATGGTGCCCGAGACCAGCAGCCCCACGGCCCAGCGCACCGCGAAAAAGGGCACGCAGGCCAGCACATACTGCCAAAAGCAGCGCGCCAGGGCGGGGAAATCCAGGGCACTGCGCCCGCCCCACACGCACAGCGCCAGCACCACCACTTCGCTGAGCACCGTGGCGGCTGCGGCGCCCTCCACGCCCCACCAGCCGATGAACAGCAGGTTCAGCACAAAATCGGTGGCGCCGCCGGCCAGCGTGGCTGCAAACAGCTTTTTTTCCAGGCCGCTGGGCATCAAAATCTGCCAGGCTACAAAGCCGTTCAGCGAGGAAAACAGCAGGTCCACGCACATTACACGCATGGCGGGCACGGCGGCCATGAATTCGCTGCCGCTGAACAATTCGATGGCCTCGGGCGCCAGAATCCACAGCCCCACGGCCAGGGGCGTGGCCAGGCCCAGGATGATGTTGCCCGCAACGCCGGCCAGCTTTTGGAAGCCCTCCCGGTCGGCCTTGGCCCGCAGCACAGCCAGCCGGGGCAGGAACACCGCGCAGATGGCCGTTACCAGCTTCACCGCCAGACGGTTCAGCTTGCTGGCGGCGGTGTACAGGCCCACGGCGGTGTCGCCGACCATGGCCCCCAGCATGGTGGTGTCCAGCATGGTATACAGGCTGGTGGACAGCACAATGGCGAACACCAGCAGCGCGCCCTTCAGATGCCGTCCGTAGTGATAATCGCGGTAGCAGAACAGGCGCACCAGCCTGCGGGAGTGGGCCAGGTTGGTGACGCTGGTGAGCACGAACGGCAGAACCAGCGTGACGGTGTACCAGAAGAAATCCCCCTCGTCCCGCACAAAAAGGAAAAGCACGGCGAAACTGATGACCTGAAACAGCACCGTCCGCACGGAGATATAGGTGTAGTCTTCCAGAATGTTGTAGAACCAATCAAAGGCGACCCCGCTGAAAACGACCTCCAGGGCAAATAAAACCAGAAGGGCCCGGTAACTCTGCAGGCCCGGCACCGTGAAGATGACGCCGCCGTACAACACCAGCGCCACGGCCGAAGCACCCAGATTGACCGTCAGCAATTCGGTGACCAGCTTGCCCAGCTTGGCCGGGTCGTCCCGCACTTTGGCGCCCTCCCGCACGCCGTAGGAGTGGATTCCCAGCGCGGCCAGCAGCTCAAAATACATAGCGATGGACTGGGCGTACTGCACCTTGCCGATGCCGTCCACCCCCAATACGCGGGAGGCGTAAGGGAACATGATCAGCGGCGACAGCGAGGCCACCAGCGTGCGGATCAAATAGACAATGAAGTTTTTCTTCAGCGAGGGAGTTTTCATGGGGTATCCTTCCCAGCGCTGTCCGGGCTGGTGCCCAGCAGTGCCATCAAAAAGTCTCGGGCGGCGCAGCCCACGGTCAGCGCCGTGAAGCGCCGGTAGTCGCCGGCCAGCGCGCGGCGCGCCACCCAGGCAGCAGCCGCCGGCCGCCCTTTTTGCGCCAATGCCGCCCGCTGGCGGCAAAAGTCCAGCCATCCCTGCGGCAGCGGCCGCCGGCGGCCGGGCCAGGCCTCCAGGCGCAGGGCCCGGTTCAGGCAGTCAAAGCGGTTGCGGTCTTTGCCGTCCGTCAGGCGGGAAACCCAGCGGCACACCTTGCCCCACAGGCCGCCCCGGCGGATGCCCACCACGTTGCCGCCGTGCTGGCGATAACCGATCAACCGGCCGCTCACCGGCCGCAGGCCGCCCCGGCTGGCCGCGCACAGGGCCAGCCAGTCGTCGTGCAGGAACCCATCTGTGGGAAAGGGCATACATTCCCGGGCAAAGGCGCGGCGCACGGCCATGCACGCGCCCGTCACCACATTGCCGCCGCACAGCAGCATATAGTTGCCCGCATCGAACGCGGCCCGGCGGGCCGGGGTGAAATAGACCGAATCCCACAGCCTGCCCGTGACCGTCTGCCCGTCGGCGGCGGTGATGTCCGCATCGGAAAAGGCCAGCAGGCAGGCAGGATCCTCAAAGGCCTCCATCATCACCGCCACCTTTTCGGGTTTCCAGACGTCGTCCTGGTCGCTGGTGAACACGATGTCGCCCCGGCACAGGCTGATGGCACGCTGGAAATTCTTCACCACACCCAGGCCGGGGCTGTTGCGGTGGATGGCCCAGCGCACGGAAGTGCCCGCCAGCACCTGCCGGGCCACCGCCAGGGTGCCGTCGGAGGAGCCGTCGTCGCACAGCACAATCTCATCCACCGGCCGCGTCTGGGCCAGGATGCTCTCCAGCTGCCGGGCCAGATAGGCCTCGCCGTTGTAGGTGCAGATGGCTACGGAGATCATGCAATCGGTCCTTTCTCTGGATCAGAAGCGGCAAGACAGCGAAATCGCTCCAGTACAAGTTGCTCAGAACGCTCCATCTGCCGCTGTACGAACAGGTAGTGTTCAATTTGGCCGGCAGCATCCGCTTTGGTGGCGCGTCCCTCCCAATGCTGTACCCACAGGGAGGGATCATAGCGCACCAAGAGATTGTCCCGCCGCGCTTTCAGCCAGAGCAATAGCTCCTCATAGTACAAAAACGGTTCCGGGTCAAACAATTTCTCGTAGCGCCGGCAATAGCGGCGGGAAAAAATCAGGCAGGCGCCCTGCAGCAATACGCCGACATCTGGGGCGTTCCTCATTTGATTTTTGAAGCGAAACCAATGGCTGGACAGCATATAGTGCAAATGGCCCGCCATGGCGCGGCCATCGGGGTAATGCAGTTTGGCGCTCAGCAAGCTGGCCGCCGGCCGGCGCTGTGCCGCCGCCAGGCGCGCTTGGCGCACGGCGCGATTGCATCGGACGGTGGAT
Organism: uncultured Ruthenibacterium sp.; assembly: GCA_944386555.1. GTDB lineage: Bacteria > Bacillota > Clostridia > Oscillospirales > Ruminococcaceae > Ruthenibacterium. The sequence continues at coordinate 763 of CALXBN010000028.1, read as the reverse complement.
TCCTTCGCCGCCACCGGCGGCATGGGCGAACTGTGAACCCATCGCCTGCCCCGAGGCACACGGATATCCGGGCCCAGGATGTCATAATCGGGTTGGGCGGCCAGGCGCACCAGGAAATCCTTCTGGGCGAACACCACGTCGCTGTTGCATACCACCAGCGCGTCCAGCGCATCCCGGCCGGGGAAGGCCGCCCATCCGGCGTTGTTGCCCGCGGAAAACCCCAGGTTCTGCCCGGTGGTCATCACCGTCACATCGCCGTCATCGGCATACCGCGCAGCCAATTCCTCGTAAGTGCCGTCGGCCGAGCCGTTGTCCGCGATGAGGATGTGATAGCCGCCGGCGTCCTCCAGCCCGCGGATGCTGTCCACGCAGGCGGTGGTCTCTCGGATAGTTTTGTAATGCAGAATCAGGAATCCAGTCATGGGTAAGCGCTCCTTGTTTTACCGCTTGCGCTGCGCCCAGCACAGCAGGCTGACGGCGGAAAAGCAGCGGTGTTTCATAAAGAACAGCAGCACCCGCTTTTGGATGCGGAAGGCGCCGGCCGGGGCGCGCTGCAGGGCGGTGCGGAAGGGCTCGCTGCCGGCAGCCTGCAGAAAGGCCCGCCGGCGCCGGCGGTAGGGCGCGGGGTTGTCCGGGTGGCAGAACTGCAGCATACAGCAAAAGCCCAGGCTCAGAACAGCCCGGTTGGCTAAGTCATCGGTGTAGTCACCGGGCAGGCTCGCAAAAAATTCAGCCAGCCGCTGCTGCAGTAGCGTATACGCCT
>CALXBN010000027.1 GCA_944386555.1 uncultured Ruthenibacterium sp. | reverse complement strand
TTGCCAACTCTGCGAATACTTCCGGCTCTTTTCTCTCTGAACGCTCAAATACTTCATCAGCAGATTTGCAAGGCCGGGGGATTGTTGCGGCTGCTCCGGGGCGGTTTCCCGCGCTTTGAACAGGTCGGCAATCCATTCTTTGAGCTTCCCAACCTGCGCCCGGAGTTCCCGGATAAGGCGGTTTGCCTTTTGGATATTTCGGTTTAGTTCGCCTTTCTCGGTGGCAATACCTTTGCCGCAATACCTTTTCCCGGTTTTCAAGTTGCCGGATTTTCTTCTTTCCGTCCTCAATCTCGGCGGTCACTTCCTCGCGGGTTTTCACTCTCGGTTTCGTCATGGGTGGTCGCTCCTTTCTGCTCATGGAAAAAAGAAAAGAGCAGTTCATTTTGACTGCTCTTTCCCTGATAATGTTTTATCTCATTCTGGCGTACTGTCGCTTGGATTTGATGAATACACGATTTCGTAACCATCACATTCATCTAAAACATAATCTACAAAAGCTTTTGTATTTTCCTCTCCAACATAAAACATTTTACCTGTAGAAAGGATATTCGTAATGATATACCCTTCTTCTCTTATGCTTAGACTAATATTCTCATAACCTAAAAGGGGAACGCTGACACAAATATCTAATATTGCGTCCGGCTTCTCAAAGTCAAGGTCGTCATATTCATTTATTGCCGTTGTATTTGACAACAGCAAGTCCCATATTTTGTTTGTATCCAGATGTTCAAAACGAATACTTGCAAATCCGCTTATTGGCTTATGGTAATCGTAAGAAGCCCAGTTGACAATTAGGTTATTTTGAAGGTCAAGGTCTTCTATAAATTGTCCCAATGTTTCCGGTCGATATAAGCTATTTACGGCGGCATAATAGGTGTTTGTTCCCTCGTATTGTACAGCAACTGCGCATTGAGTAGAAATACCCTGAATTTCATAAACAGTTGCACGACAATATCGTTCTGCATCTTTTCCATCTATCTCTGCGTATTCGTCCCATCCTTTTGCGATAACATCACTTATTTCTGTGCCGATTTGTTCAATTGAAATCTCTCCCCGATTTGCATCATACTCTATTTCGTTCAAAGTGATTTCGTAATATTGCTGGTAAACCTCCATGTCTTCCCATCGAGGAACCTCTGCAATCTCGTCTGAATAATCTGTCGAATTTGGCAGAACTTTTACTGGGTATCGATTTTCGGCTTCATACAGCAACACACCCGACAACACAAGGCAAAAGCAAGCCGCCATAGCCCCCCACTTTATCCAAATGGGCTTTTTGGCTTTCTTTTTATAGTTGAGGGCTTCCTCAACATATTTTGTATCCAGCTCGCTCATGGCGTCGGAAAACTTCTTTACGTTCATACGAACACCTCTCTTTCTATCAAGTATTGTTTCATCTTCTCTCGGATACGGGTCAGCCGGACGGAGATGTTTTTCTCCGAAAGCCCTACAAACTCAGCTATGTCTTTATAGCTGTCGGCAAACCAATAGCGGCGCATGAAGATAACGCGGTTTTCGACGGTCAGCGTGTCCAAAAAATCCTCGATGATACGGGCTAACTCTCTGGCTTCGATTTCATCTTCCACGGTTTTCTGGTCAGCGCTATAGCCTTCGATTTCCTCTAAGGCAATCTTGTAGTGACCGCTCCGTTTGGCTGCTTCCTTTCTCCAATAGATTTTGAGTGAAATATTCCGAACGATTTTTACGATGTAGCTGAGCAGCGGGTTAGGGTGTACCGGGGGAATGGCGTTCCACGCGCCTAAGTAAGCGTCGTTGACACATTCCTCTGCGTCCTGCCTGCTGTTTACGATGTTGTACGAAAGATTATGGCAGATTTTTCCGTATTTAATGTCCAGCTCCCGTATGCCTTGCTCGGAACGCTCAAAAAACAGGTCTATGATTTTTTCATCGTCTATCATCTCACCGCCTCCTTTCCGGCTTCACCTATATACTACGGTTTTCGCGGTGAATACTACATCAAATCCAAAACTTTTTCAAAAAAATTATACCATACTTTGCGTGAGATTGCTCACGGCAGCTTTATTACAGCTTTGCTCTCACGTTTCTGGCGGGTATCTTTTTTGTTAACGCTCCCTTGTCGGGACAAGCTTTGTATAGCCTGCTCCGATTTGTTTTACAAGCCGGAGCGCGCTCACACGCCGCCGCGCCTCTTTTTCAAGCCGAGCCCGCCGCTGGGCGCCGGCCTGCCCCCAGGCCGGAAGCCAAAAAGCCCATGGCAGGCAAAACGGCCCTATCCATACAAAAGGGCGGGTGCCTCCGTTTGTACGGTGCGCCCGCCCTTTTTGCTGCTCCTTCGCTCCGGCCCTCACCTGCCTGAGGCGGGCATGTTGTCGGTAATACCGGCACCCACATTGGGCACCACCTGGGAATAGACCGCATCTGCCGCAAACAGCGCCAGCAGCGCCAAACACACCGCGCGCACCCGGGTTTGGGGCATCCGCTGCACCAGATTATCCACCAAAGGCGCCAGCACATACACCACGGCCATGCCGCCCACGCCGAACACCAGCAGCCCCTCGGCGCAAATGCGCCCGTCCAAGTTGAGGAAGTAGCCGCTGTAATCCCACCAGCGCAGGCCGGTCGCCTGCTCCATCACCCAGGAGGTGGTAAATTCCACCACGCCGCTGAGCGCCACGGCAGCGGCGAATTGCAGGCCCGGGCGGCGGCGCAGGCGGTTGAGCAGGGTGAGGATGAGCACCGCCCCTGCGCCGTAGATGGGCAGCCAGGGCCCGTGAAGGGAACCGCGGTTGGCCAGTACCCCCTGGGTAACCAGCACCAGGCACACCTCCCACAGCCAGCCGGCAAAGGAAAAGCCGAAGAACATCACCAGCAGCGACCACACCGAATAGTGGCGCACATAGTGCAGGGATTCCACCAGCGGACGCTTCTCCTGTTCCCGGATGGAAAACAGCCGGGCGGGATACTCCTGCCCCTCTGCAGCTCCTGCCAATTCTTCCAGGCGTATGCGGCGGGCCTGGTCCCGCTCATATTCCAGCTCCCGCCGGGTGGGGAAAACCACCACGCCCAGCCATTTGGCCAGGAAACCCTTCCAGCCGCCGGGCACTTCCAGTGCCACCGGCGGGGTGCGCAGCAGCTCCAGCACATCGCCGTAAGCGGCCTGCAGTTCCTGCCCTTCCGGCTGGCGGAAAAGATATTCATCGTTCAGCCACTGGGCCCCGGGGACGCCATACACCTTGGCCTGGGCCCGCAGGCGGGTATAGTATTCGCAGAAGGCAGCCGTCTGGTAGGGATTTGTGTAGAACAGGTCTGTCAGGCCCAGGGTCAGCGCCCCCAGTATCCACCATCCCAAGAAGGAGAGTTCCAGAACAAAGCACTCCCATTTATGGCCGCGCATCATCCGCCGGGACAGCCCCACGGCCTGCCGGGCGGTGAGCGTGGGGTTTTCCGCCAGAATATAGGGCACCAGATAATAGGAATAATGCTTGACGATGCCGCCCACCACCGTCAGGCTCCACAGCGAGAGCCAGACGTACTTCACCAGCATCACCCAGGCCGCGTGCAGCCACTTTTTTACCCGCAGCAAATACAGCAGCCGCCCCAGGGGCACCCGCCGGTAAACACGCCCTTCCAGAAACATGCGCCGCAGGATTACGGGAAACAGGTTCTGCACCAGGAACCAGAAAGCCAGAAACGCCAGCGCACCGGCAACTATCAGGGCCATAATGCCCGCGCTTTCGCTGCCCAGCACCGAGCCGGCCGCCGCAGCCAACGTCACCAGGATGGAACCGCTGGCCACCTGATTCAGCAGCCCCGCCAGCACACCCTGGGTGCCCAGCAGGCCGCCGGGGCCGTCCGGGGCCGCCGCACCGTCAGGCAGAAAACTTTGCACGGCATCTTCCAGGCTGATGTGCCAGCCCGGGGCGGCAGCCTGCCCTGCGGCAGGGGCCTGGGCCTGCGCGGCACTGAGCGTGCGGGCAAATTCCGCCGACAGCATCGCCGCCGCCAGGCACAAAGCCACCAACAGCAGATAATGGCCCTTCAGCACCCGCCGCGCCCCGGTTTTCAGTTCTTTTCGTTCCTCTTTTTTCATGATCCCGCCTCTTTTTCCCCCTCTTCGTTTTCTCTGCACGGTTCATTATATCGGATTTTCTTTTCCGGTTCAACTGCCCATCTGCTGAGCGGCCTGTACCTGGAGCTGCACGGCATGGCGCAGGGCGGGCCAAACAGGTCAATTGCTGCTCCATTCGCGCCGATCGGCTGTATCCGTCATGTGCGCTGCCGGGTTTCCCCCGCCTATGCCCGGCCGTATGGGGCCGGGCATAGGCGGGCAAAATTTCCAGCATAGGCATCTGCCGCCTGCGCACACTATGGGCGAGGAGGCGAATGCAATGGAACATCGCACCAGCAGACGGCCGGAAGGCAGGCAGCCCGGGCAGCCGGGCAAACGCTATGCCGCCACGGCCAATACCTTTGCCCGCGAACGGGATCCCGCCCTTTATGACAGCCTGGAAGCAGACGCCTGGCTGCCGGCCATGTACGCCCAGGGCATCCTGGCCGGGGAAGAGGCAGACCCCAACATGCCGCCCATCCCCGTCCGTTTCGACGAACCCGAACCGCCGGACTGACGCAAGAAAAACCGCCCCGGCCCCTTGTCAAAGGGCCGGGGCGGTTTTCCAGATCCCGGCGGCGCCGGATCAGCCCCGCCGAGGCGGATCATCCTTCTTCCCGGGCAGCGGCCCCAGGGCGGCCGGCCAGGAACGTTTGCCGTTGCACACATCCAGCAGCAGCTGCAGGCGCTGCCAGCTCAAACGGCCGCACAGGTTCATTGCGATGTTTTTAAAAGGCAGGTCACGCACCGCCTGGGCACACACCCGCCGGTGTACCGCCGTATTGCCGGAGAAATGCATCGCCCGCAGGGCCACTGCCATCGCCAGCGCCTCGATGTGCCGGGCCGTCCGGCTGGCGCGCATTTCGCCCAGGGTGGTCTCCATGGTATACTGGCCCGGCTTCAGCGGCCGGTTGTTTACCGGCGGCCGGCTGTGGATCCGGTAAAAGTCCTCGTCTGGGAACAGATTGTCCCGGATGTGCCCGTAGGGGCCGGCGGCGCTGTGGGCCTCGTCAGGGTGCAGGTACTCGCCCTCCACCTCCACGGTGCTCTCCAGGCGGATGTCCGTGCTGGAGGCGCCCACGTATACCTGGTACGTACCCTGCTCCACTGTGAAGGCGTGACGGACGGTGTCCCACACGGCCAGGGCGTCGTAGGGAATCGTGACGGTGAGCAGCTGGCGCTGGCCGGGCTGCAGCACCGTTTTCACATAGCCTGCAAGCACCCGGGCCGGGCGGTACACTGCCGAATCGGCCTTGCCCACATACACCTGGGCCACTTCGGCCCCGGCACAGCGGCCCTTGTTTTCCAGCGTGAACAGCACCTGCAGCGCACAGCCCCGGCGGCTGCGGCGGCCCAGGCCCAGGCTGCTGTAGGCAAAGCGCGTATAGGACATCCCATATCCAAAGGGAAAAGCCACAGGCTTTTGAGCGGTAAGGTAGTAGCGGTACCCCACATAAATGCTCTCACTGTAAGTGACGGCCCGGGGCCCCATGGGGAAGTGGCGCGCACAGGGCGTGTCCGCCAGGGCAGCCGGCCAGCTTTCGGCCAGCTTGCCGCCGGGCACCGCCCGGCCGAACAGCAGCCGGCAGGCAGCAGGCCCGGCCCCCTGGCCGCCCAGTGCCATATACAGCACCGCCCTGGTGCGGGGCAGCCAGTCTGTCAGCACCGGCGCGCCGCCGCACAGCACCACCGCAATGTTGGGATTGACCGCCGCCAGCTTTTCCAGCAGGGCCGTCTGGTTGCGGGGCAGGCGCAGATGGGTGCGGTCGTACCCTTCGCTTTCAAAAGGTTCCGTAAGCCCCATGAAATACACTACCACACGGGCGGTGCGGGCGTAGGCCACTGCCGCCTGCTCCAGCGCTTCGTCGGGAGCGTCGGTGCGCAGATGGTAACCCGGGGCATAATTCACATAGGCCGCCCCCTGGGCCCGCAGCGCATCCGTAAAACTTTGCGGTGCACTGTTCACCAGACTGCTGCCCGCACCCTGGTAACGGGGATGAGCCGCCAATTTGCCGATGACCGCTACATTCTCCTGTTCATCCAACGGCAGCAGGCCCTCGTTTTTCAGCAGCACCGCACTTTGTTCCGCCGCTTCCACCGCCAGACTGTCGTGGGCCCGCTGGCTGTAGGATGTTCCGGCGGGGGCGGCGGGCCAGTTCCGCACCAGCCGCAGCACCCGGGCCGCACAGGCATCCACCGCCGCCCGGGGAAGCCGCCCCGCAGCCACGGCACCGGCCACGGCACGGTCGTTCAGGCCGCCGCTTCCGGGCATCTCCAAATCCATCCCCGCGGCCACGGCGCGGGCACGGTCGTTCACCGCGCCCCAGTCACTGACAACAAGGCCGTCAAAACCCCACTCCTCCCGCAGGACATCCCGCAGCAAAGCGGCATTTTCGGTGGCGTAGGCACCGTTCACCCGGTTGTAGGCGGCCATCACCGCGGCGGGACGGGCTGTTTTCACGGCAATCTCGAAGGGCTTCAGGTAGATCTCCCGCAGCGCGCGCTCATCTACCTCTGCGGAGACGCGCATGCGGCCGTTCTCCTGATTGTTGACGGCAAAATGTTTCAGGCAGGCCGCCACCCCCTGCCCCTGCACGCCGGTGATGAACGCCGCAGCCAGGCGGCCGGCCAGCAGCGGGTCCTCGCTGAAATATTCGAAATTGCGGCCGCACAGGGGGCCGCGCTTGATGTTCACCCCGGGCCCCAGCAGCATGCTGACGCCCTGCGCCCGGCACTCCCGGGCGATGGCCGCGCCTACCCGGGCCGCCAGGGCTTCATCCCAGCTGGCTGCCAGGGCGCCCGCCGTGGGGAAGCAGGTGGCCGGCAGGCTGTGGCCGCCATTCTGTTTGGCATGACGGTGGTCTTCCACCCGCAAGCCGTGCGGGCCATCGGCCATACGCAGGCTGGGCACGCCCAGGGCGGGCAGCGGCTTGGTGCGCCAGAAATCCAGCCCGGACAACAGGCTGCACGCCTGCTGCAGCGTCAGGCTTTCCGCCAGGGACAGGGCGGCGTCCCGCCCGTCGGGGGCTTGTTCGGCCTGTGTCCGGGATACAGTCTGTTCGGAATGTTCTTGTGCCATAGGGCACCTGCCTTTCTGATGGCGCGCGCCGCGGGCCCGCAGTGCGCCGGGGCTCAGCGCCCCTGTTTGATTTTCTGCCAGTAAGCCTGGGCAGCCTGCTCGGTTTTATTCGGGCCCGGGCGGTAGTACACCGCACCCGCGATTGCATCGGGCAGGTACTGCTGGGCCACCCAGTGGTTGGGATAATCATGCGGGTACAGATAGTGCTGGCCTTTCACTGCGGCGTCGGCGCCGTCGTAGTGCTTGTTCTGCAGCTGACGGGGCACCGGGCCGGTGCGGCCGGCGCGGATGTCCGCGGCGGCGGCGTTGATGGCTGCCTCGCCGGAATTGCTCTTGGGTGCGGTGGCCAGCAGGATGGCCGCGTCCGCCAGGGGGATGCGGCCTTCTGGCAGGCCCAGCTGCAAAGCGCTGTCCACACAGGCCTTGGTGACGGCGATGGCCAGCGGATACGCCAGGCCCACGTCCTCGGCGGCGATCACCAGCAGCCGCCGGCAGGCGGACAGCAAATCGCCCCCTTCCAGGATGCGGGCCAGGTAATGGACGGCGGCGTCCGGGTCGGAGCCGCGGATGCTTTTCTGCAGCGCGGAGATACAGTCGTAATGTTCGTCGCCGCTTTTGTCGTGGCGCACGCCCGCCCGTTCACTCACCTGGGCGGCCAGATCCGCCGTCAGGGCCAGGGCGCCGCCCTCTTCCTCGGCAGCGGCCAGGGCAAACTCCAGACAGCCCAGCGCCTTGCGCATGTCGCCGCCGGCGGCCCGGGAAATGGTCTCCAGTGCGCCCGCCTCGGGGGCTACTGCCAGAGGCGGCTGGCCGTCCTCCCCCGCCGCCAGGCGCGCCAGCGCCCTGTGCATGCCGGCCAGGATATCCTCCGGGGCAAGGGGTTTGAACTCGAACACGCTGCACCGGCTGAGCAGAGCGCTGTAAATATAGAACGCCGGGTTTTCCGTGGTGGACGCGATCAGCGTCACCGAGCCGTCCTCCAGGCATTCCAGCAGGCTCTGCTGCTGCTTTTTGTTCAGGTACTGGATCTCGTCCAGATACAGCAAAATGCCCCCCACAGCGCCCAGGGTGCCCACCTCTCCCAGCACCTGTTTGATGTCGCCGGTGCCGGCACTGGTGCCGTTGAGCTGAAACAGGCGCATCTTGCTTTGTGCTGCCAGGATGCGGGCCACAGTGGTTTTGCCCACACCCGGCGGGCCGTAAAAAATCATATTGGGCACCCGGCCTTTTTCCAGCGCACGCCGGAAAGCCCGGCCCGGGCCCAGCAAATGCTGCTGGCCGCACACATCAGCCAAAGTGCGCGGGCGCAGGCGGTCCGCCAATGGGGTCATGGGGCTGCCTCCTCCCTTCCGGGCCGGCTCATTCGCTGGCCACCGCGCTGGAGCGCCAGTCGCCCAGCTTTTTGTTGGCGTAGCCGTTGTTGAGGAAATAGTCGATGGCGTATACCAGGCTGCGATCCCAGAAGTTCCACTCGTGCACGCCGTTCCACTGCAGGCGCCGGTAATGGGCCAGGTGCAGGCTGCTGCACAGCTTGTGAAAATGATCGTTCTGGGCCACGATCTGATAGGGTTCCACATCCTGCAGGCCGTTGGTCAGCAGGATGCGGGGCTGCTTATCGGCGGGCAGGGCGGCGCATTTGCGCACGATCTCGAACAGGTCGCTGGTGCGCGGCAGTGCCAGGCTGTCGCCGAAAATCGGCGCGAACACCTCACGCAGGCCGGGAGCATCGGTGTGGCGCAGCATCATGCGCAGATCCACCGCGCCGGAAAAGCTGGCGCATCCTCCGTACAGGTCCGGCCGGGTGAGGCCCAGGTACAGCGCACCGTAGCCGCCCATGGACAGACCCGCTACAAAGTTTTTATCCCGCCCCTGGGGCAGGCGGAACATATCGTTCAAAAGCAGCGGCAGCTCTTCGATGAGGAAGGTGCGCCAGGCACCGCCGTACATCATGTTGTTGTAGAAGCTGTTGCCGCAGTCCGGCGCTACCAGCACCAGGCCATTGTCGGCGGCGTAGCGGGCGGCGGCAGACATTTGGAACCAGTCTTCGCCGCTGTTGGAAAAGCCGTGCAGCAGCGTGAACACCGCCCGGGGGCGGTTGCCCACGGACTGAGGAAGGTCATTGGGGAAATACAGATGCAGGTTGACTGTGCGCTGCATCACCTGGCTTTTCAGGGCGCATGTCAGATAGGCCATGGGGTCGTTCCTCCTTGGAGCGCAAACTTTGTCGATATGACATTTTCTTTATTATACAACGGCAGGCCATGGTTTTACAATGGCGCACCGGGCCGGCGCGCAAAAGTTTTGCCTCCGGCGTGCAGCGGGGCACGGCGCACAGAAAAAGCCCCCCGGCCGGGAGGCTTTTCGTCTTTTGGTTTTACGGCGGCGCGCTTTATTCCCGCACGGCCAAATGTTCGGCCACACCGGCCAGCAATTCCACACACCGGGGCACGCCCAGCCGCCCGGCATCCACCGAGAGGTCATAGGTCTCGGCGGCGCCCCAGTCGTTGTCGGAGTAGAAATTGTAGTAATTGGCGCGGCTGCGGTCCGTCTTTTTGATCAGACTGCGGGCAGCATCCTCTTCGATATTGCGCAGGCGGCAGATGCGCTGGATGCGCAATTCCATGGAGGCATGGATATAAACGCTGAGCATGTCTTTGCGCCCGCGCAGGATGTAATCGGCGCAGCGGCCGATGATGACGCAGGCACCCTCTTCGGCCATATGGCGGATGGCGTCGCTCTGGAAGGCAAACAGCCGGTCGTTGGTGAGGTAATCGTTGTAGCTGTTGAACGTCATCAAATGCCCATGGGCGCCGGTGGACAGGGAATACAGCAGGCTGTTGGTGGGCTTTTCATCGGCCTTTTCAAACAGTTCCGGCAAAATGCCGCTGTCCTCTGCGGCCTTTTTCAGAATCTCCTTGTCGTAGCAGGGGATGCCCAGTTTCTGGGCCAGGCCTTTGCCGATCTCCCGTCCGCCGCTGCCAAACTGACGGCCGATGCAGATCACAATACGTCCTTCCATGCTGCACGCCTCCTTTGTCACACATCAAGCTGGAATCCGCTTCCGCCTCTATTATATCACAAATCAGCGGGGCAAAGTTGCCAAAACTTTGCCCCGCTGATTGTAATGATTGCACAAAAAGCGCGCAATTATTGATGGCTGAAGAACTTGGGCGCGGCCCTGTACAGCAGCACGGCGCCGATGGTGGTGAGGATCAGCTCCGGCAGCATGTAGCTGCCATTGTAGATCAGGCTGTACACCCACACGTTCAGCCCCTGGGCCCATTCGTAGGATTCCTGGTAGCTGCCCCACAGCCAGGCGCCGGACACCCAGCTGCACAGGAAGCGGATGACGCACACGGCGGCAGTTCCCATAGCCACGCCCAGCAGACGGTTCTTGAAAAAGCCGGCAAACCAGTCGGCGGTACCCAACAGGCTGCAGGCCAGCACATAGTCCAGCAGCACTACGCCGATAAAAGCGATCACCGTACCGGCGGGCGGCGCATAAAAGCCCGTCAGCATCTGCAGCAGGGCGTTTACCAGGCCCGTGGCCAGGCCCCATTTCACCCCGTGGCGGAAGCTGACCAGGATGAAAGGCAGCATGCTCAGCAGGGTGACGGCGCCGCCGAAGGGCAGCTCGTAAATTTTGATCTGGGCAAGCACTGTGCCCACGGCAATCATCAGCGCGCACTCCACCAGGGTGCGCGTGCGGGAAATGGATTTGGTCATACAAGACCCCTCCTCAAAAAATGTGACACAAAAACAAAAGGCGCCCCGTGCACAAAACACAGGGCGCGCAGAAACGCGGTATTCCTCAAACTTCCTACGCCGGCATTACCCGGATCAGGTTCAAGGTGACCCAGGGCTGCAATTTGCCCTGATCTCAGCCGGGGATGGCCCCCAGCGCCCCTGTTTTCATGTCCATCGAATATTATATCGCACAAAAGCGCATTGTCAAGGCCTGGCCGCCAAAGGGCCGGGCGCACATGCCGCGCGCGGCGTTCACTTCATATACAGGCCCGCCAGACGGTATTCCGTATCATAGCTAAGGGTAAAAGTCAGCGTGCCGTTTTCATAGGCGGCCTTGGCCACGTCCACCGCATAACCGTCCTGTTCCACCAGGCTGTGGCTCTCCACTTCCACCAGGGCGCCCAGGCTGTCGGCATAGGGCTGCCAGGTATCGGCCCACTGCTGCTCCGTAATGGCATCCCGCATGGCCTCGTCCATGGTGTGCATCAGGGCGGTATAGTCCTGTTCGTCCAGCAGGCGGATGGTTTGTTCAGCGGCCTGCTTCACCTGTTCCTCGTCCATGCCCTCGGGCACGGAGGCCGTGCAGGCGCACAAGCACAGCGCCGCCGCCAGGCACAGCGCCAGGCAGATGCACAGCAGGCGCCCCGCCCGTTTGGTTTTACCGGTATCTTTCATCAAAACTCCTCCCTTTTTCTGCTTGTTCCCACACAGCGCCGGATGCTGAAAGCCCCTTTGCCGGGCTGCGCCGGCGCTCAGGCCAAGGCGGCCCGGGCGGTGGGGCACAAATCCGCCAGGCAGCACGCATCGCACTTGGCCTTGCGGGCAGTGCATACGGCGCGGCCGTGCAGTACACAGCGGTGGCAGTAGTCGTTGCTCTCCTCCGGCGGCAGCACGGCTGCCAGGGCTTTTTCCACCTTCACCGGGTCAGTGCAGTCCTCCACAAAGCCCAGCCGGTTTGCCATGCGGATGCAGTGGGTATCTGCCACTACCGCCGGCAGGTGGAAAATGTCCCCGCGGATCAGGTTCGCGCTCTTGCGTCCAACGCCGGGCAAGCGCAGCAGGTCCTCCATGGCCTGGGGCACCCGGCCGCCGTATTCTTCCACCAGCATTCTGCTCATGGCAGCCAGATCCCTGGCCTTGCTGTGGCCCAGGCCGCAAGGCCTGATGATGGCTTCGATGGCATCCGCCCCGGCGCCGGCCAATGCCTCCAGCGTAGGGTATTCTGCAAACAGCTCTTTGGTGACGATGTTCACCCGGGCATCAGTGCACTGAGCGCTGAGGCGCACGCTGACCAGCAGCTGCCAGGCATGGTCGTAATCCAGGCTGCAGATGGCCAGGGGATAGGCTTCCTTCAGCCGCTGCACGATCTGCACGGTCTCTTCTTTGGTGCGCATGAACGGTTCCTCTTTCCTTTGTTTTCAAGGCAATCATAGCACAATTTCCTCTTGTGCGCAACGGCAATTTGCTGTATACTGAACACATCGGATCCGCACAGGAAAGAATGGGGGTTTTTGGGAATGTATGCAGAAATGATGGACACCATAGGCTTTGTGGACCGCACCGACCCGGAAGTGGCCCAGGCCATGCGTGCCGAGCTGACCCGGCAGCGGCGCAATATCGAGCTGATCGCCTCGGAAAACCTGGTCTCCCCGGCTGTCATGGCAGCTATGGGGTCGGTGCTGACGAACAAATATGCCGAGGGTTATCCCGGCCGGCGCTACTACGGCGGCTGTGCCTGCGTGGACCAGGTGGAAAACATCGCCCGGGCCCGCGCCTGTGAGCTGTTCGGCGCCCAGCACGCCAATGTGCAGCCCCACTCGGGCGCCCAGGCCAACCTGGCCGTCTATTTTGCCCTGCTGAACCCCGGCGACACCGTGCTGGGCATGGATCTTTCCAACGGCGGACATTTGACCCACGGCAGCCCGGTGAACCTGTCGGGCAAATATTACCACTTTGTCAGTTACGGCGTGGATGAACAGGGCTTCCTGGATTATGATGACCTGGCCCGCAAGGCCCGGGAGTGCCGGCCCAAACTGATCGTTGCCGGGGCCTCGGCTTATGCCCGCACCATCGATTTCCAGCGCATTTCCCAGGTGGCCAGAGAGAATGGTGCACTGTTCATGGTGGACATGGCCCACATCGCCGGCCTGGTGGCCGCCGGTGAACACCCCAGCCCCATTCCCTGGGCGGACGTGGTGACCACCACCACCCACAAGACACTGCGCGGGCCTCGGGGCGGCATGATCCTGTGCCGGGAAGATCTGGCCAAAACCATTGACAAAGCCGTGTTCCCCGGCACCCAGGGCGGCCCGCTGGAGCATATCATCGCCGCGAAAGCCGTATGCCTGGGCGAGGCGCTGCGTCCGGAATTCAAGGCATACCAGCACAGGATTGTGCTGAATGCCAAAGCCCTGGCTGCCGGCCTGCTGGCCCGGGGCGTGCATCTGGTAAGCGGCGGCACCGACAACCACCTGATGACAGTGGACCTGCGGGGCACCGGCGTGACGGGCAAGGAGCTGGAGCACCGGCTGGACGAGATCTGCATCACCGCCAACAAAAACACCGTACCAGGGGATCCCCAGTCCCCCTTCATCACCTCCGGCGTGCGGCTGGGCACCCCGGCCGTCACCACCCGGGGCATGAATGAAGCCGATATGGATGTGATCGCCGGCTGTATTGCCGACTGCATCACCGATTTCGAGGGGCGCAAAGCGGATGCCGCCGCCCGGGTGAAGGCCCTGGTAGAGAAATATCCGCTGTACGAATAAGGCAAATACGGCCCGCAAGGCCGTTTGCATAAATCCACGGAAACGAGGAAAGGAGATCATTCCCATGAAACAGTATGTCTGCACCGTCTGCGGTTATATCTATGACGAAGCCAACGGCGACCCCGATAACGGCGTGGCGCCCGGCACCGTGTGGGCCGATGTGCCCGAGGACTGGGTGTGCCCGCTGTGCGGCGTCGGCAAAGACCAGTTTGAAGAACAATAAGCTAAAAAGGCACAGAAAAGGCGCGGCGGGCTTCAAGGAGCCCGCCGCGCCTTTGTATCTGCCGCTCCGGCCGGCCCGGCATCACACCTGGGCCGGCGCCTTTTCCTCCTGCGGTGCCGGCAGGGCGCAGGCCGGTTCCTTCTCCAGGCACAGCCGGCCCTGGGGTGCATCCAGGACAAAGGGCCCGCTGTCCCCTGCCAGCAGCATCCCGGCCAGAGGCTGTTCGGCCAGGCGCTGTACCGCCCGGTGCAGGCTGCGGGCCCCGGCGCGCCCGTCATACTGCGCAGCCAGGGCCTGTACGGCATGCGGCGTGTGGCGCAGCTGCACACCCCGTCCGGCACATCGCTGCTCCAGCTGGTTCAGCAGCATGCCGGCCACCTGCAGGCGCGCCGGCCCGTCCAGCGGGCGGAATACCACCACCTCATCCAGCCGGCCCAGCAGCTCCGGGCTGAAATGATCCCGTGCCGCCCGCAGCGCCGCATCCGGGTTGCCCGCCCCGGATGCACCGGCGGCAAACCCCAGGCCCGGCCCGCCGCAGGCTTCCCGAGCGCCCAGGTTGGATGTAAGGATCAGCAGCGTATGGGTAAAATCCACCCTGCAGCCCTCGCTGTCGGTGAGATGGCCGTCATCCATGATCTGCAGCAGCAGGTTGGATACATCCGGATGGGCTTTTTCGATTTCGTCCAGCAGCACCACGCAATATGGCCGCCGGCGTACGGCCTCGGTGAGCTGGCCGCCCTCGCCGTAGCCCACATAGCCCGGCGGTGCACCCACCAGGCGGCTGACGGCGTGCTTTTCCATGAATTCACTCATATCAAAGCGAACCAGGGCCTGTTCGCTGCCAAAATGGCAGGCTGCCAGGGCCCGGGCCAAAGCCGTTTTGCCCACGCCGGTAGGCCCCAGGAACAGGAACGCACCCATAGGGCGCGCATTGCCCGAAAGGCCAAGCCGGGCCCGCTGCAGGGCCCCGGCCACGGCGGCCACCGCCTGGCCCTGTCCGGCCACCCGCCGGGACAGCGTTTCTTCCAGCCGCGCCGTGCCCGCCGCCGCAGCGTCGGCGGCGGACGCTGCAGGCGGCACACCACCCTGCAGGGCCGCCACCCGGGCCACCTCTGCCGGCCCTACCGGTGGGCGGCCGGAACCGCCGTGCAGCACTGCACGGGCGCACGCCTCGTCCAGCAGGTCCAGCGCTTTGTCAGGCAGGCGGCGTCCGGGCAGATAGCGTACGCCCAGGGCTACCGCAGCCTCCAGGGCACTTGGTGTGATGCACACTCCGTGATGTGCCTCGTAACGGGGAGCCAAGGCCCGCAGGATCTCCAGCGCCTGGGCTTCTGTAGGTTCGTCCACCTCCACCGGGCCAAAGCGCCGGGCCAGGGCAGCGTCTTTCTCGATATATCTTTTATATTCCGCCCGGGTGGTGGCACCGATGAGCTGCAGCTGGCCGCGGGCCAGCATGGGTTTGAGGATGCCGGCGGCATCAATGCCGCCTTCGGCGGCCCCTGCGCCCACAATGGTGTGCACCTCGTCGATAAACAGGATCACATTCCCAGCCCGCTGGGCCTCACTCAGCAGGGTGCGCAGCCGCTCTTCAAAGTCACCCCGGTATTTGGTGCCGGCCACCAGGCAGCCCACATCCAGGCTCAGCACCCGCTTGCCCCGCAGCGCGTCGGGCACCTGGCCGTCGGCAATGCGCTGGGCCAGCCCTTCTACCACGGCGGTTTTCCCCACACCCGGCTCGCCTACCAGGCAGGGATTGTTCTTGCGCCGGCGCAGCAGAATCTCTTCTACCCGCTCCAGCTCTTTTTCCCTGGCATGTACCGGGTCCAGCAGGCCGTCGGAGGCCTGGGCTGTCAGGTCCAGCGCAAACCGGGCCAGAGCAGCCGGCCGCTGGACGGCATACCCCGCGGCACCGGTTCTTTCCCGTTCCGCCGGGGAACGCCGGCTGCGCTCCCACAGGGCAGCCTGTGGCTGTGCCTGCACTGCGCCTGCAAATGATTCCATATCCCTTCCCCCTTCCGGCTGACAGTATGGCCCGCCGGCAGCCGCCCATACAGGCGCGCGTACCGGCAGGCCATGGGAATTTCTGGGGCATACAACCGGGCCGCGGCAGAGAAAAACGGCCCTTCCGCCGTGGGAAGAGCCGCTGATGTTCTGACTGTTACGCGCTGGCCGCCGTATCCATCCGGGCCAGGGCCTCCTGCAGGGCTTTCGCCAGCTGGTCCGGGCAGGAGGTGGGTTTGGAACCGCACCGGATGCCGTCCAGGCGGGCGATGACATCCCGGGCATTCTGGCCCTGCACCATACGTTCCATCCCCTGGATATTGCCTGAGCAGCCGCCCTCCACATGGCAGCTGAGGATGGTGCCGTCCGGGGCCAACTCCACCTGGGTATAGCGCGAGCAAGTGCCCTTATTCTTATGCAGATATTCCATACTTACATTCCCTCTCCTCTGCCCTGGACGGGCAAAATTTGGATTTATTATAGCACGCGGGCCGCCGCCGTGCAAGGGCCGGGCTTCAGCGTCCCTTTTCAGGAGCAGTGATCGATCCGGCTCCGTCGGTTTGACGAAATTGGGAAAATCCCCGCCGCCGGCCTTATAAAGGGCAGGGCAGTATTGTATGCTGGGAAAAGCAACAAAATCTTGGCGCCGCTGAAGGCGCGGCAGGGGGATTGCACAATGGGTTTTCGCGCCGAACATTCTATTTTCTGAATTCCCCGAAATGGGCGCATCAGCCCTCGCCGCTGGGAACGGCGCCGCCCCGGCGGCCGGCCAGGGCCAGGATACGGCGGATATTTTCACCATCGGTACGCCCTGCCCCCACCGGCACCGGGCGGGAAGCGTGCATGCCGTGGAAGTCGCTGCCGCCTGTGGCAATAAGGCCATACCGGGCGGCCAGCCCTCTCAGGACCTGCTTGTCCTGTTCGCTGTTGCGGGGATGGTCGATCTCCACACCGTCGATGGCGCCGGTCTCGGCCAGCTGGGCAGCCAGTTCCATGCTGTTGTACACGGAAGGATGAGCCAGCACCGCTACGCCCCCGGTATCCCGAATGATATCCAGTACGGTCTCCACCGATTCATAAGCAGGGTCGAACCGGGCCGGACCATCCCTGCCGAACAGCTGCCGGTACAGCGGCCCGTAAATGCTGTCGGTAAAACCCGCCTCGAACAGAACCCGCATCTGGTGGGTTTTGTACACCACACCGCTGCGTGCCGCAAAGGCAGCGGCGTCCTGCGCCCTGAACTGGGGATACATCTGTTCCAGCACGGCCATGCTGCGGCGAGCGGCGGCGTTGCGCCGGTCGGCCATCAGCCGGCAAAAGTCCTGCAGGCGGCCGGTGGGGCGGGGGCAATAGCACAGCAGGTGCACCCGACGGCCTCGGGCCCGGTCAAAAGCCGTCAGTTCTGCAGCGGGCAGCAAATGCACACCGGCGTCCACCGGGTGCGCCAGGGCGTATTGGACAGACTGCATGCTGTCGTGATCGCTGACCGCCAGCCAATCAAGGCCCGTGCGCGCTGCAAGCACGGGCAGGCGTTCAATATCGCTGGAACCGTCGGAAAAATTGGTATGGGTGTGAAGATCACCCCACATGGATCATTCGCCTCGCTTTTCTGCGCGGGGCCGCCCGCGGGGGCGCCCCTCTGCCTTATTGTAGCGCGGGCCGGGCACTTTTGCAAG
The DNA here is from genome assembly GCA_944386555.1 of uncultured Ruthenibacterium sp. Classification (GTDB taxonomy): domain Bacteria; phylum Bacillota; class Clostridia; order Oscillospirales; family Ruminococcaceae; genus Ruthenibacterium. The sequence goes on along the minus strand of CALXBN010000027.1, from coordinate 20,136 downwards.
GCGGGCCGCATCTTTGCATTCGGCCCGCCCTTTTCTTTTCGCTTACGGCTCATCCTCAACCGTAAAAACATCCTCGATCGAAGCGTGAAATGCCTTTGCAATATTCCAGGCCAAAACCAGGGACGGGTTATACCGGCCTTTTTCCAAGTTCCCGATGGTCTCCCGGCGGACACCTGTCAGCTTCGCCAGGTCTTCCTGTTTCATGCCATACCGGGCCCGGTACTCTTTCATTTTATTGCGGATCATTTTCCAAGCCCCATCTTTCTTTAAACCCGTAATAGGCCGTCGACAAAGCATAAATTGCAACGGATACCGCCCAGCCTGCCGCGAAGCCCGTGGCCAGCGCCTCTTTCCCGCTCAGGCTTCCTGCAAGAAAGCCGCCGGCAGTCACGAGGGCCACGGTGGTCATGCCGCCGCAAAAAGCCCGCGCGGCGGAGCGGTTCATATATTCCTCCAGCATCTCGTCGGATTTGAGGAAAAAATATTCAAAATCAACGGCAAAGGCAAAGAAGGCGAGGAAAGCCCTCTCTTCCGTGCACACGCCAATGAATCCCAGCAGTGAGAGCAGTCCCATCAGGCCATACAGGCATCTTTTTGTTTTCATTCAATCACCCCGTAATGCAGTATATTTCGCTCTTTATGATGTAAATATACCACAAATTTGATGAGGCGTCAAGCTGCTCCTACAACGTTCCCCATGCTTGTGCAGGGCGCGGGGCGCTGGCAGATGGCCGGGTGCGCCGGCGGGCTTCCCGCAAGCAAAGCCGCCGGCGCGGATGTACGCAGCCGGCGGCTTTTCATATCTGCAGATCACTGGCAAGGCGCTCAGAGGGCATAGGTATAGGCATTGAAACAGCTGATGGCCATGATCACCACCATCAAAGCGATGAACAGCTTGTCCACCGCACGCACATCCATGCGCTTATTCAGCGCGCGGCCGGCCATGCCGCCCAGCACGCCGCCCGCCACCATCAGCACCAGGGCCGGCACCTCGAAGGGGGGCACCGTGCCGGTAAGCAGTGTCGTCAAAAAGCTGGTGAGCTGGCTGAACAGGATGATGTACAGACTGTTTTGGGCCGCGGTTTTGGTATCCATGGAAAAGAAAAAGTACAACACCACCAGGTTGATGGGGCCGCCGCCGATGCCCAGGAAGCTGGACATGATCCCCAGGCCCAGGCCGATGGCCATGCAGGCGTCCCTGTTTTTCACATGCATGGTGCGCACCCGGGCCTTGTTCAGTGTGTACACCAGCGTGCCCAAGGTAACCACCAGCAGGCACGCCGCCTGCACCGAGCCCACAGTGTTCTGGTTTTCAAACAGGCCGGCCACGCCGCTGAACAGCCGCTTGCCCAGCACACCGCCCACCGCAGCGCCCACGGCCAGGGGGGTGCCGGTGCGCAGATCCACCAGGCTGTCTCTGGCCAGCATCGAGCGCCCTACCGAATAAAGGCTCATGGCCAATACCGTGCAGCCGGACAGGAAACTGATGGTAGACACGCTGGCCAGGTGGAACAGGTCCAGGGTGGGCTTGATGATGACGCCCCCGCCGATACCGCAGATGGCCCCGGCCACCGAGGCCAGGAAGCTGATGACAAAAAACAGGATGGACATGGTACCGCTCCCCTCGTTTTGCACCTGTTGGGACCCTTTCTCCTCCGGGCCCTGCGGATTCTATTATAGCACACCGCAAAGGCCCGCGCTGTCACAAACGCCCTTTCCTTGTGCCGGAAGATCCGTTCGTGCCGCGCTTACAGCGGGAACAGCGGCAGCGGTTCCAGGAAGATAATATCCTCCCGCTTGGCAGCGTCTCCCTCGGCCAGGATGGCCGCCTTGGCCGCCACCTGGGCCCCGGCCTTTTCCGCCAGGCGCTGGATGGCCAGCAGGCTTTCCCCGGTGCTGATCACATCATCCACAATGGCCACCCGTTTGCCCTGGATGGCCTGAGCATCCTTGCCGTCCAGGCACAGGGTCTGGGTGTTCTGGGTGGTGATGGAGTTCACCGCATCCACCAGCGGCTCTTCCATGTAGGACTTCACGCTTTTGCGGGCCACGATATAGGTGGGCAGGCCCAGCACACGGCTGAGTTCCTGCACCAGAGGGATCCCCTTGGCCTCGGCGGTGATGAGATAATCCACCTGGGGCAGGCGGGCCGCCAGCAGGGGGGCAGCCGCGGTCACCAGCTCCTGGTCTCCCAGAATGACAAAGCTGGCAATGGCCAAATCGGGTTTGATGGGAATAAGAGGCAACCGGCGGGTGAGGCCCGCCACGTGCAGCTCATAAGTATCGGACATAACAAAACGCTCCTTCTCTCTCAGGTTGGTCCTTTTTTATTTTACAATATTTTCGCCCGTCTGGCAATGCGCAGCGGCAGGGTACAGGCTGCCGCGGGGAGAAAAAACGGTATTTTCGCTTCCCGCAGCGCAAATCCTGCGGAAATATGGTATAATATCTGCTCGAGCATCTGCCGCCGGGCAGGGCCATTTCCCCGGCCCCGGCGCATCTGCCGCACAAATTTGCCAAAAGGAGAGAACACCCTTGCAGGACCTATACACCGCGCTGCACGATATTTTCGGCTACGATGATTTCCGCCCCGGCCAGGAGCAGATTGTGAACCAGCTGCTGTCCGGCGGCGATGTGCTGGCCGTAATGCCCACCGGCGCGGGGAAAAGCCTGTGCTACCAGCTGCCGGCCGTGCTGCTGCCCGGCGTCACCGTGGTGGTATCGCCGCTGATCAGCCTGATGAAAGATCAGGTGCAGGCCCTGCTGCAGATGGGGGTGCGGGCGGCGTACATCAACAGCTCACTGACGGAAAACCAGTGCCGCCTGGCCCTGCGCAATGCTGCGGCCGGGATGTACAAGGTGGTATATGCCGCGCCTGAGCGGCTGCTGACACCCGCTTTCCTGCACTTTGCCCAGGCAGCGCAGGTCAGCCTGCTGTGTGTGGACGAAGCCCACTGCGTCTCGCAGTGGGGCCAGGATTTCCGCCCCAGTTACCAGCACATCCGCCAATTTGCCGACCTGCTGCCCCGGCCCGTGCCCATCGGCGCCTTTACCGCCACCGCTACCGCCCGGGTGAAACAGGATATCCGCGCCATGCTGGCGCTGCGCAATCCGCTGGAAGTGGCCACCGGGTTCGACCGCCCCAATCTATGGTTCGAAGTGCAGCAGCTGCGCCCCAAAGAAAAGTATCCGGCCTTGACACTGTACCTGGAGGCACATCCCGACACTTCTGGCATTGTATACTGCGCCACCCGCAAAACTGTGGACCAGGTGTACACCAAACTGGCTGCCGACGGCTATGCCGCCGCCCGCTACCACGCGGGAATGGAACCGGAGGAGCGCCGGTGCAGCCAGGATGCGTTTGTATACGACCAGATGCGGGTGATGGTGGCTACCAACGCCTTCGGCATGGGCATCGACAAATCCAATGTGGGGTTTGTCATCCACTACAATATGCCCATGGACATCGAGAGCTATTATCAGGAAGCCGGACGTGCGGGACGCGACGGCCAGCCGGCGGACTGCATCCTGCTGTACAGCCCCGGCGACGTAAAAACCGGGCAGTTTCTGATTGACAGCGGAGAGCCACAGCCCGGGGCCGACCCGGACATTCAGGAGGAACTGAAGGACGCCCAGCGCCAGCGGCTGAAAAAGATGACCTTTTACTGCCACAGTGAGAAATGCCTGCGCAGCGAACTGCTGTGGTATTTCGGCGAACACAGCCCCCGCCAGTGCGGCAACTGCAGCGTGTGCCGGCCCGAGGCCCAGCGGGCGGCGGCAAGCATCCTGCTGGCCAGGCGTGAACTGCGCCGGGCCGCCGCCGAGGAGGCAAACCTGGACGACAAGCTGCTGGCCGGGCTGAAGGCCCTGCGCCTGGCCCTGGCCAAGCGGGCCGGGGTACCGGCCTTTGTGGTGTTCACCGACGAGACCCTGCGGGACATGTGCCGCAAGCGCCCCCACAACCCTGAGGAGATGCGGGCCGTCAGCGGCGTGGGCGCGGCCAAGCTGCAGCGCTACGGGCAGGAATTTCTGGCGGCCATTGCCGACTACGAGCGCTCCGGCAGCACCCGGTGAGAACAGCCCGTCCGGGCGGCGTACCCGCTTCGTCCGGCAGCAAAAGGCCAGGCCGGGCAGCACCCCTGTTTTGCGGGATGCTGCCCGGCCTGCTTTTTCGCGCTGTTTCTGCCCGGCCTGCCGGTGCGGCAGGCCGGGACGGCGCGGCTTCAGAACAGTTCTGGCTCTTTGCGGGCGCTGCACACGGGTTTCAGCGCCAGGCCCACGGCAGCCAGTGCAGCGGCGTTTACCCGGCGCACTTTGGACGGGCAGACGGCGGTGCAGCGCATACAGGAGATGCACAGCGTCTTGTCCACTGCAGAAGGGTCCTTGGCACTGATGGCCCCGGCGGGGCACTGTACCGCACACAGGCCGCAGGCGGGGCAGCCCGCGCCGGGCATGGGCACCGGGCCGCTGACTCCCGCCTTTTTATAGGGCCGGCGGCCCGGCAGGGCCGGCATAGCGCCGCCCGTTTGGATGCGCCGGCACAGTGTTTCGCCAAATTGAGCCAGCAGGGCTGCGTCAGCACTATCGGGCCGGCCGGCCGCATATTGGGCGGCGATGGAATGCTGTGCCACGGCGGCCACAGCCCCTGCTGGCACAAAACCCGCGGCGCGGGCCAGATCTTCCAGTTCCACCAATGTGTCCTCGTAGGCGCGGTTGCCGTATACGCACACCAGCACAGCCCGGGCGCCGGCGCCGTGCAGTGCGGCCAGGCGCCGGGCCGCCAGGGCCGGCACACGCCCACCGTAAGAGGGCACAGCGATGAGCACCACATCTTCGGCTGTGAAAGCCGCCGCAGACAGGTCGGCTGTACGGTCGGTCAAGTCCACTTGGACAGGGGGCTGCGGCCAGGCCGCAGCCAGCAGATCCGCCGCCCTCCGGGTTCCGCCGGTTGGGCTGAAGGTCACTTCATACAATTTCATACAGGATCCCCCCTTGAATGCCGCAGCACACGGACAGGCTGCCCGGGCAGGGCTGTGGCCGTGCAAAAACGGAAACGCCCCGGCCGGACGGCCGGGGCGTTTGGCACGGGCCGAAGCCCACGCGATGTGGAGCAGATGATGGGAATCGAACCCACACGGCCAGCTTGGGAAGCTGGAGTTCTACCACTAAACTACATCTGCCTATGCGCTGACAGTGTTCATAGTATACACCGCTTTGCGCCAAAAGTCAATTCTTTTTTGTCAAATGATCTGTCTGCCCGCCTGCCGCAGGGGCCGGGGCACCGGCCGGCACCTCCGCGTGCCCGCTGTCCGTCTGCGCGGTTCCGCGATGCAGTGCGTTTTCCACCAGGGCCAGGGCCTCGTCGGGCAGCATGTTCTTCTTTTCCACCGCCAGCTGCAGGGTTTTATAGACCGCCAGCAGCGGCGGCTGGCCGGCCAGCTGCCTGGCCCGCTGCAGGTAAGTGCCGCGAAAGCCCAGCTGGGCCAGCTTTTCCAGGTACCCTTGCTCGTTCATGGGAACACCGCCTTTCGGGTATAGTATATGCGGCCTGTCCGCCGAATACCACAACCCCAAAAGGGCCGGTCCCAAAGGACCGGCCCTTTCGGCTGCTGTTTTGTGCGGCCGGGAGCGGCCGCTTATTTCAGTGCTTTGCCCAGCCCCCGCATAAAATGGCCGTTGGCCATATCCAGAATGCCCTCCAGATTCTGCTCCGGGATGCCGAAAGTCTTCAGCCCGCGCAGCGGCATATCCGCCAGCATAGCCTGGAACATCCGGGACAGATCGTCGCTGCCTGTCCCGCCGCCCATATGCCGGGCCACCAGCTTGGCCAGCATCTTGCCTGCAAAGGTGCCGTCCAATTCACCGGCCGTGGTGTTCATGGTAAAAGGCCGCTGACCCGGCTGCCGCGGCAACGGCAGCGGCCGGCCGTAAATGGCAGCAAATTCCCGGTTGGAAAAGCCGCCCCGCTCGTAGTACAGCGGCGTCACCTTGCGCAGATCCCGCGGCTCTACATCGCCCTCCACATCAATGGGGGCCTTCAGTCGAATATCCTCACTGGAGGCGGCGGCCTCGATGTCATACACGCCCCCTTCGGTGCGCCAGCCGTGTTCGGCGGTATCGTAATACTGGAACGCATCGGCCTTCAAATGGAAGGACACCGTCTTTTCCTCGCCGGGCGCCAGGGCCACTTTGGCAAAGGCCCGCAGCTGCCGGGGCGCACAGAAAAGGACGGGGATCTGGGGCGCCACATAAAGCTGCACCGTCTCTTTGCCGGCCACGCTGCCGGTATTCTGCACGGTAAGCGTGACATCTACACCTTTGGCCGGGTCAAAGTGGTCGGAGGAGAGGGTGAGGTCCTTATAGGCAAATGTGGTATAGGACAGGCCGTAGCCGAAAGGCCAGCGCACTTTCTTATGAGCAGCCTGATAATAACGGTAGCCGATGAAAATACTTTCCCGGTACAGCGCCAGGCCGTTGGTGGCCGGATAGTTGTCGGCACAGGGAGTATCGGCCAGGTTCCGGGGGAAAGTCTCGGCCAGCTTGCCCGAAGGGTTCACCTTGCCCAGCAACAGGTTTACGATGGCGGCGCCGCCCTGGCAGCCGCCCAGATAGGCCATCACCACCGCGGCGGCCTTATCTGCCCAGGATACCTTCACCGGGCTTCCCGCCTGCAGGATGACCACCGTATTTTCATTGGCGGCACACACGCGCTCCACCAGGCGGTAGTGGCTTTCGGGCATACCCATGGTTGTGCGGTCGTACCCTTCTCCCTCACAGCTGTCGGGCAGACCGGCGAACAGATACACGATGTCCTTGCCCCGGGCGGCCTCCACGGCTTCGTCCACCAGGTCCTCGTGCACCAGATCGTCCTCCAGGCTGTAGCCCGGGGCGTACACATACTGGCAGCCCGCCGCCTTGAACGCCTCGCAGGCGTTGTCCAGTGCCGCCGGGTTGATGCGGCTGGACCCGGCCCCCTGATAGCGGGGCTGGCGCGCAAAGGCGCCGATGACGGCGATGCGCTGGCCGGGGCTGCCCGGCAGCACGCCGTTGTTCTTCAAAAGCACGGCGCTCTCCTCTGCTGCCTGCCGCGCCAGGCGCAGGTGGGCGTCCATGTCGCACTCATAGGGGATCTTCTGTCCCTCCTGATATTTCAAGATCAGCTCGATCACGCGGCACACTGCATCGTCCAGCGCGTCCGGGGCCAGCCTGCCGCTGCGCACCGCCTCGCACAGGATGGCGTCGTTTCCGCCCGAAGGGCCGGGCATCTGCAGATCCAGCCCGGCGCGCACACTCTCCACCGGGTCGTCCATGGCGCCCCAGTCTGTGACGGTCAGGCCTTCAAAGCCCCACTCCCTGCGCAGCACGTCTGTCAGCAGCCAGGCGTTCTGGCTGCAGTAAGTGCCGTTCAGCCTGTTATAAGCGGTCATCACCGTCCAGGGCTGGGCTTTTTTCACCGCAATCTCAAAGGCCTTCAGATAGATCTCCCGCAGCGCGCGCTCGTCGATGACCGAATCGGTGGCAAGGCGCGCTTTTTCCTGGTTGTTGGCCGCAAAGTGCTTCAGGCTGGTGCCCACGCCTTTGCTCTGCACGCCGTTGATCATGGCGGCGGCCAGCTCGCCCGCCAGCAGGGGGTCTTCGCTGAAATATTCGAAATTGCGCCCGCACAGAGGGCTGCGCTTCATGTTCACGCCCGGCCCCAGCAGCACGGCCACATCCTCCTTGCGGCACTCCTCGCCCAGCGCCTGGCCAATACGGTACAGCAGATCCGGGTCAAAGCTGCAGGCCAGGCCGCTGGCTGTGGGGAAGCAGGTAGCCGGAACGCTTTCATTCAGGCCCAGATGATCCCCTTTTCCCGCCTGCTTGCGCAGGCCATGGGGGCCGTCGGTCAGCATGATCTGCGGCAGGTCCGCCGTTTTGCTGCCGCCTGCATGCCAAAAATCCACACCCGCCAGCAGCAGAGACTTTTCCTCCAGTGAAAGCTTCGCAGCCAGCTCTTTTGCTTTGGCTTTCAACGCCATGTTACCCCTTCCTTTCCTCACCGGGAACCGAATGGATCAGTTCCCCAACCGCATCCGCAGATGCAGTGTCCCTTTCATTTTTATAATACTACCACAAACCCCGCGCCGCTTCAAGTTCCGTTTGCCCGCAGCGCCCCGATGTTTTCACAAAAATCACATGGAATTTCCACGGTTCTTTTACCGGATTTTCAGTTTTTTTTGGAAAAGTGGCGCTACAATGAACGCGTATCCGGCGCAGTATGCGCCGATCATCAGGAAGGGAGAGAAACGCATGATCGAGGTATCACACCTCACCAAGCGCTACGGGGACCATACTGCCGTCAGCGACCTGTCCTTCACCGTGCCGGACGGACAGATCTACGGTTTTCTGGGCCCCAACGGCGCCGGGAAAAGCACCACCATGAATATCATGACCGGCTGCCTGGCCGCCACGGCAGGCAGTGTGGTCATTGACGGCCACGACATTTTCGACGAGCCGCTGGCCGCCAAACAGCGCGTGGGATATCTGCCCGAGATCCCGCCGCTGTACACGGAAATGACCCCGGCGGAATACCTGCATTTTGTGGGGCGGGCCAAGGGGCTGTCCGGCGAAAAGCTGAAAAGCGAGGTAGGCCGTGTGTGCCGGCGCACCGACATCGTACCGGTTCAAAGCCGGCTGATCCGCCATCTGTCCAAAGGTTACCGCCAGCGGGTGGGCCTGGCCCAGGCCATGCTGGGAGACCCGTCCATCATCATCCTGGACGAGCCCACCGTGGGCCTGGACCCGGCGCAGATCATCGAGATCCGCCAGCTGATCCGTGATTTGGGCCAGGAGCACACCGTACTGCTGAGCAGCCACATTCTGCCCGAAGTGCAGGCGGTATGCGGGCACATTCTGATCCTTTCCCACGGGAAACTGGTAGCCAGCGATACACCGGACAACCTGGAGCGCCTGTTCGCCGGGCAGACTACCGTGCGCCTGACCGCCGACGGCAGGGCCGATGAGGCTGACGCCGTTCTGCGGGGCATTGCAGGCATCCGCTATACCCTGGAGCCCGGCGAAACCGCGCAGGCCGTCGTTACCGCCGACGACCCCCAGGCCGGGCCGGATGAGCTGTGCCGGCGGCTGTTCTTCGCTTTTGCCGGCGCACAGCTGCCCATTCTGGCCCTGGCGGCAGACCGTGCCAGCCTGGAGGACGTGTTCCTGGAGCTGACCCAGGACGGCGGGAGCAGCCCGGCCGGCGCGCAGGCACCTGCCCTGCGGGCCCAGGATGTGGTGGGGCCCGGCGGCGAAAGCCTGGCCGGCGGGGACAGCCTGCCGCAGGGCGATGAGGCGGCAGAGGCTTCGGCGGCGGATGCGCCCGCCGGAGGGGATGCCGGCCGGCAGACGCCGGCCGCGCCTGCGGAAGGAGGCGATGAGGCATGAGCGCCATTTACTGCCGGGAGGTGCGCAGCCATTTCACCACCATGACCGGATGGCTGTTCGGCGCCTTCATCCTGCTGTTCGGCGGCATTTACACCATGGCCCTGTGCCTGAACGGCAGCTATGCGGAATTTGAATATGTGCTGGGCAACATGAGTTTTGTTTACCTGATCGTCACACCCATCCTGACCATGCGGGTGCTGGCGGACGAGCGCCGCCAGAAAACCGACCAGCTGCTGTACGCCCTGCCCATGAGCATGACAAAGATCGTGCTGGGCAAATATTTTGCACTGCTGACGGTGCTGGCGGTGCCCATTGCCGTGATGGGGCTGTATCCGCTGATCCTCAGCGCTTACGGCAATGTAAACCTGGCTGCAGCCTATGCCAGCCTGCTGGCTTTCTTCCTGCTGGGCGCGGCGCTGGCGGCGGTGGGCATGTATATCTCTTCCGTCACCGACAGCATCGTGGCCAATGCGGCCATCTGCTTTGTGGCGGTGCTGGTAAACTACTACCTGGCCAGCCTGGCCGGCTATGCCCCGTCCTCGTCCACGTCCGCCCTGGCGGCGCTGTACTTCCTGTCGGCGCTGGCGGCGGCGGTGCTGCTGCACCTGACCCAAAACCCGGCCGCCGGCCTGGCGGCGCTGGCCGTGTGCGCCGGCGGCGTCACAGCGGCATGGTTCCTGGCCCGGGATGCCTTTGAAGGGCTGCTGCCCGCGCTGTTCGAAAAACTGTGCCTGTTCGAGGCGTTCATGAGTTTTATGGACGGCGTATTTGACTGGACGGCCATCTGCCTTCTGGTAAGCGCTGCAGCCGTATTTGTGCTGCTGACCGTACAGAGCATGGAGAAACGGAGGTGGAGCGCATGAAAAACCCGTTGGACCTTCTGCGCCGCAAGACGGGTACCGGTGCCCCGCCCGCGCCCGGGGCCGGCGCCAGGCGCACGCTGCATGCCGGCGGCTATGCCGCGCTGGTAGCCGCCTTTGCCGTGGCCATTGCCATTGTGGTGAACCTGGTGGTCAGTGCACTGCCCTCCACGCTCACCAAGCCGGATCTGACCGCGTCAGGCATCTACAGTCTGTCCCAGCAAACCGAGGAGGCACTGGCCGGGCTGGAAACGGACGTGGACATCTATCTGCTGGCCCAGTCCGGCCAGGAAAACAGCACCCTGCAGGCCTTTTTGGACCGGTACGCCGCACTGTCCGGCCATGTGCATCTGCACACGGTGGATCCGGTGGTAAACCCCAATTTTGCCGCCCAGTACACGGAAGATCAGCTGTACAACAACGACCTGATCGTGGTGTGCGGCGAACGAAGCCGCCATATCAGCTATTATGATATTTTCCAGAGCAGCTACACCAGCTACTATGAAGTGAGCACCGAATTTTACGGCGAACAGGCCGTTACCAGCGCCATTTTGTATGTAACCGGCGGCGAGCTGCCCACCATTTATGCCCTGAGCGGCCACGGCGAGGCCGACGTACCCTCCGCCATGGCCCAGAATATCGAAGCGCAGAACTACCAGCTGGTGGAGGGGCTGTCCCTGGTGACCCGGGACACCGTGCCCGAAGACGCGTCGGCCGTGCTGATCTATGGCCCCGCCAGCGATCTTTCCGCCGAAGATGCCGACAAGCTGAACGCCTACCTGGACACCGGCGGCACGCTGCTGCTGTTCACCACTGTGACGGATACCGAAATGCCCAACCTGGAGAGCGTAACCGCCCGCTTTGGCCTGTCCGGCGACAGCGGCATGGTGCTGGACGGCAACCGCAGCCACAACGCGGGCTATCCCCATTACCTGCTGCCGGACATCAACAGCCATACGATTACCCAGCCGCTGATCGACAGCGGTTACTATGCGCTGCTGATCAATGCGCATGCCATCCGCACCGCCGACACCCTGCCGGAGAATGCCGCCGTTTCCCCCTTGCTGACCACTTCGGCCTCCGGCTATATCAAGGCCGACGGCATGAACCTGACCACTCTGGAACAGGAGGACGGCGACGAGGCCGGTACCTTTGATGTGGCCGTGGCCGCCACCCTGACGCTGGACGACGGAGAGGCGGACGACAGTGCTGCCGGCAGCGAAGCGGCCGCTTCCGCCGGTTCCGGAAGCGCATCCGACGGCAGCTCCGTCCAAAGTGAATCCGCCGGGAGCAACAGCACAGACACCCAGACGGACGGCAGTGAAGACACCCAAGCCGAACCTCTGCAGGCCAGCCTGGTGTGGTTTGCCTCCACTGCCATGATGGACTCTTCCGTGGATGCGGCTGTAGCCGGCGGAAACACCGACCTGTTCCTGAATGCCCTGGGCTGGGCCTGCGGGCAGCAGGACACCATCTCCATCCACGCCAAAAGCCTGGACTATGAAATGCTCACCGTGCCCTCTTCCGCCCGCAGCCTGCTGACGGCCCTGATGGTGGCTGTCCTGCCGGTGGCCATGGTGGCGTGCGGCGTGGTGATCTGGCACAGAAGGAAGGTGCGCTGATGAACCGAAAACTTGTCACATTGGGCGCTATGGCCGCCGTACTGGTGGTGGCTCTGGGCGGCTATGTGGGCCTCACCCGCTGGAACGCCGCCCAGGCTGCCGCCGAAAGCGCCGCTGCCGCCGACATCGAAGTGGCCACGCTGCCGGCCGATGAGATCTCCGCCATTGACAGCCAGGTGGAGGGGTACGCCCTCTCGCTGGTGAAGCAGGACGGGACCTGGCAGCTGGCCGATGACGCCGCATTCCCCCTGGGGCAGAGCTACGTGGACACCATGCTGGAAACCGTGGCCCCTCTGGCGGGACAGGGGCCGCTGCAGGATGCCGGCGACCTGAGTGAATACGGCCTGGGCGACGGATGCGACACCATTGTGCTGACCGGCGCCGACGGCAGTACCGCCACCCTGCTGCTGGGTGACACCAACAGCCTGACCGGACGGGTATACGCCACGGTAGAAGGCAGCGGGGCGGTGTATACCGTCAGCAGCAGCGTGCGCTCGCCTTTTGCCCATACCCGGGATGAGCTGCTGCAGATGGAAGAGATCCCCTATATGGATGACATCCTCTCCCTGACCGTGGAAAACGCCGCAGGCACCTGGACCTATGATTTTGCCGCGGCCGAGGCCGCCCAGGAAGCCGGCAGCACCTCTTCTTCCGGCGCCGCCTCTTCCGACGCCTCCGATTCTTCCGGCGGCAGCACTGCCGGATCGTCAGCCGCCCCGGACAGCACTTCGGAAAGCACTTCGGGCGCCTCCTCCGATGCACAGAGCCAGGAGGACCCGCAGGCAGACCTGGCCTCCCAGCGCGCCGACGCCCTGGCCCTGCTGGCCTGGCAAAGCTGCGCAGCCTGGGACGGTGACCTGGCCGCTTACGGCCTGGACAGCCCCGCCGCCACCGTGACCGCCGTATACAGCGATTCCGCCGCGGGCAGCGAGGACAGCAGCGCCGCCGCAGACGCCCAGGCCACCTTTACGATGCTGATCGGCTCAGCCTGCCCTGACGGCGGTTATTATGCCTGTCTGTCCGGTTCGGACCTGGTGTACACCATCGACGCCGATACGGCCGAACTGTTTTTGAGCTGACCTGCCTCTCTTTCCCCATCTTTGCCCCGTCTGCCGTCTTCGGCGGACGGGGCCCTTTTTGCTGCAAGGCACTTTCTCCGCCCGCACAAATGTGCTATACTATAAAGCAATACCAAGGCAATATGATCGAATTGGAGGTATTCCCATGGGCTACAAGCTGGCTGCCGCCGGCGACAGCATCCCGGTGCCCCAGCTGGTGTTTGCACGGCTGCCCCAACTGGAGGACGACTGGCTGCGGGTGGCGCTGTATGTGATCGCCACCGGCGAGACCGAACCGGCCGCCATCGCCCGGGCGCTGCGGCTGTCCGGGCCTGAAAAGGCGCGCGAAGCCCTTTTGTACTGGAAAGGTGCGGGCCTGCTGGAGAGCGGCAGCCCGGGTACAGCACCCGGCGATATCGCCGCAGCTGCGCCCCGCAGCCGTCTGTCCACGCCGGAGGTGGCCCGCGCCGCCCAGGCTGACCCGGCCATCCGGGAGCTGCTGCAGGAGTGTCAGTCCATCTGGGGCAGTGTCGTCCCGCAGGGAGACGCCAATATTTTCGCCTCGCTGTATGCCTCCGACGGCATGCCGGTGGATTTGATCCTTCTCTGCACGGCGCACTGTGCCGCACAGGGCAGGCGCAGCGCCCGCTACGTGGAAAAAGTGCTGTTCAGCTGGCAGCGGGAGGGCATCACCACCGCCGACGCCGCCGAGCGCCATCTGGACCTGCTGTCCCGGCGCGCCGCCCATGAGCAGGAGGTTGCCAAGCTGCTGGGGGCCGAAACACCGGCTTTCACAAAAGCTGAAGGGCGGGCCATCGCCGGCTGGTACGAGGACCTGGGATACGGAGCCGATGTGATCGCCGAGGCCATCGCCACGGCCGGAGAGGGCAAAAGCGTGCGGTACATCGGCGGCATTCTGCGCAAATGGCATGCCAAGGGCTATCGCACCGTGAAAGACGTACTGGTCGCCGGACGGGAGGCCATGCAGAACATCCAGCCCACCAACCCCGCCCCCAAACAGGTACTGGGTGCCGGGCCCCGGCTGGCCCCCACCTTCAAAAAGAGAGGAGACGGCCTGTAATGCAGCCGATGAACAATGAAGAACTGACCCGCCGTGCCCTGGCCCTTGTGGCGGGCCGGCGCCAGCGGGCCGTCACCCTGGCCCAGCAGCGCACCGAAGCGGCCCTGCAGCAGGTGCCGGCCCTGGCCGGATGGGAGCAGCGTCAGGCTGCCGCCGGCCTGGCTGCGGCGCGTCTGGCTGCCAGCGGCGCGCCGGAGGAGCAGGTGCGCCAGGCCCTGGCCCGGGCCCGGCAGCTGGAAGCGCAGCGGGAGGCCCTGCTGCGGGACGCCGGGTTCGACCCCGCCGGCCTGCAGCCCGCCTATACCTGCGGGCGCTGCCGTGACACGGGCTATGTAAACGGCAGGCTGTGCAGCTGCGTGCGCGCGCTGGTGCAGGAGATGCGCCAGCGCGCAGTGAACGAGAGCGGGCCGCTGGCGCTGTCCTCCTTCGACAGTTTTGACCTGAACAAGTATCCGGACACCTCTGTGCCCGGCCTGGGGCTGACGGCCAGGGCCCAAATGGAGCGGGTGTACCGCTACTGCAAAGATTATGCCGACCAGTTCACCCTGGAAAACCCCAGCCTGTACCTGTGCGGCTATGCAGGCCTGGGCAAAACCCACCTGGCGCTGGCCATTGCACGGCAGGTATTGGAAAAAGGGTACAACGTGGTGTATGTCAGCGCTCAAAACGCCTTCAGCGCTGTGGAACGTGAGCACTTTGACCCCGAGGGACGCACCATGGATACCATGCAGGATGCCCAGCTGCTGATCCTGGACGACTTGGGCACCGAGTACATCACCCCCTATGTGAGCAGCTGCCTGTACAGCCTGGTAAACACCCGGGTATGCCGTCGCCTGCCCACCATTTACACCAGCAACATCGTCACCGATGCCGACCTGCAGCGCCGCTACACCGAGAAAATCGTTTCCCGCCTGCTGGGCAGCTGCGAAATGCTGTTCTTCGTCGGCGAGGACATCCGCCTGCAGGGGAAGTAACCGGTCGACGCCCCTTCAGCGGCCTTGCCGCCTTTCCCGGATGGGACGGCTCGCCGGGCTGACACGGCTTCGTCTTTTTCTCTAAGGAGGCTTTCGCAATGAAAAAACTTTTTCTGATCCTTCCGTTTCTTCTTTTGGCCGCCGTGCTGTGCGGATGCGCCCAGGAAAAGAGCGCCCCTTTCCGGGCGGAAGATACCGAAAGCCTTACTGTTTACCGATACGCCGGCGCCCCGAGCGGCGCGGGAAAGAAAACTATAACGGGCCCGGATGAAATCGATGCGTTCTGTGAACATCTTTTTTCCCTCGGCAGCCCGGTGTCCGGCGAGGCCTTGGCAGGCGGCGGCGTCATCAGCTTCCGTGCACTGCTGAGCGACGGGACGGTTTATGAAGCGATCTACACCGACCCCGGGCAGTTCAAAGCGCTTGACGCCGTCTGGAACACTCTTCCCTGCGAGGCGTCCCCCGCCGGCGAGGATGAGCTGCCGGTGCTTTCCGCCGGTTCCGGCCGGTGAAATGCCGCTCCGGCATATATCGCACAAAGCAGCAAGGCCTCCCTTACCTGCAGGGAGGCCTTTTTATTTTTCTCTCGGCGCACACCCTATAGAAAGAGAGCCGGCTCACAGCAGACTTCCTCCACGAGATGCTGCGGCCGCTGGGTGCAAGGCCGGCGCAGGGAACCGCAGCGGAAACCCGCCCTGCGCCTGTTCCGGCGGGCAGACGGCGGCGCAGCCTGCCCGCGGCAGGCAAGAAGAACGGCGAAGCCGGAGACGCTGCTGTGCAGCCGAAAGCCGCCGCGGCTCTTGTGCACCGACGCGCTCCCGCCCCGACTTCCGTGAAACGCGCTAACCCCTGATCCGGCCTATCATATATGCCGCGTAATCATGGGCACAGCCCTCGTTCCACGCCGGCGCTTGGCCGGACACATATTCATCCAGCGCCTGCAGAATCAGGCCGTGATATTTTCCAGGGACATTGCCGACGCCCCAGTTCCCCCCTTCCTGTTTGGACAAAATCAGCCCATCCTTTTTATAGGCCAACACCCTGCACAGATTCAGGATCATATAGGTTGGATCTGCCATGATTTCTTCTTCAGCATCCTTGATATCATTCCATATACTATCAAAATAGAATTCCCGGTCAACCTGCTCAAAAACATCTTTGATTTCTTTTCCGCAAAGGCGTTTTCCCCTGTGATACGTGATCATAAAGTGTGCCGCCAAATCCCTGTCGGTTCCCTGCATTTTATCAATATAGTCTGACGGGTTTGCTTTGTACCATTGCAAATGTGCGGCGGAAAAATGGAGTTCAAACGGTGTGGGATAAAGGAAAGGTTTGCATACATTTTTTCTGACAACGCTCAATTCCACTCCTTTTCCCGGCACATCTGCGTTTAACCCCACAACCATGTCCATGTACCGACGTTTTATGGCATCAGGAAGAGCCATATCCACTACAGTCAATAAATCAATATCACTCTTCTTTTCATTCAAGCAGCCCATTGCGGCAGAGCCATGGAGATAGACTCCCACCAGATTCTCTCCTAAAATTTCCCTGCTTTGCTTCACGAAGGTCGCCGTCACACTTTCCAAAAGGCCCATCCGCATTTTCTCCATCAATTTTCTGATTTTACCGGGTCCCCTTTATTACCGTCCCGCAGGCGCTGCAGGATCACCTCATCCGCAGGGCAGAAAGCATACCGGTCCAGCTCGTCCACTGTGACCCAGCGGATGTCATTGTGCTCCAGTTTCTGGGGCGTGCCCGCCTGGATGGCCGCATGGAACAGCGTCAGGTGGACGGCCAAATCCGGGTAGGCATGGGTTACTTCCATAAATACCGGGCCCACGGTAACTGTGATCGCCAATTCTTCCCGGCATTCACGAATAAGCGCCTGTTCCCTGGTTTCCCCTGCTTCCACTTTGCCGCCCGCAAATTCCCACAAAAGCCCCCGCGCCTTATGGGCCGGGCGCTGGCAGATCATCAAACGGTTCCCGTTCCAAATCAGGGCCGCCACTACTTCTGTCATCTCGCTCACCACTTTGGATGGAATTGCACCGTGCCGGTGCCATTCAATCTGTACACCCGCCGGCCTTTTTATTATAGCAAGCTGCGCAGCCGCCGGCAACTAACCTGCGCAAAACGCCGCAGGCGGCCGTTTTGCCCTTGTCAAAGGCTGCCATTCCTGCCATAATAGGTGCAGACAGAACGCGGCCGCCGGAAAACCCGGTAATCGCAGCGTCCAGAAAGGAGCGATCCCTTTGAAAAAATGCCGGATCACTGTCGTGCGTATGGCGCGGTACGACGATTTGATCGCCATCTATGAAAATCCCATAGAACATGCCTGTGACCTGCGGCCGGGGCAGGTTTTCATCGCTGACGGCTGGCAGAAACCCGCGGGCCTGTGCCAAAGCGCCTGGGACAGTATGTCGCCGTTCGTGCTGGCTCTGAGCTGCGGCGGTGCCGGCCTGTATGGCGGCTGGATGAAAAACCCCCGCTCTGCCATGATTTCCTGCAACGACGGTTTTCGGCCTGTCAGCTTTTTGATCGAAGCACTGGAAGAAAGCGCAGACGAAAACCGGCCTGAGGCAGCCGGGGAAGCGCCGCACCCGTAACCCGATGCCTGCACTGCGGGCAGGTATTCTGCGGCCTGCCGGAATCAAGCATACGACCGGAAACAATTTGAAAAAATAATTTCCCAAATCACTTGACAATCCGCCTGAGAAAAGCTATAATATCTTACGCTGACTGTGAAGGCCAGCGTATCCGGGTGTAGCGCAGTTTGGTAGCGCGCTTGAATGGGGTTCAAGAGGCCGTGAGTTCGACTCTCGCCACTCGGACCAAAGAAAAAACCGCGTAGACAGGCCAGAAACGGCTTGTATGCGCGGTTTTTCTTGTTTTGCTCTTCCCGATGTTTTGTTTTGGAATGCCTGTTATACTTTTCAATTGCCGGCCAAAACGCAGGATCACCCCCACGTTTTACGTGGGGGTGATCCTGTTCGGCTGTCTGTCCGACGCGCAGAAAAGGCTTTTGTCACGCCTTCCGGCTCACTTTGGGCCCCTGGGGAGTATCCTCCACCACATAGCCACGGGCGGCCAGCTCATCCCGGATGGCGTCGGCGGCGGCCCAGTCCTTTGCCTTCTTGGCCTGGGCGCGCCTATCGACCAGCTCCAGGATGTCCGCGGGAATGTCATCCTTTTTGCGGTTGTACAGCAGGCCCAGCACGCCCGTCAGCTCGTCGAAGGCTGCAGCCGCGGCAGCCAGGGCATCCTTCGAGGCGGCGTCCCGCAGGGTGTTGATTTCCCGCACCAGGTCAAACAAAGCGGCCAGGGCGGCGGGGGTATTCAGGTCGTCATCCATGGCTGCGCAGAATTTTTCCCGGGCCGCAGCAGCCTTTTCTGACAGGGTTCCATCGCCCGACGCACCGGCATGGGCCAGGCTGAAGTCCAGGTTGTCCCGGCAGGTATACAGGCGCTCCAGGCTCTTTTGGCAGTCCTCGATCAGCTCGGCGGTGTAATTCAAAGGGCTGCGGTACTGGGCCGACAGCATAAAGTAGCGGATCGGCTCATAGCCATACTGTTCCGCCAGCTGGCGCACCGTAAAGAAGTTGCCGGCACTTTTGCTCATCTTCCGGTTATCAATATTCAAAAAGGCGTTGTGCATCCAATACCGGGCGAAGGTGCAGCCGTTCGCGCACTCACTTTGCGCAATCTCGTTCTCATGATGGGGAAAGATCAAATCCTCGCCGCCGGCGTGGATGTCGGGGGTGCCCCCCGGATGGCTGCCGGCCCCGGCGCTGCGCTCGATGGGCCAGCCCGGGCGGCCGGGGCCCCAGGGGCTGTCCCAGGCGGGTTCGCCGGGTTTGGCGGCTTTCCACACGGCAAAATCCGCCGGATCCTCTTTCAGGTCATCGGCCATGTCGCTGCGCAGCTCACGGAAACCGGATTCCAGCTCGTCCAGATTGAGGTGGCTCAGTTTGCCGTAATCCCGGTCGGACTTTACCCGGAAATACACGTCCCCGTTTTTGGCCACATAGGCGTGGCCTTTTTCGATCAGGTCCGACACGATGGCCTGGATCTGGGCGATGTGCTCGGTAGCGCGGGGGCGGACAGTGGGGGCCAGCACATTCAGGCCGTCGCAGTCGGTGATAAACTCCGCCTCATATTTCTGCGCCACCTCCCCCATGGAAATCCCCTCTTCCCGGCTGCGCTGGATGAGCTTATCATCAATGTCGGTGATGTTGGAGACAAAATTCACCTGATAACCCCGGTATTGCAGATAGCGGCGCAGGGTGTCGAACACGATGACGGGCCGGGCATTGCCGATATGGATATAATTGTACACCGTGGGCCCGCATACATAGATGCGGAATTCGCCGGGGTGCAGGGGGGTCAATTCTTCCTTGCGGCGGTTCATGGTGTTGAATATTTTCATGGTACAGCCTCCTTTGGAGCGGCGGCGCCGCCCGATGTTGAAATGAGAACAAAAACCGTATTTACAGGCGCAACATACGGCCCGCGCCCAGCAGGATACCGGCCCGTGCGGCGTGGAAATTCAGCCCGCCCTGCATATATACGGCGTAGGGCGCGCGCATGGGGCCGTCGGCGGAAAGCTCGATGCTGCTGCCCAGCGTAAAGGCGCCGGCGGCCATAATCACCTGGTCGTCGTAACCGGGCATCTCGCTGGGCACCGGGGCCGCGAATGAGTCCACCGGGCTGCCCGCCTGAACACCCCCGCACAGAGCCTCCATGCCTGCCGGGCTTTTACACTGTACGATGGTGATGATGTCGTTGCGGTCGGCCCGGTAATCGGGCGTAACCTGATAATCCAGCAGCTGGAACAGGCAGGCAGCGTATACACTGGCTTTCAGCGCCTCGCACACTACACCGGGCGCATAGTACAAGCCCAGATACAGCTGGCGCAGCACATCCAGCGTACAGCCGATCTCCGCCCCCACGCCCGGGGCTGTCAAACGGTGGCCGCACAGCTCCACCAGGTCGGCCCGGCCGGCGATATACCCGCCCGTGGGGGCAATGCCGCCGCCAGGATTTTTGATAAGGCTGCCGGCCATCAGATCTGCCCCTGCCTGGGTGGGTTCCCGGGTCTGTGTGAACTCGCCATAG
>CALXBN010000026.1 GCA_944386555.1 uncultured Ruthenibacterium sp. | reverse complement strand
TTTCTGCCACACACTCTCCAAGAGACTTCTTTATGAAATACATAGAACTTTCTTGTAAGAACGCAATCATATTTTGCTTAGTAATACCGCAAGTATCTTGATAATAGTCATTGAACAATTCCGGCTTCATTCGGAGTGAACGAAATTGCAATTTAGAAAACCATTTTTGCCGAATCAATCCATAACAACCCCCAAACACTGGTTTAATCAACGAATAAATTAGTTTGGATGGAATAACCGCTGCACTCTCGACCATTGCAAAACGACAGATGCTTTTTCGCTGGGATAACATTTCAAGTAATATTTGACCGCCAAGAGATAACCCGCCAATTAGCAGTACCGAACCTCCAAAGTTCATATCAATAAAAGAAATGATTTCATCAGCATTGTCTTTGATTGTTGTGAAATTTTCATCGCTTCCTGCGTGACCATCCAATATCGGAATAATTATCTGAAAGTCATTTTGAAGTCGTTCAGATACTTCTCGGTAATTCCACCATGACAAACCGCCGCCATGCAGAAGAATAATCACATCTCGATTTTGTTTTCCGTATACTTTATATTGCAACTTGCCTCACCTCACTGCAAATTTCCGATTTGTCGTTCTCTTACTTTCTTCCCCGCTGGGGCTTTGGATTTTTCAGCAAGTCCGACTTCTGTGCAAGTCGTTTCAGCCACTTCTTTTCTTCCTCGGATAGCTTCTTGTAATTCAGTTTGAGCCGCTTACAGATAAATGCCATAGCAGCTGCCCCTCTTTTTTCCGGCATGCGCCGGATTTTGTACTACCAGGCATCCTCCCTCGCCTCAAAGGTCTTGATCACTTTCCTCAGCCTGTGCGGCGCTGAGCCGAACCGCCGCTTGGTTTCATCCAAACCTTTTTTGCCGTATACCGTTTCACCCTGCAAAAATCGGTCCGCCGGGGGGCTGCCTGGTTAAGCCACCAAAAAAAGGCCGGGAGCTGCCCGGCCTTCTTCCTATTTACTGGCTTTTGCCCGTGTTGCGCCGGTAGGCCATATAGCTTTCCAAAATGACGGTGGCTGCCACGGCATCCAGCTGCTCCTTACGCTTTTTGCCGAAGGTTCCGTTCTCGGTGAGAATGGCGGCGGCACTGACGGTGGTGCTGCGCTCGTCCCACAGCTCCACGGGAATGGGCACAATGCTGGACAGCACTCCCGCCAGCTTGCGGCTTTTCTCGGCCCGGGGGCCTTCGCTGCCATCCATATTCCGGGGCAGGCCGATCACAATCATCCCCACATCAAACTCCCGGCTGGCGTACACGATCTTCTCGGCCACCTTGGCGAAACTCTTCTCCTGAATCACCCCCACCGGGCTGGCCAAAAATTCGGTGCGGTCACATACAGCCAGGCCCGTGCGGGCGTCGCCGTAATCCACTGCCATGATCTTCAATACCCTTCAACTCCCTTATGTGTTGGCGCGGCGCGCTATATAGGGTAGTGTATCACAAATTGCCGCCGGACGCAACGGCCCGCTCCAGTGCCTCCAGGCGCGCCGTAATCTCCGCCAGTTTCTGGGCCGCCACATCGGGGAAAGCCTGCTGGTCCAAATCGTCGCTGGGGCGCACCGCCCGGCCCCGCCGGCGCACCACCCGCGCCGGGCAGCCGATGGCCGTGGAATCGGCGGGAATATCCGCCAGTACCACGCTGCCCGCCCCCAGGCGCACGTTGTCGCCGATCAGCACCGGGCCCAGGATCTGGCTGCCCGCACCGATGAGCACATTGTCCCCTACAGTGGGATGGCGCTTGCCCGTGTGCTTGCCGGTGCCGCCCAGGGTCACCCCGTGGTAAATGGTGCAGTTGTCGCCAATCTCCACCGTCTCACCAATCACCACGCCCATGCCGTGGTCGATGAACAAACCCCGGCCGATGCGTGCGGCGGGATGGATCTCGATACCGGTAAACCCTCTTGCCCATTGACTGACCAGGCGTGCGGCGAACCCGTGGCCGCGGCGGTGCAGCCAGTGGGCCACCCGGTGGAATACCAGCACATGGAAGCCCGGATACAGCAGCAGCACCTGGGCCAAGCTGGCAGCGGCGGGGTCTTTCTCCCGGATGTTGCGCGCATCGGCCATCAGCTGGGAAAACACATTCATCATAAACCTCCTGTCTCCAACAAAAAAAGGCGGAGAGCCATGCTCTCCGCCTTTCTTCCCAAAATATCCGGATATCCGCCGGGCCCCGGGCAGGGGCGCTTACCTCCGCAAAGGGGCGGCGTCAGGAAGGGAGCTGCGCAGACAGGCATGGCGATGCGGCAGGTGCACACAGGCACACCCGCAACACATTGTACAAGTCTCGCAGCAGCGGGCCATGCAGACGCCCTCCTTCCAGAATATGTGCTCAGTATACCGGATGATCCGGCTGTTGTCAAGCCTGCGTTTTCACCATTCTTTTACCCGTGCGCCCTTGCATTGGCCGCCGGGGCATGCTACAATAAGGCAAATCATTCGCCTTTCATCCATTTTCCTTTTTTCACCGCTCAATATCCTGAAGGAGGCATCACCATGGCCCGCATCTACACCGCCATCGACCAGCTGATCGGCCGCACGCCCTTGCTGGAGCTGACCCATCTGGAACGCCGCTTCGGCCTGTCCGCCCGGCTGCTGGCCAAGCTGGAATACCTCAATCCCGCCGGCTCCGCCAAAGACCGCATCGCCCAGGCCATGGTCGACGATGCCGAGGCGCTGGGCCTGCTGCAGCCCGGAGCCACCATCATCGAACCCACCTCCGGCAACACGGGCATCGGCCTGTGCATGGTAGCCGCCGCCCGGGGATACCATGCAGTGATTGTAATGCCGGATACCATGAGCGCCGAGCGCCGGATGCTGATGCAGGCCTACGGCGCCCGGCTGGTGCTGACACCCGGCCGGCTGGGTATGGCCGGAGCCATTGCAAAAGCCCGGGAGCTGGCCGCCCAGACGCCGAACAGCTTTATTCCTGGCCAGTTCGAAAACCCTGCGGGCCCGGCAGCCCACTTCAACACCACCGGGCCGGAGATTTGGCAGGATACGGACGGCCAGGTAGATGCCCTGGTGGCCGGCGTGGGAACCGGCGGCACGCTGTCCGGTGCCGGCGCCTACCTCAAAAAGCAGAAGCCCGGGCTGTATGTGGCCGCGGTGGAGCCTGCCGCTTCACCGGTGCTGAGCGGCGGGCAGGCAGGCCCCCACGGCCTGCAGGGCATTGGCGCCGGCTTTGTGCCCGATGCCCTGGATACCGCCGTGTACGACGAGGTGATCCCCGTGACGGACGCTGACGCTCTGGAGGCCGGCCGCCTGCTGGGCCCCGCCGAAGGCGTGCTGGCGGGCATCTCCGGCGGGGCAGCCTTGTGGGCCGCACTGCAGCTGGCACGCCGGCCAGCTTTCGCAGGCAAGGCCATTGTGGTCATCCTGCCCGACGGCGGCGAGCGGTATCTCTCCACTGCCCTGTATAACCCCTGACCGCCCGCCCGCCCCCGCGCGCCGAGACCGCCCGTCCCGGCCGGCGCGCCGTCTGCAGAAAACGCAAATGAAAGAGGGCTTTTCCCATGGATTTTGCCACTGACTTTTACATTGCCCTGCCGTTGGCGCCCTGCCTTACCGAGATCCACACGCTCACCGGTGAAAACCTGTTCCTGGTGCAGGGCAGCCGGCGGGCGGTACTGATCGACGCCGGCCCGGGGCTGGGGGATCTGCCCGGGTTTGTGCATCGGCTGACCACCCTGCCCCTGACGGTGCTGCTGACCCACGGCCATGTGGACCACGCCCCCGGCTGCGCCCTGTTCGGGGAAGTTTACATGAACCCGGCAGACCGGCCGGTGTACCGGGATCACTGCACCTGGCGGGACGAATACGTCTGCGGCCAGGTGGGAGCGGTGGATTTCCCCGCCCTGGCGCCCCAACTGTGCGCGCTGCAGCCTGACAAGCCCATGCTGGCGCTGCACGGCGGCATGGTATTCGACCTGGGCGGGCTGCACATCCGCGCAGTGGAGCTGCCTGGCCATACCCCGGGCAGCATGGTGTTCCTGCTGATGGAACCCCGGCTGCTGATTGCAGGGGATGCCTGCACACCCTCCACCTACCTGTTCCTGCCCGAATCCTCTACTGTGACGGCCTATCGGGCTGCGGTATGCCGTGTCCGAGACGCCCTGGCCGGTCAATACGACCATGTGTACATCAGCCATGGCCATCCCGAGACCTCCCGCACCATTCTGGAAGAGATGCCCGCCGTGTGCGACACTGTACTGGCGGGCCGGGCCGACGGCCAGCCTTTTTCCTTCCGCGGCCAGAATGCCCGCATCGCCAAGGCCTGTGCCGGCCGTTTCAAGCGCCTGGACGGCGGCTGCGCCAACCTGGTGTACGACCCCCTGCGCCTGGGCTGAAGCGGCCGCCCCCACGGGCCATCGCCCGTTCCAAGGAGCCGTCTTTCCCTGTGCAGAAAGCCGTTTCCGCGACGGTTCATGCGCACAAAAAGCGCGGCAAAATGCCGGCCGGGCCAAAATGATGGTTGTGTATGAAAAACCTCCATGCAAATGGACAAACCATTTGCATGGAGGTTTTCTTTTGCCTTTTCATGGCCCGCAGAGGGCACACAGCCGCCTGCGGTTCCCGCACAGCGGATATCCTTCGGCCAATACCCGGACACAGCAGGATTTGGCCCAATTGAAAGCATGTACAGGGTCGTGCCGCCTGCCGCCCCCGCTCCAGGCCCTGTCCGCTTCATAAAAATCATACAGACAAACAAACAGAAATGCCGTCCCGGCGTAACCAGCACCAGGACGGCCAAGAAAGGAGGCGCACACGTGCACACCTGCACAGGGTACGGCGTCATAGAGCCGGACGGTATCGAGTACGCCTCTGCCCGCAGGCCGTCAGATATCACGGGGCCAGATCGTACCGGGTGGGCCGGCGGTGCACGGAAAACCCCATGCGCAGTGCGCCGGTAGGGCAGGCCTCCACGCATCTGCCGCAGCGGATACACTCCGGGCTGTTGGGACGCTGCCACACAGGGATGTCGAAACCGCAGATCGCCCGGCAGCGGCCGCAGCGGATACAGGCGGCCTCGTCCACCCGGATCTTATACAGGGATACAGGGTTGAACAGGCCGTATACCGCCCCCAGAGGGCACAGGTATCGGCAGAAGGGCCGGTAGTACAGCGTACCCAGGGCCAGCAGCACAGCCATCAGGGCCATTTTCCACACCCACAGCGGCCCGATGGCGCTGCGCAGGGCGGCATTGGCGGTGAGCAGCGGCACGCTGCCCAGCAGCGTTCCCGAAGGGCACACATACTGGCAGAACCAGGGGCTGCCCTGGCCCACCACGTCCACCGCCGCCATAGGCAGCAACAGGCAGAACACCACCAGCAGCACATACCGGGCCTTGCGCAGCACCCGGTCGCCGGGCAGCAGCTTGCCCTTCTTTTTCTTTCCCGGCAGCGGGATGCGGTACAGCAAGTCCTGCACCAGGCCGAAGGGGCACAGAAAGCCGCACACAAAACGCCCCAGCACCGCGCCCACCGCCATCAGGAAGCCCACCGCGTAGAAGGCCATCTGGTAGCCGGCAGAACCCACCGTGGCCTGCAGGGCCCCCAGCGGGCACGCACCCAGGGCCCCGGGACAGGAATAGCAATTCAGCCCCGGCACACACAGGCTTTTGGCCGGGCCTGTGTAGATTTTCCCCTGTACAAACCCGGCCAAATAGCCGTTGGTGAGGGCCGACCAGCCCAGCTGCACACCCAGGCGAAGGCGTGCGGCCGCAGGGCGTTTGCGGCCTGTACCGGCGGGACGGGGCAGTTTTTTCTCAGGCAAGGCCGATGCACTCCAGGCAGATCTGAGCTGCCTTGCGCCAGACGACCGTGGCCTCGCCCCGCCACAGCCCCAGGGCCATCATGCCCAGCCCCAGCGCCAGCAAACCCGCCGCGGCCAGGTTTTTCCCCCGGGCGCTCATACAGCCTGCTCTCCGCCGGAGGCGTCGCCCGGGCCATCGGCCCGTTCCGCCTGCTGCCGGGCCTGCTCCAGCCGTTCTTCAATCACCGCCCGCCAGTTTTCCTCGTCCAGGGCGCCGTAGAAGCCCTGGCCCACCAGGCACCCGTTTGCATCCACAAAAAGGGTGGCCGGCACGGCCTGAAGTCCCGCGAAACCCAGCATGGCCAGGCTTTCGTTCAGCTGCAGGTTCCGGTAGGCCACGCCGGCGGCCTCGGCCAGCTGGGCGGCCAGGTCCACCTGGGCCTGGTCTGGGTTCAGGTCCTGGTCGGTCACGTCGGTCACCACGCCCAGGAACTGCACCTCATCCCCCATCTCCCCGTCCAATTTGGCCAGAATGGGCATCTCGTCCTTGCAAGGGCCGCAGAAGGTGGCCCATACGTTCACCACGGTAAGCGCGTGGCCCTGGAACACGGTCTGGTCTATGGCCTCCCCGTCAAGGGTTTGGGCGGTAAAATCCCCCAGATATACCGTCTGTGCCGTGTCTGCAGCATCCGATGCGGCACCGGACCCGCTGGACGGGGCTGTGTCCCCGCCCTCCAGCAGCGGGCTGCCGGCGCCGCAGCCGGTAAGCAGCACGGCCAGGGCCAACAGCGGGGCAATCAGTGTGCGGCGAATATTCATCACGCAAAACCTCCCGGTCAAAATTCATGCGGGCGGGCAGACGGCATTCCCCCGCCGGGCAGAAACAGCGTACCATGATTTCGGCGCAAAGGTCAAGTAACTTTGTCACCTTGGCAAAAAAACAGGGCCCGGGCGCGGCATTGCCGGCCGCCCGGGGCCCTGTGCGCTGCAGATGCTGGCCGTTCACCGGTTTTTGTACATGGCCTCGTAATACTTCTGATAATCGCCGCTGGTCACATGGTCCATCCATGTCTCATGGCACAAGTACCAATCAATGGTTTTCACGATTCCCTGTTCAAAGGGCGTTTCCGGATACCAGCCCAGCTCCTGCCGGATCTTAGCCGGGTCGATGCCGTAGCGGCGGTCATGGCCCAAACGGTCGGCCACATAGTGGATCAGCGTCTCGTTGATGGCATCATCCTGCAGGCGGTCGTGCAGCTGGGCGATGATGGTTTTCACAATGAAAATATTGGGGCGCTCGTTGTGGCCGCCCACATTATACACCTGACCCGGCCGCCCGCCCTGGGCCACCAGGTCAATGGCTTTGCAGTGATCCTCCACGTACAGCCAGTCCCGCACATTCATGCCGTCGCCGTACACGGGCAGAGGCTTGTGGTGCTTGACATTGTTGATCATCAGCGGGATCAGTTTCTCCGGAAACTGGTAGGGCCCGTAATTGTTGGAGCAGCGGGTGATATTCACAGGCATCCCGTAGGTATCGTGGAAGGCCATCACAAACAAATCCGCACTGGCTTTGGACGCGGAATAAGGGCTGTGGGGGCACAGCGGTGTGGTCTCGGTAAAATACCCCTCGTCTCCCAGACTGCCGTACACCTCATCGGTGGACACCTGTACAAACTTTTTCTCTTCAGCCCAAACACCGTCCCGCAGCCAGGCCTCCTTGGCGCACTGCAGCAGGTTCACCGTCCCCTGCACATTGGTCTGCACAAACAGGCCGGGGTTCGAAATACTGCGGTCCACATGGCTTTCGGCGGCAAAATTGATGACGTAGTCAAAATCATACTGGCTGAACAGCTTCTCCACCAGGGGCCTGTCGCAGATGTCCCCCTGCACAAAGGTATGCCGCGGGTCACCCTCGGCGTCCTTCAGGTTTTCCAGGTTGCCCGCATAAGTCAGCTTATCCAGGTTCACCATCAGGATGTCCTGGTGGCGGCGCAGCATATAATACACAAAGTTGGAACCGATGAACCCGGCGCAGCCGGTGATCAGGTATTTTTTCATGGGTCATTCCCCTTTCCAGTTTTCAAAAAAGCAGGCCAGCGCTTGCTGCCAGGGGCGCATTTCGTCCCCCACAGTGGCCCGCAGCATGGCATTGTCCAGGGCCGAATAAGCCGGGCGGCTGGCGCTGTCCGGGTTCATCTGTTTGTACTCGGCGCTGGTGCAGGGGCTTACCGTGGCGTTTACGCCGGCCAGGCGGATGATCTCGGCGGCAAAGTCGTACCAGCTGCACACACCGTTGCCGGTGCAATGGTATACGCCATACTCTTTGGAAACCACCAGCTTCAGCAGATGATGCGCCAGATCCTCGGCGTTGGTGGGGTTGCCCAGCTGGTCGTTCACCACGGTCAGCGCGCCTCGGGCCTTACCTGCGCGCACCATGGTTTTTACAAAGTTTTTGCCTGCATAGCCATACAGCCAAGCCGTGCGCACAATAAAATACTTGGGACAGAACTGCCGGACATATTCCTCCCCCAGCCACTTGGTTTTGCCGTACATGGAAATGGGGCCCGGCTGCTCATACTCAGCCAAGGGGGCTTTGGCATTGCCGGGGAACACATAATCCGTGGACACGTGCACCAGTTTTGCGTCCACCTCGGCGGCAGCCAGGGCCAGGTTGCGCGCACCCAGGGCATTCACCCGGAAAGCGCCGTCCCGGTCCGTCTCGCAGCCATCCACATTGGTGTAGGCCGCACAGCTGAGAATGGCGTCCGGCTGATGGCGGCGCACAAAAGCGGCCACGGCATGCCGGTCGGTGATGTCCAGGTTTTCAAAACCCGGCTGGCCCACGTCGGTGGCAATCACAGTGGCGTGACGCAGCTTTTCGGGCATGGGGCCCAGGGCGCTTCCGCCCTCAGCCAGCTGGCGGCGCAGTTCGGTGCCCAGCTGGCCGGCGGCGCCGGTGATCAGCAATTTCATATGCTTCCCTCTTTCCGTTTTCATCGGCCGTGCCGGGCGCACCCGGGCAGCCTGTCAGTATTGGATTTTGTTCTCCGCCACCTGGCGCAGATGCTGGCCGTAGGGGCTTTTGCCGTAGCGCCGGGCGCTGGCCAGCAGGGTATCTTTGGTGATCCATCCGTTTTTGTAGGCGATTTCCTCAGGAGCGGAAATCTTGATGCCCTGGCGCTTTTCCACCATGCGCACAAAGTCCGCCGCGTCCACCAGGCTGTCCATGGTACCGGTATCCAGCCAGGCAAACCCCCGCCCCAGCAACTGTACATCCAGCCGGCCCTGGCGCAGATACATTTCATTCAGGGTCGTGATCTCCAGTTCGCCCCGGGCACTGGGCCGCACCTGCTTGGCCAGTTCACTGACATCACCGCCATAAAAATACAGGCCCGTAACTGCGTAGTTGGACTTGGGCGCAGCGGGTTTCTCCTCCACACTGAGCACCCGGCCGGTTTCATCGAACTCCACTACGCCGAAGCGCTCGGGGTCCGTGACATAATAACCGAATACCGTGGCCCGGCCGTTTTCGGCGTTTTGCACCGCCGCTTTCAGAATGCGGGAGAAGCCGTTGCCGTAAAAAATATTGTCTCCCAGCACCATGGCGCAGGGCTGGCCGCCAATGAACTCCTCGCCCAGCAAAAACGCCTGGGCCAGGCCGTCAGGGCTGGGCTGCACCTTATAGGACAGCTGCACGCCGAATTGGCTGCCGTCTCCCAGCAGCGCCTCGAAGCGCGGGGTGTCGGTGGGGGTGGAGATGATGAGGATCTCGTGAATACCCGCCAGCATCAGTGTGGACAGCGGGTAATAGATCATCGGTTTGTCATACACGGGCAGCAGCTGCTTGGACGTGACCATGGTCAGCGGGTACAGGCGGGTACCTGCGCCGCCGGCGAGAATGATGCCTTTCATTTCAATCGCTCCTTTTCTGTGCCCGCCCAGGTGCGCCGCACACGGCGCCAGACCCGGCGGGGCCTAACTTACAGGGCCGGCCAGCCGCGGCCCGCGCTCAAAACCGGAAGCCCCACTTGGCCCAGTAGCGCCCCATGCTGCGCATCTGGCGCAGGAAGCTGCGGGCGCTTTTGCGGGTGTCGCGGTGCCAAGCATGGGTGACGGTGGTGACGGGCACATAGCACACCCTCCCCTGCGAAAGGGCCTTGCGGGTGATGTCTGCGTCCTCCACATACATGAAATACTTCTCGTCAAAGCCGCCGATCTGCCGCAGCACCGCGGTGCGGATGACAAAGAAGCTGCCGGTGCAGAAAGTGATATCCTGCGCCGCGGAGAGGTCCTCATCCCGCATCAGGTAATGCGCCTCGGCCTTTTTGCAAAAAGGCGTCACCCGGGCCACCAGCGCCCGGAAGAAGGGCGCGCGCTTGGGAGTGTACTGCTCGTCTCCGTTGGGAAAGCGCAACCGGGGCGTGGCCATCACCACGTCCGGGTGAGCGTCCATCCAGGCGCACAGAGCGCTGACGGAATCCTCGGTGAGCTGGATGTCCGGGTTCACCACGAAGTGATACCGACTGGCCAGCCGGCCCAGCACGGCATTGTGCCCCGCGCCGAATCCCCGGTTTTCCGGCAGGCAGATCACCTGCACCTCGGGGCTGCTTTCCGGTGGGAACGCTGCGCGCAAAGCCGCGCCGGCGCCGTCAGGGCTTGCGTTGTCCACCAGGTACAGCTGCAGGGGCACGCCTTTTGTGCAGGCCACCAGGCTGCGGGCGGCCGTCAGGGCCTCTTCGGCGCCGCCGTACACCACAATAGAGGCACTGGCCGTATATGCCTGCCGTTGCTGCGCTGTTCTCACGGGCGGCCGCTCCTTTCCCGGCCGGCCCACGCGCCGGCGCCATCGGTTGCAATTGTGTTTATTATACCGTATAAACGGCTGTTTGTAAACCGGCGGCGTATAACACGGCAGCCAAAGGAACACCCTATGTAGCGGGTGATCTTCATGAAACGGAACGCAGCAATTTTCTGCACAGGTGCAGCGGGCTACAGTGCACTGGAAGTGCTGGTGCGCGGCCACACGCATTGGACCATGACCCTGCTGGGCGGCGCGTGCCTGGTGGGGCTGTGCCTGCTGGGCCGCGCCTGGGCCGGGCGGCCCCTGTGGGCACAGGCTGCGGCGGGGGCCGCCGGGATCACGGCCGCCGAGCTGGCCGTGGGCCTGGTGGTGAACCTGGCGCTGGGCTGGAATGTGTGGAGCTATGAGGCGGAGTTCGGCAATCTGCTGGGGCAGATCTGTCCGCTGTACAGCTTTTACTGGTACTGCCTGAGCTGGGCGGTGCTGGCCGTACAGCGCGCCGCCGGGCACGGCAAGGCCCGGGCCGCCTCCGGCAGCCTGCCCGCCGTCAAATAGCCGCGGCACAGCCCGGCGCACACCGGCAGCGGTGTGCGCCGGGCCTGCTTTTCCCTCACGGGGTATCCTTCTGCAAGGGGATATCCGGCCCGTCCGTCCCCGCGGGCTGCGGATCCGTCGGGGCCGCCGGGCCGTCCTTTGGCTCCCGGACAGGTTCCTTATCCGGCCGGGCTTCCCGCAAAGGCTTCTGCTTTTTGGCCGGACGCTGGCCCTTGCCGTTTTGCTGGGGCGGTGTGGGCAAAGTGAAGCTGAACTGGCACCAGGCGCCCTCCTGGCTGTCCACACGGATACTGCCGCCGGACAGATTGATCAGCACCTTGCAGATGTGCAGCCCCAGGCCGCTGCCTGTGGTGTTCAGGCCGCGGCTTTTATCCTCTTTGTAGAAGCGGTCGAATACATATGGCAGTGCTTCAGGCGCGATACCCGCCCCGGTGTTGCGGATGGCCACGGTGACAAACCCCTTGCTCTGGGCAACACTGAAGCGGATCTCGCCGCCCTCGGGGGTAAATTTGATGGCATTGTCCATGATATTGTAGATCACCTGGTACACCAGGTCCTTATCGGCATACACCATAGTCCTGGTAGGGGCAAACCCTGCCAGCTGGATGCGGTTTGCCTCCAGGCGCTGCTCGGCGCTGAACACCACGCCGGTGATGCTCTCCCATACGTCATAATCGGTGGCGTTCACCGTGTACTCGCCGGCCTCCAGCTTGGTAATATCCAGCATGTTTTTGATCAGCCGCGTCAGGCGGCCCACTTCCTGGCTGACGATTTCCAGATAGTGATGACGGCTTTCAGGCGGGATGGTGCCGTCCAGCATGCCGTCCACAAAACCCTTGACCGTGGTCATGGGCGTGCGCAGCTCATGGGCGATATTGCCCATAAAATTGGAACGGGACTGGTCGATCTTCTCCAAATTCTGGGCCATATTGTTGAAGGTGACGGCCATCTGCGCCAGCTCGTCATCCCCCTCCACCGGCACCCGGATGGAAAAATCCCCCTGGCCGAACTTGCGGGCAGCCTCGCTGATGCGCCGCAGCGGAGTGGTCATGCGGGTGGTAAGCACAATAGACAAAATGCTGGCCACCATCAGCATCAGCCCGGCGGAGAGGATGAAAATGGAGAACAGGTTTGCCATGTAGTCTCCCAGGCTGTCGGCATTGGAGGCAGCAAACACAAAGCCCGCCAGGCGGCCGTCATGCTCGATGGGTTTGCCGGCCACATAGTACCGGCTGTGCAAAATGCCGTCCAGGGTACCCACCTCGGTGTACTGGCCGGCGTTGAACGCCTCCGACAGGGCTTTTTCCGGCAGCTGCAGGGCCAGATACTGCTCGGGGTCCTCGGCGCTGCACAGCACAATGCGCCCGTAAGCGTCGGATATGAAAATCAGGCTGCCCGAAGCGCGGGAAGTAATGACCGTTTCCCGCTTGATGATCTCCAGCCGCTGCTCGCGATCATCCGAGGCGCTTTGGGCCTCCTGCAGTACCCGCACCGTGTTGTCCACCGTATTGATCAGCGAGGCGTCGTTGTCCGTGCGGAAATAGCCCATGGCCAGATACATCTGGATCAGCCCCATAAAAGCCGTAGATGCCAGCAGCAGGATGGCCGTGGAATAAAAATAGCGGGTTGTTATGCTTTTGCGCAAGGGCGCAGCCTCCTTTTCCGGTCAATGTTTGGGCGGGCGCTGCACCGCACTTCAGTCCTTCACCTCAAATTTGTAGCCCACGCCCCATACGGTTTTCAGCCCCCATTTTTCCGAGGCGCCGTCCAGCTTCTCCCGCAGGCGCTTCACATGCACATCAATGGTGCGGGAATCGCCGTAGTACTCAAAGCCCCACACTTCGTCCAGCAGCTGGTCCCGGGTGAACACCCGGTTGGGATGGCTGGCCAAATAGTACAGCAGCTCCAGTTCTTTGGGCGGGGCGTCCACCACCCTGCCTTTTACCTTCAGCTCGTACCGCGACAGATCCACCGTCAGGTTCTCGTAGCTGATGACGCCCTGCTCGCTTTCCGCCGCCGGGGCGCACCGGCGCAGCACTGCTTTGATGCGGGCAATCACTTCTTTGGCGTCGAAGGGCTTCACCACATAGTCGTCGGCCCCCAGCTCCAGGCCCAATACCTTATCGAAGGTCTCGCCCTTGGCCGTCAGCATAATGACGGGCGTACCGGCCTCGGCGCGGATCTTCCGGCACACTTCCCAGCCGTCCATCTTGGGCATCATCACATCCAGCAGCACCAAATCAGGCTTTTCCCGTTCAAAAGCCTCCAGGGCAGCCTGGCCGTCGTGGGCCATACATATTTCATAGCCCTCCTTGGCCAGGTACAGGCGCAGCAGCTCGCAGATATTCTTATCGTCATCAGCAATCAGGATCTTTCCTGCCATATTGTTTCCCCTCTCTTTGCAGGCATTTTGCAGCCGTTGCGGCGCGCGCGGCGCCGTCTTGTATTATTATAACGGATCATTGTGAACAAAAAAAGTGCGCGGGCCTTTCTTTTCCCGAAAAAACCTGTATAATAATAAAGAAGAATCCGGGCCGGCCCGCGCGCCGGCCCATGCAAAGGGAGACAAGGTATGAAATTAGGAATCGGCGTTCACACGCTGGATTCTATATCTCCATACCTCTCCATAAACGCCGCTAAAGCCTGATATAGCGCGGTTTTACGCAAAACCAACCAAATTATAACTTCATATTTCTCTATGCAGTCCCACG
>CALXBN010000025.1 GCA_944386555.1 uncultured Ruthenibacterium sp. | reverse complement strand
AACAACCGAATTTCTTTCCGGCTGGCGAGATGCTTTCTCTCCGGTCTGGTTTGTTGTACCTTTTTTAGCCTCGCAAAATTTGCGGGACTTTTTTTATTTCATCTATTGACTTTTGTTTGCAGGACTCGTTTCTAATAGGCGATGGAAGTTGGGGGAAAATCAAAAAGGCCATCACAGAGTGACGGCCTTGAATGGAAAAATACCTATTGTTTTATGCCTGGCTTCTACATTATAATAGTAAAAAAGATGATGGTCCTGTTGTGCGCTCTCTATGGATACATACCCGCACAGGCTGCCATCAAAAATCCCCGGAAATAAGTTCCGCGGGCCGGGCTTGCCTGCACAGCACCCCCCCCGAATTGTGCAGGCGGCGCAAACAACCCCTATAAAGGGAGATTTCACTTTGACAGGAGCGGCGCAGCGTCAGCGGCGCCGCTCCTGTTTTATGCCGGATGCGCTGGAGGCTGCCAAACTGGATGGAACGGCTCCTCACCTCCCCGGCCGCTGCGGCGGTGCCGCCCTGCGGCCTCCCTCTTTCTCCGCCGCCGGATCCCGCAAGCCTGCTCCGCAGCGACGTCACCGGGCGCACCGCTTTTTCCCGGCCTTCCTTTCGGGCGTAACGAAATCCCGGCTTCCAGTTTTGCCTGCACGCAGCCTGCCCTATCCAAGCCCATCCGTTATCCCCTGCCGGGCGGCCCCACCTGCCGCGTACACAGGATTTCCTTCTGCAGCTTCTGAACATGGAATATGCGTGCATTTTCTGCCGGCCATGGAAAACCCCCGCGCAGGTTCATTTTCCTGCGCGGGGGCGTTTTGTCTGCTGCCCGTTTTCACTGATCCGGTTCAACGGAAAGGAAGCTAGCCGTCTCTTTCCCCTGGGGTGCAAAAAGCGGTGCGCCGCCCGGCTTTGGGCAGTGCACCGCTTTGCGTTTTGCTGCGGAAAGCGAAATCAGTCGTCGTCCAGATCCGCCAAGGCGCTTTCGTATTCTTTGCGATATTTTTCCTCGGCCTCGTCCCGCAGGAATTTCCGGCGGGCGTACTCCTGGTCGCCCAGGTTGCCGGCCAGGTAGTTCTCCTCGTTGGTGTAGGTGTTGTTGTCCAGCGCGGCGTTCAGCGCGCGCTCGCGGGCGTCCAGGCCGCGCAGCTTGTCCTCGTAGGTATCGCGCAGCTTCTGCTCTTGGCCGGCCCGCTTTTCGGCGGCCATCTGCCGGCGCAGCTGGGCCTCTTCGTATTCCAGCCGGCGCTCTGCGTTGCGGCGGGCGCGCTCGGGGGCCTCGGCCTCGTACCGGCGCAGCTCCTCCGCCCGCTTGTCCCGCCGGGCCTGGTCCCGGGCGCACAGGGTGTCCATCCGCTCCTGCACGTCGGGGGCCAGCTTTGCCTCGGGGAAGTGGCGGTACACCTTGTCGTAGATACTTTTCAAGTCGATCATATCGTAATCATTCCCGGTGCCTACTGCCAGGGCGATGGCCAGCATCCGGTCGGCATAGATGCGGGCGCGGTCATACTGGCCCCACCTCTCCCAGAACACAGCCGCCGTGCTCTCCATGATGTGGGCGTAGGTGGCCCAGCGCTCCGCCTTGTCCGCCGCGGCCCACTGCTCTTCGGAGAAGCTGTCCTCGGGCGGGTAGGCCAGGGTGTGCTGGCCTTTCCGGAACTGCTCGTACATCACGTCCGCCAGGCGCTGGACCAGCAGGTACTTCGCAAAGTTCTCCGGCTTCAGGGCCTCCTGCCGGCTCCCCTGGGACGGGACGCCCCAGCTGCCCTCCAGGTCCGTCGTTTTGCGGTAGAGGGACCACAGGATCCCCTCGTCCCGGGGCAGGGGGTACTGCTTTCCGTCGGGGCCCTCCAGCTGCATCACGTCCCGCCTCGCCCGCCGGCGCGCGCCGGCGGCCCGGGCCAGCCAGCGCAGCTGCTTGAGGGCCAGATACAGCCCCAGCACAATCAGCCCCAGGCCGATCAGCCCCTCCAGTGGGTTGACGGTCAGCATGGTCAGCGGGGAGAGGAACGCCCCCTCCTGGCCATCCAGGCCCAGGTCCGTGCGGCTGTAGTAAAAGGCGCAGGCCACGTTGAACAGGTACAGCACCGGCACAGCGGTGCAGTTCAGCAAAACGGCCAGGCAGCGCCCGCGCCACTCGCCGGGGGTATCCGGCACGGCCTCCTCGGGGGCGTCGCCGGCCAGGCCCGCGCTGTTGATGGCCATGAAGAACAGCCCCGCCAGCCAGCCGAAGCCGTTCCACCAGCCGCCGCCCTTGCCCCAGCCGATCCAGCCCAGCAGCCCCGCGGCGGCCAGGCCCACCAGCAGCACGAACAGCGCCGTGCCCGTCTCCTGCTTTTTCTTTTTCCGATGGAACAGAAATGGATCGCGCATCTTGTCTCCTCCTCTTGTGTCATTTGCTTTCCATGGTCCAAAACGCGCGAAAAGGTGCGTCCCGCGCGCGGAAAATCCGCCGGCGGGGCGCACCCGTCGGTTTTGGGTGGAGAGTCAGATCCCGTTCAGGCATCGCAGAGCACAGGCCCGGCCGGTCTGGCTGGACGATTGTATGTTGCCGCATCACAATTGTCAAGCCCCTTTACGGGATATTTGCCCGGGTATATATTTTTATTATAAAGTCGCCTTGGGCAAAAAGCAAGTGGGAACGGGGGCATGTGATGCATTTTCCGCCGGTTTCCCTGGCCGGCGAGGGCGGTTCAGGCGCGAGGCTGCAGATACACGGCGCACTCATAGGGGCGCAAAGCGCCGCCGGCGGGGGCGTCGGGGTAATTGCCCAATATCCGAGGCACATTCTGCCAGGCCGCCGGCAGCGGGCAGGGGGCCGGGCGGCCGGTAAAATTGCACGCCACCAGGGCCCCGCGCCCGTTCAGGGTGCGGGTGTAGGCGTACACCTGGGGGCTGTCGGCCATTTCGAGGGCGTAGCGGCCATACAGCAGCACGTCGTCGCTTTTGCGCAGGGCCAGCAGGGCCCGGTAGTAGTGGTACACCGAATCCGGGTCCGCCAGTTGGGCGGCGGCGTTGATGGTTTTGAAATTGGGGTTCAAAGGGATCCATGGCACGCCGTCGGTGAAGCCGCCGTTGGGCCCGTCCGTCCAGGGCATGGGGGTGCGGGCGTGCTCCCGGCTGATATAATTCACCGTCTCCATCACCCGGGCGGGGTCGTCACCGCACTGCTCCACCCGCATGCGGTAGCCGCCCCGGGTCTGCACGTCATTGATCTGCCCGATGGAATCAAAATGGGTGTTGGTCATGCCCAGCTCCTGGCCCTGGTAGATGTATGGCGTACCCTGCATCAAAAACAGGCAGGTGGCCAGCATTTTGGCACTGCGCACCCGGGTTTCCCCGGTGGAGTCGTCCCCGAAGCGGGACACGCAGCGGGGCTGGTCGTGATTTTCCCAGAACAGGGCGTTCCATGCCCTGCCGTCCAGGGCCGTCTGCCAGCGGGTCATCACCTGTTTGATATCCGCAAGTTTCCAGGTGCGCCGGGCCGTCCACTTGTCCCGCTCACCCCCGTCCACGTCCATCAAGTCGAACTGGAAGGACATGGTCAGCTCTCCGCGGCCGAAGCCGGCGTACAGGCAGGCCTGCTCGGGGGTGTTGCCGGCGTTTTCCCCCACGGTGAGGCAGTCATACCGGCTCAGCACCCGGCGGTTCATCTCCCGCAGGTATTCGTGCACCCGGGGGCCGTTGGCGCACTGGGGGGCCGGGTCTCCGTACACGCCGTTGGCCATCAGGGGGCCGTCGGCGAAACCGCCCTTGGAGATCAGGCTGATCACATCCATGCGGAAGCCGTCGATCCCCTTTTGGAACCAGAAATCCATCATGGCAAACACATCCCGGCGCACGGCGGGGTTTTCCCAGTTGAGGTCCGGCTGCTGAGGGGCGAACAGATGCAAATAGTACTGGCCGGTGGCCTCGTCCAGTGTCCAGGCCGGGCCGCCGAAGTTGGCGCCCCAATTGTTGGGCGGGCCGCCGCCGGGGGCTGGGTCCCGCCAGATGTAGTAGTCCCGATAGGGGCTGTTGCGGCCGGCGCGGCTCTCGATGAACCAGGGATGCCGGCTGGAGGTATGGTTCACCACCAGGTCCATCACCAGGCGCATGCCCCGTCGGTGCACCTCGCCCAGCAGGCGGTCAAAATCCGCCATGGTGCCGAATTCCGGCTGGATGGTGAAGTAGTCGCTGATGTCGTAGCCGTTGTCCACATTGGGGGAGGCGTACACCGGGTTGAGCCAGATGGCATCCACCCCAAGCCCCTGCACATAATCCAGTTTCTGCAGGATGCCGGGCAAATCCCCGATGCCGTCGCCGTTGGAATCACAGAAGCTGCGGGGATAAATCTGGTACACGGCAGCTTCTTTCCACCATGTTCGGTCGATCGTTTCCATAATAAACCACCTCGTCTGTCCGGTGCAAAAAGCGCCGCAGGACGCACGGGCCCTGCGGCGCACCGCGCCGGATGGATCATACCTCAAAAGCGCTTTGCCGTCAACCCAGAATGGCCCCGGGCAGCTCGGTCACATCGCGCAGAATATAGGCCGGCGGGAAGGGCCGGGGGGCGCTGCCCACGAAGGCGCAGTCCATGCCGCCGGCACGGGCGGCCTGCAGGCCCGCAGGGGCGTCCTCCACCACCAGGCACGCCGCCGGCGGCAGGCCCAGCATGGCCGCAGCCTTCAGGAACACCTCCGGGTCCGGCTTGGAATTTTGAATCTGGGTGCCGTCACACACGGCGTCGAAGCAATCCTCAGCCTGCAGCTGCCGCAGGATAAACCGGGCGTTCTTGCTGGAAGAGCCCACCGCCAGTTTCAGGCCCGCGGCCCGCAGCTGCTCCAGGGCCCGGCGCACGCCGCCGGGCATATCGGCGGGGGTCATCTGCCGCAGCAGGGCCCGGTAGCGCTCGTTCTTCTCCTCAGCCATGCGCTGTTTTTCCGTTTCGGTGAACGTACGGGCGCTGCCTGCCAGGATGATCTCCAGGCTCTCCATCCGCCCGACGCCCCGCAGGCGCTGGTTCACCGCCTCGTCAAATGGAGCGCCTGCCTCCCGGGCCGTCTGCTGCCAGGCGGCATAGTGAAAGCGGTCGGTGCTGCACAGCACGCCGTCCAAGTCAAACAGGATGCCCTGATACCTCACGCCTCTTCCTCCTCTCCTTCCAGAACTGCGGCGGGCCGCCCGTCTGCCATGATCCGGGGCATCGGGCCCGCCAGCAGGCGCACCGTCAGGCCCGTATGGGTCAGGCGCACCGCCAGCTTCGCCCCGCGCCAGTGCACACGGAACGCCAGGCTGCGCCAGGGCGCGGGCAGGCGGTTTTCCAGGCTGAGGGCCTGGCCGTCCCACCGCAGGCCCGCAAAGCCGCACACGGCGCACTGCCAGGCATTGCCCATGGATGCGCTGTGGATGCCCTCGTCCGAAGACGTGAGGTTCGGGCCCAGGTCGATTGCGACGGCGTGGCGGTAAAAATCCAGGGCCATATCGTCCATACCCATCCAGGCCGCCAGTACGCAGTGCTGGCCATGGCTGAGGGACGAATCGTGCAGGGTGCGGGATTCATAAAACAGGAAGTTTTTGCGGCGCACATCGTCGCTGAACAAATCGGGCAGTACCCGCAGCAGCATCACCAGATCCGCCTGTTTGGATACCATCAGCCCGTTCATCTGGGCAGGGCTGTAGTCCTCATAGATAGAGGACACGCCCGCCTGGGCCTTGTAGCGGGACAGGTCGATTTTCTCAAGAGAGAGGTACTGGTCGTTCTGCGGCACCAGGCCGTCGGCGCCGGGGCCGGGCAGGTACAGCCGGCCGGCCTTGTCCCGGAATTCCCGCGCCAGGGCATACAGGTCTTCCCGGGCGGACAGCTGGGCCCAGGCAGCGGGCCATCGGGCAGGCATCTCCCCAATGGCCCAGGCGGCGGCGCGCAGGTTCTCCGCCGCCAGGTAATTGGTGAAGGCGTTGTTGTCCACATGCTCCTTGTACTCGTCGGGCCCGATGACATCGCAGATCTCGTACCGCGCCTTTTCGGGTTTCCACTCCAGGCGCGAAACCCAGAACCGGGCGGTCTCCACCAGCAGCTCACAGCCGCAGCGCGCCATGAAGTCGTCGTCCCCGGTGGCCCGGTAGTACAGCCCCACGCCCCAGGCGATGTCCGCGGTGATGTGGTGCTCCAGCCGGCCGGTGAGGATGGGGATGCTCTCGCCGGTGACCACGTCGGCTGCGCCGAAGAGCGGCGTCACCTCTCCGTCGCTCAGCCAGGCGCTCTCCCATGGGAACATGGCCCCCTGGTAGCCGTTCTCCCGGGCCTTTTTGAAGGCGCCGGGCAGGCTGCGCCAGCGGTATTCCAGCAGCGTGCGGGCGGCGGCCGGGTCCGTCAGCAGATAGTGGGGCAGCAGGAACATCTCGGTGTCCCAGAAGGAGTGGCCCTTGTAGCCCTCCCCCGTCATACCCTTGGCGCCGATGCCCACCCGGGCGTCGTCGCGCTTGATCATGATGTTCAAATGGTACAGCGCGAAGCGCATGCCCAGCTGGTCGAAGGGGTCGGGGCTGTCGATGACCACATCCTTCTCCCGCCAGTATTCCCGCCAGCGGGCGGCGGAACGGGCCAGCAGGGCGTCGTAGCCCTCTTCCAGGGCCCGGCGGATGCACGCAAGGCCCGCGGCGCACACGGGCGCTGCGTCCCGGATGCCGTCGGGCTGGCCGAAAGCGGAGAAGGCCTGGTCCCGCCCGGTGTGATAGCAGGCCAGCTTTTCAATGCGCAGAGTCCGGCCGGCTTCCATCCGGAAGGCGGCGCGCAGAGTGAAGCGCCGGCGCTCCATCACAGGCAGCAGTTTTTCCGGCGCCTGGCTGAAAGTGTGGGCGCAGTGCACTGCGATGGGAATCCCCGTCTGGCCCGTGCAGGTGGACAGGCACAGCACCCGGCCGTCGATCAGCCGTTTTTCCCCTTCGGCACAGTGCTGGCTGCCGGTGTTGGTCACCCGGCCGTCGATGCCGCTTTGCACCGTCAGGGCCGCCGGGCCGTCCAGGGGGGTGATCTCGGCGCAGAAGGCGGCCAGGTGCTCGTCCGCCAGGCTGACGAAACGGGAAAAGCGCAGGGCCAGCCGCGCACCGGCCGGGCTTTGCCAGGTGACGGTGCGCACGGTCTCGCCGGTGCGCAGATCCAGTCTGCGGGCGTAGGCCAGCACCGTGCCCGTCTCCAGATGGAAGCGCCGACCGTCGATGTACAGGCCCAGGGCCGTCACGTCGGGCAGGTTGGGCAGCTCGGTCACTTCATCGGGCAAGGCTTTGTTGAAAGTGCCCGTGACGAAGGCGCCCCGGCGCTGGCCGGCGTAGTCCTCCTCCAGGGCATTGCGCAGGTTCATGTAGCCGTTGCCCTGGGCAAAGATGGATTCGCACTTGGCGATGTAGCGGCCGTCGAAGGCGTCTTCCTCCACGGCCCATCCCAGGGGTTGGGTATCGTATTTCATAGGCGGCTCCTGTAAATAAAGAAGTCATGGGTGGATGTCGGGCGCCTCAGCCCTTAATGCCCGTGGCAGCCACGCTGGCCTGTACCTGTTCCTGGGCAAAAGCATACAGAATGATGCCCGGCAGGATGACCACAGTAAGGGCTGCAAACAGATTGGTATAATTGTAAGAGAACTCGCTGGTGAAGAAGGCCAGGGCGATGGGCAGCGTGCGCTGGGAATCGGACATGGTGAGCAGGGAGGCAAAGTAATATTCGTTCCAGTTGCCCAGGAACATCAGGATGCCCGCCGTGGCCAGGGCGCTTTTGGCCAGGGGCAGGTTGATGGACCAGAAGGTGCGCACGAAGCCCGCGCCCTCGATGGCGGCGGCTTCGTCCAGGCTTTTGGGAATGGCCATGAACCCGGCTTTCAGCACAAAAATGGACATGGCCATGCCTGCGGACAGATATACCAGTGTGACGCCCCAGATGCTGTCGTACAGGCCCAGGCCCGTCACCAAAGAGAAGATGGGCTGCGTTTTGCTGTGGCCGGGCACCAGCAGGGTGATGGTGAACAGGATGAACAGCAGCTGGCGTCCGGGGAACTGAAACTTGGCGATGACGTAGGCGCCCATGGCGTAGAACAACAGGCTGACCAAGGTGGAAACGCCCGCCGCCAGCAAACTGTTCCAGAAGTACAGCGGGAAATTATAGGTTTCAAACAGGTACACAAAGGCATCCATGGAAAAGGCTGTGGGCAGGGCCAGCGGATCCGAGAGGATCTCACCGTTTGTTTTGAACGCCGACATCATCACCCACAAAATGGGAAACACCGACAGCACGATGACGAACAGCTCTACAAAGTACATCAGCGCGCGGGTAGCGGTTTTCTTCACAGTATTCATACGCTTCACCTCAATAGTCGCTCTCGTCCATGCGGAAGGCCCTGTTCACCACATACAGTACCGCCAGGCCGATAAGAAACATCAGCACACCCACGGCATTGGCGTAGCCGTAGCGGTAGTCGGTGATGGCGTTCACCAGCAAGATGGGCAGACTCATGGTCTGGTAGTCCGGCCCTCCGGCGGTGGTGAGGGCGATCTGCTCGTACATGGAGATGCGGGCCGTCAGCGAGCAGATGATGCTGGTACCGATGGCACCCCGGCACAGCGGCAGCTGGATGCAGCGGATCAGCTGCCAGCCGGTGGCGCCGTCGATGCGGGCCGCCTCGGTGAGCTCGGTGGGGATATTCAGCAAATCGCCCAGGACGATCAGCGTGACGATGACCGCGTAGAACAGCCAGGTAAAGGTGACCGCCCAGAACGCCCAGGGGGATTTGTAGAACCACTGGACGCTGAAGTCCGGGTCAAAAATGCGGATGATGCCGTTGAGCACACCAAAGTCATCATTGAAGATGAAGCGGTAGATCATGGCCCAGGCCGCGGCGCTGATAACGTTGGGGATCATGAATACAGCGCGGGTGAACTTCCAGCCCCGGGGCCTTTGGAACAGCACGAAGGCCACCAGCGTACCGAAGCCCACATGCAGGAACACGGCCACCAGGCCCCACAAAAACAGGTTGCGCAGGGCGGTGAGGAAGGAATGGCTGCTGAACAGGTTGACATAATTGCGCACGCCGTTGAACACGGGCGCATTGAAGCCGTCCCACTGGGTGAACGAGGTGACGAACACCTGCGCGATAGGGATCACGTAGAACATGGCGAAGACGATCACCGTGGGCAGCAAAAACAGATAGATCCACTTATAGTTGGCCCGCTGCAGCCGGCTGGCCTTGGCCCGGGGCGGGCGGGGGATGGTTTTCTTCATGGGGGCCTCCTCTCACTTCACTGCGGGAAAGCGCGGCCGCGCCGCGCGGTACGGAAAAGGCGGCGCGCCGCCCGGCTGTGGCCGGGGTGCGGCGCGCCGCGCAGTAAACAGTTTTTTCCGCCGCTGCAGCCGTTACTCGGCCGTGGCTTCCTGGGCCGCCTGGGTCATGCGGTCGGCAAAGTCCTGGGCGGTGTAGGTGCCGTCTGCCAGGCTGGGCAGCAGCATGCCGAAGTCTGCATTGGCCACGGAAGACGGGATCACGTCCAGGATGCAGGGCACGAACACGGTTTCCTCGGTGGTGTCTGCGGCCAGGTCGGCCAGCACCTGGGTCTCGCCCTGCTGGGCGGTGAACTCCTCGCTGTACTCCAGGTTGGGCGCGTCGCCGCCCTCGGCCAGCAGGTAGGCTTCCAGCTCTTCGGGCGTGTAGATGAACTCCAGGAAGGCCAAAGCCAGCTCGATTTCCTCTTCGGAGGCGGAGGCGGAGATGAACCACTCGCCGAAAGTGGCGGTGTTGGCCACACCCACCTGGCCCGGGAACAGGGCCGCGTGCACATCGGCACCGTCAAAGCCGTTGCTCCAGTTGGCGGCATTGGTCTCGGCAAAATCGGCGCTCATCCACGGGCCGTTGGCAATGACGGCGGCCTGGTTGCTCATGAAAGAGTTGGCCGCATCGGCATAGGCAGCGCCGATGGAGTTGGGGGCCGCATTGTTCTGCAGCAGCTGCTGCAGGGTTTCTACGGCGCTGAGGAAAGCGGGCTCGCTAAAATCGGTAATGCGGTTTTCCACGCCGGCCT
Organism: uncultured Ruthenibacterium sp.; assembly: GCA_944386555.1. Taxonomy (GTDB): domain Bacteria; phylum Bacillota; class Clostridia; order Oscillospirales; family Ruminococcaceae; genus Ruthenibacterium. The sequence goes on along the minus strand of CALXBN010000025.1, from coordinate 95,401 downwards.
GCAGCCACTCGGCGCCGCCCTCCTCGTTGGCGATCATCGCAGTGAGGAACAGGGCTGCCACCCAGCCGTTTTCGGCGGTAGAGAAAGCGATCTTCTGGTCGCCCAGCTCGGTGATGAACTCATCCATGGTCAAAGCGCTCAGGTCCGCTTCAGTAGGCCACAGGGCCGAGTTCCAGAAAAAGCCCGTAGGCCGAACGGTGGCCAGAGGCATGCTGTAGATGTGGCCCTCGTCATCGGTACAGTACTCCAGGCCATCGGCCAGCAGCAGGTCTTTGATCTCGGGGTGCTCCTCCAGCCAGGGGGCCAGGTCGTAGGCCAGGCCGTTGGGATATACCACATCCCGCAGCCAGTCGATATCACCGCTTTGCACCAGAACCGGCAGGCTGTTCTGCTGGGCCAGCTGGCGCAGACGGTCATTGAAGCCGTCCTGGGGCAGGCTTTCCAGCGTGATATGATACTGGCCTTCGTATTTTTCGTTGAAGCGCTCTACCTGGGGCTCGAAAAACATGGCGCCCACATTTTCACCGGTTTTATACGAAGGAATGGTCACTTCCACCACACCGGCAGAAGCGGAGGTGCTGCCCGCAGCGGCGGAACCGGACGCACTGCCTGTGCCGCCGCATCCTGCCAGCCCTGCTGCCATCACGGCGCCGGCCAAAAGTCCTGCCAAAATCTGTTTCTTTTTCATATTGTCCTCCTTTTCATCTTGTGAACATGCTTTTTCTATCTGAAGCGGAAACCCGCCTCGACCCGTCCAAAGATGGCGCATCGGAATCGAAAACGTTTTCGGAACCGGCCCGAAAAAAACGGGACCTGCCCGTTTCTTCCGCAGCCGCCGGTCATCCGATGCGCCGTACACTGTCTTTCACCGTCAGGATATGGGGCAGCACCAGCCGCTGAGCCTGGCGCCGGCCCTCCAGCATATCCAGCAGCAGGCGCGCGGCTTCGTAGCCCTTTTCTTTGATATTCTGGTCCACCGTGGTGATGCGCGGATCGGTGTAATTGGTGACATCCAGGCCGTCGTAGCCCACCACGGAATAATCCTGAGGGACCCGCCGGCCCAGACGCTTGAGGGCCTCGATGACGCCGATGGCCAGCATATCGCTCATGCACAGGAAAGCGGTGACATCATCGGGTGCATGGGTTTTGAAATAGTCCAGCACACCCTGGGTGGCCTCTTCCCGCAGGAAATTGGTATAAATGATCCGGTCGTGGGTCAGCTGCAGGCCGTTGCGCTCCATCGCCTGATAGGCACCAGCCAAACGTTCCATGCTGACCATCGCCTCTTTGCGCCCGTGCACCAGCACAATGCGCCGGTGCCCCTGGCTGATCAGGTACTGGGTCAACTCATCAAACGCGGCGATGTGGTCCAGCGTGACATTGCTGACGTGCGGCCCCTTGACTTCGGTATCAATGGTGACGCAGGGCCGCTTGCTGTCGGCCAGGGCCTCACAATAGGGGTCGGTGGTTTTCAGGCCGAACAGGATGGCGCCGCTGATGTTGTGCTCGTAGCACAGCTGCTCATAGCTTTTCCGGCGCTGGATAGCGCTGTTGATCACATGAATGGAAATGTCCACGCCGTGCTCGAAGGCAAACTGGTAGCAGCCTTTCATGAGCATGGTCTCAAAATCGTTGATGATCGTCTCTTCCAGGAAACCGGAGAGGATCAGCGCAATACTGCGCGGATGCTTTGTGGAAAGGCTGCGGGCCACCAGGTTGGGATGGTAGCCCAGCTCCTGTGCGGTGCGAATGATGCGCGCGCGGGTGTTTTCGCTGATGTCGGCGTAGTTGTTCAGCGCCCTGGAAACGGTTCCCACGGACACCCCGGCCGCTTTGGCCACATCCTGGATCGTCACAGACACATGCCCCACCTCGCTTTGCCTGGCGCGCAGTACCGAAAACGTTTTTGTTCTGTTCTATTTATACAGGAATCCGCAAAGTTTGTCAACCCCTTTGCACCAAAAAGGGCAAGTTGCATAAAACCTGCAGGGAAGCTTTGTGCGTTGCGCCAAACCTTCGGCTGCCGCCCGGCCCGAACGGCAGCGCCGCAGGGCGGCGTATTGTAACCAGGCTGCCGGTGTGATACAATGGAAGCAGCAAAGGGCCTGCCGCAGCGGCCCTTGTCTATAGAAAGAGAGGCGCATCATGGCCGATACCCTTTATATATCCGACCTGGACGGCACCCTGCTGGGCCCTGACGGGCGCATTTCCCCCCGCAGCCGGGAGATCCTGAACGGGCTGATCAGCCAGGGCGTGCAGTTTACCGTGGCTTCGGCCCGCACGCCCGCCACCGTGGTGGACCTGCTGGACGGGCTGTATCTGCGCCTGCCCGCTGTACTGATGACCGGCACGCTGCTGTACGATGTGGCAAGCCGCACGGCCCTGGCCGCTAAAGCGCTGTCCGGCCCGGCGCTGGACGCCGTGTGCACTCTGCTGGACTCCACCGGCCAGGAAGCCCTTTTGTACTGTGAAAAAGACAGCCATCTGACGGCTTACTACAGGCAGTTCACCGGCCGCTTTGAACAGGAATTTGTGGCCGAGCGCCGGGGCAGCCCCTATAAGACCTTTGTGCAGACCGACAGCTTCGCCCGGGCTACCCGGGGCTGCCGGGTATTGGCCGCACTGCTGTGCCTGGACGACGCGGCCGGTGCCTCCCGCTGGTATAAGGCCTTCAGCCAGCTGGACGATGTCGACTGCTTTTGCTATGTAAACAACTACGGCCAGGGCTACACCGTAGAGGTATATCCTGCCGGCTGCGACAAAGCCACAGGCCTTGAGGCGGTAAAGCAGCTGTGCGGTGCGAAGCATGTTGTATGCTTCGGCGACAACCTGAACGACTTGCCCCTGTTTGCCGCAGCCGACCGTGCCCTGGCCGTGGGCAACGCCTGCGCCGAAGCCAAACAGGCCGCCGGGGAAGTGATCGGCCCCAACAGCGAGGACGGCGTGGCCCTATGGCTGCAGGCCCATGCCCGGCCGGAGGCCGTATCGTGAGCGCGCCGGGCGCCGGCCTGCCCATTGCCGGGCCGCTGCTGGCCTGGTACGAGACGCACCGCCGGACGCTGCCTTTCCGCAGCCGGCCCACCCCCTACCGGGTGTGGGTCAGTGAGATCATGCTGCAGCAGACGCGGGTCTCGGCGGCGCTGCCATATTACCGGCGGTTCATGGAAGCCCTGCCCACCGTGGCAGACCTGGCCGCCTGCCCCGAGGACCGGCTGATGAAACTGTGGGAGGGGCTGGGCTACTACAGCCGGGCGCGCAATTTGCAAAAGGCTGCCCGCCTGGTGATGGAACAGTACGGCGGGCAGCTGCCCGCCTGCTATGAAGAGCTGCAAAAGCTGCCGGGTATCGGTGCATACACCGCCGGCGCCATCGCCTCCATCGCCTTCGGCCTGCCCGCCCCTGCGGTGGACGGCAACGTGCTGCGGGTGTTCACCCGCCTGCTGGCGGATGACGGGGACATCGCCCGGCCGGACACCAGGCGCCGGCTGACCGCCGCGGTGCTGGCCGCCCAGCCCCCCGCCCGCCCCGGAGACTACAACCAGGCCCTGATGGAACTGGGGGCTTTGGTATGCCTGCCCGGCAGCGTGCCGAACTGCGCTGCCTGCCCCCTGGCCGGGCTGTGCGCCGCCCGGGCCGCCGGCCGGCAGGGGGATTTTCCAGTGAAAGCCAAGGCCCCGGTGCGGAAGATCCGCCAATATACCGTATGCCTGGTGGTGCGCGGGCTGCCGGGCCCGGAAGGCCAAGGCGCCGGGCCGGGCGCTTCCGCGCAGCAAAGGCCCGGGGGCGGCCAGCCCCCTGCCCTTCTGCTGACCCGCCGGCCCGCCCGGGGGCTGCTGGCGGGGCTGTGGCAGCCGGTGCTGCTGGAGGGCGTACTGGACGCCGCCCAGTCCCGTGCCGCCCTGGCCCGGCTGGGTATTGCGGCCCAACCCGCAGGGAACCTGGGCCCGGCCCGGCATATCTTCACCCATTTGGAATGGCACATGACCGGCTGGCTGTTCCACTGGCAGGCCGGCACGCCCGAAGGCGCCGTGTGGGCCCGCCGCGAGCAGCTGGACGGTGCCTATGCCCTGCCCACCGCTGTAAAAAACTACACCGACACCGTGCGCGCCCTTTTCACGGGATACAGCGGCCCCGCGGAAAACTGAAACTCCATGGGCGCCGGCCTGCAAAAGGTATGCACGCCGCAAGGAACATCCCTTTTCCTGCCGTTTTTCCGCGGCAGCCGGGCCGCCTGTTCCTTCCCGCAGGCCGTCCGCGAAAATGCTTGTAATCAGCGGCAAAAACGGGTATAATAGCACTATCATCAAAAAACGGAGGCGCCGCGATGCACGCAAGCAAAACCGCGATAAAAGCCATAGCCGCCGCTGCCGCCGCCTGGCGCGTTCTGTGCGCCGGATGCGCCGCCCCGGGGCCGGGCCGGGCCGCAAAGGGGCGTCATGTCCCTGTATGCGCCGAAAAAAAGGAGGAAATCACCGTGAAAAAATCCACTCTGGTCGCCATTGTCGCGTTCCTGAGCGCCGTGGCCGGCGCGCTGGGCGCCATGTTCCTGTACCTGCGCCGCAGGGAAAAGGAGCTGGATGAGTACGAATCCCTGCTGTTCAGCGAGGAATTTGACCAGGAGCCTGAAGAGGCCCGGGCCGTGTCCCACGACGAAGAGGATGCCGCTCCCAGCGCCAACTGCATCGACGCCATGTGAGTGCCCCTTCTCTCCCACCATGCTTCATCACTGCTAAAAAGGCGCAGGTACCCACCGGGTATCTGCGCCTTTTTCTGTTGGGGCTTACTTCTTTTCCGCCTCGCCCGCCCGCCTGGCGCGGTACTGGCCCAGCAGGCCGTCGTACCGGCGGCCCTGGCGGCGGAAGGACAGCTCGAAAACCAGGGTGACGGCTGCCAGCACCCCCATGGCTGCAGCATACAGGACGGCCCAGGCCCGCAGGCTGCCGCCGGGGATCCACTCAAAGGCCCAGGCCAGTATCCCCATCAGGGGCATGGTGACGGCCGCGTACAGCAGCCACCGGGCACCGTAGCTCCACCGGCGGAAGAACGCCCCGCCGAAGCACACCTGCTGCATACCGCCGAACAGGCATGCCGTGAGCAGCATGGAGGCCACCGGCCGGGCCGCCACCCAGCGGCCCGCGCAGGCCATCCAGACAATCCACACAAGGGCGTAACCTGCAAACATCACGCTGATACTCTGCACCGCACGCCACGCAAATTCCCGCATATTCTTCATGGTTGTATCCTCCTTTTGTGATTTTATCCCGTTCAAAGGCCCAGTTTTTGCTTGAAAGCCGCCACATACTGGCGGCTGATGCCTACCCGCTCACCATTGGACAGGGTAGCGATGAGACGGCCGCCGAAGTCCGGCCGCAGGGAGCGGATGGCGTCGAAATTCACCACCAGGTTTTTGCCCGCCCGCAGAAAGCCATGGCCGGCCAGCTTCTGCTCCAGTTCGTACAGGCGCAGAGGCGTCTCGTATACGCCTTTGGCTGTGTACAGAAAAGTTTTGCGGTCGGCCGTATCGGCGTACAGCACCTGGCCGGCAGCCAGGATATGGGTCTCGCCGTCCTTTTCCCCCGTCAGTCTGGCCTGGTACACCCGCAGGCCGGCCAGCAGCTCCAGCTCCTGGGGGCCCAGGGCCGCGCACCGCAGGATCACCTGTGTTTCTGCCAGTGTGCCGTCCTCTTCAATGCGGATCTCCATCCACATTCCTCCTTTTCCTCCGGGCGCCACCGCCCGTCTGCTTTTGCCGGCAGCTTCAGCATAGCACACCCCGGCGCACCGGCACAAGGCTTTTTGCACAAGCTGCGCAAACGCCTGCGCAAGCTGCACCGCAGGGCGCCGCGCCCTGAAAATTTTACCCGCCGCTGACTGGAACGCCGGCGCGCTTCATGGTACAATGAAAATGATCAAACTGCCGCGGCCGGCGCGGCGAAAGGAGAATGCCCCATGCAAACGCCGCTGAAACTGAACTACAGGCGCACCTTCCTGGTGGGCCTGGCCTTTATGTCCATCTCGGCCTTTTGGCAAATGTACGACAATGTCATCCCCCTGATCTTGAAATACACTTTCTCCATCGACGACACGCTGATCGGCGTGGTGATGGCCATGGACAATGTGCTGGCCCTGGTACTGCTGCCGGTGTTCGGCCGATTGAGTGACAAAACCCGCACGCGCATCGGCCGGCGGATGCCTTATATCCTTGTGGGCACTGCAGTGGCCCTGGCCTGCCTGGTGCTGCTGCCCGCCGCCCAGGCGGCGGGCAATCTGCCGCTGTTTTTCGTGGGGCTGGGGCTGGTACTGGTAGCCATGGCCACCTACCGCAGCCCCGCAGTGGCCCTGATGCCCGACGTTACCCCCAAGCCCCTGCGCAGCCAGGGCAATGCCGTTATCAACCTGATGGGCGCCGTGGGCGGTATGCTGATGCTGCTGGCCATGCAGCTGATGCTGCCTGCCGCCGTATCCGGACAGGATTACCGGCCCAATTACGCGCCGCTGTTCCTGACACTGGGCATCGTAATGGCCGTGTGCGTGGCAGTGCTGCTGGCCACGATCCGGGAAGTGCCCCTGGCCGCCGAGACCGAGCAGATCAACCGCGCCCTGGGCGGGCAGGAGGCTCAGGCAGCCCCTGCAGCGGCCGGCGGCTCTCTGTCCAAAGCCCATCGGCGCAGCTTGTGGTTTATTCTGGCCAGCGTGGCGCTGTGGTTCTTCGGCTATAACGCCGTTACTTCGGGTTTTTCCCGCTATGCCACCGAAGTATTGGGCGGCAGCTTTTCCATGATCCTGATGGTGTGCACCGCGGCAGCCATCGTATCCTACATCCCTGTGGGCATCATCGCCAGCCGCATCGGCCGCAAAAAGACCATCCTCATCGGCGTGGCGCTGCTGGGGTCGGCTTTCCTGGCCGCAGGCTTTTTCCGCAGTGTAACGGCTGTTATTTACATTTTTTTCATTATGGCCGGCATGGGCTGGGCGTTCATCAACGTGAACAGCTACCCCATGGTAGTGGAGCTGGCCAGCGCCGGAGACACCGGGCAATACACAGGGTATTATTATACTGTTAGTATGGCGGCCCAGATCGCCACGCCGATCTTTTCCGGCTTCCTGATGGGCCACGTGGGCTACTGGACACTGTTCCCTTACGCCACACTGTTTGTATGGGGCAGTTTTGTCACCATGCTGTTTGTCAAACATGGTGACTCGAAACCTCAGGCCAAAAGAGGGCTGGAGGCACTGGATGTAGACGACTGACCCTGCCCGGCCGGTAAAAATGCCAAAAGCAAAAAGAGCTGCCATTGGCAGCTCTTTTTGCATAGAGGGGTGGGAAAGTATTTGAATTGGAAATTGTATCTTTTTAACAGCTTCTATTATAGCCGTTTTGCCTAATTTGTCAAAAGCAACAAAGGGCTGTTGTCTTGTGAAAGCTGTTTACTTTTTGAGTCAAACTTAATATAATAAAGAAAACCTTCATTTTTATCTGTTTTTTTTACGAAAGCAAAACAGCCGGCGCAAACCGCTTAATTAAAGTAAAACTTTGTATTCGGAGGAAAGACGAAATGGACGAGTTGGACGACCGTATCCTGGCGCTGCTGCGCACCAACGCCCGTATGACGGCCAAAGACATTGCACGGCAGGTATCGCTGACGGGGCCGGCAGTGGGCGAGCGCATCCGCCGCATGGAGCGGGAGGGCGTGATTGAAGGATACACCGTGCGGGTGGCACGCAAAAAAAGCGCCGCTACCATCGACGCCCTGATCAGCGTATCAGTCACACCGGGCCAGCAGGAGAGTTTTCTGTCCCTGGCGCAGAACAGCCCGGCCGTGCTGCAGTGCTTTCATGTCACCGGCAGCCACAGCTTTATCGTACGTGTGGTGTGCGAGGGCGTGGGCGAACTGGAGCATATCATCAACCGTTTTCAGAAATGGGGGCAAACCTCCAGCCAGATCATTCTCTCCAGCCCTGTGGACCGGCGTGTGTGATGCCAGGGCCTGCCGGGGCCAGCAGCCAGCACACGGCCCGCGCCAGACGGCCGGGCACATCGGTGAAGTGGCCGCCGCGTTCGTGCACAAAAGCAACGGGCCCCCGGCATGCCAGCAGCCGCCGGGCCTCGGCAGTGGCATCCTCTACGGCGGCCATCAGGGGATGGCGGGTGTTTCGCTCTTTGCCGCCCAGGCTGAGGTACACCGGCCCCGCCGGCAGATGGGCGGCCAAATAAGCCGTGAAACCCGGATACCACAGCGAACCCGAGCAGCTGCCCGCCCCGGCAAAGCCCCCCTGGCAGGCGAAATACAATGCCGCCAGCCCGCCCAGGGAGTATCCCACCGGATATATCTGCCCCGACAGAGGAAACCGAGCTGCGGCTGCCGGTACCAGTACCTGCCGCACCCAGGCCAGCAGAGCGTCGGCCCGGCCGGCGAAGACGCGGCCCCGTCCGTCCTCGGCGGGCCAGGGGGTGAAATCGGCATCCCAATCCACCTGCAGCGGGCCCGCCAGCACCGCGCCCGTACAGCGTCCGCCGTCTGCGGCCGCCTCCAGCCGGGCACACAGCGCCTCCAGCTCCGGCTGTTCGCCGCCCGCCAGCACCACCACCAGGGGCGCTCCGCCGGCGGGCACCTGCCCCAGAATCCGCGCCCAGCAGCGGCGGGGGCCTGCGTCAAACCATTCCATTGCCATGGATCGCACCTTCCTTTCCTCAGCACACGGCTTTCCCTGTGCAAAAAAGCGGCGGCTTTGGCGGTCTTACGGCGGGAAGCGGGGCCCGCTTCCCATGGATCGGCCGCTGAAAATGCGCGCAACCTCTTTGGCGCCTTTCTGGACGGCGCTCCGTTTTGCAAAGCCAAATAAAAGGAAAGCGTCGCCCCGAATATTGCTCCCGGCCCGTCAAACGGCAACGCCTCTCCAAGGGGTTGCATGCATTATAGCACACGGCGGCAGCCTTCGCCACCTTTTCCTGGCCTGCAGCAAACACGCCGCCCCGCCCTTCCATTTTCGGAAAGGCAGGGCGGCGTGTTTTATCCGTCCCGATCAGGCGCCGGCTGCCTCTGACAGGCGCAGCACGGCCACGGTGACATCGTCCGGGCGTGGTGCAGCCTGACGGGCCGCCCGGGCCACGGCGGCAGCCAGCGCATCAGGCGGCTTGTGCCCATGGGCAGCCAGCAGAGCGGCCAGCCCCTCCAGCCCGGGCGCCAGGGCGCCGTCGCTTATCAGCACAGCGGTGTCTCCCGGTGCCAGCGTGAAGGATGTGCCCCGGCCCGACACATCATCCAGGATGCCCACAGGTACGCTGTCGGCCAGAAACGTCTCCACCCGCCCGCCTGCCCGCAGTACAAAGCTGGGGGCCGCGCCTGCCTTGTACAGCACGGCGTTTCCGGTGCAGGGATCCACCCGCAGCAAGTCCAGGGTAGTGGCGGCCTCCTCGCCGCCTTTCAGGCCCAGGGCGGCGTTCACCAGGCGGGCCGTTTGGGCCGGCGCAAACCCCGCGGCCAGCAGCCGCACGGAGAGACGCGCCGCCAAAGCCCCGTCCACGGCGGCGGCTTTGCCGGTGCCCATGCCGTCACACAGCACCGTGCACAGCCACTCGCCGGTGTGGGTGCGCACGGCGTCGGCGCTCACCTGCCCTGCGGCGGGCAGGCTGCACACGCCGAACCGGGCGGTGTACCTGGGTGCCTGCCGCCAGGTAAGGCATACCGTCTCACCAGGGCGCACCTGGCACCGGCCGAACCGGCACCGGCACACCGCCGACGCCTCCTGCGTCAGGGCATCCAGTTCCTGCGGCGTGAAATCCACCGGCGGCAGCGTGGCCCAAACGGTAAGGCGGCCCCTCCCGTCGGTGACGGCGGCAGCGTCCAGCGGGGCAAAGCCCGCTTCCCGCAGCATCTGACGGATGCGGCGGGCACACAGCGGGTCAGCGCGCAGGGTGCCCGCCGCACCTTCAGCCAACCCGGCCAGCGCGTCGGCCAGGGCGCTGTACTGGGCACACACCGCCGCCCGGGCGTGGCGTTCACGCTGCCAGGCATCCCTGGCCTGCAGGCGCGCAGCAGCCAGGGCGTTCACCGTCCCCGCCAGGGTAACCGGCTGCACACATCGGCGCTTAAGCGCATCCGGCAATGTCTCGGCCTGCACCCACTCTCCCCGGCGCAGCCGGGCATCCAACTTGGCAAAGGCGTCAAAAGTATCAAAGCTGTGCTCTATCCAGCATGCATTGCAATGGCGGCAAAGCCGACAGCACTGCTGCGCCGCGGCATCGGCCAGCGGCTGCTGGGGCGGGCGCGGGCCGGCCGCCCCTACAGCCTGTACGGTATCCCCCACAAACTGCAGCGCGCCGCCCAGTGCCTCCAGCCTGGGTACCAGCACACCGTCGATGCCTTCCCCTCTGCCCGCATCGGCGCTTTCCGCCGGGGGTACGCGCTCCAGCCATTTTTCCGGGATCAGGCAAAAGGCTGCACTGCCGGCTGCCAGTTCCGTCATCAGCAAAAGGCCCGCACCGGCCTGAGGGGCACACAGCGCCCCCAGGGCCCCCGCCCCGCAGAACACCGCAGCCGTCACCGCACGCCCTTCGCCGAAAAACAGTCCCGCCGCCAGGGCACCGGCCATCAGCCCGGCTCCGGCCCATGCGCTGTCCGGCCGGGCTGCACACAAAGCCGCCAAAGCCGCCGCCCCGGCCGTGCAGCCTCCGGCCGTCCCCCGCCGCCAGGCCGCCGCCAGCACCAGGGCCGCCGCCGCCGCGCGCGCCGGCAAAAAGCCCCACATCTGCCAGCGGGCCGCCACGGCCAGGGCCAGCATACCCGTCAGCACCGCACCTGCGCGCTGGGCGGTATCGGCCCTGGCAAACCCTGCAGCCCCTGCGGCGAACCAACCCGCCAGCAGGTAGCTCACGCCCAGCACCAGCAGGCCCTCGGCAGCGGCGGAGAATACCCCTTCCACACCCATACCACCGGCCAGAGCCAGGGCACTGCGCACCGCACACAGGCACACCGCCGCCGCACCGGCGCTGGCCACCATAGGCTGCGGCCAGCGCCGGGCCGCCGCCAGCAGCCGCACCAGCGCCGCCGCACCCAGTGCCACCCAGTAAGCCGGCGCCTGCGCCACGCCCGCCGCCCGGCAGCCCAGAGCCGCGCCCGCGGCAGCCCACAGGCCCGCCGCGCCCGGCAGCGACACCGCCAGGCACAACCCCAGCGGATACAGCCCGCCCAGCACCGGTGCACCAGCCGCCAGGTATGCAGCTGCCCCTGCCGCCGGCAGCGCCAGGCGGGCGGGCGTCAGCGCTTGCCGGGCTGCCGCCTGCAGCTTGTCCGCTTGCCTCAGCCTCCGAGCGCCGCCCCAGCGTCGCCCCGCAGGCCGGGCCGCGCCCTTTGCCCCCCATTCGTGCAGATCGATCGCCATGCCCTTTCCCGCCTTTCCCGGCCCGGGCGCCGCACGCCCGAGCCTGTTTTCCCTTCCAGTATAGAACCGCCGGACGCAGGATTTTGTCTGTTTCTGAACGATTTTCCCATTTTTATCTTTCGGGGCAATTATGGTTATGCCGGGGATTTTGGTGAAATTGCACAGTTTTTGTGTCTGCGGGCTGGGGCTTTCGCCAAATCCGGCCGGAGACGATTGACCCATTCCTCACCCGCGCGGTATAATACAGGCAATGCAGCGGCGGCCGCCGGCCGCCGCGCCAACCGGAGGGATCGTCCATGATTTTGTATCATCATCCGTCGCTTCGCCGGCAGCCCGCCGGCCCGGCAAAGGCGGTGCGGCTATGAAGCGCGCGGCCGGCATCCTGCTGCCCGTATTCAGCCTGCCATCGGCCGGGGGCATCGGCGCCCTGGGCCCGGCTGCTTACCGCTGGGTGGATTTTTTGGCCGCTGCCGGCCAAAGCTGGTGGCAGGTGCTGCCCTTGGGCCCCACGGGCTATGGCGACAGCCCCTATCAAAGCTTTTCCGCCTTTGCGGGCAACCCTTATTTTATCGACCCCGCCCTGCTGGCCCGGGAGGGCCTGCTGACGGCGGAAGAGTGCGCCGCAGCACACTGCGGCAGTGAAGACGCCGTTGATTACGGTGCGCTGTATCAAAAGCGCTTTGTGCTGCTGCGCACGGCGTTTTCCCGCTTTACAGACACCGCTGCCCTGGCGGCCTTTCGGGCGCAGAATGCGCACTGGCTGGAAGATTACGCCCTGTACACGGCCCTGAAAACGGAAAACAGCCAGAAAAGCTGGCTGGAGTGGCCTGCCGAATACCGCCTGCGCCGGCCCGGGGCCTTGGCGGAGGCCCGCAGGCGCCTTGCCCGGGAGATGGAATTTTGTATATTCCAGCAATATGAATTTGCCCGGCAGTGGGCTGCCCTGCGCGCCTACGCCCAGCAGAAAAGCGTGGGCATCATCGGCGATATGCCCATCTATGTGGCGCTGGATTCCGCCGATGTATGGGCGCACCGGGAATTGTTCGACCTGGATGAAAACGGTCTGCCCAATGAAGTGGCCGGATGCCCGCCGGACGCCTTTTCCGCCGACGGCCAGCTGTGGGGCAACCCGCTGTACCGCTGGGATATACTGCAGGCGGACGGCTTCGCCTGGTGGATGGAGCGCCTGGCGGCGGGCTTCGCCCTGTTCGACCGGATCCGCATCGACCATTTCCGCGGGCTGGAGAGCTACTATGCCATCCCCTACGGCGCGCCCAACGCCAAAAACGGCCGCTGGCGCCCCGGCCCCGGGCTGGATTTCATCCGCGCCATCCGCAGCCGCTTCGGCCCGTCGGGCAAGGAGGGGATCATTGCCGAGGACCTGGGCTTTTTGACCCCTGCGGTGCACACCCTGCTGCGGCGCAGCGGGTACCCGGGCATGAAGGTGCTGCAGTTTGCTTTCGACAGCCGGGAGGAAAGCGATTATCTGCCGCACAACTACACCCGCAACTGTGTGGTATATACCGGCACCCACGACAACGATACCCTGTGCGGCTGGCTGCAGGAAAGCGCCCCCCGCGCCGATGTGCGCTTCGCCCGGCGGTATCTGGACATCCACACCCGCCGGGACGCCCACTGGCACTTCATACGGGCGGCCCTGGCCAGTGTGGCCGACCTGGCTGTCATTCCCATGCAGGATTATCTGGGCCTGGGCAGCAGCGCGCGCATAAACACCCCCGCTACCCTGGGAGGGAACTGGGCCTGGCGTATGCGGCGCGGCAGCGACAGCGCCGCCCTGGCCGGGCGCATCGCCCAGCTGACAGCCCTGTACGGCCGCGCGCCCAAAGCTGCCGAAGCGCGCCCAAAGCGCCGGACGTCCCCGCCCGTTTCTAACCGTCCCGCCTCCCGGCGGGGCGCATCGAAGGAGGCCATCCATGCTGTCCACACTGCCCACACTGAATGATCTGACGCTGGAGCTGTTCCAGGCCCCGCTGTTCGCCTGCACGCCCGCCCAGGCCCTGGCCGCTGCCATGGCCCTGTGCCGCCGCTGCATGGCGGGCCTTCCCCGCCCGGCGGGCAGCCGCCGGCTGTATTACCTCTCGGCAGAATTCCTGCTGGGCAAGCTGCTGAGCTGCAACCTGCTGAACCTGGGGCTGTACGACACTGTGGCCGAAGAACTGGCCGGTGCCGGGATGAGCCTGGCCCAGCTGGAGGACGCCGAACCCGAGCCCAGCCTGGGCAATGGCGGGCTGGGGCGCCTGGCGGCCTGTTTCCTGGATTCCATCGCCACCCTGGGCCTGCCCGGCGACGGTGTGGGCCTGTGCTATCACCAGGGGCTGTTCCGGCAGTTTTTTGCCCAAAACAAGCAGCAGGAGGCCCCCGACCCCTGGCTGGACACTTCCGCCGGGCGCGGCTGGCTGGAGGATATGCACCTGACCTTTCCCGTGCAGCTGGGCGGCGGCGCCGTCACCGGCCGGCTGTACGGTTTGGATGTGCCCGGCTACGGCGGCAAGGCAAAAAACAAGCTGTACCTGTTCGATTTGGACGGCGTGGACGAGGGGCTGATCCACGATGGCATCACCTTCGACAAAACGGCCGTTGACCGCAACCTGACGCTGTTTTTGTACCCCGATGACTCCGACCATGCCGGCCGGATGCTGCGCATTTACCAGCAGTACTTCCTGGTGTCCTGCGCGGCCCAGCTGATCCTGCATCAGATGGACGCCGCCGGCCAGGACGTGCGCACCCTGCCTGAACATGTGGTCATCCAGATCAACGACACCCATCCGTCCATGGTGATTCCGGAGTTGGTGCGCCTGCTGTGCGCCCGGGGCGTGAAATTTGAGCAGGCGGCCGCTTTGGTGGCCCGCACCTGCGCCTATACCAACCACACCATCCTGGCCGAAGCCCTGGAAAAATGGCCGCTGGCGAATCTTGAAACCGCCGCCCCTGCACTGGGGCCGGTGGTCCGCCGGCTGGACGCCCTGGCCAAGGCCCGCCATCCCGGCCAGGCTTTGGCCATCATCGACGGGCAGGGCCTGGTGCACATGGCCCGCATGGATATGCACTACGGTTTTTCGGTTAACGGCGTAGCCTCCCTGCACACCGAAATTCTGAAAACCAGTGAACTTGCCCCCTTCTATGAAATCTACCCCCAAAAATTCACCAACAAAACCAACGGCATCACCTTCCGCCGGTGGCTGACGGCCTGCAACCGGCCCCTGGCCGATTGGCTGACAGCCCGCATCGGCCCTGGCTGGCAGCAGGACGCGGATAAACTTGAAGCGCTGCTGGGCTTTCGGAAGGATGCCGCCGCCCTGAAGCAGCTGCTGGCGGTGAAACAAGGGGCCAAACAGGCCCTGGCCGCCCGGCTGGCCGCGCACCAGGGCGTAACGGTGTCGGCGGACAGCGTGTTCGATGTACAGATCAAACGCCTGCACGAGTACAAGCGCCAGCAGATGAACCTGCTGTACATCATCTGGAAATACAGGGAAATTCAGGCCGGCCGCCTGCCTGCCCGGCCTGTCACCTTCCTGTTCGGCGCCAAAGCCGCGCCGGCATACACCATCGCCAAAGATATCATCCACGCCCTGCTGTGTATGGCACAGGTGATCGGCCGGGACGAAACGGCGCGCCGCTGGCCGCAGCTGGTGTTTGTGGACACGTACAACGTGACCTGGGCCGAGGCCCTGGTGCCCGCAGCTGATATCAGCGAACAGATCAGCCTAGCATCCAAAGAGGCCAGCGGCACAGGCAACATGAAGCTGATGCTGAACGGCGCGGTGACCCTGGGCACCCTGGACGGCGCCAACGTGGAGATTGCCCAGCTGGTGGGGGCAGAGAATATTTACCTGTTCGGGCGCTCCAGCAGCGAAGTGATGGCGCTGTACGAAAACCACAGCTACAGCGCCTGCACCCATTACAAAACGCCCTTTGCCGAGCCGCTGGTGGATTTCCTGCTGAGCAAGCCCATGCTGGAGGCCGGCGATGCCGAAAGCCTGGGGCGGCTGTACCAGGACATCACCCACAAAGATTGGTTCATGGCCCTGCTGGACCTGGAGGACTATGTACAGGTGAAAGAGCGCATGCTGGCTGACTATGAGGATCGGAATGCCTGGGCCGAAAAAATGCTGGTGAATATCGCCAAAGCGGGTTTTTTCTCCTCTGACCGCACCATCCGTCAGTACAATCAGAACATCTGGAAATTGTAAGTGCCGTCTGCGGCGCCGGCAGCACCCCGGCTGCTTTTGCGGTGCTGCGCAGCACTCTTCCTGAGGGAAAAGAGCAGGAGCCCTGCAGGGCTCCTGCTTTTGTGCGCCGCTCTTTGCAGGCGGCACCGGTGCGGCCGCGAGGATATGCAGGCAGCCGGGGCTGCCTCCGTCACGGCTGCGGCGCACCCGTCTCCCGCCACAGGCTGGCGCGCATCAGCACGGCCGCCAGCAGCGCTGTCAACAGGTCTGACACCGGCTGGGCGGCAATGACCCCCTGGTATCCCGCCAGGGCCGCGCCGGCCACAATGGCCGCGGTGAATATCACGCCCTGACGGCTCAGGGACAGCAGCAGCGCCCCCATGGCTTTGCCCGTGGCCTGGAACACACAGGTGCTGACCAGCACTGCCGCCGCAAACACTAGTCCTGCCAGCTGGAAGCGCAGCATCTGCGCACCGGCCCGCACCACAGCGGCATCGTTCAGGAACAGGCGCACCAATTGCGGCGCATACACGCCCATGCCCAGGGCCAAAAGACCCGACAGGCCGCACAGGAACGCATAGGAAAACCCCATGGTGCTGCGCAGGCGCGCACGGTTGCCGGCGCCGTAATTGTACCCGAACAGCGGCTGTGCACCGAAGGCAAACCCCACCAGCAGCATAAAAGCGATGGAATTCACCTTCAGCACAATGCCCATGGCTGCCACCTTATCCGTGCCGTAAGGCGCCAGAAACCGGTTGGTAAGCGTCAGGCTGAGGCTCTGGGTGAGGTTTGTAATGGAAGCCGGCAACCCGATGGCCAGGATTTGCCGCAGTTCCTGCCCGGAGAGCCGGCACAACCGCGGGCTGATGGACAACAGCCGGGAACGGCGCAGATACGCCCACACCGACAGCCCCACGGACGCTGCGTTGCCCAGCACCGTGGCAATGGCCGCTCCCGCAGCGCCCAGGTCCAGGCCCAGGATGAACAGCGGGTCCAGCACGATATTGACGGCGGTGCCCAGGATGGAGCCGGCTACGGCCCAGCTGGCCAGGCCCTCGCTGCGCAGCAGGTTCAGCGGCACCATGGAAGCCAGCACGAAGGGCGCCCCCAGGGCGATCCACCGGTAATAAGCACCGGCGCTCTCCAGTGTATCGGGCCCGGCGCCCAGCAGCCTCAGCACCGGCCCGCTGAAAGCCAGCAGCAATACCGCCAGCACCGCGCCCAGGCCGGCCGCCGCCCAAAAGCAGAAGGAATTGATGCGCCGGGCAGCCTCGGTTCGCCCCTGCCCCAGCATTCGTGCCACCAGGCTGCTGCCGCCCAGGCCGAAGATGTCGCCCAGGGCGATCATCACCGTGAACACCGGCCCCACCAGGGACACGCCCGCCACCAGGGCGGTGTCACCCGTGCGGGCGATGAAGTAAGTATCTGCCAGATTATAAAAAATGGTGACTACTTTGCCCACCACACAGGGTATCGTCAGGGTGAAAAACGCCCGCGGCACCGGCGTGCGGGCAAAAAGCGCTTCGGCTGTTTGTTTCATGGCTGTGCCTCCTTTTTCCCTGTCATTGTAGCATCCGGCCTTGCGTTTTATTGTGCCATATGGCACAATAAAAAGAAAAAAGGAGGATTTCCATGCACCAGTTGACAGACGGCGCCCTTCTGGCCGGATATCTGCGGCAATACCGCATTGCCCAATGTTTCAGCACCCCGAACCTGCCCTTTCGCCTGTACGAATACCGGCAGGGAGAAATGCTGAACGCAGCCCATCCGCCCAAGCAGTACCTGAAATTCGTTGTGCACGGCCAGTGGCTGATCTACGCTGTACATCCGGACGGCGGACGGGCGGTGATCAGCCGGCACAAAGTGACGCGTGCCACCCCCTGCGCACTGCTGGGAGACCTGGAGTTTGCCGGCTGCAGCGACCATCTGCACTGGCAGGAAGCCCTGACCACGGTGCGCACCGTGGAGCTTCCCCTGGCGCCTCTGCGCGCCGTTCTTTTACAGGACGCGGTGTTCCTGCGCTTTGTGATGGGAAGCCTGGCCGCCAAACTGGCGGCCAGCGCCCGTCTGGGGGCCGACTTTGCCACACTGGAGGAAAAGCTGCTGTATCATCTGTGCTGTGAGCACCCCGACGGCATTTTGACCGGTGTGGAGGCTGCGGCCCAACAACTGCACTACAGCCGCCGGCAGTTGCAGCGCACCCTGAAAACCCTGACGGAACGCGGCCTGCTGGTGCGCCTGGGAAAAGGGCGCTACGCCCTCACACCCGCCGGCCGCCGGGCCGGCGAGGCGCTTTCACCTCCGCTTTTTTGAAAGGGAGCGGAGAAAAGGGCTTTATCCGGGCGGGCAACTGCAGGGAAGTGCGCCAAAATACCCCCGGGCCTGTGCCTGGGGGTGTGGACATTCTTCGGTTTCAAACACGCATACCCCGCCGTTCCAGGGCTTTGGCCAGTGCCCGGGCCGCCAGGGCCTTGCCCGCGTCCGGAAGGATAAAGGGCGCCACGCACAGGGTCAGGCTTTGCCCCAGCGCTGTGCCGGATACTGCCATAAACCACACGGTACCCAGGGCGTAACACAGCACCAGGCCCAGAGCCATGCCCACCGCTGTACCCTGCCGCCCGCAGCGGCGCCCTCCGGCGGTGCACAGGGCAATGCAAACATACCCCAGCACATATCCGCCGGTGGGGCCCAGCACCGTGCCGGGGCCGCCGGTCATCCCCGCCAGCACCGGAAGCCCCGCCAGGGCCAGGGCCAGGTACACCCCCATGGAACCGGCAGCCCAGGCCGGCGGCAGCAGCAGGCCGGCCAGAAATGCCCCCAGCACCGCCAGGTTGAAAGGCACCGGCCCCAGCGGCAGTACAATTTGCGCCAACACCGCCGTAACGGCTGCCAGCAGCGCCGCCTGCACGGCGGCGCGCACACGCACACTCCGCTTATTCAAACCGGATACTCACCTCCCCATAGCTCAGCTCTTCCCGGCCCCGGGCGCTCTCCACCAGCAGATGGCCGTCATCGGTGATAGCCAGGGCCCGGGCAGGGCGCCTTTCCCCGTTTTGCAGAATGAAAATATCCCGCCCGGGCACCAGGTTGCGGGCACGGTATGCTTCCATAAAGTCTGCCGCCGGCAGGCGGGCTGCCAGAACACACAGGCGGTTGGTGATCTCTGCCGCCAGGCGGCAGCGGTCCACCGCCTGATCTTCGGGGAAGATCGGTCCGGCAATCCCCGCCAGCTCCGGCGGGAAACCGCCGGCAGGGCGATGGAGATTCAGCCCCATCCCCACCACCAGATAGTCCAGGCCGCCGGTCTCCATATCGGCGGCAGCTTCGGTCAGGATACCGCAGCACTTGTGCATTTCGGCATTGTACAAATCGTTCACCCATTTGATTGAAAGGGCCGGGCCGCCCAGGGCCTCCACCGCGCCGCACACGGCCACCGCCGCCGCCGCCGTGACCAGAGCGGCCTGGGCCATGGTGACGCCCGGCGCGGGCCGCAGCAGAACCGACAGATACAGCCCGGTACCCGGGGGCGAGGCAAAACCACGGCCCCGCCGGCCCCGGCCTGCTGTTTGGCAATCGGCCACAGCCAGGCTGCCCGAGGGCGCCCCTGCCGCACCCATAGCCTTGGCGGCGCGGTTGGTGGAATCGATAACGGCATGGGCCTGTACCTGTACCGACGGCTGCGCCAGCCAGGCACGCACGCCCTCGGCAAACAGCAGCGGCCCGCCCGGCGCCAAACGGTATCCCACGCCGGGTGCGCCCTCGATGGCATGGCCCTGGGCCTGCAGTGCGCCCACTGCTTTCCACACCGCCGCCCGGCTGACACCCAGCGTTTCAGCCAGTGCCTCACCGGAGACGGGCTGCCCCTTGGCCCCGGCCAGGGCCGCCAGTACGGATTCTCTCACCGTCAACCAAATCACTCCCTTTCGTTTACAGCCATCAGCATACCACAGTGCCGGCTTTCTGTCAACCGGTTTTAAGAATTGGGTTTACGGCAAAAGTGGCAACCCTGATGCCGCCGGCCCGGCCGGATGAAAAAACTGCGCCCCTCCCGGCGGAGGGGCGCAGTATATACGGCATTCAGCAGCTGCGGAACACGCGCCCGCATCTGCCGGCGGAACACTCATTTCACAGTGACCAGCTCATAAGCCCGCCGGCCCAGGCCGATCTTCTCACCGTGGGCCAGGCAGGTGCGCCAGTCGGTCTCGGGGCTGGTATTGGTGAAGTGGTCGTGGTGATCGCAGGCACCCTCGGCGTGCAGGCGCTCGTCCAGCAGGCTGCCGGGCAGCACGGGCATGGCGTTGCACGCATCGGCGCAGGCCTGGTCCAGGGCCACAGGGTCAAAACTGGCAAACATGCCCACGTCCGGAATGATGGCCGTGTCGTTTTCGGCATGGCAGTCGCAGAAAGGCGACACCTGGGTGACGATATTGATGGAAAACGCAGGACGGCCATCCACCACGGCCTTGGCGTATTCGGCCATGCGGCAATTCAGTTCGTCATTGGCAGCATTGTTTGGGTTGTGGATGGCGTCAAAATTACACACGCCCAGGCACCGGCCGCAGCCCACGCACTTTGTGTGGTCAATGGATGCCCTGCGGTTTTCATCGAAGCTGATGGCCCCGTGGGCACAGTTGCGCGCGCACATGTGGCAGCCGCGGCACTTTTCTTTGTCCACCTCAGGCTTGCCGGCGCAGTGCATCTCCATTTTGCCCGCGCGGCTGCCGCAGCCCATGCCGATGTTCTTGATGGCACCGCCGAAACCCGTGCTCTCATGGCCTTTGAAATGGGCCAGGGAAATGAACACATCGGCGTCCATCACCGCACGGCCGATCTTGGCCTCTTTCACATACTCGCCGCCGGCCACGGGCACGGCCACTTCGTCGGTGCCCTTCAGCCCGTCGGCAATGATCACCTGGCAGCCGGTGGACAGTGGGGAAAAGCCGTTCTCCGCCGCGGCGTCCAGATGGTCCAGCGCATTTTTCCGCCGGCCCACATACAGGGTGTTGCAGTCGGTGAGGAAGGGCTTTCCGCCCAGGCTCTTCACCACGTCGGCCACGGTCTTCGCCCAGTTGGGCCGCAGGAAGGACAGGTTGCCCGGCTCGCCGAAATGCAGCTTGATGGCCACGTACTTGTCGGCGAAATCAATGTCCCCGATGCCCGCGGCGCGCACAAGGCACTCCAGCTTCTGCTGCAAATTGGTGCCGGGCCGCGCGCGCATGTCGGTAAAATACACTTTGGAAGGTTCCATTTGGTTCGCGTCTCCTTTTCTCATAGGGGTCTCCCGGGGGCCGCATGGGGCCGCCCATTTTCTCCACCCTCTTATTATACGGGAAACCCGCCCCCCTTGGCAAGAGGGGGCGGGCTGCAGGCGCGGCTCAGGCGCCGGTGTGGTGTCCGGCCCGGGCCGCCGCCGGGCCGGACAGGGGCAGCCGGCGCAGGCACAGGGCGAACAGCACCGCGGCGATGGCCCAGGTGATGGGGTAGCCCCAGTACACCACCCGGATGTCCCGGAAGATGGGCACGCACACCGTCAGGTAGGCGATGCGCAGCACGCACCACACGCTGAGCATGATGGTCATGGGCACAATGGGCCGGCCCATGCCCCGCAGAATGCCCGCGCAGCAGTGGCAGAAGGCCATCAGGCAGTAGAACAGGGATACGGTGCGGGCATAGTCGGCCCCGAAGGCCACCACCTGGGGCTGACGGTTGAAGGCGCTGACCAGGGCCGGCGCCAGGGCGAAGATCGCCGCGCCGATGCCCTCGGCCAGCAGGGGGCTGCACACCAGGCCGAACTTCATGCCCTGGCGCACCCGGCCGTATTGCCCCGCACCGATGTTCTGGCTGACGAAGGTGGCCAGGGCCAGGGCAAAGCAGGTGACAGGCAGGAAGGCAAATCCCTCCACTTTGGCGTAGGCGCCGCAGCCGGCCATGGCGTCGGCGCCGAAGGAGTTGATCTTGCTCTGCACAATCACGTTGGCCAGGCTGATGACGGAGTTCTGCACCCCGCTGGGCACGCCCAGCACCACCACCTTGCGCAGGGTGGCCCAGTGAAAGCGCACGCTGCGCCAGCGCAAGTGCCAGGGCGCGCGGGTTTTCATCAGCTTGCGGAAAGCAAGAAAGGCACTGAGAGCCTGGCTGATGATGGTGGCCAGCGCCGCGCTGCCCACGCCCATACCCAGCACGGCCACGAACAGCAGGTCCAGCGCCACATTGGTGAGGGAGGCTGCGATCAGGTACACCATAGGGCTGCGGCTATCCCCCACAGACTGCAGAATCCCCGCCGCCATATTGTACAGCACCACCGCCAGGCTGCCCAGAAAATACACCCGGAAATACAGCACCGAGTTGGCCATCACCCGGGCGGGGGTGCCCATCCAGGCGAGGATCTGGGGCGAGAGGGCCACCCCCGCCACGGTGAGCACACTGCCCGCCACCAGGCCCAGAGCGATGGTGGTGTGCACGGTACGAGCCATGCCCTCGGCGTCCCTGGCGCCGTACATTCGGGCCACCAGCACCCCTGCGCCCAGGGACACGCCGTTAATGAAGCCCACCGTCAGCAGAATCAGGCTGGAGGATGAGCCCACCGCCGCCAGGGCGTCCGGCCCGATGAAATTGCCTACAATCAGGGAGTCGGCCGCGTTGTACAGCTGTTGAAACAGGTTGCTGAAGAAAATCGGCACCGCAAACAGCAGCATCTTGCGCGGCACGCTGCCGGTGGTGAGGGAATTGGCGTCCCGCTGTACGCCTTCGCCGTCTTTGTTCACACATCCATCTTCTTTCTGTTTCCTTCTCTTTCTGTTCACCGTTTCTCCGGGCGTCTGCGGCCCGGCATATCTATTTTAGTATAGCACCGGCGGGCGGCCGGCACAAGGGGCCGGGTTCATTCGCCAGGCCTATGGAATGTTATAAGGGATAAGTATTTGCTATTTTATACCGTTTCCGGTATGATAAGAACGGGCCGGCAGGCCGGGGTTTTTGGCACCCCGGCGGGAGGCACTGCTGCCGGCCTTTTTCCCAAGGGAGGCATTTGTTATGGAACGGATTCAGAATCAAACTTTTGACGCGGAGCGCGCACTGTACGGCGTGCAGGACGTACAGGTGCAAAATTGCCGCTTCGACGGCCCCGCCGACGGCGAGAGCGCCTTCAAAGAATGTGCCCGCGTCCAGGCGGATGCGTGCTTTTTCAACCTGCGCTACCCCTTCTGGCACGACGACGGCCTGACCATCCGCCGATCGGAGATGACCGAGCAATGCCGGGCCGCGCTGTGGTATTCCCGGAACATCACCGTGGAGGACACAAAACTGCACGGCATCAAGGCCCTGCGCGAATGCAGCGAGGCACGGCTGCATCGATGCTCCATCCGCTCGCCGGAGTTTGGCTGGAACACCCAGGGCTTGGAACTGGTGGACTGCACCGCTGAAGGTGAATACTTTCTGATGCGTGCCGGGCACATTTATGCCCGCGACTTATCGCTGACGGGCAAGTATTCCTTCCAGTACATCGAAAACGCGGTGTTCGAGCACTGCACTTTTGACACCAAAGACGCCTTCTGGCACGCAAAGCACGTCCTGGTGCGCAACAGCATTATAAAAGGCGAGTACCTGGCCTGGTACTGCGAGGATGTCACCTTTGAAAACTGCACCATCATCGGCACCCAGCCGCTGTGCTACTGCAAGGGCCTGCGCCTGGTGAACTGCCGCATGGAAGGCTGCGATCTGGCCTTCGAGCGCAGTGAAGTGGACGCCGAACTGACCGCGCCGGTGCTCAGCATCAAAAACCCGCTGGCCGGCACGATCCGCGTGCCCGCCGCCGGGCAGGTGATCCGGGACATTCCCGGCGCCCAGGGACAGGTGGTGTTTACCGGCACCGCCGACGCCCCACGGTCTGCCTGCGCCTGCGCATAACGCCTGCAAGGCCGGCGCGTCGGCCGCAGGCAACATAACACAGAAAAGAGTGAGGACATCATGACAAGCAAAACGAAAACCAATTTGAAAAACATGACCCTGGCAGCGCTGTTCCTGGCCCTGGGCCTGGTGCTGCCCTTCTTCACCGGCCAGATCCCGCAGATCGGCAGCATGCTGCTGCCCATGCACATCCCCGTGTTCCTGTGCGGGCTGGTGTGCGGCTGGCAGTATGGGGCAGTGGTAGGTTTTGTGCTGCCGCTGCTGCGTTCGGCGCTGTTCGGCATGCCGGTGTTCTTCCCCGGCGCTACCGGCATGGCCTTTGAACTGATGACCTACGGCCTGGTGGCCGGGCTGCTGTACGGACTGTCCAAATGGCAGTGCGTGCGGGCGCTGTACCGATGCCTGATTGCCGCCATGGTGGCCGGCCGCCTGGTGTGGGGCGCCGTGCAGGTGGTGCAGCTGGGCCTCTCCGGCAGTGCCTTTACCTGGCAGGCTTTCCTGGCCGGCGCACTGCTGAACGCCATTCCCGGCATCCTGGTGCAGCTGGTATTTATTCCGGCCATCATGGTTGCACTGAACCGCACGGGCCTGGTGCCTTTCAAGCGCGCCAAACTCCCTCGACCTGAGCAGGCATGAGCAGCCTTAACACCCTGCCGCCTGCACTGCATGCTGCACTGGCCGCTCTGCCCGCCGGAGCCCTGGTGGCCCTGGACGGGCGGTGCGCCGCGGGCAAAACCACCCTGGCCGCAGCCATCTGCACGGCTTTTCCCGGCACGGTAACCGTGCATATGGACGATTTTTACCTGCCCGCCGCCCGCCGCACCCCGCAGCGCATGGCCCAGCCCGGCGGCAATATCCACTGGGAGCGCTTTCTGGAAGAGGTGCTGCTTCCCATGGGCCGGGGGCAGGCGTTCGTTTATACCCCTTTTTCCTGCCAGAGCCAGGCCCTGCAGCCCGGCACGGTGCTGACTCCCGGACGGCTGAACATAATAGAGGGCAGCTACAGCTGCCTGCCCGCCCTGCGGCCGCATTATGCCCTGCGGGTATTTCTGGATGTGGAGCGTGCGGAGCAGCTGCGCCGCATCGAAGCACGGGGCGGCGCAGAGGCCCTGGCTGCTTTCCAAAAGCAGTGGATTCCCCGGGAGGAGGCATACTTTGCCGCCTGCGGCGTGCAGGCATGCTGCCAAATGACCCTGCGGATGGCGTAAAGCCAGACGGCCGCGGCGGCGAGGCCCTTCGGACAGCCGGCACTGCATAAGCAAGCTGCCTTTCGTGCCGGGTACCTGGAAAGGAGGAAATAAAAGGGATTGTGAAAACCCGAAAGCTGCGAAATATAGAAGTATCGGAGATCGGCTACGGCTGTATGGGCTTTTCCCACGGGTACGGGGCGTTACCGCCCAAAAAGGACGCCATCCGGCTCATTCGGATGGCCCATGAAGTGGGCTGCAGCCATTTTGACACAGCAGAGGGCTATGGAGCGGGTGCCAACGAGGAACTGGTGGGCGAAGCGCTGGCGCCGATCCGCAGCCAGGTTACGATTGCCACAAAACTGCATATTGACAGCGGCGAAAACCTGGAACAGCAAATAGAGCGCCGTCTCGACGCCTCTCTCAAGCGCCTCCGCACCGACTATGTGGATTTATATTACCAGCACCGGAATGAGGCCGGCGTACCGCCGGAGGAAGTCGCCAGAATTATGGGAAAACTCATTCAAAAAGGCAAAATCCGCGGCTGGGGACAATCCATGACTACTGCGGAAGAAATCCGGCGGGCCAATGCGGTAACGCCCCTCTCCGCTGTACAGAGCGAGTATTCCATGATGGAGCGAGTGTTTGAAAAAGACGTCATCCCCACCTGCGGCGAACTGGGCATTGGCTTTGTGGCGTTTTCGCCTATGGCAAGCGGCTTTTTGAGCGGCAAGTGCCGGAAAACAGATGTCTACACCGGCGACGATGTGCGCCGTGTCATTACCCGCTTTGCCCCGGAAAATATGGAGGCCAACCAGCCGCTGCTGCGCATGCTGCAGGGATTTGCAGCGCAGAAACATGCAAGCCCCGCGCAAATTTCCCTTGCATGGATGCTGCACAAGTACCGCTTTGTCGTCCCGATTCCCGGTATGAGGAAAGAAACGCGGCTGAAAGAGAATTTCGGAGCGGCCGAAATCTCTTTGAGTGAAAAAGAGTTTATGGAAATTGAAAAGGCTCTTTCCAATATCACCATTCACGGAAACCGCACGGATGAGGATATTGCAAAACTGCGCGAATAGAGCAAAGCCCGCCGAGTCTGCGGGCGGGCCGGCGGCGCGTGGCGGCAGAACAACTTTTTTCTGCGCCCTTATGGGGTTTATCCCCATGTGTGCGCCGGGCAAACAGAAAACGGTGTGCCCTGCGCCGCGGCCCTTTCTATTTGTCACGGATAACCGGGCCCGGGGCCCGCAGAATCAGGGAGGAATCAGTATGGAATACCGCATCCTGCCCCACGGCGGTGAAGCCATCGGCGTCATCGGAATGGGCAGCAGCAGCCTGGGACAGGCCGGCCCCAAGGAAGCCAGGGCCACCGTGGCACTGGCATTGGAAAAAGGCGTGAATTACTTTGACCTGGCCGCCGGCGATACCGAGCCCTTCGCCGCCTGCGGTGACACCGTGGGCGGTGCCCGCAAAAAGGTCTTTTATCAGGTGCACTTCGGCGCCGATTACTCCACCGGCAAGTACGGCTGGACACTGAACGCCGAAACCATCAAGCGCAGTGTGGCCTGGCAGTTGGAGACCTTGAAAACCGATTATGTGGACTTTGGCTTTATCCACTGCCTGGATGAAGCCGCCGACTGGGATGCTTATCGGGCCGACGGTGCCATGGACTATCTGTTGGCACTGAAGCACCAGGGTGTAGTGCGTCATATCGGCCTTTCAAGCCATACCCCCGCCGTGGCCCGGCAGGTTCTGGATACCGGGCTGCTGGACATGCTGATGTTCAGTGTGAACCCCGCCTATGACTACCGCACCGGAGGTGAATTTGCCATTGGCAGCGCCGATGAGCGCTGGCAGCTATACCGCCGCTGCCAGGCACTGGGCGTGGGGATCACGGTGATGAAGCCCTTCTGCGGCGGCCAGCTGCTGGACGCCGCTACCTCCCCCTTTGGCAAGGCCCTCACCGAATATCAATGCATCCGCTACGCTTTGGAGCGCCCCGGCGTTGTTACCGTGCTGCCCGGCGTGCGAAACCGGGCGGATTTGCAGCGGGTACTGGGCTACTTCGATGCAAACGAGGCGGAGACCGACTACGGCATGCTGGGGGCCTATACCCCCGCCGAGGCCTCCGGCCGGTGCGTGTACTGCAACCACTGCCAGCCCTGCCCCGCCGGGCTGGACGTAGGGCTGATCAACAAATATTACGACCTGGCCCTGGCCGGCGACGCCCTGGCGGCAGACCACTATGACCATTTGGGAAAAACCGCCGGGGACTGCATCGCCTGCGGCCACTGCGACAGCCGCTGCCCCTTCGGCGTGGCCCAAAGCATCCGTATGGAAGAAATTGCCGCCTATTTTGGCCGATGAACGCACGCGTGCCCGGCCCGAACGCCTGCGGGCCGATGCCCCGCACAGCGTACCGATGCAGCGTTTTGCACAATTTGTTCCGGCAACCGGCCCTCCGGCCCTTGCATTGCCCCGCAAAATTTGATATACTATATAGGCGCCCATAAACAGGCGCCGTGTGCCGGCATAGCTCAGTTGGTAGAGCAGCTGATTTGTAATCAGCAGGTCGGGGGTTCAAGTCCGTCTGCCGGCTCCAGGCCGGAGCAAGCTTTGCATCGCTTGCTCCGGCTTTTTTCCTGCAGCAGCGTGCCGTACCCTGCACGGCGGGCATGCCGCTTCGAAGTTCGCCTGCAGCTGCATCCGGGCCTGCTTTGGGCCGCAGCAGGCTTCGGGCCAGGGCTGCCGCCCCACGCTTGCCCGCCGGCTTCCCCAAGTGTACATCCGGAAAAGATCGAAAAAAATACTTGACTTTTCCTTGTGCCAGTGCTATACTAATAAAGCACTCGCGAAATGGATGCGGGTAAAAATTGAATCTGGGAGAGTTCCCGAGTGGCCAATGGGGGCAGACTGTAAATCTGTTGCGTCTTCGCTTCGATGGTTCGAATCCATCCTCTCCCACCAAAGACAAAACCGCTTAAACCCTGGGTTTAGGCGGTTTTTCTCTATCGTTTTTTGATTATTTTCCCTTTACAGCTCTGAAAACGGCATCTAAAATATCCGCCCCACCCAAAAACCCCCGGCTGCAGATGCAGCCGGGGGGCTTTGTGTACTTTCACGGATGCCGCGCGCACTGCTCACCGGCTTTCGCCGCGCGGTGTGCATCCGCGAGCCCTGCCGGCACGCATATACCGAAACCGCTTTGCGGCTGCTCACCGTCAAAGGAAACGCGTTTCGTCCCGGGCCGCAGCAGGCAGCACAGGGCGGGCCGTTTCTCTTCCTGACCGGCAGACCGGCGCGCACTGCCGTGATAGCCGCCGGAAAGGATTCAGCCGGCAGGTTCCTCCGGCACGCCGGCCGGTGCAAGGGTATCGGAGAGATGGGCATACTGGGCCAGCGTCAGCTGTTCGGGGCGGGCGCCGGCGGGAATGGCACAGGCAGCCAGTGCCTGCTGTACCTGGGCCTTGGGCAAGCCCAGGCCCGCAGCGGCGGCGTTGGCCAGGGTTTTGCGCCGCTGGGCAAAGCCCGCACGGATCAGCCGGAACATCGCCGCCTCGCTGCGGGGAACCACCGGCGGTGCATCGTGCAGCTCCAGACGGATCACCGCACTGGTGACCTTGGGAGGCGGATAGAAGCTGCCTGGCTGCACAGTGAACAGCATCTGGGGGCGGGCGTAATAGTGTACCGCATAACTTACGGCGCCGGCCTGCCGGGTACCCGGAACCGCACACAAGCGGTCGGCCGCCTCCTTCTGCACCATCACCACAATCTGCTGCAGGGGCAGACGTTCCTCCAACAGTTTCATCACAATAGGGCTGGTGATATAGTAAGGCAAATTGGCGCACACCGCTACGGGCCTGCCGGCAAACTGCTGGCGCAGCAGCTCGTGCAGGTCCAGTTTCAGCACATCGCCCCACACCAGTGTGAAATTGTCGGCCCCGGCCAGGGTCTCGGCCAGGATGGGCGCCAGGCGCCTGTCCACCTCTACCGCCGCCACCCTGCCCGCAGCGGCACACAGCTCTTTGGTGAGCACACCGACGCCCGGACCGATCTCCAGAACGCCCCAGGTTTTGTCGATGCCAGCGGCGGATACCATTTTGGGGCACACGCCAGGATTGACGATGAAGTTCTGCCCGAAACCTTTGGACAGAGAAAAACCGTGGCGGGCGCACAGGTCCCGTATGGTGGAAAGCTGGGTCAGTTCCATGGTTCCTCCTTGCTGCATCAAAAAATACCGGCCCGGAACCCCCGGGCCGGCGGCATCTGTTCTGCGCGGCACCCACAGCGCACAGCCGGGCCCGCAGCCGCGGCCCCGCTCAGGCCGCAGGCACGCTTTCTGCGGGCACGCTTTCTGCCGGCGTGCTTTCCGCAGGAACACTCTCTGCGGGGGTACTGTCTGCACTGCCTGCAGTCTCCTGATTGGCCAGCAGCTGCGCGGCGGCCTCAAAGGCGCGCTGCAGCTGGGGGTCACTGTCCATCGTCAGCGAATAGAAGTTGGCCTCCTGCTCGGCGGTGAGCGTGGTTTCCACATCGGGGAGCACACCTGTGCCGTCAAAACTTTCGCCCGCACCGGTGAGCAGCTGCCCCACAGTATAGCTGATGGCCGAACCGTCGGAAAGCGTAATCGGCTCGCACTGAATGGTGCCGTGGCCGGCGGTAGCGGTACCCACAATGACGCCTTTGCCGAAATCCCGGATACTGGCTGCAAACAGCTCGGCGCCGTAGGAGGTACCGCTGTTCACCACCACGGCCACCGGCAAGCTGATCTCCTGATTGTCAGAAGTAGCCAGCACCTGGGTACCCTCACGCCCCTGGCTGCTGGCGATGGCACCCACGCCCACCACACGGTCGATGGCGGCCATGGCGTTTTCCAGCGTACCCGCAGCGTTGTTGCGCAGGTCAATCACCAGGGCCGTCACCGGTGTTTCGGCGGCCAGCATGGTCTCCACGGCGGCCTCCAGTTCGTCGGCTGTGCTGTCGGCGAAGCTGGTGATCTGGATGTAGCCGGTGGCGGAACCCTCAGGCACCTGGCTGAACACAGTGGTGCGCTCGTACTGGCGGCGCTGCAGTTCAATGGGCGCCTCGGTTCCGGTGGCGGTGTCCAGCACGGTGATGGCCACGCTGGTACCCGCCTCGCCCTGCAGCAGGGTGCTGATCTGGCTGGCAGACAGGCTGCGCACATCGCTTTCACCGATCTTCGTGATGAACATATTGGCGGCCAGGGCGGCATCCGCCGCGGGGCTGCCCGCATACACCCGCACAATGCGGGCGTAACCGCCGGAATCCTTCACGACATCGGCGCCGATGCCGATCACCTCACCGGTCTGCACGCCGCGGTACTCCGTATACTGGCGCGCGGTGTAGTAGGTGGCGTTGCTGTCACCGATGCCCGCCAGGTAACCGGCGGCCAGCATATCGTTCAGCGTGTCCTCGTTGATCTCGCCGTAGTAATTGGCCCGCACACTGCGGTCCACCTCGGCCAGCTTGTTGTACATGGTCTCCTTGTCACGCACGCCGGCCACGGTGGCGTCAAACATGCGCATGCTCAGCAGCATGGTGACGGCGAAAGTGACGGTCATGGCCAGGATGGCGATGGCCACCGCCAGGTTGACGGTGATTTTTTTATTCATCGAACTCTCCTCTCCTCCGGGCCCGGCGGGCCCGGGGCATCAGTAGTACAGCTGGGCCTCGATGGCGGGGTCCAGATAGGGGCGGATGCTGGCGGGCGAGCCGTTCACGTTCAGCTCAAAGTGCAGATGGTTGCCCGTGGAGTTGCCCGTGGAGCCCACGGCCCCGATCTTCTGGCCCCGCACCACCACGTCGCCGTCATTCACATAACGGGCGGACATGTGGCCGTAGATGATAGACATACTGGGGCTGATGCTCAGCTTCACGCTGATGCCGTAGCTCCAGTGGTTGTTGGTGCTGACCACGCCGTCGCAGGCGGCGTAGATGGGCGTGCCCGCAGGCGCGGGGATGTCCATGCCCCGGTGGGTGTCGGCCACGCCATTGATCACCCGGTTGGCGCCGAACTCCGACGAGATGCGGTAGTACCCGGGCAGGGGCCACTGGAACTGGCCGCCGTCCCAGTACTCCACGGTGGTGCCGCTGGAAGCGGCCCAGGCGGCCCATTCGGCCTGGGCCTGGCGGGCGGCCTCCATCTCCTCCTCGCTGTACTGCTGGTAGGCTTCGGCGTTCTGGGTGGCTGTCTCAGCCTCGGTGGCAGCGTTCTGCATGGCTGTGGTATACTGCTGGTTCAGTGTCTCCATATTGGCCTTGGCAGCATTCAGCTCGTCCAGATCCGCCTGGATCTGCGCGGCCTGCTGCTCCATCAGGGTCTGCTGCTGCTTCAGATTATCCACCAGCTGGGTGTCGCTCTCGGCGATGCGGGACAGGTTTTCCCCATAGGTGAGCATATCCGCCACGCTGTCCAGCCCCAGCAGAATGCTCAGCTGGCTGGTGCGGCTGATCTCATACATGGCTTTCAGGCGCTGCTCAAAAGCATCCCTGGCCTCCTGCACACGCACTACCTGGTCGGCCAATTCGCCCTGCTTGGCAGCCAATTCTTCCTCCTGCTGGGCAATTATCAGCCGCTGGGTCTCAATTTGGGCGCTGATGGCCTGGGCCTGCTGCTGGTAGTACAGCTTGGCCTGCTCAGCATCGGCGGCCTGCTGCTCATACTGCTTGGCCTGCTGCTCATACTGCTCGGCGGCGGCCTTATGGGCTTCGTACTTGGCCCGCAGGTCCTCGCCTGTCTGATCGGTGGAGGTGGTACCGGCAGAGCCGGAGGCCGAGCCGTCGGCGGCGGTGCCGGAGGAGGCGCCGTCGGCGGCGGTGCCGCCCATGCCCTCGGCAAATACAGTGGCCGCCAGGGGCGCCACCACCGTAGCTATCATCATCAGGGCCAGCAGTACGCTGACGGCCCGCACCATCCATTTGTGTTTTTGCTGCTTATCCATGGCACGCTCCTGTAAACGGTCAAACCTTCAGATGTCTGCGGATGCTGGCGGCACAGCCCATGCCGCCGATGAACATGCCGAACAGGATAAACCCGCCGGCCAAAGGCAGGATCACTGCAGAGAACGGGATCATACACTGCTGGAATTCCACCAGCAGTACCGAATAGCTGTCGGCGGCGTGGAAGCTGCGGTCCATCGCATAATAGCCGCCGCCCACCAGCGCGGTGGCCAGCACGCCGGCCAAAGCGCCCACCGTCATGCCCTCCACAAAAAAAGGCAAACGGATGAAGGCATTGGTTGCGCCCACGAATTTCATAATGTTGATCTCCTTGCGCCGGGCAAATACTGTCAGCTTGATGGTATTGCTGATGACCACCACGCTGACGACCCCCAGCACCGCCACCAGACCCCATCCCACCAGGTTGGCCACGCGGCGCACAGTCACCATGGCATCTCCCAGCTCGCTGGGAGCCTCCACGCGGTAAAACAGGTCTCCGCCGTAGCTGCGGATGGTCTGCACGGTCTGGTCCATCAGGGCCGGATCCTCCACCGAAACACGGAACGAGGCCGGCAGGGGGTTGGAGGGGTTATCCTCCCCGGCGAAAGAGTCCAGCAGATCGGAATTTTCGCCCAAGTCCTGGCGCATCTCCTCCACGGCCTGGGCCTTGGAGATATACGTGCTGGCGGCTACATTGTCCGTGGCATCGATCTGGGCAGCCAGGGCCTGCACCTGCTCGTCGGTGGCGGTGTCCTCCAGAAAGAACACCACCTCGTTTTTGCTGCCCAAATAATCCACAAAACTGTTCACATTCAGGCTGAGCAGCGCGGCCACGCCGGTGATGAACAGACAGGCCGTCAGCACGCCCATGCTGGCCAGGGTCATCAGCCGGTTGGCCACCATGCTGTGCCAGCCCTGCTTGACTAAGTACTGGAAGCTGGACCATTTCACGGCTGCTCACCCCCTTTGGCGGCGCCGGTATGGCGCGGCGCAGCGGGCCGGCCGGTGCGCGCGGCAGCGGGACGGGCCGGCCGGGCCGGCTGGCCCGGTGCGCTGCCGCGCTGGGCGGCTGTGGGCGCGGCCGCTTCGGCAGGAGTGCGCCGGCGGCGGGGTGCGGCGGGGGCATCCGCCACCACTTCGCCGTGGTCAATGGTGATGACGCGCTTGTGGAAGCGCAGAGCCAGGTCCCGCTCGTGGGTTACCACCACTACGGTGGTGCCCACCGTGTTGATGGCCTGCAGCAGCTCCATGATCTCCACGCCCAGCTCGGGGTCAATATTGCCGGTGGGCTCGTCCGCAATGATGATGGGCGGCGAGTGCACCAATGCACGGGCCAGGGCGATACGCTGCTGCTCGCCGCCGGAAAGCTCCTGAGGCAGGCTGTAGGCTTTGTCGCGCAGGCCTACCAGATTCAGTACATAAGGCACCCGGCGCTTGATCTGCTTTTCGGGGATGTTGGTGACCCGCATGGCAAAGGCCACGTTCTCATAGGCCGTCATGGTGGGAATCAGGCGGAAGTCCTGGAACACCACCCCCAGGCCCCGACGCAGGTAAGGGATCTCCCGGTTCTTGATGGTGGACAGATCCCACCCATTGACAATGACCCGGCCCTCGGTGGCCGCCTCTTCCCGCAGGATCAGCTTCAAAAAGGTGCTTTTGCCCGCGCCGGAGTGGCCCAGTACAAACACGAACTCGCCCTTGCCAATGTGGAGGTTCACATTCTGCAGGGCCACAATGTCCGGGCTTTTGCCGGTGCCTGGGTACACTTTTTTTACATTCTCAAAACGGATCATAACATTCTCCCCTGTCAGAATCAGCGCGAAAACCGCCGCGCCGTACAAACGGAAACGGGCGCTCGTGCCGATGAGCGCCCGCATGGGCCGGCCCGGGCGGCGACGGCGCCGCCGGCCGTCAATATTTGGCCGGATTGGCCGAGAGGTATTTCTTCACCATCATGGCCACTTTGAATGTGATGGCATCATCGAACTCCCGCAAATCCAGGCCGGTAAGCTTCTTGATTTTCTCCAGCCGGTACACCAGGGTGTTTCGGTGTACAAACAACCCGCGGCTGGTTTCCGAGACGTTCAGGTTATTGTCGAAAAAGCGCTGGATGGTGAACAGGGTTTCCTGATCCAGGCTTTCAATGCTACCGTTTTTGAACACCTCGCGCAGGAACATTTCGCACAGGGTGGTGGGCAGCTGGTAAATCAGGCGGGCAATGCCCAGATGGTCATAGCAGATGATGGACTCTTCGGTGTCGAACACCTTGCCCACCTCCATGGCGATCTGGGCCTCTTTGAAGCTGGTGGCCAGGTCTTTCACATTGGCAATGGGTGTGCCGATGCCCACCACGGCCTTGATATAATGCTCGCCGGACAGCGTATCCACAATGCTCTGGCCCAGCTTGTAGATATCGTGGTTTTCAATGCCGCGCTTGATTTCTTTCACCAGCACGGTATCGGTTTCATTGATGTTGAACACAAAGTCCTTCTGCTTGTCCGGGAACAGGCTGCTGACCACATCGTAGGCGGAAATATCAGCCCCGGATGTGACGCGGATGAGCAGCACCACCCGGGATACATCGGTGGAGAAGTGCAGCTCCCGGGCGCGGGCGTAAATATCGCCGGGCAGGATGTTGTCCATCACCACATTCTTGATAAAGTTCACCTTGTCGAACTTTTCGTCGTGGTACTGCTTGATGTTCTGCATGCTGATGGCCAGCAGCGCAGCATAGCGGGAAGCCGCTTCGTCGGTGCCCTCCACCATCACAGCGTAATCGTTGCGCTTGTTGGCGGTGAACAGATGGTAAGTGTATCCGTCCCGCATAAAGGCTTCGCCGGCAGTAAGGCGGTCGGCGGCGATGCCGTCGCGCACCTCGCCTACGCGGTTCACATCCGCACAGGCAATGATGGTGCCCGTCTCATCCACCACGCCCACCAGGCGGTCGATGGCATCCTTCATTTGGTAGACAACGCCCTGAAACACACGGTTGGCCATAACTTCTCCTTTTCCCTTCTGACAAAAGATCTTGCACAAGGCCTGCGGCCTTCTGACAATTTAGACAAATTCCATGCCACGTTATTTTCTATTTTACACAAATCTTCTGTTCAATGCAACAGTTTTCGCCAAAAATTTTGCCCGTTTATTGTGTAATATGGGAAAAGATTTTTCCAGGCGCCATCCGGCGTGCCCGGGGCCGGTTTCCATGATACACGACAACTGTGTGCAAAATTTGAAGGAACTGTGAATCCATGGCCGTCTACTGCCCTTCTCCCAGCATCCGGGCCACCTCGCCGGGGCCCAGTTCCCGAAAGCCGCCGGGGCCCAGCCCTTCGTCCAGCTGCAGCCCGCCGATGGCCACCCGCCGCAGCTCCGCAACGCCCGCGCCGAAGGTGCCAAACATCCGTTTGATCTGATGATACACCCCCTGGGTAAGCACTACCTCGGCCTCGCAGGGGGCGGGGCCGGCCCGCAGCAGGGCCGGGGCCAGGCGCTGTCCATCGGCCAGAGTGACCCCCGCGGCAAAGCCCGCAGCCATAACCGCTGTAACGGGGCAGTCAAGCCGCACACGATAGGTTTTGGGCACATGGCGCCGGGGCGCCAGCAGCCGGTGGGCCAGAATGCCGTCGTCCGTCACCAGCACAAAACCGGTGCTGTCCTTATCCAGCCTGCCAGCCGGGAACAGGCTGCGCCGGGGATAGGCCCGGCTCACCAGGTCTACCACGGTGACATCCCGGCCGTCCCGGCTGGCGCTGACAACGCCGGCCGGTTTGTCCAGCATGATATATACATGTTCCTGCACTGTCAGCAGCACGCCGTCCATGGCCACGGCGTCCCCCTGCGCCACAAAGGCCCCGGCATCCCGGCACACCGTACCGCCCAGCTGCACCCGGCCGGCCCGCAGAATCTTTTTGGCATCCGCCCGGCTGCACGGTACCGCCCGGGCCAGATATTGATCCAGCCGCACAGCCTGCCTCCCTTCCCCGCACCACAGAGCCGGCGCCCAGCCTGTCCCGCGGCATAATTACAGTTATTATATCACAAAACACCCTATATGAAAAGAGCGGGGGCTGATCCGGCATGGAGCGGCTCCATCTGCCCGAACGGTTTGAAAAAGATGCCGGCCGCTGCCTTTTTATCCATCCGGGCGCGGTGCCGCGCACTTGCAGGCCCTTGGAACCGTATTTTATTCGGGCCGATGCAGATTCCGCCCCGGAAAGGGAATATCAAAAAACAGGGGAGCGTATAAGCCCCCCTGCCCCGGGCGCAAAGGGATAACCCCCCGCATAAAAGGCGAACCATCGAACGGCGAAAACCCGCAAAAGGCCAAAAGCGAAAGCATCGGTTTTCGAAAAAGGCGGCCGGCAAGGCCTTTTCTCCCAGCCGCACACAGCGGCAGCCGGCGTGGCGGCCAAAAGCGGCGCGCCATGGCCGAAGGCCCGCGGCAGGCGCAGTTCTGTCCGGCCGAAGCCCTTTGCCGAATTCCTCCCCCAAATCCTTGCAGGATGTCAGGATCATTCTACCGGTACAGCGCCTGCCTCTGCAGCGGTGACCTCTGCCGGCGCCCCCGCATCTGCGGCAGTGCCCGCGGGCTGGGAGGAAGCCGCAGGGGCTGCTGAAGATGCCGGGGCTCCTGTCGCCGCTTCCTCCGCCGTCTGGGCGGCCGCCTGGGCAGCGCTTTGGGCTGCGGCTAAAACGGTATCCTGGGCAGGTGCGGCGGCGGCCTGGGTCGGTGTCAGGGAACGTACTTCACCCGAGGGCTCTTCCAGCAGGTACGCGCCGCGGGCTTCATTTTTATACACCAGCACCACAGCGTACACCTGGGCGGTGTCGGTACTCTGGCCGGGCAGGGGCACCATCCATTTGTCCACCTCTTTGCCCCTGCACTTTTTCAGGCTCAGGCCGCTCTGCTCTACCACGGCATGGAACGCCTCAAAGCTGTCGTCCCACTTGCGGGGCACCTTCACTGTGCTCACCTGGGCGGCCGTAGGGTCCACCTCCAGGCCGTATCCGGCCAGAAAGGTGCGCAGGTCCTCCGCGCCGGTGATCTGCTGGCCGGCCACGCTGGCGGGCGCTGCAGCGGCGGCCGCCGCGTCATCCTCCAACAGGTTCAGCCCTACCGCACCCGCTGCCAGGGCCAGGGCGCACACGCCTACGGCGGCCAGCTTTTTCAGGCCGCTCTTATTCAAGGTCATCACAAACATGCCGCATGTCTCCTTCCGTATCCATCAAAGGCTTTGCTCCATTGTATGTTGGCCCGATGCGGAATATCCCTTGCCAGCGGCAGGTTTCTCCATTATAATGGGCATGAGAGAAAACGAAAGGGCGTGCGCGCTATGATTCTGGCTGTGGACATCGGCAACACCAATATTGTGCTGGGAGGCTATGAGGGGCAGGCGCTGGTATTCAGCTCCCGCCTGTCCACCGAAAAAGCCCTGGAGGCCGACCAGTACGCCCTGCAGCTGCGGGGGATCCTGGATCTGTACGGCGTGGCGCCGGCGGCCATCAAAGGCATTGTGCTGTCCAGCGTGGTGCCGCCCATCACCGACACCGTTGCCCGGGCTCTGGCCCACCTGACGGATGTAACGCCCCTGGTGCTGGGCCCGGATATCGACACCGGCATGGAAGTGTGCATCCACAACCCTGCCGAGCTGGGGGCCGACCTGCTGGCCGGGGCCATCGGTGCCAAGGAGGGCTATCCGCTGCCGGCCATTGTGCTGGACCTGGGCACCGCCACCAAGCTGACAGCCATTGACGCCCAGGGACGGATACAGGGTGTCAGTATTATGCCCGGCGTGTTCCTGAGCCTGAACGCCCTGGTATCCGGTGCCAGCCAGCTGGGCGGCGTGGCCCTGCGCGCACCGCGCCATGCCATTGGAAAAAACACCGTGGAAAGCATGCAAAGCGGCATGGTGCTGGGTACCGCCAGTATGCTGGACGGTATGCTGGACCGCTTTGAGGAAGAACTGGGCGGCCCGGCCACGGTGCTGGCCTGCGGCGGCGCAGCAGGGCTGATCGTACCCTACTGCCGCCATGCCATCCGCCATGTGCCCACGCTGCTGCTGGACGGCCTGATGGCAGTCTATCGCCGCACGGCAGGGCATGTATGACAAAAACCGCAAGGCCCGGCATTCCTCCGGCAGGCCGGGCTTCAGCCGACAGCCTCGGGGGATGGTGAGGATGGAAATTCAATATCGGGACATTGCTTATTCCGATCTCAGCACGGAGCTTTTTTCAGCGTTTACGCGCACCCAGGTCGTCACGGATTGCTGGCGCATCGTCAACGGGGCATGGGTCATTCAAAGCGACCCTTTTATTGACGATTGGGACGAGATGGACCGGATCTTTCTTGTACAGTGCCTGAAGAACACCCTTCAGACGGGCGGGCTGCTGCACGGCGCATTCGCGGGCAATCAGCTCAAAGGATTTGTCTCGGTTGAAAGCACATTGTTCGGAAGCGAAAAACAATATGCGGATTTGACAAGCATCCATGTCTCGCAGGAGATGCGCGGGCTTGGAATTGGCAGGAATCTGTTTGAAGCCGCCAAAAGATATGCCAGAAAGGCCGGTGCGAAAAAGTTATATATATCGGCTCATTCGGCCGTTGAGACCCAGGCGTTTTACCGATCCATGGGATGCGTTGCGGCGCTGGAACGTGAAAAGCGCCATATCGAGCAGGAGCCGTTCGATTGCCAGCTTGAATACCTGTTATGACATAAAAAGGGGGGCTTTTGAAAAAGCCCCCCTTTTGGGAATTCATGAAAAGCTTTCAATCCGGGTTCCGGAGCCGTCAGCGCACACCCGCATCCGCGTATAGCCGCAGCAGGGCCACACCCCAGAGGCGGCTGGACGCCATGCGGCGATCAGTGCCCGGCCCATCGCTCGATTGGATCAATGTCCCCTGCCGGCACCGCCGCCGCGGAAACCGCCGCCCCCGCCGCCGCGGAAACTGCCGCCGGAGCGGAAAGAACCGCCGCCGCCACTGCGGAAGAAGCCGCCGCCGGAGCGGGGCGGGCGCGGAGGCCGCGGGCCGCGGGGCGGCGGGCCGCCGAACGGGCCCGGAGGAGGCGGCGGACGCCGCCTCCGGCGGGAACCCAGGGCATTGCCCACCATCATACCGGTGAAAAAGCCGCTGCCGCCGTAGGACGGACCGCCGTATCGCCGGCGGGACGCCCCGCTGAGAGCCGCGATCAGTACGATCACCAGCGCCAGGAACACAATGGCGCCAACCGCTGTCATGATCACGGACAGCGCACCGGAACCGCTCTCCTGCCGGTCCTGCTGCGGTGGCAGCGCCGCCGAGGCGTCAAAATCCGCTGCCGCAGCCGGATCCAGCCCGTAAATACCGCACACCTGCCCATACAGGGCGCTGAAGGTTTTTTGCACACCGGCATCATAATCGCCGGCGGCGAAATCCGGCTCCAGATCATCCTGCAGAATGCGGCTGAGTGTAGACGTAGGCAGCTGGTCCTCCAGCCCCGCCCCCTGCATACACTGATAATCCTGCCCGCCGATGGAC
Source organism: uncultured Ruthenibacterium sp. (assembly GCA_944386555.1). Lineage (GTDB taxonomy): Bacteria > Bacillota > Clostridia > Oscillospirales > Ruminococcaceae > Ruthenibacterium. Next base: position 56,258 of record CALXBN010000025.1, on the reverse strand, counting down.
AGCAGCAGCAGCACGCCGTTGTCCTTTTCCGCCGAGCCGATGCCCCAGCTGTTGGCCAGCTGGTACCCGTACTCCTCCAGCGTCACGCCGCCGGTATCCTGCACCGTTACCACTACGATTTGCGCGCCGCTTTCATAATACAGATAGTCATTTTTTTCAACAATATCACGCTCTGTAGAATCCGACAGCACATCGGCGTAGTCGGCCACATAAAAATCCGCAGTGGGCTGCACCACATCCGCCAGGGCGGGCACGGCCAGGCTCGCCGACAGGCACAGAGCTGCAGCCAAAGCGGCCAGGCGCTTGCAAATGCTCATACCATCTCCTCCGTATGGATGCCGCACACCGCAGCGATCAGGCTGGCCGGAAATCCGGATGCCTTTTCTGCGGCGTCCCGGGCCAGCTGGTTGTATGCGGGCACGGCGCGGTTCAAAATAGCCGTGCGGCTGGTAAATTCACTCCATGCCATCTGGGCAGCCGAACCGGCGGCGTCCCGGGTATCTGCCGGCAGGGCGTTGTACAAAAGGCCCACCTGAGTGGCCAGGGCCAGGCCCGCTTCATACCGGCCGGCCGGCGTCTGGGCCTGCTGGCTGGCCTGCAGGGCTGCAGCCGCATCGGCCGTATCCAGGCCGGCGCTTTCCGCAATGGACAGCAGAGACTGGGCCGCACTTTCCCGGGCTGTAAAATCGGCGGACATGTTGTCCGCATAATAGGTAACGGCGGCCTGGGCGGCGGCGTTCAACTTTGCCCCGCCGATGCCCAGCACCCCGGCCAGTACCGCCAGGGCCAGCACCGCAGCACCCAGTACGCGGTTATCCCAAATGCTTTTTTTCATAATGGATCCCTTTCGGATGGATTATTGTGCCATTTCCAGCAATTTGGCCTTCAGCTCGCCTTCGATACGGCCCAGCTCCACCTCTGCGGCAGCGCGCTTCTGGCGGCCCTCGTTCTGGATCTTCACCACTTCATCCAGCGTCTCGATCAGGCTGCGGTTGGTCTGCTGCAGGGTCTCAATATCCACAATGCCGCGCTCGCTCTCTTTGGCCGCCTCAATGGTGCCCTGTTTCAGCGCTGCGGCATTTTTGCGCAGCAGCTCATTGGTCATATCCGTCACTGCGCGCTGCGCTTCAATGGCCTGCTGGCTGTGGGCCAGGCCCAGGGCCAGCACCATTTGGCTTTTCCACAGAGGAATGGTGTTGACAATGGAGGTCTGGATCTTTTCGGCCATCATGGTGTCGTTGGACTGGATCAGCCGGATCTGCGGGCTCATCTGCACCGAGATGTTGCGCGTCAGCTCCAGATCATACAGCTTTTTCTCGAAGCGGGTGCACATGTCCTCCAGGTCTTTGGCCGCCTGGGCGTCCTCAGGCAGGCCCGAGGCCTTGGCCTTGGCCACCAGGGCAGGCAGTTCCACGGCGCGGGTTTTCTCCAGCTTTTTCTTGCCCGCCAGGATGTACATGGTCAGCTCCTTGAAGTAGACCAGGTTCATCTCGTACATCTTATCCAGCATGGCAATATCCTTCAGCAGCTGTACCTGATGATCCTGCAGCATGCCCTCAATGCGGTCCACGTTGGTTTCCGCCTTGGCGTAACGGGTTTTCAGCTCCTCCACCTGGTTGGACACTTTCTTGAAAAAGCCCAGGATGCCCTTGGGCTGTTCGGCGCTGGCGTCGAAGCCCTTGAGTTCGGTGACCAGGTCCGTCACCATATCGCCCACCTCGCCCAGATCCTTGGTGCGGATGTTTTCCAGGGTCGCCGTAGAGAAATCGGCCACCTTTTTCTGGCTGGCGGCGCCGTACTGCAGCACCTGGGTGGAATTGTTCAGGTCGATCTTCTCGCTGAATTCCGCCACCTGGCGGCGTTCCTCTTCACTCAGGCTGCTTTCGTCCAGCATCTCCGGGGCAGCTGCCTCCTCCTGCTGAACCGGGGCTGCGGCGGGTTCCGGTTCCTGCGCTTCCAGCGTCAGAGTCGGCGCCGGCGCCTCTTCCAGCGTCAAATTCGGGCTCAATTTCTCTTCCATGGTGGCTCATTCCTTTCTTTTCTTTTCATACGGGCGGCTATGCCGGCCGCGCACCACGGCGCGGCCAGCCAGTCGGTTTTAGCGTTTACCCCCAATTGCAGCCACACCCGGCCGCGGGGCTGTCCCGCCAATTGCGTCCCTGCGGGAACAGATACAGGAAAAGGCGCGCGGAAAGCGCAAGGCGGGTGCCGCAAAGGCGCTTCCTTTACAGCGTCAGCTTTGGTTTCAGCGGTTCGTCCGCGCCGTCAGCGGGCCCATCGCCGGCCTGCGCGGCGGCGATGGAACCGCCGGTCAGCCCGTCGCCGGCAGCCATGGCCTCCAGCACGTCCAGATCGCTGGAGACATCCAGCGCCTGTCCGGCAAACAGAGCGTCCAGCTGCGCCTCAAAGGCCCGGGCAATGGTATCGGCGTTGCGCTCCACATCCTGCTGCAGCGCCCGGGCGTTTTCACCGGATGCGCCGCTGGCAGCCAGCTCCGCATAAGCGGACAGCACCTTTACTGCCGTGGGCAGATAGTAGGCGGCAAATTTGCGGATGCCTTTTGCCTTGGTGGGTTCTTTGGACACCTGCACCAGAATGGCATGGCCGGCGCTCTCCATCCGCGCCACGGCCGCAGCCAGGGCCGGGTCCTCCAGGCGCCCTTTCAGCTGGTGCAGGCGCTTGAGGTCCGCCTCGGCCCGGGCCAGCACCTGGTCCAGGGCCTTTTCGCCGGTGGCGAACGCCAGCCCCGGCGCCGGCACCAGCACCGTGCGCGTGCCCCACAGGCGGCGCCCGCCCCAATAGGCCAGCCCGGCCAGGGCCGCGCACAGCAGCAGGCCCCACAGGCTGTACACCGGCAGCACTGCCGCAGCCAGCAAAAAGGCTGCCGCCGCCGCGTACAGCGGCTTGGCCGTCGGGATCTTTTTCTCCACCATCCCCTCAGGGATCTGTTTTTCCGCCATAGCTTCCTCCCTTGGATGTACGGCCGCCGGCCTCAGGCGCCGGAGCCGAAAGAATCGTCGATCCATTCGTCCAGGCTGTCGTCCTGGCCCAGGGCGCGGTCCACAAACAGGGCGCCGGCAATCACCGACGCACCTACCATCAGCTGCACCGCTCCCAACAGCATGACCCCGGCCTGCACCCCTGCAAAGGGCCGCAGCAGGGCCAGCACACCGCAGCCGGCGCGCAGCGCGGCGCTGGCCGCCTTGCCCTTCCAGGGCAGCCCCAAACGGCGATAGGCCCAAGCGCGCCGGGCCTGCAGCGCACCCAGAATCAGCACCCATATGCCCAGCAGCAGGCCCAGGAACGCCACCGAGACATCCTGGTTGAACAGGAACACACAGCCCACGGCCAGGTTGACGCCGCCCTGTACCAGCAGGATGCCGGCATTGGGCATACTGCGCCGCCCGGCCAGCCCAACGGCCAGCAGCCCCAGCCCGAAGGCCAGGATACATGCGCCGATCAGGATGCTGAGCACCCCCGCCAGCGCCTGCGGCCACACAAGGCAGCCCAGCCCCAGCAGGCACATCAGCCCTCCCGCCGCGCAGGGCAGCCATTTCAGCTTATGCAGGTCGTTCATAGCCTCTCCTTTTCAGCGCTGTCATCCCTCGTTGGTGGCCAGGTCCGTCTCACCCTCGGCAGTAACGCCCGTCAACACAAAAGTACCTGTCAGGTCATACCAGGTCACGTCGTTGTAGGCCACGGTGATCCGATACTGGGCACCGGCCTCCAGGCCGCTCCAGGTATAGGTGTAGGGCGTTCCGTCCGCCGTGAAATACACAGATCCCTGGTAGGTGGTGTCGCCGTCGCCCTGCTTCCACAGGCTGACAAAGGCGTCGGTGTACTGGGTCTCCACACCGCCGGTCTCCAGCGTGCCCTGGATGGTCAGCGTCAGGGTACCGGAGGTAGAAAAGTAGCCGGTGGTGTTGTAATTGGTCAGCGTAAAGGCACCGGCCAGCTGGCCGTCGGCGAACTGGGTGTTCATACTGCCGGCTTCCGGGGTGGCCAGACCCTCAGGCAGGGTAATGGTGCCCCCGGCGGCGGCATATACCCGGCCGTCGTCCGCCTGCGCGGCGGCGCTGTCCGAGGCGGAATCGGCCGAGCCGCCGCAGCCGGCCATGCTCAGGCTCAAAACCCCGGCAAGCACCAGGGCCGTCAGTTTTTTCCAAAAGGCAGATCGCATGAAATCGTTCCTCCGGTTTTGACATTTTTGTAAAAATCCGCTACAATAGGGGTGTACATCGCAAAAAGCGGCGTACAGGGTATAGACAAAGCAGGTTTGTTTTATTATACTACATTTGAGCATCAATGTACAAGAGGGGCAGCCGCCGGTGCCGCCCCTTCTGCACACAGATGCCGCCAAGCAGCTGAAAACCAAAAGCAGCCGCGCCCGGAAGAGCCCGCTGCATGCCGGAAAAAGGAGTTGTTTTTGTCCTATGGACCCGCTGGACCTTGTCCGCTTTATCAAGCACGGGTGCGTGTGCTTTGAGTGGGAGGACACCGTTGTGTACGTGGACCCGTACCACGTGCCCGATGCCGCCCACGACGCCGACCTGGTGATTATCACCCACAGCCATCACGACCATTATTCCCCCGAGGACATCCGCAAAGTGATGAAGGAAGATACCGTCTTCGCCTCCAATGCCGAGGTAGGCGACCTTCTGCGCCGGGATTTCACGCTGGACCCGGATTATTTCACCTGCCTGCATACCGGCGGGCCCACCGTCATCTTCGAGTGCGGCGCCATGGTGCGCCCTCTGCCCGCGGTAAACAAGAACCATCCCGAGGGCTTCGGTATGGGTATCCTGCTGACGTTGGGCGGGTTCAACTGGTATCTCTCCGGAGATACCGACGTATTGGAGGACAGCGCCGTATGCGATGTGCTGTTCGTGTGCTGCGACGGTGTGTGGAACATGCCCGATTTTGCTGCCCGCGTACCCGCTGAGATCTTGCGCATGGACAAAATGCCCGGCCTGGTAGTACCTTACCATTACAACGACACCGAAAACCCCGAGCTGAACGGCAACGGTGCCGTGCTGTGCCGTGCCCTGCGGGAACAGGGCATCCCCTGCCGGGAGTGGAAATAAACCTTGCCCCTTTCATACAACGCAGAAAGCCGTTCTGATCTTTCAGAACGGCTTTTTCTTCTGCCTGTTTCGGCCCGGACCCGCACATCCCTTTCCAAAACAGATCCGGGCCCCGGCGGCTTCGGGCAGGGCGCCGAACCGAAGGAGGGCCATTGGTCCGGGGCATCCAGCCCGGGAAAACGTGTTCGCCGGCAAGCTTTGCCGCGCGGTGCAGCAGAAAATGTTTCAGCGATTTTCCGGCGGAAGGACGGGCCCGCCCCCGTAAAAGCAAAACAGAACCAAAAAGGGCATGCCCCATGGGCATACCCTTTTATCGGTTTTCCCCGCCGGATTTCCATTGACTGTAACCGGCCGTCTTTTTTGAAAGTGCGCTTCACACAGCCGGCCGGTCGGGGTTCCGCCAAATGCCCGGAAAGCTGCCGGTGCAAAGGCCGCGGCGGCCTTCGCGCGCCCGACGGGTCAGCCGCCGCCTCCAATGGCCGTGAGGGCCGCCCGCTCGGCGGCAGCCAGCTCCGGCCAAGCACTGGCAAACAGGCTGTCGTAACGGTACAGGCCGTAACCATCGGCGCCCAAATCTTTCAGCGTCTGCACCATGTCCGCCAAATTGTGTCCGCTCTGCCACTCGCCGCTCTCGGTGGAGGAGCCGTCCCCGTCCCCCACACGATAGGCCCCCAGGCCAAAGGCCAGATGCACCGAGGGATCCCGGGGCATCGCCAGCCACTGGGATACCACATTGCGGAAAGCGAACCGATCGCTGCCGCTTTGCAGGGTGTAGTTATAGCCCCAATACACCTGGGGCATCACGTAATCCACATAGCCCGGGGTGCTCATCCACAGGGCGACATCGCTATACTGTCCGTTATAATTGTTGTCATTATTACCTTGAGGACTGATCCCGAAGGCCACCTCCGGCCGCAGGTCTTTCACCTGGCTGTAGGCTGCCTGTACCAAAGCGTTCACATTTTCCCGCCGCCAGTCCGCCAGGGACAGGCTGGTACCGGCAGCGGCGTACGCGTCGGCATCGAAGCTCTCCTCGGTGGTGGGGTAGAAATAATCGTCAAAGTGGATGCCGTCCACGTCGTAGTTCTGTACGATCTCTGCCACGCCCTGCACGATGTAATCACGCACATTGGGGCTGGCCGGGTCCAGCCAGAGGCCGCCGGCTGCTTCCTTCACCCAATCCGGATGGGCGGCAGCCACGCCGTCCGGGGCCAGGTTATCGGGCATGGAATCCGTCAGCCGGATGCGGTAGGGGTTGATCCACGCCTCCAGCAGCAGGCCGCGGGCATGAGCCTGCTCCACCAGAATAGCCAGGGGGTCATAGCCCGGGTCCTGGCCCTGAGTGCCGGTGATCAGGTGGCTCCAGGGGAACAGTGCGCTTTGATACAGCGCATCCCCGAAGGGGCGCACCTGGGCGATAACCGTATTCAGGCCCAGTGCCTTGCAGTTGTCCATCAGCTGGCCGGCAGCGGCGGTGAATGCCTCGGCACTGGAAAAATCAAAATTCTGCCACTCCAAATAACTCACCCACATGGCCCGGTAGGGTAAGCTGTCCACCGGGGCGTTGGCCTCTGCGGCCGGCTGGCTGTAACCCTCTGCGGTGGTGAAATCCCGCCCGGCGCCGGCAAAGCCGCTGCACCCGGCCAGGCATGCCGCCAGGGCAATCGCTGCGGCGGCACGCAGCAGGCTTGTTCGCTTTTTCACGGCGCAGCCCTCCTTTTGGAATATTGGTATGCAAAGTGCAGAGCGTTCATGCCCGGGTGCGTGCGAAAGCCGCCATCAGGGCCCCGGCGGCCAGGCACAGCCCCCCAGCCAGGGCCAGGGCAGCGGTAAGGCTGGCGTCCGCCAGGCCGCCCAGCGCCGGGTTCAGCGCACTGGAAAACAGGCTGACGGCCATGGAATAGCCCGAGAGCACCACGCTGCGGGCGCCGCCCCATCGGGTGACATTGTCGTTCTGCAGGCGCATGCTGTACGGGCCCCACAGCCGCCAGGCCACCTGTACCAGAAAGACACCCGCCGCGCACAGGGCGGGAGATACGGCAAAGCCGGCCAGCAGGCAGCCGGCCGCGGCGGCGGCACACAGCGCCGGACCGAAGGCCCGCCCCATCAACCGCCCCGCCCGGTGAGACCAGGCCCCCGAAAGGCCCGCCAGCACCATGGCAATGTACAAAGCGCCCAAGGCTGCGTCGGGCAGGCCCGCCCGCAGGTACAGCAGCTGGCTGAAAAATACGGTGACCATCTGGCCGCACAGGCCCAGCAGGCCGTCGGCCACCAGAACCCGGGCAAAGCCAGGGTTGGCTTTCAGGTTGTGCCACACACCCTGCAGTTGGGCCGGAAGGCCCGCCCGGTCTTCCCGGGTCATGGGCACGTCGCCCAGGCCCAGGGCGCACAGGGCCGCCGCGCCGTAGGCCACGGCCGTCCACAGGGCCGCGGCGCGGTAGCGCCCGGCCAGGCACGCCGTGTACAGGCCGCTGGCCGCCAGCAGGCCCGCTTCACCCCAGGCGGCATACCGGCCCAGGGCCTTTTGGGCGTTTTCCGGCCCGGCGGCCAGGTACAGATAAGCGTCGTCGCAGCCCGAGAGCCCCGCGCACACCGCCGCCAGCAGCACCCGCTCGGCCAGGAAGGCGGCGAAGGCATCCGCCTGCCAGAACAGCACCTTACTGGCAAAGTACAGCGCGGCCGCGGCGATCAGCATCCGCCGGTAGCCCAGGCGGGCGCACACCGCCCCCAGGGGCACTTCCAGTGCCACCACCAGCAGATAATAAACGGTCTCAATCAGGCTGATCTGTCCCATGGACAGCCCCGCGTCGGTACGATAGAGGGTGGCCACAGGCCCATAAAACACCATGCCCTGCAAAAAAGCCATGGCGTACATCAGCGCCACACTGCGCTTTTGGGCGCAGGCGGGCATACTTCTTCCAAACACAAAAAACAGTCCTTTCTCAAAAAATAGCATACAGAAAAAACGGGGCAATGTGATCGTCCCGCATTGACATTCCGTACTCTATTTTTCTTAAATGGACTGTTTCAAAATGCGATGCTCCTTTTTTGTTGGGCACACATTCGGGCGCACATCGCGCCCATTGTTTTCCCACAACTGACAATTAGTTTATCACACCCGCCGCTGCGCTGTCAAGGCAGCGGCGGCCTTTTTCCTTTGCCGCCGGCCAATTGTCGTCGTTTTCAATGCACAGGCCTTGTCATCATACTATTTCCGGCCGCCAGGGTGTTGATAAAAGCCTTTCGGCGCCCTGCTTTTTGCCGGCAAGCCGCCGGCAGCGGAAGGTTTTTTCGCCGGAAACAGCCTTACACCAGCGCTGCACCCGCAGGGCCGTCCCGGGCGGTGCCGGCAGCCTGTCCTGTCGTGTCCTCCGCCGCGGTCGGGTTTTCCTCCCCGCCATCTCCGGCCGGGGCCTGCTCAGACAGCTGGCCGGTGATGAAGCTGCGGTCGCCAATGGCCATGGCCACATGTTCCTTATCGGCGCCGCCCTGCCAATAGGCCGCAGCGGCCTTGCAGTACACCGCGGCGTCCCGGGCCGCGGCGTCACACAGGGCCTGGGGGCCTTCGCCCTCATGAACCATGTGGGTTACCGGGTCGGTCCAGGTATCGGGGAAGCCCTCCGGCGGCTGTTTGGCGGGGGTCATATGGCTCAGGCCGTAGCCCGGGCGGCGCAGCACCAAGTGTTCGGCCAGCCACACCAGGGCCCGCTTGGCCGGGGTGGCGGGGAAGATCTTCTCATGCAGCCAGCGAAAGTCATGGAATGCATCGGCCAGGTATTCGGCGCTCACATCCTCGCCGTACACCTCCAGGGCACAGGCATGCAGCAGGGCGCACACATGGGCCAGGGCGTCGGTGTACAGGGGCGGGGCCACCTCTTCCCCCTTTACCGCCGGGCCCAGGCCATCCGCCTCGTGGAAACGGGTATCCAGGGCCACTTCGCAGAAGCCATGGCCTTCGGGCATGGCAAAGGGCATGCCCGGCGCCCGCAGGGCCTCCACATAAGGATGCAGGGTGGCGTCGGCGGCATAGTGGGTCAAAAAGCCCAGGGTGTAGGCCCGCTGCACCGGGCTGTAGGCCCGGAACACCATGGCACGCAGAAAGGCCCCGCACTGGCGGGTATGGATACGGTCTGCCAGAGCAGCCATGGGGTAGGGCTTTTTGCGCGAAAGGATGCGGAAGGCGAACAGAGGGTCCGGTCCCTGGGCGCCCATCTCATAGGCTTCGGCGAGGGCCTCGCCCCGGATAAAGGCGTCGGCCCCGCTGGATTCCAGGCGCCGGGCACAGGCCCGGGCGATGCGGATGTGGGTATAAGCTTCCGGCATGGAAGGCACTCCTTTGCTGATGGATTACAGATGCACATTTCTCCGAAACGCGGCCCTGCCGCGCCGGCACGTGAGCCGTGCAGAAACGGCGTTTCCCGTTATTTTTTCAGATAGCGCGGCAGAACGAAGAAATAGGTGCCGCCGCCGATGATGAAGATAATCAGGATGGATAAAACGCCCCAGGGCGCCGCGGCGGATTCGATAGCGGCGGGGTCTGTCAGCACACCGCGGGATGCGATAACACTGTAGGCCGCGGAGCTGGTGAGGCCCACCAGAGACGGGCCGATGATGGCCGAAAACTTGCCGAAAATGTCGTAAAAGCCGAAGAACTCGCCGGTACGGGATTTGTCGGGAATGATTTTGCCAAACATGCTGCGGCTGAGCGCCTGAATACCGCCCTGGCTGGTAGATACCAGCACGGCCAGCACCCAGAACTGCCATTCACTGCGCAGGAAAAAGGCAAATACCGTGATGAAACAGTACACCCCAATGCCCACGCCCACCATGAACCGGGCGCCGAATTTTTCCGCCAGTTTAATATACAGCAGGCAGAACGGAAGGCCCAGCACCTGCACCAGCAGCAGCGCCAACATCATCTTGGTTGTGTCCAGGCCCAGGGTGCTGCCGTAACTGGTGGACATGTGAATGATGGTGTTCACGCCGTCGATGTAGAAAAAGTAGGCGATCAGGTAAACGAACATGGCTTTGTTGCGGAAGATCTCCTTTGCAGTGGCCCCCAGCCGCCGCAGGCTGTGGCGCACGGCGTGGGGTTCGGGCTCCACCCAGGTTTTCTGGCGCACATTTTTCAGAAGAGGGATGCTGAACACCAGCCACCACACGGCGGTCAGGCCAAAGGCAAAGCTCATGGCGTCCAGCATATCCACGCCAAAAGCCCCCACCAGAATGAGGAACAGCAGCAGCGGGATAGTGGACCCGCCGATGTACCCCAGGCCATATCCCATGGTGGAAACCTTATCCATGCGCGCGGGGGTAGTGACATCGTTCAGGAACGAATCATAGTAGAGGTTTGCCCCGGCAAAACCGATGGTGGAGATGATATACAAAAACAAAATGGCCATGGACACCCGTGCGGCAGAATCCGGGGTGGACAGGTCCATCTCCGGCGTAACGGCCAGGCCTGCGCAGGCCAGCACGCCCAGCAGCATAAAAACACAGAACAGTTTTTTGCGCGCGCCCTTGAAATCACCGAAAGCGCCCAGCACCGGGGCCATCAGCGCTACGATCAGCATAGCCGCACTGGTGGCATAGCCCCAGATGGTCATGCCCTGGGCGGTGGCGATCTGGTTGAAAAACACCGGCAGGATGGTGACCACTACCACCGAGTGGGCGCTGTTGGCCCAGTCGTACATCATCCAGCTGAGCTCTTCCCTGGTAAAACCTTTCAGGAATTTCACACATGGTTCCTCCTTTTTCTTCCGATCAAATTTAGTATAACAGTTTGCCCGGGGGAATACAACCGCCGGCGGGTATAAAATGGGTAAAACCGGGCTTCAGGCTGTCCCCATGCATACCCGGCGGCAGGCAGGCCGCCGCGGATGAAGCTGTGCCGGAAATCTTTCGGCAGCCCGCGCAGACATCTGCCGGAACGCGCCATCTTGCCGCGGCATCCGGTACGCCTGCACTCTCATGCTGCGGGCTGCACCGGAAGGCAAAAACGCGGCAGGCTGCAATGCCTGCCGCGTTCTTTTTCGGATAGGATGCTTTTTCCCCTCTGTCACTTGCCGCTATAGCCAATATAGTCGTCATCGTCCGTGCTGCGCCTGCCCTCGCCGCTGCGCAGCAGGTACACGCCGAACAGGATGAAGATGCCGGCCACTACCACAGTGGACAGGCCGTCCAGGATAGCCCGCAGCCACCACAGGCCCTCCCACAGGTAGCTGATGCCGTACAGAGCCGGCGCCACAAAATTCTGGTACAGGCTGTAGGCCCCCAGCACGATCAGCGCCACGCCGATCACCCGGTGGTAGCGCTTGGCCAGGCCCTTCCAATCGGCCCCCAGCAGCACGGCCGGGTCCACCAGCCAGGCGTCCGGGTTGGCCTGGGCCTGGGCAGGGGTCTGGCGGCGCAGGTTAAAGGTATCAAAGAAAGCATACATATACACCACCAGCGCGAACACACCGATGTAGCTCATGTTCAAAAAGGCGGACAGGCAGATGATTGCAATGAACAGGCACGCTAGGCTGGCACCGCGGCGCATATAGCCCAGGTACATCTGGCCCGCGCCCGGGCACAGTGCAAAGATGAAGGTCAGTAATCCGTTTTTGTGTTCCATGATGATGCTCCTTTACTGTTCCCGGTTCATGGCCAGGGCCTTGAATGCGTTGTCGATGGACTGCGCCAGAGTGTCCTGCGCGCCGCGGAAAAACTCGCTCATGCGGGAGACTACGGTGGCGGCGGGCCGCGCCTCCAGTGCCGCCAGCGGCGAGCGGGGCGCCGCGATGGCGTCGAACACGCCGGTTCCCCAGATGGCCAGGGCCAGGCACGCTGCGGCCGCTGCGGTAGCCGTGCGGCTGAAGAGGATGCGCACCGCCCGCTGGCGGATGCGCGCGGCCACCGGCGGGGCAATGGGGCGGGCGGGGGTCAGCAGCGTATCGTCCGCCAGCAGCCGGGTGTAGCGTTCCAGGCATCCGTCGCAGAAACTCAGATGCTCGGCGGCTTCCAGGCGCTGCAGCTCATCCAGCGTACCGTCCACAATGGCCTGCAGCCCCTCGTCAGTAAAATGTCCGTTATCACCGAACAGTGCAAATACCTGCACCGGGGCGGCCGCGGGCCAAAACGCTGCCTGCGCTCCGTGCGGAGCGGGTGGCTTCTCCGGGGCCGGGGCTTCCCCGGGCTGCTGTTCCAGTTCTTCATCCAGCCAATCGGGCTGGGATTCATAGGCGTACTGCTGGTCAAAGTCCATCATGATCTCCCCTTTCCCGTAAAGTTTTCTGCAGCATCTGCCGGGCCCGATACAATTGGGTGTGCACCGTTTTGGGCGGACGTTCCAGTGCCCGTGCAATCTCCTCCACCGTCTGCCCCTGCAGAAAGTAGCGCCGGGCCACCTGGCCATAGGGCTCGCGCAGGTCCTCGATGGCCCGGCGGGCCCGGCCTGCCTCGTCCCGGGCCAGAACAATGTCCTCGGGCCCGCCGCTTCCGTCGGCCATGAAGGCCATGGGGCCGGTCTCGCCGTCATCGGGCTGCACCCTGCGGCGATAGGCGCTTTTCAGGTGGTCTTTGGCTTTATTGGCGGCAATGCGCGCCAGCCAGGGCTTATAGGCGCCCGGCGGGCAGTCGTCCCGGTGCATATAGGCCGAAAGGAAGGTCTCCTGCGCCAAGTCCTCGGCCAGCTGGGCGTCCTGCACCAGCTGGTAGCACACGGTATACACCAGCCGCTGATATTGCTGTACCATTTGTGTGAATTCCCGCTGGTCCATCCTGTGCCCCCTTTCCCGGGCCTGCTGCCCCCGTGCGGGCGGGGGCGCAGGAATTGGCGCGCGGGCAAGCATGGACGCACAGGGGCATCCGCAGGGCACCCGCACGTTTTTGTTGCCCTGCACCCATAGAACGCCGCAGGGCGGCGTTTTTCTTCAGCGCCATACAGATTTTCTGCAAAAAAGCCGCCCCGGATGCGGGGCGGCCGAAAAGCCGGTCAGCTTTATATGGACAGGCCCTTTGGTACCGGTCAGGCGCGTTCCTTGACGGCGGCGCCGGGCAGGGCCTGGATGCGGTCGATCAGATAAGACGACAGCGTTACCGTAATCACCGAGCACAGGATATTGGCCAGAGGGATGTAGCTGAGAGAAAGGCCCAGCACCACCAGGTCGGTAAACAAATAGGCCTGCGCCAGACGCCAGCGTGTAACCTTGCTGATCACCAGCGCCAGGGCATCGTCGCCCCCGCTGGAGCCGCCCTGCCGCACGATGATGCCCACACCAACCCCCACAAAGGCGCCGCCCAGCAGTGCCGCCGCCAGCGGATGGGCTGAAAGGTCCGGCAGAAGGAAGGGCAGATGTTCCCACAATTTGTAAAACAGGGAGACGCTGAAAGTGGACAGCAGGCTGATTTTGATGAACCGCCCGCCCAGGTACCGCCAGGCCAGCAGATAGCAGCTGACGTCCAGCACGCTGGTGAGCAGCGAGGGCGAAAAGCCCAACCAATGCTCAGCCAGCAGCATGGCGCCGATGACGCCGCCTTCGGTGATGCCTACCCGCTGGTGGATGTTGTGGATACCGAAAGTGCAGATGGCCGCTCCCAGCAAAATAAAAGCCAGCTTCTGTACGGTGATTCCTGCGGCCAGGCGCTGGCAGGCCCGGCGCAGTGTTTGCGCGAACACGATTAAAACCTCCTTATTGGCTCGCAATTCTGTAATTAGTATATCATGGCGGGACGGGAGGCTGTCAAGTCGGGGGCTCGCATCAAGGCAGGAGCCGCGGCGGCGCGGCCGCGGCGGGCGCACGCCCTTTGCTCCCTGCGCAAGGCAAAAAAGAGGGCTTTTTTAAAAAGCCCCCTTTGAAATCTCCGAAATTATTTACATGACCGTTTGGTGTTGGCAGCGGGCACGGCTCGCCCGGCCGGAATTATTCGCTCAGGTACACCTGGTAGGCCTGGACGAAGGCGTCGGCGGCCTGGGCCGGGGATTGTCCCTGGGCGATGGCGTCCAGTACGCTGCTGCGCAGGGCGCCGTCGGCCAGGGCGGTGAAGCGGGCGGCATTCACCGCGTCCGCCGCCCGGGCGTACTGCCCGGCCAGGTTGGGCGTTTGGGCGAAGGCCTCCGCCAGCAGGGCCTCGGTGGCTGTCTCGCTCAGGCACAGGCCCGCGCGGGTGATGCCGCTGGTGCCCATCCATTGGGCGTCCAGCAGCAGGGGCAGAATCTCCACCGCCAGGGCCCGGCCGGGGCTGCCGGCCCGCACCGCGGCGTACAGCTGCACCGACGCCGTGGTTCCCCCCTGGCCGTTGGGCACCGCCATCACCTGGGGCTGCCCGCCGGCCTCGGCCAGGGCTTGGGCCCACAGGGGAATCAGCGTGGCCCCCGCCGCGTCCGCCGCAAAGGGCACATTTTCATGGGGGAATAAGTCCACCGACGTGCCCGCGAAGGCCGGCTGCCGGCTCTGGGCCACCAGGGCCAGCAGGGCCAGGGTGTCCTCGTCCAGGGCCCCTGCCTCGGCCTGCTCCAGCACCGAGCGGGCGGCCATTTGATCGCCCCGGTAGGCCAGCCAAGTCAGCGGCCAGGCGTTCTGCGCCCCGGTGTGATCCATCAGCCCTTCCAGGAACCGGGCCGGGCTGTCCTGCGCCCCGGTCTCGAAGCCCGCCAGGACGCTGGCGTCGGCCACCACCGCGGGCACCGTGTAGGTCAGCGGCAGAAGGTACTGGGCGCCGTCCAGAGCGCCGGCGGCCAGCACGGCCTCGTTCACCGGCGCGCCGCCGGTGATATCGTCCAAATCAGCGGCTAAATCCTCAAATGCACCGGCGGCCATGGTCTTGGGCGGGTCGGCAAACAAGTTGGAGCCCGCCGCGCTGAGGATGAACAGATCCGGCCCCTGGCCGCTCATCACTTGGGTGCGCATCTCCTCCACCCGGGCCATCAGCTCGGCAGCCCCCAGGGGCGCGCCGTCGGGGCCGAAGGTGTCCATCAGGTTGGTGACGGTGATCTCCACCTCCGGATAGCGCGCGGGCAGCTCCACCGTCAGCAGCTGGCGGTAGGCGTCCAGGCTGTCGTTGTCCACGCAGATGGTAAAGGCCTCCGGCAGCGGCGTTTGAGCCGGTGAATCGGCTGAAACAGCGGCCTGGGACGGGGCGGCAGAGGACGGCGCAATGCCCGACGAGACGGGCGCGCCGGCACAGGCGGACAGGGCCAGGCAGGCGGCCAGCAGCAGGGCCGGCAGGCGGGGTGACAGGCGTTTCATGAGGGATGCCTCCTTTCCGGGTGCGTCCCGCGCGGCGCGGGACGGCGGGGGCCGCGTACATTGCCCAGAAGGCCGGCCCCCGGCCCCGGCCTCTCCGGCAGGCGCCTGCGGCGGCGCCTTTGGGAATATTGTACGCAAAAACGCTCTGTCTTTAAAGATGCTTTTTGCACAAAGATTCCCGCTAAAATTCGTTACATTGAACCAAAAAAAGACCAATACATCATTGGAGGTGGAAAATCGTCTGCCGTCAGCGGTCCCCTGTGGCTCTGAGGGTGTCCCCGGCCGCGTAGACGGCGGGGCGGTGCCGGCTTTCGGGCTTTCAACCCCTTAGCCGCGCATCCGCGCGCCGCCCCCCCAACCACAGGGGAGCCTTTGGCGGACGCCCTGTGCAAAGCAGCGCGTTGCAAAAGAAAAAGGGGCCTTCCGAGGAAGGCCCCCTTTGGAAATTTTGTAAAAGCGACCTGCGCGGAAATGTCACGTGATGCTGTCGTGGAAGGTGCGGCTGATCACTTCCAGCTGCTGCTCCCGGGACAGGCGGTTGAAGTGCACCGCGTAGCCCGACACCCGGATGGTCAATGTGGGGTATTTTTCCGGGTGAGCCATAGCGTCCTCCAGCAGGGCCCGGTCCATCACGTTTACGTTCAAATGATGGGCGCCCTGGATGAAGTAGCCGTCCAGAATGGCCACAAGGTTGTGCACCTGCTGGGCCTCGTTGGCTCCCAGGGCCCGGGGCACGATGGAGAAGGTGTTGGATACACCGTCCTGGCACACGTCCCGGTAAGGGATCTTGGCCACGGAGTTCAGTGACGCCAGCGCGCCGTTTGCATCCCGGCCGTGCATGGGGTTCGCCCCCGGCGCCAGAGGCTGGCCCACCTTGCGCCCATCGGGGGTGTTGCCCGTCTTTTTGCCGTACATCACATTGCTGGTGATGGTCAGCGCGCTGAGGGTGTGCACCGCGCCGCGGTACAGCGGGTGCTTTTTCAGCTCCGAAGACAATTTGCGGGCGATGTACACCGCCTCGTCGTCAGCCCGGTCGTCGTCGTTGCCGTACTTGGGGAAATCCCCCTCGGTGACGAAATCCACGGCGATGCCCGCCTCGTTGCGCACGGGCTTTACCTTCGCGTAGCGGATGGCCGACAGGCTGTCCGCCGCCGCCGACAGCCCCGCCATGCCGAAGGCCATCAGCCGTTCCACCCGGGTGTCGTGCAGGGCCATCTGGCTGGCCTCGTAGGCGTATTTGTCGTGCATGTAGTGGATGATGTTCATGGTGTCGGCGTACAGCCCCGCCACATAGGCCAGCACCTTGTCGTAGTTGGCCCGCACGGCTTCATAATCCAGCACATCATCGGTGATGGGTGCGATGCCAGGCACCACCGGCGCGCCGCCCTTCAGCTCGTCCACGCCGCCGTTGATGGCGTACAGCAGTGCCTTGGCCACATTGCACCGGGCGCCGAAGAACTGCATCTGTTTGCCGATGGCCATGGCCGACACGCAGCAGGCGATGCCGTAGTCGTCGCCGTACACCGGGCGCATGATGTCGTCGTTCTCGTACTGAATCGAGTCCGTCTTGATGGACATTTTCGCGCAGTAATTTTTGAAGGGGGCGGGCAGGTGCTCGCTCCACAGCACGGTGAGGTTGGGCTCCGGGCTGGAGCCCAGATTCGTCAAAGTGTGCAGCACCCGGAAGGAATTTTTCGTCACCAGCGTGCGCCCGGAGATGTCCATGCCGCCGATGGATTCCGTCACCCAGGTGGGGTCTCCGCCGAACAGCTCGTTGTACTCCGGCGTGCGCAGATGGCGCACCAGCCGCAGCTTGATGACGAACTGGTCCATCAGCTCCTGGGCGCCGGCCTCGTCCAGCACGCCCCGCTCCAGATCCCGCTGGATATAAATGTCCAGGAAGCTGGAGGTGCGCCCCAGGGACGTGGCCGCGCCGTTGTTCTCCTTGATACCGGCCAGATACGCCATATAGAGGAACTGCACGGCCTCGTGGGCGTCCTTGGCCGGGGCGGAGAGGTCCACCCCGTACTTGGCGGCCATGGATTTGATGGCCCCCAGGGCGCGGATCTGCTCGCTCAGCTCCTCCCGGGCGCGGATGCGCTCTTCCGTCATGGGGCCGTCCAGCTCGTCCAGGTCGGCCTGCTTTTGGGCGGCCAGCACGTCAATGCCGTACAGGGCCACCCGGCGGTAGTCGCCGATAATGCGCCCGCGTCCGTAAGCATCCGGCAGGCCCGTCAGCAGCCCGGCGTGGCGCGCCGCGCGCACCCGTTTGGGGTAGGCGTCGAACACGCCCTGGTTGTGAGTTTTGCGGAACTCCTTAAAATGACGGGCGATATCTGCATCCAGCTCATAGCCGTACTGGGCCAGGGATGCCTCGGCCATGCGGGTGCCGCCGTACAGGTTCACAATGCGCTTGAGGGGCGCGTCGGTCTGCAGGCCCACGATCACCTCGTTGTCCTTGTCGATGTAGCCGGGCTCGAAGTTGTCGATGCCGGAGATGCGGTGGGTCTCCACGTCCAGCACGCCGCCCTTTTGAAGCTCCCGGGCCAGCAGGTCCTCGCACTTGGCCCACACGGCCCGGGTTCGTGCCGTGGCCGGGGCCAGGAAGCCCTCGTCCCCGGTATAGGGCGTGACGTTTTTCTGAATGAAGCAGCGCACGTCGATGCCGCGCTGCCAATCGCCGGGCCGAAACCCTTCCCACTGGGGAAAATCCATCCTCATAGCTTGCCTCCTGTGTTGTGGTTGATGTGTGCGAACAGTTCCTCCTGCCAGGCGGCGCAAGCGGCCGGGTCCATGGGCGGCGTGCCCGCCAGGGGATAAGGGATGCCCAGGGCCGCATACTTGTGCACGCCCAGGGTGTGGTAGGGCAGCAGCTCCACCCGCTGCACGTTGGGCAGCCGCTGCACATAATCGGCCAGGCCGCGCAGGGCCTTAAGGCTGTCGGTGAAGCCGGGCACCACCACATGGCGCACCCACAGCGGCACGCCGGCGGCGGCCATGGCGGCGATGAATCCCTCGGCGGCGGCCATATCCCGGCCCGTGAGGGCCCGGTAAGCGTCTGGCTGCCAGTGCTTGACATCCAGCAGCACCAGGTCCGTATGAGCCAGAATGGCTTCATATTCCCCCTGTCCCGCGCCGGCGGTGTCCAGGCAGGTGTGAAGCCCCAGCCTCTTGCATGCCGCCAGCGCCGATTCCAGGAATGCCGGCTGGGCCAGGGGCTCGCCCCCGGAAAACGTAACGCCCCCCGCCGCGCCGAAATAAGGCTTAAACCGGGCCAGCCGCCGGGCCAGAGCCCCGGCGGCAATCTCCTGCCCGCCGGAAAAGGCCCAGGTGTCCGGGTTGTGGCAGAAACGGCACCGCAGCGGGCAGCCCTGAAAGAACACCACCGCCCGCACCCCGGGGCCGTCGGCGGCACCCAGGCTCTCGATGGAGTGGATGCGGCCGGTCACATCCTGAGCCACTGCCCTTCCCCCCTTCCCCGCCGCCGGGCCCTTTGGGCCGAAACGAAAAAAAGACCGTCCGGGGCCCTTGGGGCGCCCAGACGGTCGGCATTTCATACAGCACCGTACTCCCTGTGGTAGAACTCCACGATTCCGTCAGTCATACGGCTTATCTTTTTTATAACACAAGGGATGGGGGCATGTCAAGCGCCGGGCACAAAATCCGGCATTGTGCCCAGCCGCAGCGCATGCACATACGCAGATGTGTGCAGGTTGGCTAAATCACACCTCCGTCACCCAGCCGTAGGGATCGGCCAGGCGGCCGTACTGGATGCCCGTGAGGGTGTCGTACAGGCGCTGGGTCAGCGCGCCGGTTTTGCCGTCCCGCACGGGCACGGTTTCACCTTCGTAGTACAGCTGGCCCACCGGGCTGATCACCGCGGCGGTACCCGTACCGAACACTTCCTCCAGGCGGCCGGTGCGGGCAGCGTCCATCAGCTCGTCAATGGAAAGGCGGGTCTGGTCGTCCACGGTGCAGCCCCAGTCCCGCAGCAGACGCATGCAGCTGTCCCGGGTGACGCCGGGCAGCACGGTGCCCGTGCAGGCGGCGGTGCGCACCACGCCGTCGATTACAAAGAAACAGTTCATGCTGCCCACTTCTTCCACGTACTTGCGCTCCACACCGTCCAGCCACAGCACCTGGCTGTAGCCCAGGTCGTGGGCCTTCACCTGGCCGGCCAGGCTGGCGGCGTAGTTGCCGCCGCACTTGGCAAAGCCCGTCAGGCCGGGGGCGGCGCGGATATACTCGTCCTCCACGTAGATCTTCACAGGGTCCAGCCCGCTTTCATAGTACGCGCCGCTGGGGCTGGCGATGACCAAAAACTGGTAGCTGGCGCTGGGCTTCACCCCCAGCTGGGCCTCGGTGGCGATGGCGAAGGGCCGCAGGTACAGGCTGGTGTCCGGGGCAGTGGGCACCCAGTCCCGGTCGATGTCCACCAGGGCTTTCACCGCCTGGACGAAATCCTCCTCGGGGATCTCGGGGATGCACATGCGCCGGTTGGTGCCCGCAAAGCGCCGGGCGTTCATCTCCGGGCGGAACAGGGTCACCCGGCCGTCGGCGGTGCGGTAGGCCTTCATGCCCTCGAAGCTCTCCTGGGCGTAGTGCAGCACGATGGCCGCCGGGTCCAGGGTCAGGGCGTGGTAGGGCTCGATGCGCGCGTCGTGCCAGCCGCGGCCCTCGTCGTAATCCATCACGAACATATGGTCGGTGAAATGGCGGCCGAAGCCGAGGCTGGCCTGGTCGGGCCGGGGCTTGGGCGCGGTGGTGCGGTTGATTTGGATGTCCAGCATGGGAACGTACCTCCTTCAGATCCTCTTTCCGCTTTCTTCCCGGGGCGCGGGCGGGGCGAAACGCAAAAGGGCCCTCCGCCCCCGGGCCCCCTTGCCCGGGAGACGAACGGCCCTGACAGCCTTGCGCGGCGCGCTCCCTCGTCGTCCTGCGTGCGGATTTGATTCACACTTTACCACGGAAAAGCAGCCGTGTCAAGAGGGCGGGGCAAATTTCGTCCCGCCGCCCTTCCCCCGCGGCCGCAGCTCAAAGGGCAGGCCTGAACCTCCCTCTTGAACGCAGCTTGAGCCCATAAAATATTTCTTTATTGACTTTTTCTGGAATGGCGCTATATTAAAGCTATATTAAAAATAAGAATGGTTTTATCTATACAGCGTGTTGTCAATTGCCGGTCGTTCCAATCCACTCTATCGTTGAGGATTTCATTATGCGCAAAAAAAGTTTTTGCTTTTAGCCTTATTCTTGTTGGCAGCAATCGCTTGTAGCATTTATCTGGTTTCTAATCGTCAGCCGCCTGAAACGAAGTATCAACTCTATTATTCTGTTGCTGCCTGCAAGGTGGAGGATGACACCGGCCATCTTTTAGTCTCTGCCTATCCAATCGACCTTGAGACAAAGGAAATCTCCACCATAGAATATGCTCTTGGCACACATGATTTGTTTCTGTACACCTCCAGCGGCGGGCGTATTTCTACGGATGAGATTCAGCCGGGCGACATCCTGGTTGTTCACACTGATGACGCGACAGAACACGCCATCTATCCCGTAACGCTCAGTGCACCCTATTATCTCACCCTGTTGGATACGCCGTTGGATGCCTCGGGGCAAGCCGAATCGAGCGCCTAAAGAAATTTTTCTCAAACAAAAAGCAGGCCCGAGGGCCTGCTTTTTTGATGTGGGCCCGCCGGCCCGCTTTGCGCGTTAGGAAGTTTTGTCCCCGGGGGCGGGGCGGTCGAACAGTTTGCGGCGGGCGGTGGAGCGGCGGAACAGCTCTTTCAGGCCCGCCTCGTCCCCGGCGGCCAGCTTGGTCTTCAGGTCCGTCAGGGCGGCCTCGAACTGCTCGATCTCGGCGGTGAGCATATCCCGGTTGGCGAAGAACAGCTGGCTCCACAGCTCCTCGTTGATTTTGGCGATGCGGGTCAAATCCCGGAAGGAGTCGCCGGTGTAGTCCACCAGATGGGGGTCGCTGTTGGCGTTCATCAGGCTGACGGCGATGGCGTGGGTGAGCTGGCTGACGTAGCCGATCATCCGGTCGTGTTCTTCGCAGGAGAGCACGCTCACATGGGCAAAGCCCAGCTCGGCGGCCAATTCCTTCGCCCAGGCCACGGCGGCGGGGGTGTTTTGCGCCGTGGGGGTGATGAGGAAATTGGCCGGGGCGAACAGGCGGTCGTCGGCGTTCTCCACGCCGCTCACCTCCCGGCCGGCCATGGGGTGGCTGGGGATGTACTCCACATCCGGGCGCAGAAAGCCCTGCACCGTGCCCACCACTGCCCGCTTGACGCCGCACACGTCGGTGACCAGGGCCCCGGGGCGCAGCAGCCCCTGGCGGGCCCGCAGCCAGGGGGCCAGGTCCGCCGGGTACAGGCCCAGCACCACGGCCCCGGCGGCCCCCAGCAGCCGGGCCATGTCCCCGTCGTGGGCGCCGTCGTCCACGGTGCCGTCGGCGATGATGCCCCGTTCCAGGGCCCAGGCGATGGCCGCGCCCCGCACGTCGATGGCCGTGACCCGATGGCCCTTTTTCGTGAGGGCCATGGCGTAGCTGCCCCCCAGCAGCCCCAGGCCCACAATGCAGAATTCAGTGGGTTTCAACAATGGTTCCCTCCTTGCAAAGGCCCGCCAGGGTGCGCCAGAAATCCGGGTCGCTCTTGGCCACGGCCTGGGCGCCCGTCACGGTCACTTCCACGCCGGCGGCCAGGGCGGCCACCGCCAGGCTCATGGCGATGCGGTGGTCGTTGTGGGAATCCACGCAGCCGCCGTGCAAAGGCCCGCCGTACAGGGTGACGGTGTTTTCGTCGCTGTCGATCCGCCCGCCCAGGGCGCGGATCTCCGCCTCCATGGCGGCCACCCGGTCGGACTCTTTCAACCGCAGCCGCCGGGTGTTGCGCAGCACCGTTTTGCCCTGGCAGAACAGGGCCAGCACCATCAGGATGGGCCCCAGGTCCGGGCAATCGGCCAGATCGGCGTCTGCGGCGCGCAGCGGCCGGCTCGGGGCCTCGAAGCACAGCGCCCCGTCCCGCCAGGTGAAGTTTGCACCACAGTACGTCAGGATGTCCAGCAGGGCCCGGTCTCCCTGGCGGCTGTCCGGGGCCAGGCCCGTCACGGCCACGCCGCCCCGCACGGCCCCCAGCACCGCCGGGAAGGCGGCGTTGCTCCAGTCCCCCTCTACGGAAAAATTATACGATTTGTATTTTTGTCCTCCATTTATACGATAAGGGATTTCATCGGTCACCAATACCCCGGCCCGGGCCATGGCCGAGAGGGTCAGGCCCACATAGCTGCGGCTTTCGAAGGGAGGCGTCACGTCCAGGGTGCTGTCCCCCGCCAGCAGGGGCAGCGCCAGCAGCAGCCCGGAGATAAACTGGCTGGATACGCTGCCGTCCACGGTGTACGCCCCGCCGGGCAGCGGGCCGGAGAGGGTGAGCCGGTCCCCCTCCTGGACAAAGGGCAGGCCCCGGGCGGCGAAGAGATCCCGGTACACCGTCTGAGGCCGCTGCATCAGCCGGCCCTGGCCCACGAAGGTGACGGGCCCGCCGCAGGCGGCGGCCAGAGGGATAAGGAAGCGCAGGGTGGAGCCGCTCTCGCTGCAGTTCACCGGAGCATTGGGAAGGTGCGGCCGCCCGGCCACGCCGGTGACGGCCAGGCCCCCGGGGATAGGCTCGATACGGGCGCCGAAAGCAGCCAGCGCATGGGCGGTGGCGGTGATGTCCTGGCTGAAGGCCAGGCCGGTGATGCGGCTGGTGCCTTCGGCCAGAGCCGCGCAGATCAGGGCGCGGTGGGAGATGCTTTTGGACGGAATGGCGGCTGCAGTGCCCCCGGCAAAGCCGGGGCGAACGGTAACACGCATGGACGTGCCCTCCTTTCAAATTTCAGCGCCGGCCTCGTCCCGGCCAGGGCCGGCTTACAGGTCCCGGCCGATGACCCGGGCCACCTGGCGGGCCTTTTCCACCAGGTGCTGGAAGCGATCGGGCTTCAGGCTTTGGGCGCCGTCGCTCCAGGCGCGCTCGGGGCAGGGGTGCACCTCAATGATCAGCCCGTCGGCGCCGGCAGCCACGGCGGCCAGGCTCATACTTTCCACATAGCGCCAGTTGCCGGTGGCGTGGCTGGGGTCGATGACAATGGGCAGATGGGTCTTTTCCTTGATGATAGGCACCACAGAGAGATCCAGCGTGTTGCGGGTATATTTCTCAAACGTGCGGATGCCCCGCTCGCACAAAATGACGTTCTCGTTGCCGTAGGCCATGATGTACTCGGCGCTCATGATCCACTCCTCGATGGTGTTGGCCAGGCCGCGCTTGAGCAGCACGGGCTTGGTCATTTTGCCCACGGCCTTCAGCAGCTGGAAATTCTGCATATTCCGCGCGCCGATCTGCACCAGGTCTACATACTCCTCAAACTCATCGATGCGGTCCTCGCTCATCAGCTCGCTGACAATGGGCAGGCCGGTGGCCTTGCGGGCTTTTACCAGATCCAGCACACCCTCGGTGCCCAGCCCCTGGAAGGAATAGGGCGAGGTGCGGGGCTTGTAGGCGCCGCCCCGCAGCATACACGCGCCGGCGGCCTTTACCTGCCGGGCGATATCGATGGTCTCCTGCTCGCCCTCCACGCTGCAGGGGCCGGCAATAACGGCGATCTTCTCCCGGCCTCCTACTTTCACACCTGCCACGCTGATGACGGAATCGGCCTCGTGAAACAGGCGGTTGGCCTTTTTGTAGGGCTCGGACACACGCTGCACGTTGTCCACATAGGGGTTGGCGCGGATCTGTTTTTCGTCCAGCACGGTGGTATCTCCTACCAGGCCGAACACGTTGTAATCGGTGCCGCGGATCAGCGTCACCTCCAGGCCCTTTGCCTCGAATTCATGGATGATGCGGTCCAGCTCGGCGGCCGGCGTTCCCTTTTTGGTGCTGATGATCATGGTTTTCCTCTCCCTTTTCCTTATCTCTTTTCACACGCGCCCCCCGGGGCGCACGTTCCGGGCCCGGCCTCAGCGGTCGGCCAGGGCAGGCAGGCGGGGGTCCCGCAGCCAGCGGCCCGCTGCGTCAAAGCGCAGGGGTACCGCGTCGGTGATTGCGGCAGCAGGCACCGGGCCGTACACATGGGGGTAGTAGCGGGGTGCATCCTGTGCGGGCGCGCCGTTTTCCCAGCGGACGGGCGCTTCCACCCGGGCGGGGTCGATGGCCAGCAGCACATGAGGCCGGCCTGCAAAGCGGGCTGCATCCACCCGGTGGAAATATTCGATCGGGCTGCAATGGATGTAAGCCTGCCCCGGAGCAGGCATCAGTTCGCCGGCCGCGCCGGCCTCCCGCCAGGCCGCGGCGGGCAGGGCATGGAGGATGCGCAGCGCACCCGACACCTCCCCGGCCAGACGCTCCAGAGCGTGGACATAACCCTCTTTCCCCTCCCCCACAAAGTGGTATTTACAGGCCATGCCGGCGTAACTGACCTGCCGGAATGCCTCCCGCTTGGTGACGTCGGAGATATGCACCTCCGCCGCGGGCAGATCCACGGCCTTCAGAGCATCCAGAATGGCCACCGAAGTGTGCGTATAAGCCGCGGGATTGATGACAATGCCATCGTACCGGCCCAGAGCCTGCTGGATGGCCGAAACCAGGTCTCCCTCACTGTTGGACTGGTAAAAATCCACCTCCACACCCAGCTCTTTGGCCCCGGCGGCAATGTAAGCCAGCAGGCCCTTATAGTCCAGCCGGCCGTAGATGTCCGGTTCGCGGATCCCCAGCATATTGATGTTAGGGCCGTTCAGAACGTAGAACTTCATAAAATGCCTCCTCAACAGCGCTTACAGCCTCGGCAAACGGGCCGGCGTTTTCCACGCGGATATGGCAGGCCCGCCGGTACACCGGCAGCCGGGCCGCATATTGGGCAGCCAGGGCCTCACGGGTCTGGCTCAGGGGGCGGACTCCGCCGGGCACCAGCCGTTCCAGCGGGCGGTCCACAAATACCACCACACCGTTGCGCCGCAGAGCCGCGGCGTTCTCTTCCCGCAGCACCGCGCCGCCGCCGGTGGCGATGACCTGCCCGCCCGCGGCGGCAGCCTCCGTCAGCACGGCGGACTCCAGGTCACGGAAGGCTTTCTCGCTGCCAGGCTGCAGAATGGCGCTGATCGGTTTTCCCGCCCGGCGTTCGATTTCCGCATCCAGATCCACAAAAGGCCGGCCCAGGGCCTTGGCGCACGCCTTGCCCAGGCTGGTTTTTCCGCAGCTGGGCATGCCGATCAGCACCAGATTCGCCTGTTCGGCCCGCACATCGGCAATGACGCGCTCCGCCTGTTCGCCGGGCACCGTGCATCCGGTGAAATGCTGGGCCGCATATACGGCCTGGGCCACCAGCATGGGCAGGCCGTTGCTGCAGGGGATGCCCCGGGCCCGCGCCTGGGCCAGCAGCACGGTCTCCAGGGGGTTGTACACTGCGTCCAGGACACCCTCCAGGGCGGGATAATTTGCCAAATCCACCAGGCAGGTGTTGCCGTGAGGATACATGCCCGCAGGGCTGGCGTTCAGGATGAGCTGCACATCCCGCCGGGCGGCGGCCTGTGCGTAGGTCAGCGCACTGCCTTTTCCGGTGCGGGAGGCAAACAGCACCCGCTTTGCGCCGCTGTCCCGGGCCACGGCGGCCACGGTACCCGCAGTGCCGCCGGTACCCAGCACCAGCACGGTGCGCCCGGCAAAATCCACCCCGGCGCGCCGGGCCGTGTAGGCAAAGCCCGCGTAATCGGTATTGTAGCCGTACAGCCGGCCGTCCCGGTTCACCACGGTATTGACCGCCCCCAGCGCCCGGGCGGCGGGCTCCACTTCGTCGCAGGCGGCCAAAGCCACCTTTTTGTAGGGAATAGTGACATTGGTTCCCTTAAAATCCCTCCGGCGGAAAAATTCCCGGGCGGCATCCTCATCGGGCAGCTCCACCATCTGATAATCGTAATCAAACAGTTTTGCGTGGATAATTTTGGAGAAGCTGTGGCCCAGCTTCCGGCCGATCAAACCGAATTCCATGCGTTCGCCTCCGTCCAGCGGGGCCCGTACCGCTGTGCCATCAGGTCCGCCAGGGCCAAGGCCGTCAGCGCATCCTGCACGGCGCGGGCCCGATGAGCAATACACGGGTCGTGCCGGCCATGGATGGCCAGGGCGGCATTGCGCCGGGCCGCGATGTCCACGGTGTCCTGCTGCTTGTAAATACTGGGGGTGGGCTTCACCGCGGTGCGGAACACAATGGGCATGCCGTTGGTGATACCGCCGTTGATGCCCCCGTTGCGGTTGGTGGCTGTCACCACCCTGTCACCCGCCATGCGGAAGGAGTCATTGGCTGCGCTGCCTTTCATACCCGCCAAGGCAAACCCGTCGCCGAACTCCACCCCCTTCACCCCGGGGATGCTGAACAGCAGATGGCTCAAAACACTCTCTACGCTGTCGAAAAACGGTTCGCCCACGCCGGCGGGCATTCCCAGCACCACCGTTTCCAATATCCCGCCCACGCTGTCGCCCTCGGCGGCCGCCGCGGCGATGGCCTCGGCCATGGCCCGGCCGCCGGCGCCGTCCAGCACAGGGAAAGGCGCCGTTTTCAGCGCCGCCAGCTGGCCGCGCAGGGCCGCAGGGTCTTCAAAATCGAAAGTCCCGGCGTCCGGGATGCCTGCGCACCGGGCCAGGCGGGTGGCCACGGTTATACCCGCGCCCGCCAGCATGGCGTCGCAGATGGCCCCCGCCGCCACCAGCGGGGCTGTCAGCCGCCCGCTGAAGTGGCCGCCGCCGTGAGGATCGGCAAACCCTTCATACCGCGCAAGGGCCGTATAATCGGCATGGCCCGGGCGCAGCAGGGCGGCGGTTTTGTCGTAATCGCTGCTTTTCGCGTTGGTATTTTCAATAAAAAAAGCAATGGCTGTGCCCGTGGCCCGCCCCCGGTACACCCCGGAGACAAAGCGCACCCGGTCGGCCTCGTGCCGGGCGGTGGACAGCGCCCCTTTGGCCCGGCGCCGCTCCATGGCGGCGGCCACGGCCGTCTCGTCGACGGGCGTGCCCGGCGTGATGCCTTCCAGCACCGCGCCAATGGCCGGGCCGTGGCTTTCGCCGAAAATCGTCAGGCGCACCGCGCCCCCGATGGTGTCACTCACAACAACTCCCCCTGTGCTTCCCGTGTTCAAAATGCGGCCCTGCCGCGCGGGCCCGCGGCCGGCTTTCAGCCGATGCCGCTGCCCACCATGGCCTGCACGGCCTCCAGAGGCAGCTGCTCCAGATAATAGCTGCCGGCCTCGGCCACGCGCACCACAGTCAGTTTATCGCCGGAACCCAATTTTTTATCGTGCGCCAGGAAGCCCTGCACCGCTGCGCCGTCATAGCGCACTTTTACAGGCAGGCCCAGGTCCTTCAGCACGGCAGCAGCGCGCCGGCGCAGTGTTTTGTCCGTGATCATCGGCAGCATGCCCAGGCCCACACACTCGCCGTGCAGAAGGCCCATATCGCTGGCACTCTCAACGGCGTGGCCCAGGGTGTGGCCGAAATTCAGGCACGCACGGGCGCCTGTGTCCCGCTCGTCCTGTTCCACCACGGCTTTTTTCACCGCCAGGGCCCGGGTCAGGATCTCCTCGATGTGCCCGGCGGCGTCCCCTTCTTCGAACAGGGCGAACAGCTTTTCGTCCCCCAGCAGCCCGGCCTTCACCGCCTCGGCCAGGCCATTGGCAAAATGGCGGGGCGGCAGCGTGGAAAGTGTGTCCGGGTCAATAACCACCAGTTCGGGCTGATGGAAGGCTCCCACAGCGTTCTTGGCCCCGGCCAGGTCGATGGCCGTTTTGCCGCCGATGGAGGAATCCACCTGGGACAGGGTGGTGGTGGGGCAGTTGATAAAAGCGATGCCACGCATATACACCGCGGCGGCAAAGCCCGCCAGGTCTCCCACCACGCCGCCGCCCACGGCCACCACTGCGTCGGCCCGGGTGAAGCCGTTCTCCAGCAGCGTGCGGCAGATTTTTTCCAGCTGGGAAAAGCACTTGGTGGCCTCGCCCGCAGGCAGCACCAGTTTATAGCCCCGGGTGCACTGGGCCAGTACGGCGTCCGGCCATTGGGCGGGCACACCGTCGTCCGTCACCACCAGCACCCGGCGGTTCATCAGGTCCGCCAGCTGGCCCAGGCGGCCCAAGCTGCCGCGCTTGAGAATGATGTCATAGCTGCGCGGCCCCAGCCGCATGGTCATTTTCATGGATGTATGTTCCCCTCTTTGTTCTTGCTGTTTGCTCATCCGGCACCTCCCTGCCCGTTTCCACGCCCGCTGCAGCTGTACACGCCCAGCAGGCGCACAGTGCGGCACACGCCATCCAGCGAAGCCAGCAGCGCCTGGCTTTGGGCGTCGTTCACATCGCCCACCAGCTCCGTGTAGAAGTAGTATTCCCATGGCACACCGGGCATGGGGCGGCTTTTGATGGATTCCAGATTGTAGCCCGCTTCACCGATGAGGCGGATCACCCGCGCCAGGGCACCGGCTTTGTGGTCCACCGTAAACAGCAGGCTGAAACGGTTGCCCTGTTCCGGGCGCTGCCGGCCGATGACAATGAACCGGGTGGCGTTGTCGGCGCTGGTGTTGATGCCCTGGGCCAGGACCTCCAGCCCATACAGGGCGGCGGTGTCGGCGCTGGCCACGGCGGCCACGGCGGGGTCCTGCAGGCCAGCCACATACTTGGCGGCCTCGGCGGTGTTGGAATAGGCCCGGGTCTTTACGCCCAGGCTCTCCAGGAAGCGGGCCGACTGGCGCAGCGCCTGTTCATGGCTGACCACCAGCTTCACCTGTCCCAGCCCGGCGCCGGGCAGGCCCACCAGATCCTGGCGGACGGGCAAGTCGTACACGGCACTGACATACAGCGACGGATGGGCAAAACACAGGTCCAGCACGGCGGATACATCCCCGGCCTTGCTGTTTTCAAAGGGCAGCACGCCAAAGGAGGCATCGCCCCCTTCCACCGCATCGAACACCTCGTCCCAGGTGGCAAAACCCAGGGCCCTGCCGTGAGGGAACAGCCGGCGCAGAGCGATGAAGCTGAACGCCCCTTCGGCCCCCTGATACGCCACGGCATCCCGGCCCAGCAGCGCCCGCTGCATGGCCCGGGACAGGCCCATCAAATGGCGGATAAAATCCTCATAATACCCGGCGTAGGCGGCGTTCGGCAGCTTTTCCCGGTTTTTTTGCACCACGGCGTCCTCCCGGGACGCATCCAGCACCTCCAGGCCGTGGGCGCGCTTGTACTCGGCTACGGCCCGCACGGCGTCCATGCGCTGGCAGAACAGCCGGGCCATCTGGCTGTCGATGGCGTCGATCTGCCCGCGGGCAGCCTGCAGTTCATCCATAGAGGTTCCTCCCTGCTGATCGGATATATAGTTAACAGTATAACACAGTTTGTCGAAAAAAGGGAGTGCACCGCCAAAGTTTTTTATCCCGCCGCCCGGGCGTACCGTCCCTTTCCGGAGCGGGCCGCTGCATCAAAGAAGGTTGCATTCTGCCGGCGCCCGGGCGTACCGCTGTGCCCGGTTTCAGGACACGGCAGCTGTTTTGCACTTTCAAGCAGAATATGCTATAATAACTTATCTATTTGCTTAAAGGAGGCTCCCCGCAGGATGGACGAAATGCACAGACAGCCGGAGGCTGGCAGCGAAGCTGCCGGCGGACAGGCCGCGCAGGGCGGGCAGCCCCAGACGGGACCTGCGCCCCGCAGCCAGGCCCAGGCTGGCCCGGACACCGGCAGCGCCGCAGACGCCGCCAAGGCCGCAGACGGCTCCCATAAACCCAAACGGCACCGCCGGCCGCTGAAGGCCGTACTGAACCGCAAAACCGTGGAGCGCCTGGTGGTGTCCATGCAGCGCGGTGCCAATGATGCCGCGGTGGTGGAGATCCGCAGCGGGCATCTGGCCAAAGGCCCCATCGTGAATGCCGTGGGCCAGCTGCTGTATCGGGTGGGTACCCAAACGGAATACCTGCTGCTGAACCTGGGCCGGGCCCTGCGGCGGCTGAGTGCCGGGCTGCGCCATTTCCTGGCCAGCCTGCTGGGCGCGCTGGGCGGGCCGATGCTGCGGTTCGCTGCCGGCATGGTGCGGGACATTACCGCCCCCTGGCGCCGCCTGGCCAGCGGCCTGCGCAATGTACACGCTGCCGCCCGGGCCGAAAGCCAGCGCGGCGGCCGGGGCAGCCGGGCGGGCCTTGCCTATTTTGCCCGGGGCGTGCGGGCCTACCGCCATCTGATAACTGCGGCGCTGGGCTGGCTGCTGCCGGTGGGCGCGGCATGCCTGTTTGCTTTCACCGCCCATACCATGCTGGCCAACGGTTTCTCCCTGCAGGTGGAGTATCAGGGCCATGTGCTGGGTTTTGTGGCCAGTGAAAGCGTGTGGGAAAATGCCGCAGGCATCGTACGCGGGCGCATCATCGCCACCGGCGAGGAGGAACAGTGGGATCCCCAGCCCCAGTTCACCATCCGGCCCGTAAATATTGCAGCCCGCTCCTCCGCCACCCAGCTGGCCGACGACATCATTGCCACCTCCGGCGAACAGATCCAAAACGCTACGGGCCTGTACGCCGGTTCCAACAACGAAGTGCTGCTGGGGGTGACCACCGACGGCCCTGCCCTGCAGGAGTATCTGAACGGCCTGCTGGAACCCTACCTGCAGCCGGACAACCCCAACCACCAGGTGGAGTTCGCCCAACAGCTGCACCTGGAACCCGGGGTCTACTTCACCAGCTCCGTCACCGACCTGGACACCGTGCTGGCCAACCTGAACGCCAACCCCTTCTACATGCAGGTGCAGACAACGGATTTGGAGGAGTACGACGAGGCGATTCCCATTGAGGAGCTCGTCCAGGAGAGCGACGAGTATTACGAGGGCACCCGCCGGGTGATCCAGCGCGGGCAGGAAGGTCTGCAGCATGTGACGGCCCTGGTCACCCGGCTGGACGGGGTGGAGATCGGCCGCAGCGTGCAGAGCGCCGCCGTCCTCACGGAGATGGTGCCCCAGATCACCGTGGTGGGCACCCGGGAGCGGTACAACAATTTCGCCGCCAACTCCGGCCAGGTTGGCACGGGCACCTGGAGCTTCCCCGTGCCGGACTACACCAGTTACTCCACCTACGGCGGCCACCGCGGGTACGATTTCCAGGCCCCC
Organism: uncultured Ruthenibacterium sp.; assembly: GCA_944386555.1. Classification (GTDB taxonomy): domain Bacteria; phylum Bacillota; class Clostridia; order Oscillospirales; family Ruminococcaceae; genus Ruthenibacterium. The sequence goes on along the minus strand of CALXBN010000025.1, from coordinate 24,794 downwards.
TACGGCTCGCCCATCTACGCCTGCGAGGCAGGCACCGTTATTCAGGCCACCGATCACTGGAGCTGGGGCAACTATGTGCTGATCGACCACCATAACGGCCTGTACAGCCTGTACGGCCACTGCTCGCAGCTGTTTGTCTCCGCCGGGCAGGAAGTGGCCCGCGGCCAGCTGATCGGCGCGGTGGGCATGACGGGCACTGCCACCGGCAACCATCTGCACCTGGAGGTGTGGACAGACCCCTCTGGCGCGCGCTGGTGCCTGGCCAACCCGCTGGACTTCGTAACGCCCCCGTAACAAAGACCCTGCCCGTACAGGGCGCGGGCAGGGAAAGCGGCAGCATCGCCGCGCCGGGGAAAGAATCTCGGGAAAAGCAAAACGCGGCGATCCGGAATGGATCGCCGCGTTTTTTGACAGAGTTCCGCGCAGGAATGCACACCCTTGAAAAGATGCCGCGCTGCAGAATCCCGCCGGCGCTCAGCTGCCGAAGGGGTGCACGTTGCCCTGCTCATCCACCGTACCGCCGATGGACTGGCTGGCGCCGCCGGCCGATGGGGTGCTGCTGCCGGCAGACGTACTGCCGGCAGCCGATGCGGGCAGGGAGAAACTTTCGGATATGGAGGCCGGCGCCGAAGCGGGCACTGTGTCGGAATCGGAACCAAACAGGCTGAAATGGGTGAGGAAGTACCAGCAGGCCACAGCCAGCGCCACCAGCAGCACCGCCAGCACGATGATAGGCGCCAAGGCGCGGTTTCGGGCCTTGGGCTGCACGGGGGCGTCCCAGGTGAAGTTGGAATTGGCCTTGAACGCCCGGGTGGCCTCGCTGACGGGCAGGCCCGCCATCAGACGGCGGGTGATATCCAGGGCGATCAGGGCGGCCTTTTTCCCTGCATCCGGGCTTTGGGGCAGCCGGCGCATGTACACATAGCCCTTGCAGGCCACGGCCACGTACACCTGGCGGCCCTCCAGCCCCACGCCGGTGATGCACACGCCCACCTCGGCCCGGGCGCATTTGCCGGCGGCGGCGGCCCGGGCGGCGGCCATCTGGGCCTCGTTGCCCGGCTGGCAATGCTTGGCGGCCGTCTCTTTGATCTTGGACATCACGCGGGAATCGCTGTAGCTGGAATCGCCGAAATCGAACACCTGGCTGCCGCGCTTGGTGCGGGAAAATTCCTCGGCCAGAAGCGCGCCGGTTTTGGAATCGGAGGCGGCGATGAGCGCCTCATTTTCGATCAGTTCGCCGGCGGTAAAATAAGCCAGGCTGCCTTTGCCCCGCCCGTAAGCCGCCTCGCCCAGGGCCGTCTCCAGCTGCTGGGCCACACGCTCGGTCAGTTCCGTGGCGGCAGCGGCCGCGTGGCTGCGGGCCGTGATGACCACCAGCACCTCGCCGGCCTGCCCATACAGGTTCAGGCCCAGGTCGCTGACGCCGCGCAGCTGGCGGGCGGCAGCCTTCAGCGCGCCCATATCCGGTTCGAACGTGCGCACAATCAGCTGTTTTTCCACATTCTTTTCCATATCAACCATCGGTGTACCTCCCTCGTATTCATACATCCTGCGGGGTACCGGCCTGACGGTACACCACCGGGCCCTCCGGGCCGAAGCACTGGGCCAGCGGCTGGGGCAGGCCCAGCGCCGTCCGGCGGATCAGCTCCAGGCCGTGCTGGGCCGCAATGTTCCGCACGCTCTGCCGTGGGCGGCGGCTCACCAGCAGCTGCTCTACCCAGGTATGGTGTTCGTCTGCCGCCGCCAAATATACCAGGCCCACGGGTTTTTGGGCGCTGCCGCCCCCGGGCCCGGCAATGCCTGTAATTCCCAGGCCGATATCCGCCCCCGCCAGGCGCCGCACGCCCCGGGCCATGGCCGCAGCCACCGGGGCCGACACCACACCGTGGGCGGCGATCATCTGCGCCGGTACGCCCAGCAGGCGCTCCTTGGCCTCGTTGGCATAAGTACAAAGGCCATAGCCGAACACCTCCGAGGAGCCGGGCACCGCGGTGATGCGCCCGGACACCAGGCCCCCTGTGCAGCTCTCGGCGGTGGCCACCGTTTTGCCCCGGCCCGCCAGAGCATGTACCACAGCGAATTCCAGGCCGTCCTCACCCTCGGCGTAGATATGATCGCCCAGGATGTCGTAAAACCGCTTTGCATAGGCCTGGCACAGTGCCTGGGCCTGGGCGTCCGTATCGGCGCCGGCCGTCAGGCGGATGACTACCTCCGCCGTCTTGGCATACAGGGCAGCGGTGGGGTTTTCATGTGTCAGCAGCGGGCCCACCTTCTCCTGCAGATGGCTTTCGCCGATGCCCATCACCCGCAGGTTCACCGAGTGCAGCGCCCGGCGGCTGAGGCTTTGCAGCCAGGGGCGCACGCTGTCAAGGAACATGGGCTGGTTTTCTTGCGGCGGGCCGGGCAGCAGCACCGCGTAATGGCCCGGCACATCGGCGTCCTCGAAGATCATGCCCGGGGCAGTTCCGTTGTTGTTGACGATTTTGCGCCCGCGCACCGGCACATAGGCCTGCCGGCGGTTGTTCTCCGGCATGGTGCGGCCCCAGCGGGCAAAAAAGGCACGGATCTTCTCCAGCTCCTCCTCGTCCAGACGCAGCCCGTCGCCATAGGCCCGCGCCACAGTCTGCTTGGTCAAATCGTCCTCGGTGGGGCCCAGGCCGCCGGTGAAGACCAGCAGGTCGCTGCGGGCACGGGCCTGACGCACCACGCCCTCCAGCCGGGCGGGATTATCCCCCACCACCGTCTGGTAATAGACGCTGATTCCCAGGGCGGCCAGCTCCCGGGCCAGGAACTGGGCGTTGGTATTCAGGATATCGCCCAGCAGCAGCTCGGTGCCCACGGCGATGATCTCGGCAGTCATACGCAGCCTTCCTTTCCAATGGGGTTCAACGGGCCGAAACCTGCGGCCCGGCGGGGCCACGGGGCTTTTACAGGCGGATCTCCACCCGCTCGGCGCCGGCGGCGGCCTCTGCCTCCAGGGCGGCCAGGCCCGGCATGGCGGCCTCGGCGGCCTCTACGTCGGCCAGGCGGGGCTTGGTACGCGGATGGGGCGGGGTGAAAATGGTGCAGCAGTCCTCATAGGGCTCAATGCTGGTCTCATAAGTTCCGATGTGCCTGGCGATGGCCACGATCTCGGTTTTATCCAGGCCGATGCACGGGCGCAGCACCGGCAGGTTTTGGGCCGCGTCAGTACAGGCCAGGGCCATCAGCGTCTGGCTGGCCACCTGTGCCAGGCTCTCACCGGTGACGATGGCCTTGGCGTCCTCGGCCGGGGCCAGGGCCTGGGTGATGCGCAGCATGCTGCGGCGCATCAGCACCGTGAACAGATCCTGAGGACAATGGTCCCGCAGATATTCCTGGGCGGCGGTGTAGGGCACTACATATACGTTCAAATTGCCCGTCCAGGGGCTCAACTCTTTCGCCAGCTGCAGCACTTTCATGCGGGCACGCTCGCTGGTATAGGGGGGGCTGGCAAAATGGACACAGCACAGGGACAGCCCGCGCTTGGCCATCATGTAGCCGGCCACCGGGCTGTCCAGCCCGCCGGAGAGCAGCAGTGCCGCCTTGCCGGAGGTGGACACCGGCAGGCCGCCGGCGCCGGGCTGCTTGCCGCCGTGGACGTAGGCGGCGAAGTCACGTACTTCCACGGTGACATTGATCTGGGGATGGTGCACATCCACTTTCAGGTGCGGGTAGGCCTGCAGCAGCACGGCGCCCAGCTCCTGGCTGATCTCCATGCTGTTCATGGGAAAAGATTTGTCGCTGCGCTTGGCACTGACCTTGAAGGTGCGCGCCGCCCGCAGCGGCTCTTCCAGATAGGCCGCCGCCGTGCGGGCGATGGCATCGAAGTTTTTTTCACACACCGCCGCCCGGGATACGGCGGCAATGCCGAAGATCTTCTGCACGCGGCTGAATGCCTCGTCCATATCGGCGGCCTCGTCCAGCGGCTCGGCATACAGGGTGCTTTGGGCTTTGTACACCTTGAACTCACCCAGGCTGCCCAGCCTGCGGCGCATGGTTTTCATCAAAATGCTCTCAAATGTGGCACGGTTCAGCCCCTTCAGGGCCATCTCGCCCTGGTAGGCCAAAATCAGCTCTTTCATAAACGGCGGTTCCTTCCCCTTCTTTGGTTGGTATGCAGGCGCGGGCCGGGTTTACCGGCGCGCCCTGGCCAGAGTCTCCAGGCCCTGGCGCAGGCCCTCCAGCAGCGCGCGCACGTCCTCGGCGGTGTTTTCGGCACTGAAGGATACGCGGATGGCGCTGTCCACCCGGGAGGCGGGCAGGCCCATGGCCTGCAGCGTATGGCTGGCCGCGCCCCGGGCGCAGGCAGACCCGCTGGAGACATATACTTCCCGCTGCTCGAGGAAATGGAGCATGGTCTCGCTGCGGATACCCGGCAGCGAGAAATTGGCCACGTCGGGCAGCGCGTCCGGCGGGCTGTTGCGCACCACGCCCTCCAATTCGCCCAGGCCCTGCCACAGCTGATCGCTCAGCTGCTTGATGTGCCCGCGGGCGGCGCGGTTCTTCTGCATCAGTTCCACCGCTTTGCCCAAAGCCGCAATATAGGGGGTGTTCTCGGTGCCCGGGCGCATACCGGCCTCCTGCAGGCCGCCGTACAGAAGCGGCATGGTATGGAAACCCCGGCGCAGATACAGCGCCCCCACACCTTTGAGCGCGTGGATCTTATGGCCGGATACCGCGTAGCTGTCGATCTGTGTGGCGGACAGCTTCATGGGCACCTTCCCCCAGGCCTGTACGCCGTCCACGTGCACGGCAGTGCGGCTGTTCTTGCGCTTGACCTCCCGGGCCAGCCAGGCCACATCCTGCAGGGTACCCACTTCGTTGTTCACATGCATGCAGGCCACCAGGGCCGTTTTGCTTCCCACGGCCTGCACCATCTTGGCCAGGCTGACATGGCCGGCAGCGTCGGGCCGCACAACGGTGACGCGCCAGCCTTCCCGTTCCATGGCGGAGACGGTGTTCTGCACCGCCGGGTGTTCAAAACCCGTCACCACGATCTGCTCCGCCCAGGCACTGCGGGCACGCAGGGCCCCCTGAATGGCAATGTTGTCCGCCTCGGTGCCGCTGGCGGTAAAGATGACCTCCCCGGGGCGCACGCCCATGCTGTCGGCCACAGCGGTGCGGGCTGCCCGGATGACGGCCTCGGCCCGGGCGCCGGGCGCATACAGGGCCGACGGATTGGCAAAATGGGTTTGCATCACCTCAGCCGCCACGGCGGCAACCTCGTCGGCTACCCGGGTGGTGGCTGCATTGTCCAAGTAATGCACGGCCGCTCCCCCTTCATCAGACAGTATTTCATATATTATAGCACGCACCGCCCGCCTTGTTCAAGCCGCAGGCGGCCAATTGCGCCCCCGGACGTAAAAAAGCGCCTCTCCCCGCGGGAAAGGCGCCCGGATCAATTCCCCCTTAGAAGGCGATGACCACGCCCCCGTTGTCGGCATACACAGTAGAAATACCGGCGGTGGGAACCAGGATCACTTCTTTCAGGGCCTGGCACTTGGCCAGGAAGTTCTTTTTCAGCTCCAGCGCCCGCTCCAGGCAGTTGCAGTAGCTCAGCACCAGTGTCAGGCTGCCGGCGGCGCGCTGGGCGGTCTCCTCGGCCACCATCTCCACCAGGCGGCGCATGGCGTTGGCAGTGCCCCGTACCTTCTCCAGGGGAATAATTTCTCCGTGGCCGTTTTCGCCCATGATGGGCCGCACATTCAGCATGGTTCCCGCCAGGCCCGCGAACCTGGAGATGCGCCCGTTTTTGACCAGATGGGACAGATCCTCCAACACAAAATGGGTTTTCATCGCGGCAATGAACGCACAGGCCCGTTCCACGATCTCCTCAAAGGGCAGGCCGCCGTCAATCAGCTCCCGCAGCAGCATGACAATGCGCGTCTCACCGGCGGACGCGCTCTCGGAATCAAAAATATGGATCTTTTTCTCCGGATATGCTTCCAGGGCCATCTCCCGGCCTACGCAGGCGGCGTTGTAACTGCCGGACAGCTTGCCGGACAGTGTGACGACGAAACAGGCATCGCTCTGGCACATCAGGCGCATGTATTCTTCGGGGGCGGGGCATGCCGTGGAGGGCGCGCCTTTGTAGGCCGCCATATCAGTGATCAGCGCAGCCGTATCCAGCGATTCGTCATCCACATAATGGTGCGCACCCACATCGATGGACAAACTGGCTATCTGTACCCCCCACAGATGTTTCAGTGCCGGCGTCAAATCGCAGCAGCTGTCGGCAATGATCTTCATTTCCATATGGTGTCACCGTCTTTTCCGGGCCCGGCCCAAATTCTTTTGTATTTATTGTACCGTTCCCCGGGGGAAAAGTCAACGGAAAGGGCCGCCGCGCCTTGTGTTCCCTGTGAAAGTTTGGTAGAATTTAAGTGATAAGGTCCACTGCTGTTGATGGAGAAAGGAAGCGTTGTCATGAAAAGCGACATTCAAATTGCACAGGAAGCCGCGCTGGTGCCCATTGAGGACATTGCGCGGCAGCTGGGCCTGGAGGGGGAGGACGTAATCCCCTATGGGCGCACAAAGGCCAAGGTGAATCACCGGCTGGTGAAAAAGCTGGCAGACAGGGCCGACGGCAAGGTGATTTTGATGACGGCCATCAGCCCCACACCGGCGGGCGAGGGCAAAACCACCACCAGCGTGGGCCTGGCCGACGCGCTGCACCGCATGGACAAGCGCGTGGTTCTGGCCCTGCGGGAGCCGTCCCTGGGGCCGGTGTTCGGCGTAAAGGGTGGCGCAGCCGGCGGCGGTTACGCCCAGGTGGTGCCCATGGAGGACATCAACCTGCATTTCACCGGCGATCTGCACGCCATCGGCGCTGCCAACAACCTGCTGGCAGCCATGGTGGACAACCACATCTACCAGGGCAACGCACTGAATATCGACCCGCGGCGCATCACCTGGAAGCGCTGTGTGGACATGAACGACCGGCAGCTGCGCTTCCTGGTGGACGGCCTGGGCGGCAAAGTGAACGGCACGCCCCGGGAGGACGGCTTCGACATCACCGTGGCCAGTGAGGTGATGGCCATCTTCTGCCTGGCCGGCGACCTGGCCGACCTGAAGGCCCGGCTGGCCCGCATCGTGGTGGGCTACACCTACGACGGCGCGCCCGTCACCGCCGGCCAGGTGGGCGCGGCGGGGGCCATGGCCGCCCTGCTGAAAGACGCCTTCGACCCCAACCTGGTGCAGACGCTGGAACACACGCCGGCGCTGATCCACGGCGGGCCCTTCGCCAATATCGCCCACGGGTGCAACAGCGTCATCGCCACCCGCCTGGCCATGAAGCTGGGGGACTATGTGGTGACGGAGGCCGGCTTCGGCGCCGACCTGGGGGCTGAAAAGTTCCTGGACATCAAGTGCCGCATGGCGGGCATCGCCCCGGCGGCCGTGGTGGTGGTGGCCACCGTGCGGGCGCTGAAGCATCACGGCGGCTGCGCCAAAGCCGACCTGGGCACGCCCGACGTGGCCCTGCTGGCCAAAGGTGCGGAAAACCTGCGCCGCCATGTGGAAAACATGCGGGATGCCTTCGGCATGCCCGTGTGTGTGGCCATCAACGCCTTCCCCACCGACAGCCCCGAGGAGCACGCTTTCCTGCGGGATTACTGCGAAAACACCCTGCACGTGCCCTGCGCGCTGAGCGAGGTGTTCGCCAAGGGCGGCGCGGGCGGCCTGGAACTGGCCGAAAAAGTGCTGGATATCCTGGAGGACAGGCCCATCCGATATACTTATGAAACGGGCGCACCGGTAGACCAGGCCATCCGGGATGTATGCCGGAAGATCTACCGCGCCAGCGGCGTCGCCTTCAGCCCGGCAGCGGCCAAAGCCCTGGCCGAGCTGCAGAAGAACGGCTTCGGCCATTTGCCCGTGTGCATCGCCAAAACCCAATACAGCTTCTCTGACAACGCCAAGCTGCTGGCGGCGCCCGATGATTTCACCATGACGGTGCGGGACCTTCGCCTGTCCGCCGGCGCGGGTTTTGTGGTGGCCGTGATGGGCAGCATCATGACCATGCCGGGCCTGCCCAAGGCCCCGGCGGCACTGAACATCGACGTAGATGAAAACGGTGTCATCAGCGGCCTGTTCTGACACGCCTGTGCCGGCGGATCATCCGAACCATACAAAACGCAGGCGGACGGCCAAAGCCGTCCGCCTGCATCTTTTTGCACCGGCACACACATGCCGCTTTTCCCATGGCTTCTCACGCCCTCTCCGCGGGCCGGAGCGGCCGCCGAAGGGCGTTCAGCTTTCCTCCGCCAGAGGGAAACTGACGGCAGCTTTGAACAAATCGCCGTCTGTCTCCACCGCAAACGTGCCGCCCTGCAGCTCGGTAAAGCTGCGGGCGATAGCCAGGCCCAGGCCGCTGCCTTCCGTACTGCGGTTTTTATCCCCCCGCACAAAGCGCTCTGTGATCTCACCGGGATCAAAATCCAGTTCGGCCGCAGAGACGTTTTTCAGGGTCACCACCGCGTCGCCGCCCTGCTGTTCCAGCCGGATGTAGGCGCGGGTGCCCGGCAGCGCATATTTGGTGATATTCACAATCAGGTTTTCGAAAATGCGGCAGGTGCGCTGGCCGTCCAGCACCACAGGCGCACGCCGTTCCGGCAGCTGCCAGCGGAATTCCACGCCGCTGGCCTGTATCTGGTCATCCAGTTCAAACTGGATCTGCCGCAGCAGGCTGCCCAGCTCCACCTGCTCCCTGCGAAACTCCACATTCCCGGTGGCGGCTTTGCTCACTTCGAACAGGTCATCGATCAACCGCTTGAGACGCTGGCTTTTGCGGTCCAGCGTATCCACGTAGGCCCGCCGCTGGTCGACAGGAAGGGTTTCATCTTTCAGCAGGTCCACATAGGTGATGATGGCCGTCAGGGGGGTTTTTAAATCGTGGCTGACGTTTGTGATCAGCTCGGTTTTCATATTTTGGCTGCGCACTTCCCGGGCCACCGCCTGGCCGAAGCCCCGGCGCACGGCATCCAAGTCCCGGGCCACAGGGGCCAGTGGGCTGTCCTCCGGCAGGGTGGGAACAGGGGCTTTCAAATCTCCGGCGGCCATACGGCTTACGCCCTGGCGCAGGGCGGTGTACTGCCCCTGCAGCCGACGCAGCCAGCGGCGCAGCAACAAGAACGCCGCCGCGCTGTATACCACCGCCGCAGGCACACCCAGCCCCCACATTGCACAGCAAGCCACCATGGCAGCCAGGTTCACCGCCAGCAGCTTGGCCAGGGTACCGTCCACCGGCCGGTCGAATCGAATGGCCGTCAGCCGCCGGCCCAGGGCCTTCACCCCGCGCCACAGCCAGGCGGAAAAGCGCACCGTCCATACCCGGCACAGCAGGTATCGCTTGAAGCCGTCCCGCAGGCCCATACCCACGGACGCACCGGCCTGGAACAGGCAGAAAGCCCCCAGCCAGAACACCCCCGCCACCAGCAGCTGGGCCAGGCGGCCGCTTTCCCCGGTATCCAGGAAAAACAGCGTGCGCAGCACATTGGACAGGCCGCCGTCCACAGCCGTGTATGACAGCTCGCCCGCCACTTCCACGCAGCCCACCAGCGCCATCATCGCTGTGCCGGCATGCCATTCCAGGGGCAGCTTGCCCCAAAAGCCGCGGCCTATTCCCAACCATCGCGGCATAGCCAGCGCAAAACCCGCGGCCAGGGCGATCCCGGCGCACAGCAGCGACGGCAGCGCGAAAAAGCTGGCATACGTCTCCCGGCGGCCGGGCAGGGAGATCGTGATGGTGCCCGGTTCGTTTTCCGCCACATTATAACCCTGCACCGGCGCACCGCCTTCGGCCATCACCAGCGCACCGGTATCATAATCGTAGATAAAACCGGTGATCAGCCCGCCGTCGGCGCTGAAGACCCGGCCTGTCTCCTGCTCGATATACCAGGGCAATATACCTTCGGAATCGCTGTATACCTGCAGGCCGGGATCCACCTTCACCTGCAGGCCGCCCCAGTTGACCGTCACCTCGGGGGAAGGCTCCACGGCGCCGGGCAGCTGCAGCTCGATCCCTTCGCCTGCCGCCATGGCCTCTTCCACACCGGGATAGCCACCGTACTCCGCCAAGGTTTCCTCCACAAAGCGGTCGGTTTGCCGCGCAGCCCAGTCGCCGCCCACTCCGGCCAGCACCAGCGCCAAAACCCCCGTAGCCAGCAGCGTCGCCGCCGTGCGCAGGGGGTTCCATTCAAACTTTCTCAATTTTATATCCAATGCCCCAGACCACCTTCAGATATTTGGGATTTTTCGGATCGATCTCGATCTTGCTGCGCAGCGTGCGCAGATGAACCATCACGGTGTCGGTGTTGATGGCGGCCTCGCCCCACACCCGCTCGTAAATCTCTTCGGCGGAAAACACCCGGCCGGGGTGCTTCATCAGCAGCGTCAGAATCTTGAACTCCAGCGGCGTCAGCTTCACCGGTTCGCCATCCACGTACAGGGCTGCGGCATCCTCATCCAGCTCCAGCCCGCCCACGGTATGCACCCGGCTGCTGCGGGCCGGGGCGGCCGCCATCCGGCGGTACCGTTCGTACCGGCGCAGATGGCTGTTTACGCGCGCCAGCAGCTCCATGGGCACGAACGGCTTGGTCACATAGTCATCGGCCCCCATATTCAAGCCGGTGATCTTGTCGATATCCTCCGATTTTGCGCTGAGCATGATGACGGGGAAATCATATTGCCGGCGCAGCTGCACGACCATCTCGATGCCGTCCATCACAGGCATCATCACGTCCACAATGGCCAGGCTCACCGGCTGCCGGGCCAGCAGGGCCAGCCCTTCTTTGCCGTTGGACGCGCCATGAACGATATAACCCTGGTTGCGCAGGTAAATGGAAACGCCCTGGCGGATCTCGGCATCGTCTTCCACTACCAGGATATGGGTCTCAGACATAAGACGGCTCCTTTCAGGCAAAACATGCCGGCCCGTGCCGGATATGCCCTGCACAAAATTGATTCCTTTCTATTTTACCACATCCGCACCGCTTTTTCATCCGGCACACAGCTGCCTTTTCATACGCAGGCGCGCCCGGTACAGTTGGGTATGCACGGTTTTTACCGGCCGGTTCAGCCGGGCGGCGATGGCGTCGGCCGGCACGCCGCCCAAAAAGTGCAGCGCGCACACCGTGCGGTAGGGCTCTGCCAGCGATACGATGCAGCCCCGGGCGGCATCGGCCGCCTGCCGCAGTTCCACCTGCTCGGCCAGGCTGGACGCGCCCAGTGCCTGTGCCTGGGCGGCCGGGGCATCGCCGGGAGCTTCGGCAGCCGTCACACGCCGCGCATAAGCGCTTTTCAGATGATCCTTGGCCTTATTGGCGGCAATGCGGCACACCCAGTTGCGCCGGCCATCCGGTGTGTCGGGGCAGCGGTCCCTGTGCAGCCACACGGACAGAAACGCTTCCTGACACAGATCCTGGGCCAGGTCATGGTCGTGCACCAGCTGGTGGCACACGGTGTAGGCCAGATTCTCATACTGCTGCATCAGCTGTGTAAATTCCCGCTCCGTCATAGCCGGTGTCCCCTTCCCTGCTGTTCTGCCCTTATTCTATCAGGCGAAACGAAAAACTCCCCGCACAAATTTCGAAAGATTTCCGAAATTTTCAGCGATTACCGGCTTCGTGCAAACCCCGGGCCCCTGCGGGGCCAAGCGGGTGCACGCGGTGCGCGCAGGCAGCTGACGGATACCGGGGCAGCGGCGGCGGGAACCGCGCCCTCTGGAAGCTGCGCACAACTGCCGCAGAGCAGCGCCCAAAGGCAGCCCGCCCGGCAGGAGGAAGAGCCGGGTGTGCCGCCGCCCCATTGAAACGCTCTTCCCTCCCGGGCAAAAATTTGGTATAGTATGGGTAACGTATCCGCAATGTGCCGGGAGGCGCGGCCCCCGGCGCGCCGGCACGCCCGGAAAACTCTATGTACAGCGCCAAGGGAGGCCAGCCATGAAACCAATGATCATCGGCATCGCCGGCGGCACCGGCAGCGGAAAAACCACACTGACGCGCCGGCTGAAGCAGCGTTTCGGCAGCGCGGTGTCCGTCATCAGCCACGACAACTACTACAAGCGTCACGACGAACTGTCTTACGAGCAGCGCTGCCGGCTGAATTATGATCATCCAGACGCCTTTGAAACGGACCTGCTGGTCGAGCATCTGGCCGCCCTGCGGCGGGGTGAAGCCATCGACTGCCCCGTGTATGACTTTACCCGCCACAACCGGTCGGATGAAACGCTGCACATCGCCCCCTCGCCGGTGATCCTGGTGGAAGGCATTCTGATTTTCGCCGAGCCCAAACTGCGGGATCTGATGGATATCAAAATTTTTGTGGATACCGACGCCGATGTGCGCATCCTGCGCCGGGTGGTGCGGGACGTGAAGAAGCGGGGGCGCAGCCTGGAGAGCATCGTCAGCCAGTATCTGGCCACCGTGAAGCCCATGCACGAACAGTTTGTGGAGCCCAGCAAGCGTTATGCCGATTTGATCGTGCCCGAGGGCGGGCGCAACCCGGTGGCGCTGGACCTGATTGAGCGGCGGGTGGAACATCACCTGGCCCGCTGCCGCCGGCCCGGCCCCGGCGGCGCCCGGCGCGGCGGCAAAGGGCGCCCGGGAACCAGACAGCCATAAAAAAAGCGCGGCGGCCCCGGCGGGCCGCCGCGTTTTTTTATGATTTCGGTACCGGGGCCAGGATCCTCCTGTACACCCCACTGCGGGCCGATGCGGGATGACCGGCGTTTTTGCAGGGCTGCCTCGCTCAGGGCACTTCGGGCAGGCTGGCAGCAGCTGCGCTCTGGCCCACCCGGCGGGTGTTCTCGTCCGGCGCCTCAGGGGCGAACGCCACCGCAGGATACTCTTCTTTCAGCACCCGGGCCGCCTCGGCCAGGATCACATCGCCGCCCCGGCCGGACATCACCCGGCCCATCATCTGTACCCGGCGGATATCGTAGAACCGGGCGTACAGGGCCAGTGTGTGGCCCAGATACACACCGATGCTGCGGTACACGGCGGCGGCCCGCTCATCGCCGGCAGCCATCAGGGCCTGCACTTCTTTCAGCTTTTCGGCCGGAGAGGCGCCGCCGAGCTGAATACCCGCCCGGGGAGCCAGCTTGATGACGGCATCCTGGCTGAAATACTTGACGCCGCAGCCGATATCCCCGCTCCACTCATCGGCCATCGCGTCGGGTGCGCCATCCACCGGGGCAAAGGCCAGCTCGTTCAGCCATCCGCACACGTTGCCGTCGGCATCCACATAGCCTACGGCTTCACTGGTGCCCATGGCAATGCCCATAATGCCGTTTTCCCCCAGGCCCATGGCGCCTGCCAGGGCCGACACATCGCCGTCGTTGGCCACCACCACGGGGACTTCGTAGCCCAGGCTGTCGGAAAGAGCCCGGGCTGCGCGGGTGTAGATGTGTTTGACCTTGCGCTCAAACGCCTCTTTGGGCACCTTCAAAAACAGGGAGGCCACCATGCACTTGTTGTCGATGTACACACCGGCACTGGACACGCCGATGCCGTCCACATGGCCGCCGTGTTCCAAAATTTTGGCGGCAGCCGTGTGGAAGGCCGCCAGAATGCCTTGATAGTGATAATCGGGGTCGGCAATGGTCTTGGGGAACCACACCACCTCTTCGCTGTACACGGTTTTGCCGTCGATGACAGCAGAAACCTTGCGGTCCGATCCGCCGGCGTCGAAGCCAATGCGCCCGCCGTTTGTGTGGCGGCCCACGCTCTGCGCGCGATGTACGGGCGCCGGACGGTCCGCATAGGGGCGGCTCTCCACCACAAAGGCGGTCTCGTATACATTTTCCATGAATTCCTTGTCGAACTGGCGCGCGCCGCCTTCGGAATAAGCCGCGCGAACAGCTGCCGCCACGGTGTCGTCACCGCAGATCATTACTTTGAAGCCGCCCCAGCTCCACAAAAGGAATTTCACCAGGCGGTCTACATAATATGCGTCGGCCCGGGCCATGTCGGGCGTGCCGCAGATGTGCGTTTCGTATGTACCGATCTGGCCGCCGCTGCGCTCTACCGCGATGCACAAGGGTTTTTGGGCCTTTTTCCCGTAGCTTTCAAAAAACGCCCCCAGGGGCACGAAACCCGGGTCCAGTTCCGGCAGGTTCTTTACGGGGATCTCCACGTTCAAAAATTCCATAACGCTTCCTCCTTTATGCGTTGGCCGATAAATGGTGGGGCCCGGCGGGACGCCGCCCGAGGGCCGCCGCTGGTTCCATTGTAGCACAAGGCGCAGGCGTTTGATTGCAATGGGCGTTCCGTATTTTTGCACAATCTGCTTTTCAGGCAGGCGCAAAAACAGCCGGCGCTGCGGTGCGCCGGCGCGGGAAAACGCCGCCGCACCTTTTCAGGGCCGGCTGTTTGAATCTTGCAAAAGGACGCACAGTCACGGGTGGGGGTTGACGATGTTGCGCCAATCCAGATCCCCGCGCTCCAGGCCGTGGATCAGCACCTCGGCGGTGGCAATGTTGGTGGCTACCGGAATGTTATGTACGTCGCACAGACGCAGCAGGTTCATATCGTTGGGTTCGTTGGGTTTCACAGTGATGGGATCGCGGAAGAACAGCAGCAGGTCGATCTCGTTACAGGCGATGCGCGCGGCGATCTGCTGATCGCCCCCGTGGGTACCGGACAGGCACCGCAGAATGGGCAGGCCCGTGGCATCCGCCACCAGTTTGCCGGTGGTACCGGTTGCCGTCAGGTTGTGCTGGCCCAGCACACGGCGGTAGGCGATGCAAAACTGCACCATCAGTTCCTTCTTCGCGTCGTGGGCGATGAGGGCGATATTCATACGCATTCTTCCTTCCTACCCGCCGGGTTATCGCACCGTCAACGGGATTTCTTCCCCGCACAGCCGGGCCGCAACGGCGTCCAGGGCTTGTGCGGCCCGGTCTGCCCCGTCCAGGGGGGCACTGCGCGCGCCGGCTGCCGCCAGCGGGGCACTTTCAGGCACAACACCGATCAGGCGCGCACCCACCGTGTCAATACATTCATCCAGATCCTGCAAGCCGGTTCCCGCCAGGGTGCGGGGCACCTTGTTGATCACCAGCCGCACTTCGCCGCAGCCGCCTGTGTTCAGGGCATCGCACACGATGCGCCCATCCCGCAGGGCCACGGGATCCGGCGTCACCACCAACAGGGCACGGTCCGCCACTGCTCTGGCGGCGGCAAATGGCACGCCCATGCCGGCGGCGGTATCCAGGATGATGTGGCTGAACACCATACGTGCACTGCCAATGAATGATGCCAGCGCCTCGGGGCGGATATCGCCCCCTTCATAGGGTGCACAAACCACAAATAGGCCGGGATACAGGCCGCTTTCCACAATGGCTTTGGCGGGCTCGCACCGGCCGGACAAAATGTCCCCGATATCATATACGGTTTTGCCGGACACACCGGCGATGTAATCCACGCTGCGCAGGCCGGAATCCAGCTCTACCAGCAGCACCCGGTGCCCGCGGGCGGCCAGGCGGGCACCCACGTGGACGGCTACAGTGCTTTTGCCGGTGCCGCCTTTCCCCGACGCCACCATGATCACTTCGGCGGACATCTTCACACCCCACATCGGGCACCCGCAGCAAAGCGCGGCTGCCACAAAATAGATTATATCACAAAAAAAGTGTCTGCGCAACGTCTTTTTTGGACGTTTTTCACAACAGGCAAAAATTTGCTATTTTTTACAGAATTCTGACGAAATTTTGTCGATTTGTTGCAGCATCTCATACAGGCGATGCACGGGCAGGCCCACCACATTGAAATAACAGCCCTGTATTCCGGACACGAACCTGGCTGCGTATCCCTGGATGCCGTAGCCGCCGGCCTTGTCATAAGGTTCCGGTGTATCCGCATAATCCGCAATCTCTTGGGGAGAAAGCTGCGCAAAACACACACGGGTGGTCTCACACTGCACCAAAACTGTCCTTCCGCGCGCCACAGCCACACCGGTATGTACCAAATGGCCGCGCCCGGATAAAAGTTGCATCATGCGCACTGCATCCGCCCTGTTTTCCGGTTTGCCCAGCACCCGGCCGTCCACATCCACCACGGTGTCGCAGCCGATCACCGTGTCGCCGGGGCGGGCGGCGGCCACCGCCAGGCATTTCGCCCGGGCCAGCGCCTGGGCCAATGCTGCGGGGCCGGGCGCGCAGATGGCGCGCTCGTCCACGTTTGCCGGCTGCACCGAAAAAGGCCGGCCCAGCAGCGCCAGCAGCTGCCGGCGGCGGGGCGAGGCCGAAGCCAGAATCAGCGGCATTATATCCACTCCTTTGCGGTTCCGCGCGCCGGCGGCTTACCGGATGCGGGTTTTATTGTACAGGAAAATTGCCAGGGCAATGGTGAAAATCTGGGCCACGCTGATGCCCATGGAAAAGCCGAAAGTGATTTTGATGACGCTGAGGTCCAGCACAAAAGGCGCATCGGCAGAAAAGCCGATGGACTGATAATAAGACAGCCAGCTCAGAAACGATACGTTCCTGCACAGATTGGCCAGCATGGCCCCAAACACGATGCCCGCCAGAATGTAAAACAGCAGCAGCAGGTTTTTCTGGATTCCCTTCATGGTAGCCTCCTTATTTCATTCCGATCCATTTGCCCACCGGGCAGGGCCGGCCTCAGAACCGGCCGGTGGAACCCCAGCCCCCGGCGCCCCGCTGGGTGTCGGAAAGGGTTTCAGCCTCCTGCAGGCGGGCCTGCACCACAGGCACCACCGCCAGCTGGGCGATGCGCTCGCCCTTGTGCAGAGTGCATGAAGCCTCTCCCTGGTTCACCAGGTGGGCCGACAGCTCGCCGCGGTAATCGGAATCAATGACCCCCACACCGTTGGTAAAAGCCAGGCCGTATTTCAGCCCCAGGCTGGAGCGCGGGAACATCAGGGCCACATAATCCGGGCCGGGCAGCTCGATGGCCAGGCCCGTGGGCACCATAGCCCGCTGGCCGGGGGCAAGGGTCACGTCCTCGGCGGCCCGCAGGTCCATGGCAGCCGCGCCGGGGGTGGCATAGGCGGGCAGTTCCACATCCGGGCGCAGCCGCTTTACACGCAGGATCATTCGTTTCTCTCCTTCCAATACAGTCCCCGGGTACAGTCTCCGGAGTATCCCCGGCCCGCCAGGGCCATATCCAGGATCTCCCGGACCCGCGGGACGGCTTCGTGGGTGAAGTAGGCCAGCAGCCATCGGACGGGCAGGCGGGCAGCACGGTCGCCCGCATACAGGGGCACAGCGTTGTACACCGTGCGCACGCCGGCGGGGCCTGGGGCGGTACAATCCACCGGTAGGTGCAGGCCCTTGCGGTCGGCCAAAAATCCCCGGCCCGGGCAATCCCTGCACTTGCGGATGTTCTGCAGCGGGCAGGCCCGGGTGAGCATCAGGGGCACATGGCCCCAGGCGACGGCCGCCAGAGGCACCCCCGCGCCGGCGATGGCCGGCAATTCCTCGGCCCGGCACTCAAAGCCCGCCGTCAAAGCCGCAGCGCCCAGATCCTGATACATCCGGGCGGCCAAGGGGTTGGTCACATTCAGGCCGAAGGTGCCGAATACGGGGGCGCCAGTATCTTTCAACAGCTCGAAATGGGCGATGTTCTGGGCAGCGTAGCCCGCAAAGCCCTGGCCGGCGCTGGCAGCGATCCATGCGGCCAGCCGGTCTTCGTCCCCCATGGGAAAGGACGCCCGGGGCAGCTCCAGCCAGGTATGGGGCCGGGCGTCCGCGGGCACCTGCCGCCACTGGGCGGCGGGCACGAACACGCCTTCCAGGGCACCCTGCCGTCCCAGCAGCGTCCATGCCTCCGGGGGCACCTGCCCTGCATCGGCAAACCGGGCCAGCCAGCCCTGGGGCTCCGGCCGAACCGGAACGGGCGGCGTATAGGCATAGCCCGTCAACGGCACCGGTACCGGCGCCTGGCGGGCAGCCAGCAGCTGTTCCAATACTTCGCGGCGCAGGCGGTTCAGCACGCCAGCGGGCACATAGCCTGCCCCGGTCACCGTCAGCCCATCCAGATAAAAAGGCGTTCCGCCCGTCTTTTCCAGCGCGCGGCGCACGGCTCCGCTTTGGTCTGTGCGTGCGGGCTGCACCGGCGTATCATCCCGGGTGGATGCCATGCGGCCGTCCCGGTCCCGGGCCGTCAGCACGGCACCCGCAGGCGAAAGTTCCAGGGCCATCGCCACGGGTACCGCGGGGCGTTCACGCCGGTACAGCTCCCGCAGGCGAGGCATGGCAGCTTTGGCCGCAGCCGCATTGGCGGCGGTGCGCACACCGAACATCTCCGGGCCGTAACGCCCGGTGAGATAACTATCCGTAAATCCAGATCTCGAAAATACATCTTGTAATAACTGCTGGTCGTAGGGCCGGCCGTCCAGCGCCCTGCGGCAGGCGTCCACCGCGGCGGCAACGTACTCTGGGCCCTTCAGCCGCCCCTCGATCTTCACACTGCACACCCCGGCCTCCGCCAGCCGGCGGATGGCGGCGATGTGGCTGTGGTCTTTCAGGCTGAGGTGGCAAGCCTCGGGCCCACCGCGCCCCTCGGCCGCGAAGGGCAGCCGGCAGGGGCCGGCGCACACGCCCCGGTTGGCCGAGCGCCCGCCGAAGAACGCCGACATATAGCACTGGCCCGACACGCTCATGCACAGCGCGCCATGGATAAAGCACTCGGTCTCCACACCCGCCTGCCGGCCCTCCCTGGCCAGGCGGGCGATCTCCGCCAGGCTCAGTTCCCGCGCCAGGATCACCCGGGCGAAGCCCATCCCCGCCAGCGCCCGCACCCCGGCGGCGCTGTGCACGCTCATCTGGGTAGAGGCGTGCAGCGCCAGGCCCGGCGCCATACGCTGCACCAGCGCTGCGGCAGCCAGGTCCTGCACGATGACGGCATCTGCGCCGGCCGCGGCGATATCCGCCACGGCGCCGGCCAGGGCCGGCAATTCGCCGGGATAGGCCAGGGTGTTCAGCGCCACGTGCACGCGCACGTTCCGGGCATGGCAAAAAGCCACGGCGTCCCGCAGGGCCGCGGCCGAAAAATTTCCCGCTGTACGGCGGGCATTAAACTGCAGCAGCCCGAGATAAACGGCGTCCGCCCCGGCATACACTGCTGCGCGGAGCATGTCGGCATTGCCGGCGGGCGCCAGAATCTCGGGCCGCATGGTGCTGCTGTGTTTCTGCGTCATTTCTGATCCTTCATATAGCCCAGCTCACGGCGCAGGCGCTCCACCTCGCGGCGGTACTCCTCTGCCTCCAGCTTGGCCTTGGCGGCATCCTCCAGGTAGTCCTTGATCTGGGCACGCATATTGTCGGCGCCGCTGGTGCTCTTTTTCAGCTCGTCCAAATAATCCAGCGCGGTAATGACTGCCGCGGTGGTGACGGACGCCGTGGGCGAGCTGGCCAGCACCTGCTGCATATCGGAGTCCAGCTTTTCCGCCAGGCCCAGCACATACTCTTCGGTATCGGTGGTGGCGATGACATAGCTGGAGCCGCAGATCTCCAGCTTGATCTTGTTCGCAGGCATTGTCGATTGACCCCCTTCTCCTGTGCCGCCCGTAACCGGCGGCTTACAAGCTTATTATAGACGATTCGACGCAAAGGTGCAACCGGGCGGGCGGCATTTTTTCCGCCGGGCCGCAGAATTTGCAAATTTGCCGCAAAAAGGAAATTTCAGTTGCATCAAACCCGTAAACAGTTTATAATACTATTGTTTGCAGCGCCCGCGCGCGCCGCATCCCGCTATTTTACAGATTTGTCCGCTTATTTACAGACACCTGTTTTTTATTTGCGGACCGCCGCGGCCGCAAGCCTGCTCACGCGGCAATAACAGCGAAGGAGCTATGTAATTTGGAAAAGATGACAAGCAAGGAATTTGAGCGCCTGCTGACGGAAAAGCTGTTCAGCGAATTTGCGGTGGACCTGAAAGACGCCACCCTGCAGCAGATCTATCACGCTATGGCATTGATCGTGCGCGGGCAGCTTAGCCACAAGCGCAAGCAGTTTCTGGCGCGCACCTACGGCGCCAACGGCAAACAGGTATACTACCTGTGCATGGAGTTCCTGATGGGCCGCAGCCTGAAGATGAACCTGTTCAACATGGGCATGAACGAGGCCGCTGAGCAGACGCTGAAAAAGTACGATATCAGCATTGAGAAACTGTACGACGAAGAGCCCGACGCCGGGCTGGGCAACGGCGGCCTGGGCCGTCTGGCCGCCTGCTATCTGGACGGCATGGCCACCGACGATATCGCCGGCATGGGATATTCCATCCTGTACGAATATGGTATCTTCAAGCAGAAGATCGTGGACGGCTGGCAGGAAGAGCGGGCCGACAACTGGCTGCCCGGCGGCGGCGTGTGGCTGAAAAGCCATCCGGATCAGGCCGTGGAAGTCAAGTTTGACGGCTATATCGAGGAGAGCTGGGAAGGCAGCTACCATCATGTGGAGCACAAGAACTACTCCAGCGTGCTGGCCGTCCCCAGCGACATGTACGTTTCCGGCTACGATTCCAAGGGCGTGTCCCAGCTGCGGCTGTGGCGCGCCAAGGCCCCCAGCTTCGACATGGGCTCGTTCAATGCCGGCCAGTATGACAACGCCATCCGCGCCAGCGCCAACGCGGAGCTGATCAGCAAGGTGCTGTATCCCAACGACAACCATGTGGAGGGCAAGATCCTGCGCCTGCGCCAGCAGTACTTCCTGTGCAGCGCCTCCATCAACGACATCGTGACAAAGCACCTGTCCCAGTACGCCACACTGGACAACCTGCCGGACAAGGTGGCCATCCACATCAACGACACCCACCCCACCCTGGCCATCCCCGAGCTGATGCGCATCCTGCTGGATGAATGCGGCTTCGGCTGGGATGATGCGTTCAATATCGTGCGGCGCACGTTCGCCTATACCAACCACACCGTCATGGCCGAAGCGCTGGAAAAATGGGATGTGGACATCTTCAAAAAGACACTGCCCCGCATTTACCAGATCTGCCAGGAGATGGACCGGCGCTGCCGCGAGGCGCTGCACCGGAAATTCGGCGACGACTGGGGCAAGATCAACTACATGGCCATCCTGGGCGACAACCAGGTGCGCATGGCCAACATCTGCTGCTATGCCTGTCACTCCATCAACGGCGTCAGCAAGCTGCACAGCGAGATCATCAAGCAGAGCGTGTTCCACGACTGGTATCTGTACAGCCCGGAAAAATTCACCAACGTCACCAACGGCATCGCCTACCGCCGCTGGCTGCTGGCCTCCAATCCGGCCTTGACCAACCTGCTGTGTGAGACCATCGGCGACGGCTTTATGTACGACGCCGCCAAACTGCAAGAGTTCGCCCGCTTTGCCGACGACAAAACAGTTCTGGACAGACTGCAGCAGGTGAAGCGCCACAACAAAGAGGTGTTCGCCAAGCACCTGAAAGAGAAAACCGGCCAGATCATCAACCCGGACAGCATCTTCGACGTACAGGTGAAGCGCATGCATGAATACAAGCGCCAGCACCTGAACGCCATGAATATTGCCGCCCAGTATCTGTACCTGAAGGCCAACCCCAACGCCGACGTGATCCCCAAAACCTATATTTTCGGCGCCAAAGCGGCCCCCGGCTACTATATGGCCAAGCAGATGATCCGCCTGCTGTGCAAGCTGGGCCAGCTGATTGATTCCGACCCGGCGGTGCGCGAGAAGCTGCAGGTGGTGTACCTGGAAGATTACTGCGTGACCACCAGTGAGCGGCTGATGCCCGCCAGCGAGGTGAGCGAGCAGATCAGCCTGGCAGGTACCGAGGCCTCCGGCACCGGCAACATGAAGTTCATGGTGAACGGCGCGGTGACACTAGGCACCCTGGACGGCGCCAATGTGGAGATCGCAAACGCCGCCGGCATGGACAATGAGATCATCTTCGGCATGCACGCCGACGAGGTGGAGCATCTCAAGCGCTTCGGCTACCACCCCAGTGTTTTTGTGAACGCCTGCCCCGAGGCCGCCGCCGTTCTGGATTTGTTTGAGCGCGGCTGGAGCGGTGAGAGCTTCCATGAGATCGCTTCCAACCTGCGCACCAGCGACCCGTATATGGTACTGGCTGACTTCCAGGCCTATCTGGACGCGCACAAAAAGCTGCTGGCCCTGTACAGCGACCGCGACACCTGGAACCGCATGAGCCTGCAGAACATTGCGCACAGCGGTGTGTTCTCGGCTGACCGCGCCGTATTTGAATACGCCCGGAACATCTGGAACGCAAAACCTGTCAAATAATTCCACTTGACCCTTTTGCGGCCGGGCTTCCCCTGAGGGAGGCCCGGCCGCTGCGCATCCAGCGGCCCCGGCTGCCGGACGCACGCAAACGCAATCGACAGGAGGCAATGCCCATGGCCATTTACAACAGCCTGGACGAATTCCACAAAACACCTTTCGGGGCGGTGCCTGCCGGGCGCACCGTCACCTTTACCCTGGCCGTTCCCAAGGATTACGGCTGCCAGACGCCGTATCTGATCTGGCACCGGGACGGCCAGGCCGATCAGATGGTACCCATGGCCCGGGCCGGCGGCTGTGATGACTGCGACTGGTTCCGGGTGGAATGGACCCCCGGCGCGCCGGGGCTGTATTTTTACTTTTTCGATTTGTACACCGGCTACCGCAAGCTGTTCCGGGGCCGCCTGGGGGAGAGTTACGTCACCACCGGAACCGGCGAGCAGTGGCAGCTGACCTGTTATGAGCCGGATTTTGAAACGCCCGCCTGCGTCAGGGGCGGAGTAATC
Source organism: uncultured Ruthenibacterium sp. (assembly GCA_944386555.1). GTDB lineage: Bacteria > Bacillota > Clostridia > Oscillospirales > Ruminococcaceae > Ruthenibacterium. The sequence goes on along the minus strand of CALXBN010000025.1, from coordinate 2,045 downwards.
TACCAGATCTTTCCCGACCGTTTCTGCGAAGGCGTACCCGGCAAGGTGATGCCCTTTGCCGACCGCATCTACCGCGCCGATAAAGAGGGCGAACCCTACTTCTGGCCCAATGAGCAGTCGGACGGGTATCTGAATATGGACTATTATGGCGGCGATTTGCAGGGTATCCGCCAGAAGCTGCCTTACCTGGCCGGCATGGGCGTTACGATGATCTACCTGAACCCCATCTTCGAAGCCCACGCCAACCACCGGTACAACACTGCCAATTACCGCAAAATTGACCCGCTGCTGGGCAATGTGCAGGATTTCCGCGCCCTGTGCCGGGATGCCAAAAGCTTCGGCATCCGCATCATCCTGGACGGCGTATTCAGCCATACCGGGTCCGACTCCATTTACTTCAACCGGGAGGGCCGCTATCCGCATCCCGGCGCCTGGCAGGACGTGCACAGCCCTTACCGCAGCTGGTATGATTTTTCGCCCCAATATGCCTGCGGATACCGCAGCTGGTGGGGGTTTGAAACCCTGCCGGAGGTGAACGAGCACGACCCCTCTTACCGCGCCTTCATTACCGGCGAGGGCGGTGTCATCGATTATTGGCTGGAGCAGGGCGCCTCGGGTTTCCGGCTGGATGTTGCCGACGAGCTGCCCGATGACTTCATTGCCGACATTCGCAGGGCCGTAAAGCGTCACGGCAAGGACAAATACCTGCTGGGCGAGGTGTGGGAGGACGCCACCAACAAGTGGAGCTACGGCGTGCGCCGCACCTACCTGCTGGGCAAAGGCCTGGACGGCGTGATGAACTACCCCTTCAAAGAGGCCATACTGCATTTTATCAAAGGCGGTGATGGCGCCGACCTGGCCGAAGCCGTCACCCGCATCTGCGAAAATTACCCCAAACCCGCCCTGGACGTACTGATGAACTTTGTCTCCACCCACGACACGGTGCGGGCCATCACGGCCATTGCCGGGGAAGATGTAGCCGGCCATGACCGTTACTGGCAGAGCGGCCAGCACCTGAGCCCCGAGCAGTACGAATATGGCCGGCGCAAGCTGGTGCTGGCTTACGCCCTGGTATTTACTTTACCCGGTGTACCCAGCATCTATTACGGTGACGAAATCGGTATGCAGGGATACAAGGATCCCTTCAACCGGGCCTTCTTCAACTGGAACAGCCACGAAAACCGCATCCGGCCGGCCCTGCAGAAGCTGGCAGCCCTGCGCAAGAACTGCCCCGCCTTTGCTGACGGGCGTTTCATCCCCCTGCAGTGCGCCGAGGGCGTGGTGCTGTTCGCCCGGGACAACGGCCGCCGGCGCGCCGAGATCTGCGTAAACCGCAACGCCAATGATGTGACCGTCTCCCTGCTGGGCGATACTGTAACCGTATCCGCCTACGATTTTGCCGTGCGAACCGGTCCGTCCGCCCTGTGATCCCGGGCGGCGCAATTGGGCCGGGCAAGGGCTTTCTTCGGAAGGCCCTTTTCTTTATCCTGTTTTTAAGGGCGCAGACAGAACCGGGCCGAAGGTCTCCGCGCGAATGTACCCGCCCCGAGCGCAGGCAAGAGTCCTAAAAAAGAAAAGCCGAACCTGAAACGCGGATTGTGTTCAGATTCGGCCTGGAAGAAACGGTTAAAACTATTATTTCTCCCGCAATGGGCCAAAACCGCCGCATAGCGGCGGCCCCAAATCGCAACCCGGCGTAAACGGTTGCGATTTGGGAAAAATGCGCAGCGGCGTAAGTGCACTCTGACTCAAAAAAGCCGGAACACGCAATACACATTGTTCCGACGCGGGAAGCCTTGGCAAAATAGATACCCGCCGAAACACGGGCACAAAAAGCAAAAATAGAAAAAACCTGCAGTGCGCGAATTGCGCACCGCAGGTGTGGTGTCCCCGACTGGAATCGAACCAGCGGCCTACCGCTTAGGAGTATGGCGTGCCGCTTGGTACATCGTCCGTTTCATAATTTGCCTTGTTGTTTTATCCGAAATTGTATCGCCTGGTTACTGGTCAATCTGCACAAAAATCCCTGTGATGCCGCCTCGTGA
>CALXBN010000024.1 GCA_944386555.1 uncultured Ruthenibacterium sp. | reverse complement strand
CAACGTCACCTCCGACGCGGCGGCCCTGTGCCTGAAGGCCGGCAGCGCCTGCGTGCTGCGGGGCGGCAAGGAGGCCATCGCCACCAACCGTGCGGTGGTGGCCGCCCTGCACCGGGCCCTGGCGGCCCGGGGCCTGCCCGCGGCCCTGGTGAGCCTGGTGGAGGACACCACCCGCCAGAGCGCCAAGGAGCTGATGGAGGCCCGGGGCCTGGTGGACCTGCTGATCCCCCGGGGCGGCGCGGGGCTGATCCGCGCCTGTGTGGAGCAGGCCAAGGTGCCCTGCATCGAGACGGGCACCGGCATCTGCCACATCTATGTGGACAAAGCGGCCGACCCGGACATGGCTCTGTCTATCGTGGACAACGCCAAAACCAGCCGCCCCAGCGTGTGCAACGCCGCCGAGGTGTGCCTGGTGCATAAAGACGCGGCGGCGGCCTTCCTGCCCCGGCTGGCGGCCCGTATGGCGGAAAAGCACACCCGGCTGCGGGTTTCCGCGGCGGCGGCTGCCCTTCTGCAGGGGCCGTCGGGCGTGCTTCCGGCAAACTGCACGCCGGCAGGCCCGGCGGATTTCGACACGGAATTCCTGGACTACATCCTGGCGGTGGATGTGGTGGACAGCCTGGACGCGGCGGTGGCCCACATCGCCGCCCATTCCACCGGCCACAGCGAGGCCATCATCACCGAAGATGCGGGCGCGGCGGATGCGTTCTGCAGCCGGGTGGATTCGGCGGCGGTGTATGTGAACGCCTCCACCCGCTTTACCGACGGCGGGCAGTTTGGCCTGGGGTGCGAAATGGGGATCTCGACCCAGAAACTGGGTGCCCGGGGCCCCATGGGCCTTCGGGAGCTGACGAGCTACCGCTACATCGTGCACGGCACGGGCCAGGTGCGCTGAGCGCCGCAGGCCCTGGGGCTTAACATGCACAAACCATCCAAAGGAGAATCGATATGGCGACAAACGAAGCCGAAAAAGAACGAATTGCCCTGCGCCGGCGCCGCCGGCTGCGCCAGCTGCTGGGGGCCGTGGTATGCCTGCTGGTGGTGGTGGGCGCGGTGTCCGTGGTGCGCGGGGGCATCGGGCTGGTGGCCCGTGCGTTTGATGATTCAGACCTGGCCGCCGATTTTGAGGCCCGCCTGTCCACCCTGGTGGCCCTGGACCCGCTGCCCTTCGACAGCCTGGACCAGGCCAACCAGAGCACCCTGCTGAACGCGGCCATCTGGGCTTCCATCGACACCACCAACAACGAGTACGAGCGGGACGAGAACGGCCAGATGTATCTGCCCACGGTGGATATCGACCGCACGGCGGCCGCCCTTTACGGGCCGGATTTCCACTTTACCTACGAGACCTTCGAGGATCATTACATGACCTTCACCTATGTGCCGGAGAAGCAGGCCTATCTGATCCCCGTCACATCCAGCATGGGCGATTACTATCCCAGGGTCACCAGGATCCAACGGGAATGGGGCGGTGTGCGCCGGGTAACCGTAGGTTACTGCTCACCCTTCAGCCAAACCGGCGAGTTTTCCCCCACCGCCACCCTGGAGCCGGTGAAATATCAGGATTATTTGTTCCAGAAAGACGGTGACAATTATTACCTGTACGCCATTGTGGCAAGCGAGACCCAGGTGGCGGCATCTTCTTCGGCGCCGGCCAGCACGCCGCCGGCCGCTGCGGCGCCGCAGGAAGTGCTGGACAGCATTGCCCAGAGTGTGGCGGAACCCGGCAGTGCCGCCGCAGACAGCGCAGTGCTGCAGGAAGAGCAAGGGGCGGCATCCGCTGACGCCTCGGCGGCCCAGCCGGCAGCATGAACAGCACATGGGGCCTTTCCGCAGGGAAGGGCCCTTTTTTTGTACCGGGTCTGCCGGCCCGGGTTTAAGAAAACGTTAAGAAATGCCCCCGTGGCCTTTTAAGAAACGGCTGGTATACTGAAGCCATGGGAATGAGGGATTGAGGAGGAACGGTATGCGGCAGGCGACAATACTGGTAGTGGACGACGACAGGGAGATTGTGGGTGCCATTGCGAAATTGCTGGAGCTGGAAGGCCACCGGGTGCTGCGGGCCTACGACGGCCTGGAAGCGCTGGAGGCCGTGCACGGGCAGGCGGTGGACCTGATTGTTCTGGACGTGATGATGCCCCGGATGGACGGCCTGTCCGCTACGCTGGCGGTGCGCAGGCAGAAGAATGTACCCATCCTGCTGCTGAGCGCCAAAAGCGAGGACGCGGACAAAATTGCCGGCCTTTCCATCGGCGCCGATGATTACATGGCCAAACCCTATAACCCCATGGAGCTGGCTGCCCGGGTAAACGCCCTGCTGCGCCGGTATCTGCAGCTGGGCGCGGCCGGTGCCCAGGGGCCGGCGGGCAGCCGTCTGGTCAACGGCGGGCTGGTGCTGGACACCGACGCCAAAACCCTGACCGTGGACGGCGCCGATGTGCGCCTGACGCCCACCGAGTACAAGCTGCTGGCCTTTTTGATGAGCCGTCCGGGCCATGTGTTCAGCGCCGCCCAGCTGTACGAGCGCGTGTGGGATGAACCTTGCTACAACGCCGAGAACACCGTGATGGTGCACATCCGCCATCTGCGGGAGAAAATCGAGCTCAACCCGAAAAAGCCCAAATACTTGAAGGTGGTGTGGGGCCTTGGCTACAAAATGGAGAACATTCAGTAAAAGCATTCCGCTCAAGATGGTGCTGTGGCTGACCGCAGCGGCAATCTGTGTGGCGGGGCTGAGCACAGTGATGCGCTTTGCCCAGCACATGGACAATCAAGAGTATTATTGGTATTCCGATCAGTTTTTGAATCAGGTGAACAGCCAGTTTGCCCAGGCGCTCAATGAGATCGACGGCGGGCAAAGTGGCGGCTATCAGGACGGCGTGTGTTATTATGCTGTGGCCGGCGGCCGGGTGTATACCGATGCCCCGGCAAGCACCCTGGCGGAGATTCAGCGGGCGCTGGCTACCCCTCCGGCCCAGCAGGAGGCGGCCCAGGTGCTGGAGGAAAGCGATGCAGACAGCGCCCAGACGCCTAGCGAGGCGCTGAGCGATCAGATGCAGGCGACGCTGGAGAGCACCCAAGAGGCCGCCGTGCCCATGGCGGGCATCACTGCCACGGTCTCCGGCCAGCAGGTGCCCCTTTACAGCCCGCTGGACTACACCTGGGGCCAGTTGGTGGGCTCTTACGATTACAGTCTGTGGGGCAGCGTGTTCATCGCAACGCCCGAGGGCCTCGCCTCGCTGGAGGGCGCCAGCATGGATTATGCCGACTGGCGGGTGTCCGAGATGGTGACTCAGCAGCTGGCGGCCAGCGAAGTGCCTGACTTTGACTTTATCCTGGTCTATCAGCCCATGCTGGACGGCCAGGCCGCCCAGGATGAATACGACGCGGCCTATGAGCAGAAAATGATCGACGACTATCTGGTGCCCTGTTTGCTGTTGCTGGGCGCGCTGGCGGCGGTGAGTTTGTGGCTGATGATCGTGTCGGGTCGCAGCGCGCAGGACGACGGGCTGCATCTGTGCTTTGTGGACCACTGCCCGGCCGAGCTGTTGGCAGCGGGCATCGCAGGACTGGGCTTTGCCATTTGGAGCCTGGTGTTCTGGCTGGCGCGTCTGAGTTATTCCGGCGCCCAAGCGAGCGTCCAGGATCTGATGGCCACGCTGCAGGGCTTGCTGCGTCTGGCGCTGCCCACGGCGCTGGGGCTTTTGGCGCTGGCGCTGGTGCTGAGCCTTGTGCGCCAGGCCAAGGCCCATGTGCTGTGGCGCCGCAGCTTGTGCGGGCGCATCCTGGCGCCGCTGGTCACCGGGCGGGCCTATCTCAAAAAATATCCGCCGGCGGCCCGCATGGCCGGGCGCATCCCCGCGGTGTTTTTTGGCTGTGTGGCGCTGTGGATCGCCTCTTTCGGCGTTTTGAGCATTGGAATCGGGCTGTTTATGCCGTCCTCGTTTTATCGCAACAACCTGACCTTTTTGGCGCTGCTTTTGGGCTGTGCCGTGGCTTTGGGCGGCATCATCTATCTCTACCGCATGCACCTGCGGGACAGCCGGGGCGTGGCGGCGCTGATCACCCAGGTGCAGGCCGCGTCCAAAGGGGAGAGCGTGCCGCTGAATCTGCCCGCGGACAACCCCTTCTATGAGGCCTGCCAAACGGCCCAGCAAATGGGGCGCAACATTCAGGAAAATGTGGATGCGCGGCTCAAATCCGAGCGCATGAAGCTGGATTTGATCACCAACGTGAGCCACGACCTCAAGACCCCGCTCACCAGCATCATCGGCTATGTGGACTTGCTGGAAAAGCAGGAGCTGCCTGCCGAGGCGGCGGATTATGTAAGGATCCTGCGCAAAAAGGCCGACCGCCTTTCGGACACGGTGCAGGACTTGTTCACCCTGGCCAAATCCACCTCGGGCAGCGAGCCCACGCCGCTGGAGCGCCGGGATCTGGTGATGGCGGTCAAGCAAGTGATGGCCGACATGGCCGACACGCTGGCCGGCGCGCCGGCGGTGCGCACCAATTTGCCCGACACAGCCCCGGTGCTGGCCGAGAGCGGCAAACTGTACCGGGTGCTGCAAAATTTGCTGGACAATGCAGCGCGCTATTCTCTGGCGGGCACGCGCATCTTTGTGAGCGTGGAGTGTGGCGAGCAGGTCACCTGCCTCACCGTGCAGAACACCGCAGGCTATGAGATGAATTTCACCGCCGAGGAGATTTTGCAGCGTTTTGCCCGGGGCGATAAGAGCCGCACAGGAGAGGGCAGCGGCCTGGGCCTGTCCATCGCCGAGAGCTTCATGCGCAACTTCGGCGGAGACTTTTCCGTCACTGTGGACGGCGACCAGTTTGCGGCCCGGTGCGCTTTCCAGACGGCCCCCGAAGCCGATGCTTCGCGGGAGACGCCCGAAAGCGGGCGGGAACCTGCCGGCGAGGACGGCGGGGAAGCCCCGTGACCTGAACAAAAAGGCGGAGAGCCCGCAGGCTCTCCGCTTTTTTTGAAATTTTGTGCCGCCGGGCCAGCCCGGTGCGGTGCGCAGCTTCAGCCCAGCTTGGCCAGGGCGGCTTTCACCCGGGCCACGGCTTTTTCTTTGCCCAGAATGGCCGCCAGCTCAATGCCGCCGCCGGGGGTAAACTGCTTGCCGGACAGCGCCACCCGCAGGGGCCACAGCATCCAGCCGTTCTTTACGCCCAGCGCGGTGATCCTGGCGAACAGGGCCTCGTGGATGTTGTCTTTGGTAAAGCTTGCCTCGTCGATGCCCTCCAGGATGGGCAGCGCTTCCCGCAGGGCCTCTTTCGCGGTCTCGGGGGTGGTTTTCATCTTTTTGCTGGTGTACAGGGCCAGATCATACTCCGGCATTTCGTCGATAAAATCAATTTGCCCGGGGATATCGCTGAGCACCTCGCAGCGCTGCTGCAGCACGCCGGCCAGCAGATGCCGGTCGCACGCGCAGTGCACGGCCTGGTCGATATAAGGCGCAGCCTTTTCGAAAAACTGCGCGGGGGTCAGCGCGCGGATGTATTCGGCATTGATGTAGCGCAGCTTGGCCGGATCAAAAATAGCGGGGGCTTTGCCGATGCCGTGGATGTCCCAGGCTTCGATCATCTCCGGCAGGCTGTAGATCTCCCGCTCGCCCTTGGGGCTCCAGCCCAGCAGCAGGATGTAATTGACCACCGCTTCCGAGAGATAGCCCTTGGCCACCAGGTCCTGGTAGCTGGCGTCGCCGTTGCGCTTGCTCAGTTTGTTCTGCGCGTCCTTCATCACCGGCGGGCAGTGGATATAAACAGGGATCTCCCAGCCGAAATCCTGGTACAGCAGGTTGTACTTGGGTGTGCTGGACAGGTACTCGCTGCCGCGGATGACATGGGTGATGCCCATCAGGTGGTCATCCACCACGTTGGCAAAATTGTAGGTGGGCATGCCGTCGGCTTTGATAAGGATCTGGTCATCCAGGGTGGCGTTGTCCACTTCAATGTGCCCGTACACCACGTCCTCGAAGCTGGTGGTTCCCTCCCGGGGCATTTTCTGCCGGATGACATAGGGTACGCCGGCATCCAGCTTGGCCCGAACCTCTTCCTCGCTCAGGTTGCGGCAGTGGCCGTCATAGTGGGGCGCCTGGCCGCTGGCTTTCTGCACCAGGCGCATTTCCTCCAGGCGCTCTTTATCACAGAAACAGTAATAGGCCTTGCCTTCGCGCACCAGCTGCTCGGCATAGCCTTTGAAAAGGCCCATGCGCTCACTTTGCACATAGGGGCCCACCGGGCCGCCTACGTCGGGGCCTTCATCCCAGGTAAGGCCCGTCTGGCGCAGGGTGTCATAGATGATGTCCACCGCGCCTTCCACATAGCGCTCCTGGTCTGTATCCTCAATGCGCAAAATGAACTTGCCGTTTTCGCCGGCGCTGCGGGCCGTCAGGTAGGCGTACAGCGCAGTGCGCAGGTTGCCCACGTGCATGTAGCCCGTGGGGCTGGGGGCAAAGCGGGTGCGAACGATATCTGCCATTTTGAGTCTGTCTCCTTTTTATCACAGGGCGCCGCGGCGGCTGCGCCGCGGGCTGTATAGTACCTTATTAGTTTATCCGTTGGCAGGGCGTTTGTCAATTGCTTTGCCGGGGGATTGGTGCTATAATAAAAAAACAATGCTTCGGCAAGAAAGCGCGGGCCGCCTTTGCCTGCGGCTGGAAAAGAATATACGGGGCCGCGCCCTGGCCGGCCTTGAAAAGAGGGGTTTTATCATGGAACAAACGCAGAAAAAGCCGCGGGTATTCAGCGGGATCCAGCCCACGGGTTCATTCACTTTGGGCAATTATGTGGGCGCCGTGCGCAACTGGCCCGCCCTGCAGGATGCCTATGACTGTATCTACTCGGTGGTGGACCTGCATGCCATCACCGTGCGCCAGAACCCGGCCGACCTGCGCCGCCAGAGCCGGGAGGCCGCGGCCATGCTGCTGGCCACCGGCATCCGCCCGGACAAGAGCATCATCTTCATCCAGAGCCATGTCCCCGCCCACACCCAGCTGTCCTGGGTACTGGGGTGCTTCTGCCCCTTCGGGGACCTGACGCGGATGCACCAGTTCAAGGAGAAGAGCAAAAAGCACCCCGAGGACATCAACGGCGGCCTGCTGACCTACCCGGTGCTGATGGCCGCGGACATCCTGCTGTACGCGACGGACCTGGTGCCCATCGGCATCGACCAAAAACAGCACCTGGAGCTGGCGCGGAACATCGCCCAGCGGTTCAACGGCCTGTACGGCGACACCTTTGTGGTTCCCGACGGCTACTTCCCCACAGTGGGCGCCAAGGTGATGAGCCTGCAGGAGCCCGATAAGAAAATGAGCAAGTCCGACGCCAACGCCAACGCCGTCGTCCACATGCTGGACGAGCCCGACACCATCCTGCGCAAGTTCAAGCGCGCCATCACCGACAGCGAGGGCACCGTGCGCGCCGGGGCCGACAAGCCCGGCGTCACCAACCTGATGAGCATTTACTCCGTCATGACGGGCAAGACCTTCGAGGAGATCCAGCGGGAGTTCGACGGCCAGGGCTACGGCGTGTTCAAGGAGGCCGTGGCCGGCAGCGTCATCGACACCTTCCGGCCCATCCAGGCCGAGTACCGCCGCCTGCTGGCGGACAGGGCCTACCTGGACGGCGTGCTGGCCGACGGCGGCGCCGCCGCCGCGCGCCTGGCGTCCCGGATGCTGAGCAAGGTGTACCGCAAGGTGGGGTTTGTGGCGCCGGACGCTTTGGCACACTGATATTTATGTAAAAACTGGAAAATTTCCATAAAAATTTCTTTTCAGGCAAATGTTGACAAAAACTGTAAAAATATGTATAATGGGCCTGTAAGCAAGAAAGGCCCCAATATTTAGTGCCGGCATCCCAGGGAAAGCCGCGCCGCCGGGCCGTGTGGGAAACAGAAAGGAAATGCCCTATGAAATCGACCGGAATCGTTCGCCCTGTGGATGGCCTGGGCCGCGTGGTGCTGCCCATTGAGCTGCGCCGCCTGATGGACATCGACAAGGATTCGGCGCTGGAAGTATATGTGGACAAAGACAGCATCATCCTGAAAAAGTATCAGCCCGCCTGCGTGTTCTGCGGCGGCGCCGACGATGTGCAGCAGTTCCAGGGCCGCAACATCTGCCGGGCCTGCCGCAAGGCAATCGCCGCCATGGACGGCGGCCAGTAAGCGCGAAAAAGCTCGGCGATCCCCGTGGGGATGGCCGAGCTTTTTGGGCTGCAGCACGAAGGGCAGCCTGCGGTTGTTCACGTTGTCACGTGGGGCGCCCGGGCCGGGAGGATGGCCGGGCGAGGGAGGAAGAACACGGCCCCGTAGGGCCATGGGGATGGCGTCAATCGTCCTTGCGGGTACCTTTGCTGATGCGGTCCTCACTGGTTTTGATCAGGTTGAACAGGCTGGAGGCATACAGCGGGTAATCCCGCGACAGGGTCTCGGTGCTCATGGCAAAGGCGGCGGGGTCGCGCAGGGCGCCTTTCTCGCCGTCCTCACCGTTCACAATGGCCTGGGCATTGGCCTCGGCCACGTGCATGGCGGCGTCGGAATAGCCGGTGTATACGCTGCGCTTCACTCCGAACAGGCCCGGGGCATTGCGCGGCCCGGCGGAGTACAGCAGCCGGAACATTTTGTATACCGCCAGCATCAGATAGGCGCTGATCTCGCTGACCAGGGCCCTGTCCGGGTTGCGGTTCAATTTGTCGTACAGAATGTTCAGGCTGTTGCTGATCAGCTTTTTGTTGAATACCGGCAGCACGCTGCCATGATAGGTGCCGTCGCGGCTGGAATCGGGGCTGGGAATATCTTCCACCTTCAGCGTCAGGCCGCTGCGGTCGGCGCTGCGGCCCAGCAGGTAATCGCAGGATACGCCGTAGTAATCGGCCACGCGCACAACAAAATCCAGGCCGCATTCCCGGATGCCCTTTTCGTAGTGCGACAGCAGCGCCTGCGAAACGCCCAGGTCCTCAGCAGCCTTTTTCTGCGTGATGCCTTTTTCCTTGCGCAGCAAGGTGATCATACGGTTGAAATCGGAAGACATAGATGTACCCCTTTGGTGTTTACGTCCCGTAAATTATATCGTACATATAACGATTTGTAAATATCAAAAACGGCGAAAATTTGCCCCGATTTTCTACGTTTCGCCATATTGGGCTAGATGTGCGGCGGGCAGGGGGCAGAGGTCGCAAAATGTTGTGGCCCACAGAAGAAAATTTTTGAAAAATTTTTTTGCTTTTCCCCGAAAACGGGGAAAAGAGAGGAGGAATCATGAAAAATTACCGGCTGTACCTGATCCGCCACGGGATCACCCAGGGCAACCTGGACGGCATTTACATGGGCAGCGGAACCGACCAGCCCCTGTGCGAAGAGGGGCGCGGGCGGCTGCGTGCTTTGCAGGCGCGCTTTCGCTATCCGCAGGTGGACACCGTGTTTTCCAGCCCCATGAAACGCGCGGTGGAGACGGCGGAACTGCTGTTCCCTGCCGCCAAAAGCAAGCTGATTTTGGAAGATCTGCGGGAAAATGCCTTCGGTGAATTCGAGGGGAGGAAGATCAGCGAACTGGTGCGGGACGAGGCGTTCAAAAAGTGGATGACCCCCAACGAGCACTACACCCCCAACGGCGGGGAAAAAGCCGATGACTTCCACAAGCGCTGCCAGGGTGTGCTGATGGCCATGCTGGAGTATATGATGAAAGCCCGCATCGACCAGGCAGCCTGCGTCACCCACGGCGGCGTCATCATGAGCATGCTGGCCCAGCGCGGGATGCCCAAGCGCAGCCCCGAGCACTGGATGGCCGACCCCGGCTGCGGCTATCTGGTGCAGTGCAGCCCCGAGATGTGGATGCGGGACGGCATCGCTGAGGTAACGGACATCGTGCCCTTCGGCTATTTGGACGGCCAGGGCTGAACAGCGCCGCCCGGCGCAGGCCGGGGCCCCCTCTCCCCGAGGGGGCTTTTTTGCGCGCTGTGCACGTTCAGTCCAACAGCTGGCCCAGCACCGCATTCTGTACCAGCATGCCCCGGGGTGTCAAAGCCAGGGTATCACCGTCAAAAGCGGCCAGGCCTTCCGCAGCCAGCCTGCGGCAGAAGGCCAGCTTGTCCTTGCCCCATACAACGCCCCAGTCCCGCTGCAGCCGGGCCAGGGACAGCCCGGCCGTCAGCCGCAGGCGCAGCATGATGTAATCCTGCCCGGTACAGGCCCCTTCATCGGTGTACGCCGCGTCGCCGGCCAGGAAGGCAGCCGTGCCGCGCGGACAGGAAAACCGGCGGCGGTTCAGGCAGCTGGCGGCCGCCGGCCCCAGGCCCAGATAATCCCTGCAGTCCCAGTACAGCAGGTTGTGTCGGCTTTCGAAACCGGGCCGGGCAAAGTTGCTGATCTCGTACTGCCGATACCCCAGCGCCGCCAGGCAGTCCACCGCGGCCAGGTAGAAATCCGCCGCTGCGTCATCGTCCGGCAAGCCCGCCGGAGGGCGGGCGCCGAACACCGTCCCCGGCTCGATCTTCAGCAGATAGCAGCTGATATGGGTGCACCCGCCGTCGGTCAGCAGGGCCAGGGTGGCCTCCAGCTCATCGGTGGAGTAGCCCGGCAGGGCCAGCATCACATCGCCGCACAGATTCTCGAACCCTGCCTGCCGGGCCCAGGCCAGGGCCCGGCGGGCCTGGGCGGCGGTGTGGCGGCGTCCCAGCCGGGCCAGGCTGCCGTCGAAAGCTGTTTGCACCCCGAAGCTCAGCCGGTTCACTCCCGCCGCCCGGTAGCCCGCCAGGGAGGCGGGGGTCACCGTTTCCGGGTTGGCCTCCAGGGTGACCTCCGCCCCCGGGGCCGGGGCCGCTGCCGCCAGAATGCGCCGTACCTGGGCGGGTGCCAGCAGCGAGGGCGTGCCGCCGCCGAAATATACGGTGTCCGGCCGCAAGGGGCCGGTATCGCAGTTGGAAAAGCGGGCCAGCTCCCGCAGCAGGGCGTCAATATAAGCCTCCGGCACGCCGCCTGGGGCAGCGGCAGAGTAGAAATCGCAGTAATAGCATTTGGATGCGCAGTAGGGAATATGAATGTACAGCCCCAGCATCCGTGCAGCCTCCTTTCGCAGCGCAAAATAAAAGGGGCAGCCCGCTCAAAAGGCGCGGCTGCCCCGATTTTTGAACCGGGAAGGGCGGTTCAGCCGCCTTTGCGGGCAGCATATTCCTCCAGCACGGCTTGGGCGCGGCGCAGGTTCAGCGTGCGGCCCTCGTGGGCGGCCCACAGCTGGTAGAACCGCACGGCGCGGTAGCCGTCCAGCGCCAGGCTGTCCATATCGCGGCGGTAAGCGCTTTGGCGCCGCCAGCCACGAAAGTCTTCCGCCAGCTTGATCAGCCCGTACAGCACCGCCAGGATGCCGGCGGCAACCAGCAGCACGCCCAAAAAGCGCAGGCAGTCATATCCGAAGGCCTGCAGCGTGTGCTCGTTGTCGGTGAAGCCGTCCACCATCACGGTGTTGATGGTGCCCATATAGCGCCCCAGCTTGAAATACCACACAAGGCCCCAGCCGGCAGCCAGGAGAAGAGAACACTTGACAAGCCGCCACAGGCTTTTCCACATGCGGATGGGATGCATGGCCAGGTGCAGCTGGTGCAGTGTTTTGCGCAGGCCGGGGGCGGCGCTGTCCTCCTCCAGGTCCGGTTCGTTGCGGCCCCAGATGACCTCCAGCGCCTCCAGATAATCCACCTTCAGTTCGATCTCCGTGTTTTCGTGGATGTCCTCGTAGGGATTGCGGCGGTGGAACTCGCCCACATATTTGCCCGTCGAGCACGCGTTTTCGGGGTAGCTGTCCACGTCGCCCGTTTTCAGGTATTCGTCCATCCAGGGTTCCAGCACCTCCAGCGCGTGCATCTTGTAGCGCTGGGCTGCATCGTTTGTGCGGCGGTGGGCGGTCTCCGTCCGGCGCCGGTTGGATTTGTCGATGGCCTGGGTGAGCGGCGCGTTGAGGTTGTCCATCTCCTTGAGAAGCTGGGCGTGGAAAGCGCGGAAGAACTGGGAACCCTTGGGCTGGGGTACCAGCAGGGGAAACAGTTCTTCATCGGAGGGGAAAACGGATGCAGCCATGGGAAACCTCCTTTTGGGTCCTGTCGCTGATGGCGGGGAGGGGGGTCACTGGGTGCGCAGGGCGGCGCCCAGCTTTTTCTCCAGCTTTTTCATCACCTGGCCGGCTGCGGTTTCAATTTCCTGGGAAGTCAATGTCTTTTCGCCGGAGCCGATGGTCAGGCGGATGGTCACCGACTTTTTGCCGGCGGGGATCTGCCGGCCCCGGTATTCGTCCACGAAAGCGGCGTCCTTCAGCAGGGCGCTGGCTTTTTTGCCCATCACCGCGTCATAGATCTCCGTCCAGGAGGTGGCGGCGTCGAACAGCATGGAGATGTCGTAGTCCGTCTCCGGGTATTCGGCCAGATGGGTGAAGCGGTTGGTGCGGGAGGCAAAGGGACGCAGCCGGGTGGCGTCCAGCTCGAACAGCATCACGGCCAGGTTCTTGATGCCGCAGTCCAGCGAGACTTTTTTGGCCAGCAGGCCCAGGTCACCGATCTTTTCCTCGCCGCAGTACACGTTCAGCCAGGCTGCCCCGTCGGCCCATGCCGGCCGCTGCTCCTTGCGGAAGGAAAAGCCTTCCATGTGGGTGTAGCGGGGCATGGCCTCCAGCACACCCTTGGCCCGGCGGAACAGCGCGGTCACATCCGCGCCGGTGCAGGCCAGGGCAGCTGCGATGTGGCGGCGCTGCTCCGGCAGGGACTCGGCCGGGTCATAGGGGGCGGTGTAGTTCCGGTCGAAAAACACCTGGGCCTCTTCGAAAATGGCAAACTCGCTGAAGTAGCGCTCGTTCTTGGCCACCGCCTCGCACAAATTGGGCAGCAGCGAAGAGCGGATGCAGCTCAGGTCCGGAGCAGGGGGTGTGGACAGGCGCAGCACGCCGTCGGTGCCGCCCAGTACGGCGTTCACATACACATCGTTCATCCAGGGGTAGGTGTACACCTCCTGCATGCCGCAGCGCAGGGCCAGGTACTCCTTGATGCTGCGCAGCAGGTTCTGGTCCAGCTGGTTGATGGCGCCGGTAAACGTTGTGGTGAAGCTGGTGGCCTCGAATCGGTCGTAGCCGTACAGGCGGGCCACTTCCTCCATCACGTCGTCCTTGATGGAGATGTCGCCGGTAGAGCGCCAGGTGGGTGCGGTGACGTGCATGTTGTCCCCTTCCATGGCCACGTCAAAGCCCAGCAGCTCCAGCTTGCCGCGGATCACTTCCCTGGGCAGGTCCTTGCCCAGGCGCTTGGCCAGCCAGGTCAGGTTCACATCGATCTCGGCCCGCTTCAGCGGGGTCACATACCGGTCGCACAGGCCGGTCACGTCCAGCGCAGGGTATAGCTGGTGGAAATAGCGCATGGCCAGGGCGAGGGCCTGCTCGCAGCGCTCGGGGTCCACCGCTTTTTCATACCGGGCCGAGGCCTCGGTACGGGTGTCATAACGCTGGCTGGTGCGGCGGATGCCCATGGATTCAAAGTTGGCAACTTCCAGGATAACGCGCTGCGTGGTGGGCAGGATGGAGTCCTTGGCGCCGCCCATCACGCCGGCCAGGGCCACAGGGCCCTCGCTGTCGGTGATGACCAGGTCATCGCCGCACAGGCTCAGGTTTTCACCGTTCAGCAGCGTCAGCTCCTCGCCGTCCCGGGCGCGGCGCACCACAATGTGCCCGGTGATATTGTCCGCATCGAAGGCGTGGGTGGGATTGCCGGTGGCCAGCATCACATAGTTGGTGATATCCACCAGGGCGTTGATGGGCCGCATGCCCGCTTTCCAAATGCGGCTGCGCATCCAGTAGGGCGCGGGTTTTACGGCCACACCGTCCATGGCTACGCCGATATACCGCGCACAGCGCTGGGGATCCTGGATCTCCACCTGGAAATCAGCGCCGGTCTCGGCGGTGTAAGGCTCGATGGCGGCCAGGGGCAGATCATACAGGGCGGCAATTTCCCGGGCAATGCCGTAGTGGCCCCACAGGTCGGGGCGGTTGGTCATGGATTTGTTGTCGATCTCCAGCAGCACGTCGTCCAGGTCCAGCGCCTGAGCCAGGGGCGTGCCCGCGGGGGCATCAAACTCCGACAGGTCCAGGATCTCCCCCTCGCCGGCGGCGGGGAACAGGTCTCCCAGGCCGATCTCGTCCGAGGCGCAGATCATGCCCCAGGAGGCCACGCCCCGCAGCTTGCTGGCCTTGATGGTGACGGGCTCGCCCTCGCCGTGCCAGCGCACCACCGCGCCGGGACAGGCTACGGCCACCCGCATGCCTTCGCGCAGGTTCACGCCGCCGCACACGATGTCCTCGCACCGGCCCTGCCCCAGGGCTACCCGGCACACACGCAGTTTGTCCGCGTTGGGGTGGGGCTCCACCGCTTCAAGCACACCCACTGCCATGTTGTCAAAGCGGCGCGCCAGATACTCCACGTCCTCCACTTCTACGGTGGACATGGTCAAATCATAAGCCAGCTGTTTCAGATCCATGTCCGCCGGCAGGTTGACATAATCCCGGATCCACGATAACGATACTTTCATTTGCCCTCTCTCCTTATCTGAACTGCTTGAGGAACCGCAAATCGGCGCTGTGGAACAGCCGCACGTCGTCTACGCCGTAACGCATCATCACCAGCCGGTCCAGGCCGATGTTGACATAGAAGCCGGTGTACTCGTCCGGGTCCAGCCCTGCGGCCCGCAGTACGTTGGGGTGGGGGCTGCCGCCCGGCATCACTTCGATCCAGCCCACGTGCTTGCACACGCTGCAGCCTTTGCCGCCGCACACCTGGCACTGCATGTCGATCTCAAACCCCGGTTCCACAAAGGGGAAAAAGCCCGAGCGCATCCGCACGGGCACATCGGTGCCGAACACCTTGCTCAGGATACTTTTGATCATCACCTTGCCGGAGGTGAAAGTGATGTCCTTGTCCACGATCAGCGCCTCATACTGGAAGAAGGCGCGCTCGTGGTGAGCGTCGGTGGTTTCGTTGCGGTACACCCGCCCCGGGTACACAAAGCGGTAGGGGGGCTTGTGGGTCTGCATATAGCGCACGCTGCCGCCGGTAAGGTGAGGGCGCAGGCACAGCTTTTCGTTGGTAGGGCCGCTGTCATGGCCCGCCAGCCAGTAGGTGTCCATGCTCTCCCGGGCCGGGTGGTTGGGAGGAAAGTTCAGTTTATCGAAAGCGTACAGCTCACTGGTGATGTCGTCTTCGGCGAAGATCTCAAAGCCCATGGAGCGGAAAGCGTCGTTCAAATCGTAGCACATCTGGGTGATAGGATGCAGCCCGCCCCCCGCCGGAAGGATGCCGGGCACCGAGCAGTCAAAATCCGCCGGCACCTCACTGGCCTTCAGTTTCAGCGCCAGGCGCTTTTCGTCGATTTGGGCGGTGATAGCGGCTTTGGCCTGGTTCAGCAGCTTGCCCATTTCCGGGCGCTGGGCCGGATCCAGCTTGGCCATCTCCTTCATCAGAAGGCTCAGCGAGCCCTGTTTGCCTACATAGGCGCTTTTTACATTCTGCAGCTCGCCTTCACTGGCTGCTGCGGCGATTTTGGCCCGGGCTTGGGCCAAAATGTCGTTGATCTGGTCTTTCATTGCCTTTCTCCTTTCCCGGCCCGGGGCCGAGCGATTGCTTTCGGATGCCGCTGCGCAGCGGGCGGCGCGTATTGCGCATAAAAAAACACCGCCCCCTGCCGACAGAACAAGGGACGATGTGAATCGCGGTACCACCCTAATTCAGGGCATCCGCCTGGCGGTGCCCTGCACTCGCTTTGTGCCTTCGCATTGCCGCACGCGCATCCGTCTTACCGCCCCGGTGCGGGGCTTTTCGGCGGAAGGCTCCCATACTGAAACTTCCAAAGATCCTGCGCGGGATGCTTGCAGCCGACGGCATTCCCTCTCTGTGGGCGCAGACGGACCCATGTACTCACGTATGCTCACAGCCTAAACTGCTATTGAGTGTACCACGCTTTGGCCCGTTTGTCAACGCAAAAGTGCCGCAGGAAAGCGCGCCGGCACATCTGAAAGGGCGGGGAAGGCGCGGCAGCCTGCCGTCACGGCCGGATGCGGCGGATCCTGGCAAGGTCGCCGCTGCACAGGGCCTCCAGATTGCGGAAAATTTTCTCCGCATCCCAGTCCCACCACCGCAGCTGCAGCAGATACTCCGTCAGCTCCGGGTCAAACCGGGGGCGGATCACACGGCAGGGATTCCCCGCCGCAACGGCGTAAGGCGGAATTTTACCGGCCACCACGGAACCGGCCCCGATGACAGCGCCGTCCCCGATGTGTACGCCGGGCAGGATGGTGACGTTCTGTCCGATCCAGACATCGTTGCCCACCACGGTATCGCCCTTGAGGGGCAGCTGTTCCAGCGAAGGGGTGTATGCTTCCCATCCATGGCCAAAAAGGTTGAATGGGTAGGTGGTGACAGAGGACATGCGGTGGTTGGCGCCGTTCATTACAAATTCCACGCCCTTTCCGATGGCGCAGAATTTGCCGATGATCAGCTGATCCCCAATGAATTCATAGTGATGGGTCACATGGGCTTCAAAATCCTCGCCCCCGGTGGCGCCGTCGTCATAATAGGTGTATGCGCCCACATGGATGTTGGGGCGGGTGATGACATTTTTGATGTAGCAGACGCTGGGGACATTTTCATTGGGGTGAATTGCATCCGGATTGGGGCCAAACATGAAATCATCCTCCTTCTGAATGGGGTTGCTGTGAGAATATTGCGATATCCCGTTGGTGTGGCCGGTGCAGGAAGCCTGTCTCCTGTCTGACATCCCGGATCGCCTTATGCCCGCGGGCCTCCGTGTGCCCGGCCGCCACGCACCGCTTGCAGGCCGGAGAAACTCTTTGGCATCCTGTGCGCTCAGAAAGCCGGTATTCAGAACCCCGAAAGATCCACCCTCAGGAGGACGAGGGCAATGCCGGCCAGGATCCAAGGCAGAAAGATGAGCGGGAGCAGGAAGACCGCCTTGTGGTTTTCATAGCGGTACTCCTCACAGGAGAACAGCTTGCCGGGATCGTCGACATAATAAAGATACAGGTACAGGGGCGGCGTCGACGGATGCTTAAAATAGGCGGTATATTGTTGTTCCTGGCCGTCGATCGTGTAACGGTAGGCGGCGTGCCAGTTGCAGCGGGATACCTCGCCGGTGGGATGCTTGGCCGCCAAAGACGCTTTGATGACATGGCCTCTGCTTTTTGCAATGTCCCGCTTCCTCTCGCAGCCGGCGCTGTGGGACATTTTTTTGTACAGAGGCACCGCAACGGCATAGCCCCCAATCAGTATTGCAAATACGACCGCCCATTTGAGCCAGTTGACAGGGTCGCTGGTAAACATCGCAGTGAGAGCTTCTTGAATACGCAATTGCAGCACCTCCCCGGTAATGTCGGCATGCCTTTTCTCTACCCTGGGTATGATCTCCTCCACCAGCAGCCGCAGGTAGTCGTCTGCCCCGCCGGTGAAGGGCTCCCCCTTTTTGAAGGCAGCCGGACTGTCCCAAGGGGCCATGTCATGGTTCCAAGCTAAGTCGCTGACGGTCACCAGAGTAAGCGGAGGACAGCTAGTAGCCTGTGCAGTCTCATATACCTTTTTGCTTTCATCGAGGAAGGTGTTGAGGTAGATAACCGGAGACTCTGATTCGCTGCACGGAAAGATAGAGATGGTCTTGTTATCTGTTGTAAACGTATGCATATCTGCATCACTCAGTTTCTATTTATCAGATTTGCAAGTGTTTTCATTCTACACTTTTATTGTACATCGTCGGAATGTTGTCTGCAATGTTATAAAAAATTCTTGATTTGTAAGGTGAG
>CALXBN010000023.1 GCA_944386555.1 uncultured Ruthenibacterium sp. | reverse complement strand
GGGTAGCAAGTAATCATACCGCCAGAGGCTTGAACGAAGTGAAAGCCAGCGTCATTTAGGCGCTGGCTTTTGTCAAGGCCTTATAGGCCGCTCGTCATGCCACCCCTCTTAGGGGTGGTCATGACTGATAAAAGCATGCCCGGCGAGTGCATCAGCCAAGCGTGGCAGCCATGTATCGGGACGAGCCAATTTCGCAATCGAAAGTGTACCACGAGGAGCCAACCTCAAAGCTTGGGCCAACGTGACGGCAACAAACCCACTTAGGCCGGAAAGCGCAACGGCAATGTATGGCTGCGCGTCCCTCCTGCTTGCCAACGGCGTACCCCTCAAGCAGATTCAGGACTGGCTGGGGCACTCGGATTTTTCCACCACGGCGGATATCTATGCCCATCTGGATTACAGTTCGAAACTCTCTTCGGCGCAGGCGATGGTGAGCGGAATGCCCCTTCCCGAAGCAGGCGATTTCGGCAGCAGATGGGAGCAAAACGCAGAAAAAAAGCGGGGCATAAAGCAAAAAGCTGTTCTTTCCAAAGTGATGGAAAGAACAGCCCAAAATCGGGTGATTTCTGGAGCGGGCACAAAAAAAGAAAAATCCAGGAACCCGCATGGTTACTGGATTTTTCAATGGCGGAGACGGTGGGATTCGAACCCACGTGCCCTTGCGGACAACTTGATTTCGAGTCAAGCTCGTTACGACCACTTCGATACGTCTCCCTGCGGTGCGCCGCCCTTTTGAAAGGCGGCTGCGGTCGGCTTCCTCATTATAGCAAAAGCCCGCCGGGGCGTCAAGGTGCGGCGGGCGGATGCCCGGCGGCGGGGCAAGGGCCCGGCGCCTGCAGCGGCGGCGCCGGGCGGCACCACACCCCCGTTTGCGCGGAAAAACGACCCCGTATCAGAAAACTTTCACAAAAAACTCATTGCATTTTTGTGTATTTGCGATACAATAAAGATTGTATCAGTATGCTTTGAACCTGGCGGCGGGGCCGCCGGAAAACTGTTCCCGGAAAGGAAGAAACCCCCTGTGCAGATTGGCCTGGATATCGGCAGCACCACCATCAAGTGCGCGGTGCTGGATGCCGAAGGCAAGCTTGTTTACAAATCGTATGAACGCCATTTTTCCCATATTGTTGAAAAGGCCGAGGAAGTGCTGCGCCGGCTGGATGATGAGCTGGTCCACGGCGCGCCGGTGCGGCTGTCCATCTCCGGTTCCGCGGGCATGGGCCTGGCCGACGCCTGCGGCGTGCCTTTCGTGCAGGAGGTGTTCGCCACCCGCGTAGCCGCCAAAGCCTACGCGCCCAGCGCCGACGTGATCATTGAGCTGGGCGGCGAGGACGCCAAGATCCTGTTCCTCACCGGCGGTACTGAGGTGCGCATGAACGGCAGCTGCGCCGGCGGCACCGGCGCATTCATTGACCAGATGGCCACCCTGCTGAAGATGACCCCCGATGAGATGAACGACGCGGCCGCCCACGCCCAGAAAACCTACACCATCGCCAGCCGGTGCGGCGTGTTCGCAAAAAGCGACATCCAGCCCCTGATCAACCAGGGCGCCGCCGTGGGCGATGTGGCCGCCAGCATTTTCGGCGCCGTGGTGAACCAGACCATCGCCGGCCTGGCCCAGGGCCGGCGCATCCAGGGCAATATCCTGTACCTGGGCGGGCCGCTCACCTTCCTGCCCCAGCTGAAGCGTGCCTTCGACAAGGCCCTGGGCACCGAAGGGTCCTGCCCGGACAACAGCCTGTACTATGTGGCCCTGGGCGCGGCGCTGTATTCGGACAAAGAGCTGCGCCTGGCGCAGGTGGCCGACGCGCTGAACGAATACAGCGCCCACGCCAGCTACGCCTTCAACCCGCCGCTGTTTGAAAGCAAGGAGCAGTACGAGGCCTTCCGCGCCCGCCACGCCCGGGCCACCGTGCCCCGGGTGGCCTTCGGGCCGGGGTGCGGGCCGGTGCACATCGGCATCGACGCCGGCTCCACCACGGTGAAAGCCGCCGTGATCGACGGAAAAGACCAGCTGCTGTACACCAGCTACCAGCCCAACAGCGGCAACCCCATCCCCATCATCCGCCAGCTGCTGCTGGATATCTACCGCCGGCACCCGGGCCTGCAGGTGGCCAGCGTCACCGCCACGGGCTACGGCGAGGACATTGTGAAAAGCGCCTTCGGCGTGGATTACGGCGTGGTGGAGACGGTGGCCCATTTCACCGCGGCCAAGCACTTCCTGCCCCAGGTGGATTTCGTCATCGACATCGGCGGCCAGGACATGAAGTGCTTCAAAATCGAGAACGGCGCCATCAGCAATATTTTCCTGAACGAGGCCTGTTCCTCGGGCTGCGGCAGCTTTTTGCAGACCTTTGCCGAGGCCCTGGGCTACACCGTGCCGGAATTCGCCAAACTGGCCCTCTTCGCCGACCGCCCGGTGGACCTGGGCAGCCGGTGCACCGTGTTTATGAACTCCAGCGTCAAGCAGGCCCAGAAGGACGGCGCCTCCATCGAGAACATCTCCGCGGGGCTGTCCATCAGCGTGGTGAAAAACGCGCTGTACAAGGTGATCCGCGCCTCGTCCCCCGAGGAGCTGGGCCGGCATATCGTGGTGCAGGGCGGCACCTTTTACAACGAGGCCGTGCTGCGCGCCTTTGAACAGGAGATGGGCGTGGAGGTGATCCGTCCGGACATCGCCGGCCTGATGGGAGCCTACGGCGCGGCGCTGTACGGCAAGGCCAGGGCCCAAAGCCGGGGCCTGGCCCGCTCGGGCCTGCTGAGCCAGGCCCAGCTGGAGGCCTTCACCCAGCAGGTGAAGAACGTGGCCTGCGGGCTGTGCGGCAACCACTGCCAGCTGACGGTGAACCTGTTCCCCGGCGGGCAGAAGTACATCAGCGGCAACCGGTGCGACCGGCCCGTGACCCACCGGGGCGCGGAAAACCCCCTGGACCTGTACGAGTACAAGCTGAAGCTGCTGGAGACGGGCTACGGCCCCACGCCCGGCGCGCGGCGGGGAACCATCGGCATCCCCCTGGCGCTGAATATGTACGAGCTGCTGCCCTTCTGGCACGCGTTCTTTACGAAGCTGGGCTTTTCCGTGGTGCACACCGGCCGCAGCAGCCGCCAGCTGTACCTGGAAGGCCAGAGCACCATCCCTTCGGACACCGTGTGCTACCCCGCCAAGCTGGTGCACGGCCACATCCACCGGCTGTGCAAAATGCATCCGGACGCCATTTTCTACCCCTGCATGACATACAATGTGGACGAGGGCCACGGCGACAACTGCTACAACTGCCCGGTGGTGGCCTACTACCCCGAGGTGGTGGCCGCCAACTGCCGTGAGCTGGCCGAGCAGGGCATCCCCTTTATTTATGACTATGTGGGCATCCACCGCCGGGATGACTTCCCCAAAAAGATGACGGCCGTTCTGCAAAAGCACTGGCCGGACATCACCCGCCGGGAGGTGCAGGAGGCCGCCGACGCCGCCTGGGCCGAATACGGCAGCCATATGGACCAGCTGCGGGCCCGGGGCGCCCAGGTCATCGCCGACGCCCGGGCCCAGGGCAAGCCCATCATCGTGCTGGCCGGCCGCCCCTATCATGTGGACCCGGAGATCAGCCACGGCATTTCCGGGCTGATCTGCAGCCACGGGGCCGCGGTGGTCACCGAGGATTCCATCGCCCACCTGGTGGGGAAATTCCCCACCACCGTGCTGAACCAGTGGACCTACCACGCCCGGCTGTACGCGGCGGCCAGGTACATTGCCGACCAGCCCGACATGAACCTGGTGCAGCTGGTCTCCTTCGGCTGCGGCGTGGACGCCATCACCACCGACGAGACCCGGGAGATCCTGCAGAGCGAGGGCAAGCTGTACACCCAGATCAAAATTGACGAGATCGCCAACCTGGGCGCCGTCAATATCCGCCTGCGCAGCCTGTTCGCCGCGCTGGACCTGTGAGCTTCTGCCCACGGCGCGTTCTGCCCGGGGCAGGGCGGGACGGCCGCCGCAGCAAGGATGTACGCGCCGGCGCAAAGCGGCGCCGGCCGCGGGGACGAAAAACCGAAGGCCCCCGCCCTGCCGCTGACCCCTGTTTTTTTCGCGCCCCCCGCGGGCGTTACCCCAAAAGGAGGTTTTTCCCATGGACCGCATCATCGCCTATCCCAAATTCACCAAGGAGATGAAATCCACCCACAAGATCCTCATCCCCAATATGGCGCCCATCCACTTTTCCATGCTGGCCGCCGCGCTGGAGGACGAGGGCTATACCGTGGAGGTGCTGGGTTCCTCCGGCCACGAGGTGGCCCAGGAGGGGCTGAAGTATGTACACAACGACACCTGCTACCCGGCGCTGCTGGTGATCGGCCAGTTCATCAACGCCCTGAAAAGCGGCCGGTACGACCTGGACCACACCGCCCTGCTGATCACCCAGACCGGCGGCGGATGCCGTGCGTCCAACTATATCCACCTGCTGCGCAAGGCCCTGGTGAAGGCGGGCTTTGCCCAGGTGCCCGTGGCCAGTTTGAACTTTTCCGGCCTGGAAAAGGACAGCGGTTTCCGGTTCACCCTGCCGCTGATGAAAAAGGCCATCGCCGCCATTTTCTACGGCGACGCGCTGATGAGCCTGGCCAACCAGGTGCGCCCCTATGAAAACCGCCCCGGCGACGCCGACCGCCTGGTGGCGAAGTGGACGGGCGAGGTGGCCCGCCAGTTCGATGCCGGCCGGGGCACCGGCAAGAAGGATATGGCCGCGAACTTCGCCGCCATGGCCGCGGAGTTCGCGGGCGTGCCCGTCACCTATGTGCCAAAGGTCAAAGTGGGCGTGGTGGGCGAGATCTATGTGAAATATTCGCCCCTGGGCAACAACGGGCTGGAGCAGTTCCTGGCCGGCGAAGGGTGCGAGGTGAACCTTCCCGGGCTGATGGGCTTCGTGCAGTACTGCATCGAGAACACCGGCGAGACCATCCGCCTGTACGGCGGCTCGGGCGCGGTGCGCGTGGGGGCCGACGCGCTGCAGAACTGGCTTTCCAGCCGGGAGAAGCTGATGATCAGCGCCATCGCCCGCTATCCCCAGTTCCACGCGCCCACCCCCTTCAAGGCCACCAAGGCCATGGCGGACGGCGTCATCGGCTACGGCAACAAAATGGGCGAGGGCTGGCTGCTGACGGCGGAGATGATGGAGCTGGTACATACGGGCTTTGAGAATATCGTGTGCGCCCAGCCCTTCGGCTGCCTGCCCAACCACATCTGCGGCAAAGGCATGATCAACAAGATCCGCGCGCTGCACCCCCAGGCCAACATCACCCCCATCGATTACGACCCCAGCGCCACCCGGGTGAACCAGGAAAACCGCATCAAGCTGATGCTCAGCGTGGCCAAGGAACGCCTGGACAGGGGCAACCCGCCCGCCGGCGGCGCCCGCGCCCGCGCGCCGCTGTACGGCCAGGTGGAAGCACCGCTGACCGCCAAGGTGCCCGCCTACAGCGTATAAAGCCGCCGCCCGGGCCGCCGCGCCCGGCGGCCCGGAGGAACCGGAACGGACAGGCAGGGGCCTTCCCCCCCGTGGGGGGAAGGCCCCTGTTTTCTGCCGCGCCGGCGGCCCGGGGCAAAAAGGAATTGACAGGCCGGGGACAAATGGCCTATGATAAAGGTATATCATGCGCGGCGCCGGGGCCGGGCGGGCCGCGGCGGGCCGCAGAGGAAAGCGAGGGGGAGCCATGTCCCATTACGAGACAAAATTATCCAGCGAGGAGATCTTCTCCGGCCGCGTCATCCGCGTCACCAAGGATACCGTGCGCCTGGAGAACGGCCACACCTCCACCCGGGAGGTGGTGCACCATCACGGCGGGGCCGCCGTGGCGGCCCTCAGCGACAGGGGCGAGATCTACCTGGTGCGCCAGTACCGCTATGCGCTGGACCGGGAACTGGTGGAGATCCCGGCGGGCAAGCTGGAGGCCGGGGAGGACCCCTTTGCCGCCGCCCGGCGGGAACTGGGGGAGGAGGCCGGCCTGGAGGCCGCCGAATGGCGGGACCTGGGGCCGGTGATCCCCACCTGCGGCTACTGCAGCGAGATCATCTGGCTGTACGCGGCCAAAAACCTGACAGACGTGCGCCAGCACCTGGACCCGGATGAGTTCCTCAGCGTGTTCACCATGCCGCTGGACCAGGCCGCCGAACAGGTGCTGGCCGGGGAGATCACCGACGGGAAAACCGTGGCGGCGGTGCTGAAACTGAAGGCCCTGCGGGAGAAGGGCCTGTTCTGATGCCCCCCGCCGGCCGCGCCCGCCTGCGCGCTTTCTGCGCAGACCTGGCCTTCGACGTGCTGGGCAGCGTGTTCTACGCTGCGGGCATTTACACCTTTGCCTCCGCGGCCAATTTCGCCCCGGGGGGCATCTCGGGCCTGGCGCTGATCCTCAATTACCTCAGCGGCGCGCCCATCGGCCTGCTGAACCTGGCGCTGAATGCGCCGCTGGTACTGCTGACGGCCCGGTTCCTGGGCCGGGGCTTTTTGCTGAAAAGCCTCAAAACCATGGCGGTGAACACCCTGTTTCTGGACGCGGTGTTCCCCCGGCTGCCGGTATACCAGGGCAACCCGCTGCTGGCGGCGCTGTTTTCCGGCGCGCTCATCGGCGCGGGAATGGCCCTCATCTACATGCGGGGCTCCTCCACCGGCGGCACCGATTTCCTGGTGGTGGCGGTGAAAAAGTTCCGCCCCTTCCTGGGCCTGGGCCAGCTGACCATGGCGGTAGACCTGGTGATCATCCTGCTGGGCTGGCCGGTGTTCGGCGACGTGGACAGCGTGCTGTACGGCGCGGTGGCCTCTTTTGCCTCCGGCATCGTCACCGACCGCATCCTGTACGGCGTGGGCGCGGGCAAGCTGCTGATTGTGATCACCCGCTGCGCCGGGGACGTGGCCCGGGGCATCGACGCCGCCACCGGCCGCGGCTGCACCCTGCTGGGGGCCAAGGGGGCCTATACCGGCCGGGAGATGGAGGTGCTGCTGTGCGCCTGCAGCCGCACCGAGGCCTACAAGGTGCGGGCCGCCGCCCACGCCGCCGACCCCGCCGCTTTCATCATGATCACCGAGACCACCGAGGTATTCGGCGAAGGCTTCCAGGAACACACATGACGCCGGCGCACGCCGGTGCAGACGCGGCAGCCCCCCTGGCGGGGCCGCCGCGTCCTTTTTTTGCCCGCCGGCCGCCCCGCGGCGGCGCTGGCCGGGGCGGCTGGTAAAAATTTATTGTTTTTCAATAAAATTATCTTGATTTGCGATAATGCGTGTGGTATACTGAAGCCAAACCCGAAAGACGGGCAAAGGAAGGGGAGTGGCAAAGATGGATTGGAGCAAGGATGCCAGCCTGTACTTGTCACGGCTGTGCGTGATGGTGTTTACCGGGCTGCTGGCGGGGCTGTGCGTGGCGGCGCCCTGGCTGTGGCCGCGGCTGGTGGGGCGCGGGGCGGCCTGCGGGTGGTATCTGGCGGTCACCTATCTCACGGCCCTGCCGGCGGCGCTGGTGCTGTACCGGCTGCAGCGGCTGCTGCACAATATGGGGGAAAACCGGGTATTCATCCCCGAGAATGTGCGCCATCTGCGGCACATCAGCTGGCTGTGCATTGCCGCGGGGGGCGTGTACCTGGCGGGGGCGCTGGCCGGCGGGCTGGCGGCGCTGTGGGTGCTGGCGCCGGCGGCGGCCTTTGTAGGGCTGATGGTGCGGGTGGTCAAGAATGCCTTTGCCCAGGCCGTGGCCATCAAGGAAGAAAACGACTACACCATTTGAAGGAGGGGCGCGGCGTTGGCGATCGTGGTGAACATCGACGTGATGCTGGCCCGCCGGAAGATGAGCGCCGGCCAGCTGGCCCGGCTGGTGGGCATCACCCCGGCGAACCTGTCCGTTTTAAAAAACAACAAGGCCAGGGCGGTGCGTTTTTCCACGCTGGATGCGCTGTGCCGGGCGCTGCAGTGCACGCCCGGCGACCTGCTGGACTGGGTGCCCGACGACGGGCAGGCGGCGGAAACGGACGGCTGAAGGCCAGAGCCGGCCTGCGCGGGCGCAGGCCGCCGAAAAGGAGGTTTTCCAAGTGAATCACACGGACCCGATGCCGGGCGCAGGCCGTCCGGCTGAATTTCCTGTACCCTTTTTGAACCGGGACCGGCTGTTTGCGGCCCTGTTCCTGGCGCTGGGCTACCTGTTCTGGGAGCCCTTCTGGTGGGACGCATCCGGCACAGGCTGGTCGGTGCAGCTGGGGCTGTTCAGCCTGGCGTATGCGGCGGCGGTGCTGGCCCTGGTGTACAGCCAGGGGCGCAGGCCCCCGGCGGAGAGCTGGTACTGGCTGGGGATCACCCAGCTGCTGGTGTGGCGCTTCGCCTTTCCCCGGGCCTTTGGGGATGACATCGGCGTGAACTTGGGCCTGGCGCTGCTGCTGCTGCCGGTGGCGGCGGGGGGCTACTGGGCCTTCTGCGCCTGCGGCGGGCTGACGGCGGGCCGCACGGGGCTGTGGCTGCCGGCCGACGTGCTGTGCTGCTTTTTTGCGGCGCCCTTTGGAAACTTTGGGCTGCTGGCGCGCCACCTGCTGGCGGGGGCAGGCCGGGCACTGGGCCGCAGCTGGCGCGGCAAAGGCGCGGCCCTGGCGGGGCTGGCGGCGGGGGCCGGCCTGTGCGCCCTGGCTTTCCCGCTGCTGAGCGCGGCGGACGGCGCCTTCGCCGGGCTTCTGGCGGGCCTGCGGCTGCCCCGGTGGGGCGCGTGGGACGCGGTGCTGCTGCGCTGGACGGTGAAAAGCCTGTTCGCCGTGCCCACGGCCTGTTACCTGTACGGGCTGTGCCGGGGGGCGCTGGCCCGGCGGCCGGCGGGGGCTTTCCGCCGCCAGGGGCTGCGCCGGGGCGCGCTGGCCCTGCGGGTGGTGCCGCTGCGCACCCCGCTGCTGGCCGTGGGCGCGCTGTGCGGGCTGTACGGGCTGTTCATGGCCTTTCAGGCCCGGTATCTGTTCGGGGCCTTCTGGGGCGTGCTGCCCGCGGGCTTCACTTATGCCCAATACGCCCGGCAGGGGTTTTTCCAGCTGCTGCAGACGGCGCTGCTGAACGGCTGCGTGCTGGCGGGGGTGTGGCTGACGGCCCGGCGCGGGGCGCGGCTGGCCCTGCTGCGGGGGCTGTGCGGGGCGCTGTGCGCCCTGACGCTGCTGCTGCTGGCCACGGCAGGGGCCAAGCTGGGGCTGTATGTGGGGGCCTATGGCTGGACGGTGCAGCGCTTCCGCGCCGCGGTGGCCCTGGCCTGGCTGTGCTGGGTGTTCCTGGCGGCGGCCGCCCGGGTGCGCCGCCCGCTGAACCTGCCGGCTGCCGCCCTGCTGCCCGGCGCCGCGGCCTGGTGCCTGGTGGCCTGGGTCTCGTTCTGATACGCCCCGGGCTCCCTTTGGCACGCAGAACGGCCCAAACGGCGCAAAACCGCCGGGCCCGGAGGGGCCCGGCGGTTTTGCGTCTTTGGCGCGGGCGCGCGCCGGCCTTTACGCCTCGCCGGACGCACCGGCCCGGGCCGCCTGCCGGTCCTGTCCGCCGCCGTTTTGCCCCGTGTAAAAGGCCACCCCCTGGCGCACCAGGACCTCGGGGTCCTCGGCCCCGCGCTTTTTGCCCCATCCAAACAGTGCCATTTGGAATCCCTTCTTTCCCGCGCCCGCCGGGCCCTTGTGCCGGCGGGCGCGTTTTCTTTTATTATAATCGGACAGATTGCCCCCAGCAAGGGAAAAATGGGGCTTTCCCCCTTTTTCCGGCCGGGTTTTCGCCCGGGGCCGGAGCGCGGGCGGGAAATCCGTTTTTTGTGCCGAAAAATCTTCGAAAGGCGTTTACTTTCCCGCGCTTGTTCGCTATAATAAAGATGAGCGCGGGCCTGCCCGTGTGTTTCGGCGCGCAAACTTGTGCGGTGCACGTGGCCGTGCAAGAACGGCGGGCCGGGCCGCCCGGCTGCGCCCGCACCCAAAACTCTATGAACCGGAGGAAGAACAATGCCCAGAGCGAAAAAATCGATGGACGGCAATACCGCTGCCGCGCATGTGGCCTATGCGTTCACGGAAGTGGCCGGTATCTATCCCATCACCCCTTCCAGCCCCATGGCCGACACCGTGGACCAGTGGAGCGCGGCGCATCAGAAAAACATCTTCGGCACTGAAGTGAAAGTGGTGGAGATGCAGAGCGAGGCCGGCGCCGCCGGCACCGTGCACGGCAGCCTGGCCGCCGGCGCCCTCACCACCACCTTCACCGCCAGCCAGGGCCTGCTGCTGATGATCCCCAATATGTTCAAACTGGCCGGCGAGCTGCTGCCCGCCGTGTTCCATGTGTCTGCCCGTACCGTGGCCAGCCACGCGCTGAACATCTTCGGCGATCACTCCGACGTGTATGCCTGCCGGCAGACCGGCTTTGCCATGCTGGCCGAATCCAACCCCCAGGAAGTGATGGACCTGGCCCCTGTGGCCCATCTGGCCGCCATTGAGGGCCGCGTGCCCTTTGTGAACTTCTTCGACGGCTTCCGCACCAGCCACGAGATCCAGAAGATCGAAGTGTGGGACTATGAGGACCTGAAAGAGATGTGCGACATGGACGCCGTGAAGGCGTTCCGCGACCATGCGCTGAACCCCGAGCATCCCACCATGCGCGGCAGCCACGAGAACGGCGACATCTTCTTCCAGCACCGCGAAGCCTGCAACAAGTACTATGACGCCCTGCCCGCCGTGGTGGAGAAGTACATGGGCAAGATCAACGAGAAGCTGGGCACCCACTACGCCCCCTTCGAGTACTACGGCGCCCCCGACGCCGACCGCGTCATCATCGCCATGGGCTCCATCTGCGACGTGGCCGAGGAAGTGATCGACTACCTGACCGCCGCCGGCGAAAAAGTGGGCCTGGTGAAAGTGCGCCTGTACCGCCCGTTCTGCGCGGACAAGCTGCTGGCCGCCGTGCCCGCCACCGCCACCAAGATCGCCGTGCTGGACCGCACCAAGGAGCCCGGCGCCTATGCCGAGCCGCTGCACCTGGACGTGATGAGCGCCTTCGCCGAGCACGGCCGCAAAGCCACCATCATCGGCGGCCGCTACGGCCTGGGCAGCAAGGACACCCCGCCGGCCAGCGTGTTCGCCGTGTATAAGGAGCTGACCAAGGACGCGCCCAAGGCCCGCTTCACCATCGGCATCACCGACGACGTGACCTACCTGTCCCTGCCCGAGGAGCCGGCCCCCAACACCGCCGCAGAGGGCACCGTGGAGTGCAAGTTCTGGGGCCTGGGCGGCGACGGCACCGTGGGCGCCAACAAGAACAGCACCAAGATCATCGGCGACCACACCGACAAATACATCCAGGCCTACTTCCAGTACGACTCCAAAAAGACCGGCGGCGTCACCATCAGCCACCTGCGCTTCGGCGACAAGCCCATCCGTGCGCCGTACTATATCAACAAAGCCGACTTTGTGGCCTGCCACAACCCCAGCTATGTCATCAAGGGCTACAAGATGGTCAACGACGTCAAGGACGGCGGCGTGTTCATGATCAACTGCCAGTGGACCGATGAGGAGCTGGACCACCACATGCCCGCCGAAGCCAAGCGCTACATCGCCCAGCACAATGTGCAGCTGTACACCATCAACGCCATCGACAAGGCCATTGAGATCGGCCTGGGCAAGCGCACCAACACCATCCTGCAGTCCGCCTTCTTCGCGCTGGCGGGTGTGCTGCCCCGCGAGGACGCCATCAAGTACATGAAGCAGGCCGCCGAGAAATCCTTCGCCAAGAAGGGCCAGGCCATTGTGGAAATGAACTGGAAGGCCATCGACGCCGGCTTTGACGCCTACCACAAAGTGGAGGTGCCCGCTGCCTGGGCCACCGCCGAGGACAACGCCCCCGAGCACGCCCTGGCCGGCAACGCCGCCACCGTGGACATGGTGAAGAACGTGATGGAGCCCGTGAACAAGATGGACGGCGACAGCCTGCCCGTGTCCGCTTTCACCAAATATGTGGACGGCCAGTTCGAGCAGGGCGCTTCCGCCTACGAGAAGCGCGGCGTGGCCGTCACCGTGCCCGAGTGGGACGTGACCAAGTGCATCCAGTGCAACCAGTGCGCCTATGTGTGCCCCCACGCCACCATCCGTCCCTTCGCCCTCAGCGCCGAGGAAGTGGCCGCTGCGCCCGCCAGCCTGAAGCACAAGAAGATGAACGGCAAGGGCTGCGAGGAGTATGAGTTCGCCATGACCGTGAGCCCGCTGGACTGCATGGGCTGCGGCGTGTGCGTGGGCGTGTGCCCGGCCCCCGGCAAGGCCCTGAAGATGGTGCCCCAGGAGAGCCAGCTGGACCAGCAGGATGTGTTCGACTACTGCGTGGCCAACGTGGGCAAGAAGCCCGGCATGATGGCCGAGACCACCGTGAAGGGCAGCCAGTTCAACCAGCCGCTGCTGGAGTTCTCCGGCTCCTGCGCGGGCTGCGCCGAGACCAGCTATGCCCGCCTGATCACCCAGCTGTTCGGCGAGCGGATGTTCATCTCCAACGCCACCGGCTGCTCGTCCACCTGGGGCGGCCCCGCTGCCACCTCTCCCTACACCCGCAACCGCATCAGCGGCCGCGGCCCGGCCTGGGCCAACAGCCTGTTCGAGGACAACGCCGAGCACGGCTACGGCATGTACCTGGGCCAGAAGGCCATCCGCGACAACCTGATTGCCAAAACCAAAGAGCTGGTTGACAGCAACGCCTGCGCCGAGCTGAAAGCCGCCGCCCAGGCTTACCTGGATACTGTGGACGACGGCAAGGCCAACGCCGCCGCCACCGACGCCTATGTGGCCGCCCTGGAGGCCAGCATTGTCACGGCCGATGACCTGGCCGCCTTTGCCGGCAGCGACGCGGGCAAGCAGGTGTTCGGCGACAAGGCCGAGGGCATTGCCGCCCACGCCGCCGAGCTGAAGGCCGCGGGCAAGAAGTATTGCGACTGCCCCGCCTGCACCCTGGCTGCGGAGATCCTGGACAAGAAGCAGTACCTGTCCAAGAAGAGCGTGTGGATCTTCGGCGGCGACGGCTGGGCCTATGACATCGGCTTCGGCGGCCTGGACCATGTGCTGGCCTCCGGCGAAGATGTGAACGTCATGGTCTTCGACACCGAGGTGTACTCCAACACCGGCGGCCAGGCCTCCAAGGCCAGCCAGATGGGCCAGGTGGCGCAGTTTGCCGCCGCCGGCAAGTCCATCGGCAAGAAGAGCCTGGCGGAGATCGCCATGAGCTACGGCTACGTGTATGTGGCCCAGATCGCCATGGGCGCCGACCAGAACCAGACCATCAAGGCCATCGCCGAGGCCGAGAGCTATCACGGCCCCTCCCTGATCATCGGCTACGCCCCCTGCGAGATGCACGGTGTGAAGGGCGGCATGACCAACTGCCAGAACGAGATGAAGCGCGCCGTGGCCTGCGGCTACTGGAACAACTTCCGGTTCGATCCGCGCAAGAAGGCCGAGGGCAAGAACCCGTTCACCCTGGACAGCAAGGCCCCCACTGCGGACTACAAAGAGTTCATTGAAAGCGAGACCCGTTACAGCCGCCTGGAGCGCGCTTTCCCCGAGCGCGCCGAGGTGCTGTTCAACAAGGCCGCCGACAATGCCAAGGACCGCTATGCCTTCCTGACCAAACTCAGCGCCCTGTACGCACCCGACGCGGAGTGATCCCCGCCGGGCCTGCGCCCAGCACATCACCCCCCTGCCGCCCGGCAGGGGGGTTTTTGCATGGGCCCGGCGCCGCCCCCCCCCCCCGACGGTTGCCCGCAGGGGCGGTTGGGTGTATAATAAAGCGGAATTACTCTGCGCCGCCGGCGCACGGAAAGGATGGACCCCATTGCATACCCAGCATTCCGAATACCCTGCATCCGGCGCGCCCTGCGCCGCCCCCGCCGGGTGCAACCATTTGGCAGATTACGACGTGGCGGTAGTGGGCGCCGGGCACGCGGGCATCGAGGCAGCCGTGGCCGCCGCCCGCCTGGGAGCCCGCACGGCCCTGTTCACCATCAGCCTGGACGGCATCGCCAACCTGCCCTGCAACCCCTCCATCGGCGGCACCGCCAAGGGGCACCTGGTGCGGGAGATCGACGCCTTGGGCGGGGTGATGGGCATCGCCGCCGATGCAACCTTCCTGCAAAGCCGGATGCTGAACATGGGCAAGGGCCCCGCCGTGCACAGCCTGCGGGTGCAGACGGACCGGGCCCGGTACCACCTGTACATGAAGCACCTGCTGGAAAAGACCCCCGGCCTGGAGGTCAAGCAGGCCGAGATCACCCGGGTGTGCACCGCTGGCGGCCGGGTGTGCGGGCTGGAGACAAACCTCCATGGCTACTACGGCGCCCGGGCCGTGGTGCTGGCCACGGGCACGGCCCTGGGCGGGCGCATTTTTGTGGGCGACGCCAGCTATGCCGGCGCCCCCGACGGCCAGCACGCCGCCACCGCCCTGGCCGATTGCCTGCGGGCCCTGGGCCTGCCGCTGCGCCGGTTCAAAACCGGCACCCCGGCCCGGGTGCACCGGCGCAGCATCGATTTTTCCCGCCTGGCGCGCCAGCCGGGCGACGACACCATCCAGCCCTTTTCCTTCCTGACCAAGGGGGAATTGCACAACCAGGTGGACTGCTTCATCGCCTTCACCAACCCCAACACCCACCGCATCATCCGGGAGAACCTGCACCGCAGCCCCCTGTACGGCGGCGCCATCGAGGGCATCGGCCCCCGGTACTGCCCGTCCATTGAGGATAAGGTGGTGCGCTTCCCCGAAAAGCAGCGCCACCAGATCTTTGTGGAGCCCTGCGGCCTGGACACCGAGGAGATGTATTTGCAGGGCATGAGCTCCAGCCTGCCCGAAGATGTGCAGAACGCCATGTACCGCACCATCGAGGGGTTTGAGCACATCGAGATCATGCGCCCGGCCTATGCCATCGAGTACGACTGCATCGACCCCACCGCCCTGGCCCCCACCCTGGAGTGCAAGGCCGTGGCGGGCCTGTACGGCGCGGGGCAGTTCAACGGCACCTCCGGCTACGAGGAGGCCGCCGCCCAGGGCCTGCTGGCGGGCATCAACGCCGCCCGGCAGGTGCAGGGCCGGGCGGGCATTGTGCTGCAGCGCAGCGAGAGCTACATCGGCACCCTGGTGGATGACCTGGTGACCAAAGGCGTGCTGGACCCTTACCGCATGATGACCAGCCGCAGCGAATACCGGCTGTATCTGGGCCAGGACAACGCCGACGAGCGCCTGACGCCCCTGGGCCGGGAGATCGGCCTGGTGGACGACGGGCGCTGGGCGGATTTCCAGGCCCGCAAAGCGGCCAAAGCCGCCGAGGCGGACCGCATGGAGCGGGCTGCCGCCGGCCCCGCTGCGGCCAACCCGGTGCTGGAAGCCCTGGGCCAGCCGCCGGTGAAAAGCGGTGTCACCGGGGCCGAGCTGCTGCGCCGGCCCGGAGTGCACTACGCCGACGCCGTGCGGGTGGTGGGCCCGGGCCCTGCCGAGGTAACGCCGTTCATCGGCTACTACGTGGAGGTGGAGCTGAAATACGCCGGCTACATCCGCCGCCAGCTGGCCCAGATCAAAGAGGTGCAGCGCCAGGAGCGCACGGCCATCCCGCCGGACTTCGACTATGCGCCCCTGGCGGGCATCAGCCTGGAGGGGCGGGAAAAACTGGCCAAAATCCGCCCCCGCAGCCTGGGCCAGGCCGGCCGCATCCCGGGCGTCAGCCCGGCGGACATCGCCTGCCTGGCCGTGGCCCTGGCTGCCCGCCGGGGCGGCTGACCGCACGCCCGGCGCCCGGCAGCCGCCGGCCCAAAGCCCCCCGCGCGCATCCTGCGCCGGGGGGCTTTGCCGTGGGCCGCGCCGCCGGGGCCGTTTTACAAAACGGAAACTTTTCGCCAGCATTTTCAAAACACCGGCCCGGTATACTGGGAACCGTTGAAAGAAGCGGGGTGTGCCCCGCGCGATCTTGCGGAGGTGTTTTGTGATGAAAAGAGAAAACTTTGTGACCCTGATCCTGTGCACGGTGGGCGGCATCCCCTTTGCACTGGGCATGTGCATGTGCCTGGTGCCGGCGTGGAACGCCTTCCGGCCGGGCGTAGTGCTGGGCGCGCTGGGGGCGGCGGTGCTGCTGGCCGCGGCGGTG
Source organism: uncultured Ruthenibacterium sp. (assembly GCA_944386555.1). Classification (GTDB taxonomy): domain Bacteria; phylum Bacillota; class Clostridia; order Oscillospirales; family Ruminococcaceae; genus Ruthenibacterium. The sequence continues at coordinate 33,206 of CALXBN010000023.1, read as the reverse complement.
GTGCGCCGCCGCATGCAGGGCAAGCCCGCCGTGCGCCTGACGGCAAGAACAGCGGGCACGGCCCTGCTGGCCGCGGCAGGGGCGCTGGCGCTGGGTGTGGGCATGTGCATGACCATGCTGTGGGATCTGCTGGCGGCGGGCATTGCCGTGGGGCTGGCGGGCATCGTGATGCTGTTGGGGCTGATCCCGCTGGTGCGGGGGCTGCGGTGAGCCGCCGCGCCGGGCAGAGGACAAACAAAAACGGAGGAAAAGAACATGGCGAAGAACAAACTGGTGCAGACAAACGAGCAGATCGCCCGGGCAGTTACCCAGGGATACCAAAAGATCGAGGCCGGCGTGGTCGGCGGGTACAAGAAGATCGAGGCCGGCGCGGTAGAGGGGTTTTCCAAGGTGTCCGATGCCTTTGTGGAGCAATTCCTGGCCCGGGACGGCGAGAGCACGGCCCAGGCGAAAGAGCGCCTGGCCCGGGAGCAGGCCCGGCGGGACGGCCGGCAGAAGTGACTGCCGGCGCAGCGGGAAAACGCGCGGCGGCAAAAAGGGCCCGGCGCAAACAAAATTTTAACATTTTCATGGTATACTGACAGGCAGAATACTGCGGGGCCCGCCGGGGCCCCGCGGGGGAGGGCTGCCGGATGTTTCAGATTCTGGTTGTGGAGGATGACTGCGCGCTGCGGCGCACGGTGTGCGATTACCTGAACGCCAACGGCTATACCGCCGTGGGCTGTTCGGGCGCCAACGAGGCCTACAACGCCATGTACGGCGGGCAGGTGTTCGACTGCATCATCTCCGACATCATGATGCCGGGCATCGACGGGTTTGAGTTCGCACGGACGGTGCGCCGGCTGAACCGGGAGATCCCCATCCTGTTCATGACGGCCCGGGACGATTTCGGCGCCAAGCGGCAGGGCTTCGGCGCCGGCGCCGACGACTATATGGTGAAACCGGTGGACCTGGAAGAGCTGCTGCTGCGCATAGCGGCGCTGCTGCGCCGGGCGGGCATTGCCGCCGGCAAGCGCCTTGAGGTGGGCGGCCTGACGCTGGATGCCGAGGAGCGCACCGCCGTGTACAACGGCGCGGAGATCGCCCTGACGGTGCGGGAGTTCAACCTGATCTACAAACTGCTGTCCTACCCCAGAAAGGCGTTCACCCGCAGCCAGCTGATGGACGAGTTCTGGGACAGCGCCTCCTCCGCCGGCCCGCGCACGGTGGATGTGTACATCACCAAACTGCGGGACAAGTTTTCCGGCTGCGATGCCTTTGAGATACAAACCGTGCACGGCCTGGGCTACAAGGCGGTGCCGAAATGAGCCGCGGCGGCCCGCGCCGGCGCGCCTGGGGGGCGGCGCTGCGGCGGTACGCGGCGTTCTTCCTGGTTATGGCCTTTTTGATCACCTGCTGCATGATGCTGTTTGTCAGCCGCCTGCAGGACGCAATGGGGTTTGCCTTCACCCGGGCCCAGCTCAGCCGGGCGGCCCGGCTCACCTTCGGCAACGTGCTGCTGCTGAGCCTGCTGTGTACGGCGGCAGACGCGGTGCGCCGGCGACTGCTGGTGGAGCGCCCGGTGCGCCAGATTGTGCAGGCTGCGCAGCGGATCACCCGGGGGGATTTTTCCGTGCGCATCCCGCCGCTGGGCGCGCCCGGGCAGGAGGGGTTCGACGTCATCGCCGAGGCATTCAATACCCTGGCGGCCGAGCTGTCCGGCATGGAGACGCTGCGCAGCGATTTCATCGCCAATGTCAGCCATGAACTGAAGACGCCGCTGGCGGTGCTGCAGAACTACGGCACGCTGCTGCAGCAGCCCGGCCTGAGCCCGGCCCGCCGGCAGGAATATGCCCGGGCCGTGACGGATACCGCCCGCCGCCTGGCGGAGCTGGTGACCAATATCCTGCGGCTGAACAAGCTGGAAAACCAGCAGATCTACCCGGACACCGCCACCTATGACCTGGGCGAGCAGCTGTGCGCCTGTTTGCTGGGTTTTGAGGATGCGTGGGAGGAAAAAGGCCTGGAGATCGAGACGGATGTGCAGGACGGGGTACTGGTGCACGCCGACGCCGAGCTGCTGGGCCTGGTGTGGAACAACCTGTTTTCCAACGCGGTGAAATTCACCGGCCCCGGCGGGCGCATCGGCCTGACGCTGCGCACCGACGGGCCGGACGCGGTGGTGGAAGTGCGGGACACCGGCTGCGGTATGCCGCCGGAGGTGGGCCGGCACATTTTTGAAAAATTCTACCAGGGCGACGCCTCCCGGGCCACCCAGGGCAACGGCCTGGGCCTGGCGCTGGTGCGCCGGGTGATGGACATTGTGGGCGGCGAGATTACCGTGAGCAGCGAGGTGGGCCGGGGCAGCCGGTTCACCGTAACCTTGAGGAGGGAACCCGATGAAGCGCCCCGACTGGAAACGGCTGGCCCGTAGGCTGCTGCTGCCCGGCCCGGCGGCTGTGCTGCTGTGCGCGGCGGCGGCCGCCGCCGGGCTGGCGTATGTATTTCTGGCCGCCGGTGAAACCAGCCCCGCGGCCTATCCCATTTACGCCTTTTCGGCCTATGCGCTGGTGATCCTGTGCGCGGGTGCCGTGCCGCTGGGGCGCAGGCTGGCGGCGCGGGTGCGGCGCATCCCCCTGGCGCGCCGCCTGCTGGAGGACCGGCCCTTTCGCGCCGAAGCGGCCCTGCACGCCTCGCTGGCCGTGAACCTGCTGTACACAGCCATAAACGCCGCGGCCGGCCTGCGGGCGCGTTCGGCATGGTTTGCCACGCTGGCGGTGTACTACCTGTTCCTGGCGGCCATGCGCTTTTCGCTGACACGGTACGCCCGCCGGGCGCCCCTGGGCGCAAACTGGCCCGAGGAATGCCGCCGCGCCCGTCTGTGCGGCGTGCTGCTGGTGCTGATGAATGCCGCGCTGGCGGGGGTGGTGGTGCTGGTGCTGCACCGGGGCGGCAGCTTTTCCTACGGCGGCTCAATGATCTACGCCGCTGCGGCCTATACATTTTACATCACCATTATGGGCGCGGTGAACCTGGTGCGCCAGCGCCGCTGCGGCAGTCCGGTGCTGTACGCCGCCCGGGCGGTCAGCCTGGCGGCGGCGCTGGTGTCCATGCTGTCGCTGGAGGTGGCCATGCTGGCCGCTTTCGCCACGGCCCGGCAGGCGCGCTTCAGCGCCTGGATGGTTGGGGGGTCGGGCTTCGCCGTGTGCGCGGCCGTGGCGGGGCTGGGCGTGCACCTGCTGCTGCGGGCCGCCCGCCCGGCGCCCGGCACACCGTTTTCCGGGGGAGGGATGGACGATGGATCCGGATCGTCAGGAAAAGCATGAAGCGTTCACTTATACGTATTCGGCCCGCCAGCAGGAGGAGATCCGCCGCATCCGGGCAAAATACCTGCCGCCGGCGGAGAACCCGCTGGACCGGCTGCGCCGGCTGGACCGTGCTGCGGCCCGCCGGGGCACCGCCGCGGCGGTGCTGACGGGCACGGCCGGGGCCCTGGCGCTGTGGGTGGGCATGTGCTGCACCATGGTGTGGACGCAGTTTTTCTCCCTGGGTGTGGCCGTGGGCCTGGCGGGCATCGCCGCCATGGCGGCGGCGCTGCCGCTGTACCGCCGCATCACCCGGCGGGACAGAGAGAAGCTGGCGCCGCAGATCCTGCAGCTGACGGAAGAGCTGGGCGCCGGCCCTGCGGGCGGGCGGACGGCTGGGGGAAATTCTTCCCCCGGGTGACAGGCGGGACATCCGGGGCTTTCCGTATGCCTTTTCCCGTTCACGTTCGGCATGCGGTCCGTATATCACGGCAACGGACAAGCGGCGGGAGGCAATGGAACGGGCCCGCACCGCCGATGTGCAGCTGCCGGTTTGCCGGATCAGGCGCCCCGTGGCGCTGAAGCTGCTGCATGCGCACAATAACGCACAAAGGCGCAGGGGGCTGTATGCCCCCTGCGCCTTTGTGCCGGCAGGCCGCGGCGGGCCCGTCAGCTGCCGCGCTCTTCGTCCAGCGTGTGTTCCAGCAGCTCCTCCAGCTGTGCCTCCACCTGCACGGCGGTAACGCCGGCAGGTTCCCCCTGCAGCAGGCGGTTCACGGCGGTGCGGAAGGCTGTGGTACGGTCAAGCGATGTCTCGCATTCGAACCGGGCCAGCAGGTCCCGGATCCGCATGGCCGCCGCCTGATCCTCTTCGGACAGCCGGGAACCGGCGTACAGCGAGGACAGCGCCTCGTCTGCGGAGAGGATCTGGTATTTCAGGAAATCCAGATACTCCTCGCAGGCCAGCTCTTTGAAATAGTTGATCATGACGTACACGTGGAAATCGCCGTCCTCCCGGGCGGAGACACAGAAATAATGCGCTTTTTCGCCGATCTCCTTCAGCAGATGCAGGTCCTCCTCGTCCTCAAACTCCACCACCGGAAGGATCAGGTCGATGTGGGCGTCCCAGTGCTGGTAATCCACAACCCCGTGGATCCGCCCGTGGTGTTTGCAGGCAAAGCGGTCGCACAGCTGCAGCAGCTCTTCGTAGTGGACGGCATCTTCCGGCACAATGACCTTGGGGATGGCGTCCATCTGCCTGGAAAATTCCTCCAGAAACCCGCCGGGAGCGTAGATCTGCTCGAAAATCTTCGCGCTGTGCGCTTTTTCCTCCGGGCTCATTTCATAGTTGCGCTCAAATTCAATGTTTTTCAAAAAGGCACATCTCCGTTCAAGAATCGTTGTTGCAAAAGGCCGCGCCGCAGCCCCGTCCGGGGCAGGGGAAAGCGTTCCGCTTGCCTGAATGATACCATAGGAAACGGCGCGCGTCAATGAACGCGCCGGCGCAAATGCCCCGGCGGGCTTTGCGGCCCGGGCAAAACGGCATATGGCGGCAGGAAAAGCCCGGCCCGCCGGCAGAAACCGGCGGGCCGGGCACAATGCAGGCACGCCGGCCCCGAAGGGCGGCGCGCTTTGCGGCAGCTCATCGCTTTGGCGGGCCAGGGCGCAGCGCCCGGCTCAGTGCCCGCCAGGGCCGCCGGCCCGCAGCGCACAGCAGCGCGCCGGCCGCCGCCGATGCGCACCAGGCGGCCGCCACGGCGTGCCAGCCCCAGCGCTCGCTGATGGCGCCGAACCCCACGCCGGACAGGGCGCTGCCAGCGTAGGTGAGGGCGTTGAGCACACCGGTGACCGTGGCGGCCAGCCCCAGCCCGGTGAACCGCAGCGGCAGCAGGCTGAGCAGCATGGTGCTGACGCCCGTCATGCAGGTGGTGGCGGCGGCCAGCAGCATCAGCGCCGGCAGGGCGCCGCTTTGCCCGGCCAGCAGCCAGCCCAGCAGGCAGGCCCCGCACAGCCCGAAGCACGCCAGGGCTGTGGCCGGTTCGCTGCGCAGCCAGCGCACGTTCACGGCGTTGGCCAGGTATACGCCGAACAGGTTGACCAGCGGCAGCACCATGGTCAGCGCCACCGAAACGGCCGGCGGGAAGCCGAAAGTATCCTGCAGGTAGGAGGGCGCCCAGGTGGTGATGCCCTCCCGCAGCAGGCCGTGCACCGTGGCCGCCAGCCCCAGGGGCACCAGCGCCGCGGCGGCCGGGCCCGGGCGCAGGCCTGCGGGCCCGGCTGCGGCGCCGGTGCCGGCGCCGTCATCGGGAATGCCGTCCCGCGCGGCAGTGCGCTGCAGGGCCCCCACCCCTGCCAGCCACAGCACACCGGCGGCGGCCAGCACGGCGCACGCCGCCCAGAAAGCCCCCCGCCAGCTGCCCAGGGCGATGGCCCCCACGCACAGGCTGTAGGCGGCCAGCGTGCCCGCCGGCGTGGTGGTGGCCAGGTTCAGGCAGATCCTGGCGCAGGTCTGCCGGCGGGTCAGGTCGGTCACCGTGCGCACCAGCGGGGCCCAGGTCAGGGCCTGCACCAGCCCGTTGGCGCCCCACAGCAGCGCCATGGGCAGCGCCCCGCCGGCCAGGGCCATGCCGGCGTTTGCCGCCGCCGAACCCAGCAGCCCCAGGCCCACCAGGCGCCGGGGGCACAGGCGGTCGGCCAGAAGGCCGCTGAACAGCTGCCCCACGCCGTAGCACACGAAAAACGCCCCGGACACATATCCCAGCTGTGTGCGGGACAGCAGGCCCGAGGCGCTGATCTCGGCGATGCAGGCGGTGAGGTTCAGCCTTCCCAGATAGGTGGAAAAGTAGCCAAACCAGCACAGGGCGAAAAAGAGCCGCAGGCTGGTGTGGGTGTACAGTTTGCGCACGGCCGGGCCGCGCTGCGCCGCGCCCTTCATCGCCCTGTCAGGCGGTACGGGTTCATCCAGGCCTTCCTGCCTGCGGCGTCCGTCAGCTGCACCCACAGGAAGCGGGCGCCGGCGGGCACCCGGGCCAGGGGCACCTCCACATGGGTGAGGCTGTTTTCGGCCGAGAAGCCGCAGTACACCGGGTCGATGTACTGGGTCATCACATGTACGCGCCGCACCGGCGAGCAGTCCAGCACCAGGGTGCCATCCTCAATGCAGCAGGCGTGGATCTCCGGGCCGGTGCTTGCATAAAAGGACATGCGGTCGTAGGCGTCGATGATGTCCGCATAGCACAGGCGCGGGGCGCGGAACACCACCCAGCCCCCGCAGGAATCGTCCTCGCAGTTCAGCCCTGCGTGGTTGTCGTCGGCGGCAATGCAGCGGATGGGGTGGTCCATCAGCCGCAGTGCCAGGGCGTATTCGCTGTGGCCGCCGCCATTGTTGTTGGCCACTTCGGCGCTGTGGTTGTAGATCTCCATGCCGTCGAACAGGCCGTAATGCAGGAATTCGTCGGGCCCTTCGGCGGACCACTGGGGGTGGTTGTAGTTGACGATGTATCCCTCCCGGTGGAATTCGTCGATCTTGGCGCGGATGGCCTCGCCGGTGTACTGCTCGGCCCGGTACACCGGCCGCACGCCGCAAGGGGTGCGGGCAATGGCGCACAGATGGCAGGTCTGGTTGAATTCATGCTTTTTGCCGTACAGGAAACTGTCGGTGTCCACTTCGATGCCCGTCAGAGCCAGGAAGCTTTCGTCGTTGAGGTCGCTGTGGTCGATCAGCACGTTGTGGTCGGTGAAGGCTACCACGCTGTATCCGTGGGCCTTGTAATGCTCTTTCACCTGGGCAGGGGTCATCCGGCCGTCCGAACAGGTGGTGTGGCAGTGCAGGTTTGCCTTGAAGGCGGGCAGATGCCCCGCCAGCAGGTCGATACGTCCCATGGGAATTCTCCTTTCCGTTGCACGATTGGGTGTGAGGGGCCGGTGCCAAAAACCGCGCCGCCCCCCGGACCCTGTCCGGGGGGCGGCGCGGCCGTGTATCCGCCGGGCGCGGGGCCGGCGCCGTCACACCCGGCCGGGCAGGCAGCCCTGCGCCGGGGCGTCAGCCGTAGGTCTCGCGGGCCAGGGCAATCGCGTCGTTGACCGCAGTCTCCAGTTCAAGGCCGCCGGCGGCTTCGTATTCGGCGCGGTACTGCTCCCAGCCGGTGTCAATGTCCAGCTGGCCGCCCAGCATCTGGGACAGATAGCGGTTGGAGATCTCCACCAGGTTGGTCTGGATGTCCGCCCACTCGGCGTCCAGCGCGGCCAGCCCGTAGTAGGAGGGCAGCTCCACGTATACGTTGTCGATGAAGCTTTCAACGGTGTCGATGGCGTACTGGTAGCACTCCCGCGCTTCGCCCTCGGCCCAGTCCAGCGTGTTGTCGTAGGGGGTGGTCACGGCGTCCCACCAGTCGTTGTTCTCCAGGTCCAGCATCATTTCACTGGCGCAGAACAGGTACGAGAACCACATGTAGCGGCAGCGGTCCGGGTTGGGGTAGCCGTAGGCTTTGTTGATGTTTACAAACTCGTCAATGTTGTACACCACTTCGTCGCCGTTCATGGTGTAGGTAAGGCCCTCAATGCCGCGGAACAGCAGGTTCTGGCCCTCGTTGCTGGCCAGGAACTCCACCAGGTCCAGCACGCGGTCGGGGTATTCGCAGCTGGTGGGGATGAAGTAATGGGCGCCTACATAGCTGGGCACGTCGTATACGCGCAGCCAGTTGCCCTCGTCGTCGGTCAGGGCGGTGCCCAGGGTCAGGTCGTCCAGCGAGCCGTCGGGGTGGGCGCTCATCCAGCTGTCATACAGCTTTTTGAACTGGGTGTAGTAGCCGTAGCCGTAGCCGTAGGACGCCAGGGTCTCGTTGTTGAAGGCCGCATAGCCGTCGTCCTCGTCCACCAGGGTGCCCACGCCGTTGTGGATGGCGTTGCTGGCGTACATCTCGGTCAGGGTCTTCATCACTTCCTTGCTTTCATCGGATACGGTCATTAAGGTCCAGTGCTCTTCGTCGGTGCCGATCTTGGACACATCGTCGGGCACAAAGCCCGTCCACAGCCAGTCGTAGGTGGCGGGGGTGCGCAGGGAAGTGCCCTGCGGGCCGGCGAGGGTGCCGTCGATCTCGGCCCAGTTGGTCAGCTTGGCGTTGTAGGGCCACCAGCCGGAGTACCCGGCGTCCACGGCCTTCTGGGTGAATTCCACAAATTCACTGACGGTGGCGGGTACCTGGCCGTCGTTCACTTCCTCCAGGATGGCCGTATTGTAGGCCGGCACGCCGCTGAAGGCGGGATAGGCCCGGGCGGAGAAGGAGTAGATGGCATAGGCGGCGTTCTCGTCGCCGGTGTACATCTGGTTGTACATCTTGTACTCGTCGGTGTTGATGATCTTGTGCAGGATGGGATAGCGCTCGGGCTGGGCGTTGATGATCTCGGCGATGTTGTAAACCGCCTCCTCTTCGGCAAACTGCCGCAGCTTCGACGCCTCGCCCCAGGTGGGGAACAGGTCCGGCGCATTGCCCACGGCCAGCTCGGTCTGCAGGCGGTCGTCATAGCCTTCCACGCCGGTGTCATATTCCAGCGTGACGTTTACGGCCTCTTCAATGGCCTTTTTGATGGGGTCGTTGGCCATGCCTTTCGGGTCGTCGGTGCTGTTGGCATACTGGGAAAAGCGGATGTTTACCGTCTCCCGCTCGGCGTTGGTAGTGGGTTCGGCCTGTGCGGAGCCGGATGCCGCAGCCGAAGACGAAGCGCCGCCCGTACAGCCGGAGAGCATGGTGACGGCCATGGCCAGGCACATCGCCAGGGCCAGTGCGCGTTTGAGCTTGTGCGTCATGTTGGTTTCCTCCTTTGGTTTGCTTTTTCTATTTGCGATAAGCGCCGGGCGCTTATCCGGTTGCGGGTTGGCGGGCCGCTCACTCCTTCACGGCGCCGATCAGCATCCCCTTGGCAAAATGCTTCTGCAGGAACGGGTATACGCACATGATGGGCAGCATGGCGCAGATGATGGTGGCCATGCGCAGGGCCATGGGCGGCGGCAGCTGGGCGCCCAGGTCCAGCGCGCCCGTGCGCATCTGAGACATCATGGACGAATCCGTCAGCACACGCCGCAGCACCCAGGCGAAGGGCTGCAGTGTCGGCTTGTTGGCAATGTACATCATGTAGCTGTAGTAATCGTTCCAGAAGCCCACGGCGATGAACAGGCCCACGGCGGCCAGCATCGGCTTGGAAAGGGGCAGCAGCACGCGGAAAAACACGCCGATCTCGTTGCAGCCGTCGATGCGGGCGGCGTCCTCCAGGTCTTTGGGCATGGAATAGGAGAAGTAGTTGCGCATGATGATGAAATAGGTGACGTTGAACCCGTACGGCAGCACCATGACCCAATAGCTGCGGATCAGGCCCATGTTCAGGTACAGGATGTAGGTGGGGATCAGGCCGCCGGCGAAGAACATGGTGAACACGGCCAGAACGTTCAGCGTTTTCATGCCGGGCACGTGGATCTTGCTGACAGCGTAGGCCATGGTGGAGGTGACGATCAGGCTCAGCAGCGTGCCGACGACCGTCTTGGTGGCCGAGATCCACAGGCTGGTGACAAAGGAGGAGTTGCGGAAGATGGTGCCGTAGTACTGCAGGTCCACGCCGCCGCTGGGCCACAGCATCAGCCCGCCCTTGACAAATTCCTCGTAAGGCGTGATCGACGCCACAAATACGTACCACATGGGGTAGAAGCATACCAGCGCGAAGGTGATGCAGAACAGGGTGACAAACACATCGTAGAAATTGAAGCCGAAGCGCTGGCGCATCCCGCGCCGGTAGCGCCCGGCCGCCGCCGTACGTTCCATCATGCTCTCGCTCCTTTCAGAAGATGCCCATGACATCCAGCTTTTTGACGAATTTGTTGGAAAATACCAGGGCAATCAGGCCCAGCACGTTCAGCAGCAGGTTGGCCGCCGTGGACAGCTCGAACTCGGCGCCGCCGCCCAGGCTGATGCGGTAGATGTAGGTGGACAGCACATCGCCCGTGGACAGCACAAAGTTGTTGTACAGGTTGTACACCTGGTCGAAGTTGGACAGGAACAGCTGGGACACCTGCAGCAGGAACATCACCGCCACGCTGGGCAGGATGCGCGGGAACGTGATGTGCAGCAGCATATCCTTGCGGTTGCCGCCGTCGATGGCGGCGGCCTCGTACAGCGTGGGGTCTACCCCGGCAATGGCCGCCAGATAAATGATGGTGGAATAACCTGCCGTTTTGATGATGTTGGTGATGACCAGGATGCTGCGGAACAGCGCGGGCTCCTTCATAAAGTCAATGGCTTCGCCGCCCAGTGCGACGATGATCTGGTTCACCACGCCGCCGGTATCGCCGGGCACCGGTGCCTGCAGGAATACCTGCACCAGGCCCGCAAAAATGACCCAGGAGAGGAAGTAGGGCAGGTACACACAGGTCTGGATTACGCCCTTCACCCGGCGGAACTGCAGTTCATTGATCATCAGCGCCAGGAACACGTTGAAGGAAAAGCCGAACAGAAGATGGTAAACGTTGATGATGATGGTGTTTTTGAACGCCTGGATGAAGGAGGGGTCGGTAAACAGGCTGCGGTAATGCTCCAGCCCCACCCAGGGGCTGCCCCAAACGCCCAGGTTCATTTTATAATCCTTGAACGCCAGCAGAATGCCGTACATGGGCGCATAACTGAACAGCAGCAAAAACACGGCGCCGGGAACCGCCAGCAGGTAGATAAACCAGTACTTGTGCACGGTGGCCAGCAGCCGCGCGCCGGCGCCTTTCGGCCCCAGAGGGCTGGCAAATGTGTTGCTGCGGTGTTTCATCCTCTTTTCCCCCTCGAATGCTTATTAGTAATAATTTTGGAAGGGCCGGAGCAGTGCTGCCGCCGCATCTCAGGCGGTTCATTGCTAAAAATGAGAAAATATTATGCAAATAATGGAATTTACAAGTCTATTATATGGGAATTCCGTGAAAATGTAAATGAATGTTGTAACCAAAATCCAGCAAAACTTTTTAGTGATATTGTATAATAAATTTTTGTTTTTACTAAATTATTTTTGGCAGAATGGGCTGTGCCCCACGCCAACCCGTCCATAAGGCCCCTGTGCGCACCGTTAAACCCCTGCCCGCCGGCGCAGCAAAAAACCCCGGGCGCAAGGCGCGCCGGGGTGTAAGATGGTCCGCTGCTGAAAACGCAGCGCTGAATCCTGATGGCAAAACCGGGAAGGCGTCAACGGGAGACGGCTTTTCCTGCGCTGCTTTGGGGGCCGCTTCGTGCCGGCAGTGCTGCAGGCCGGGGCGGGGGAGGGCTGTGCCGAAGTGCGCAGGCTGCGGCCGTATCGGCCGCAGCACCGCCCGGGCCGCCCGGGGTCACTCGGACAGCGTGCCGTCGCCAATCCGGATCACCCGCCGGGCGTAGCCGCGCACGGTGGGGTCATGGGTGACAAGGATCACCGTTTTCCCCCGGGCGTTCAGCGCCGACAGGATCTCCATGATTTTCTGCCCGTTGGCAGCGTCCAGGTTGCCGGTGGGCTCGTCGGCCAAAATCACCTGGGGGTCTGCGGCCAGTGCCCGGGCGATGGCCACGCGCTGCTGCTCGCCGCCGGAGAGGACGCCGGGCAGGCGGCGGTGGCCTTCGGTGATGCCCACCGCCGCCAGAAGCTCGGCGGCCCGGGCGCGCCGCCTGGCCGCCGAAACGCCCAGATAGCCCAGCGGCAGGGCCACGTTGTCCAGCAGGTCCGAATACGGCACCAGATTGAATGTCTGGAACACAAACCCCAGGCTGCGCAGGCGCAGGTCGGCCAGTTTGTTTTCGTCCTTCGGGTTCACTTTCTGCCCGTCCAGCCGATATTCGCCGGTAAAGCCGCCGTCCAGCAGGCCGATGATGCTGAGCAGCGATGATTTGCCTGAACCCGACGGCCCCCACAGGCTCAGAAATTCACCGTCGTTTACCGTCAGGTTTACGTCTTTCAGCACTGTGCCCGTGATGGGAAAGCTTCTGCTTACATGGATCAGCTCGATCATGCCGCTGCGCCTCCTTATCCGTCTGTTTTTACGCGCTGGGCCAGGGGTGTGCGCTTTGAAAGCAGGGCGCCCCGCACCAGCGCCGTGGCCAGGGCCGCGTACAGCCACACCACCGCCAGCAGGAACCCCACCGGGGCGGCCGCCGCCGGCAGCCGGAAGCACGCGGCGCTCCACACCGCACAGCCCGCGGCCAGCACGGCGCACACCGCCAGCCCGTTGAACGCCTGCTCGGCGAAAAACGACAGCGCAAGGCCCCGGCGGCGGGCGCCCACGGCCTGCTGGATGCTCATCACTTTCAGCAGCCGCTTTCCGTGGCTGTATACAAACAGCAGGTAGTTGGCCGCGAAGATCAGCAGCCCGGCGCCGCCCAGCGCCGCGAAGATCAGCATCTGCAGGCGGTTTGTGTTCTGCATGGATTGTATCTGCCGCTGCAGCATGGTCATCCGGGGCACCGCCGCCTTTTCTTTTACCAGCGTTTCCAGCGTAGAGGACTGCGCCCCCTTCAGCCTGGCCATATCCTCCAGGCGGATCATCAGCTGGTCGGCGTGGAAGGTGTGGTCCACAAAGCCGGCAATTTCCATGGGCTGCTGGCCAATCAGGATGGAATCGCCCAGCGCAAGGCCCTTTTCCCAGGCGAAGGTGTGGGGCACCAGGCACTGGCCGGGCTGCAGTTCCTTGGTGCCGGCAGAGACTGACAGATAGAAGAAATCTTCATACTGCCCATCCATCCCCACAACGGGAAAGAACAGGTCCTCGCCGTTCACCTGTACGTACATGGAACCCGAACCCACCCGGGTGGTCTCGGGCTGCAGCGAAAGGTCCTGGTCCTGCAGGATCGTGCTGCCCCCCTCGTACTTCACATCCTGGATATCCGGCACTTTTACGGTGTAATAGCCTGCCTGCTGCGCGCAGAAGGAGATCTGCAGCAGGGCGTACAGGGGGAATGCCAGGCCGATGGCGATCATCAGCAGGATCAGCAGGTTGGTTTTGCGGCAGTACTGCCATCTTCGGGCGGTGAGTTTCAGGTGAAACCGCAATGAATTCATTCCCGCGCCTCCCTTCACTCATTGTGCAGCAGCGCGGCAATCTCACCTTTTGCCATGGTGCGCCTGGCGTACAGCGTGGCCCCGGCGCTCAGCAGCGCCGCCAGCGCCGCCACGGCCGGCACCGCCCACGGGCTGAGCAGCAGGGGCACCTCCTCTGTAAACTCGCCCGCCAGCAGCGTAAGGTTTTCCCCCGTCAGCACGCCCAGGGCCGACGACACCGCAAACACAAAGAAAAACTCAAAAAATACCTCTGCGTACAGCCGCCCCGCCCGCGCCCCGATGGCGCGGCACACAGCGAAGGCCTTCGCGCGCTCCAGCAGGGTCAGCTTGAAAAAGCCGTACACCCCGCACACAATCAGCGCCAGCGCCGAAAGGGACGCCGCCAGCAGGATCTGCAGATAGACCCCCGCTTTGTTCAGGTTGTCCAGGTGGCGCATGTAGTCGGAGGACAGCTGATAATCCACCCGGCCTTCCGATTTGTCATACAGATATTGAATAACGGTAAGTCCGTCATTCAATGCGTGTTCAAAGCTATCGGCGTGAATTTGCAGCGATGAATAGGCGTTGAGTAATACATCCTTATCTTGTGGCATCGGAATTGCCAATACATGCAGTGGCACAGCGGTTTCAGTTTCGGGGCTGGGCAGGCCAAATTGAGCCAAATCCAGCGGAGGCCAGTCCGCCGCCAATTGATTTTCCCTCAGAGCCAGTGAATACAATTCTTTCACTGGTACCGCCTCTGGCCTGAAGTTCTGTTCCGCCACCAGCTGCGCACCTGGGGTTTTCAGTAGCTCGTCCGTTTGAGGAGAGATGTACGCTGTACCTGGAGGTAGCGCACTTGTATAAAATACATAAATAGGCTGGAGATACTCTCCTTCTAACCCATCTGCCGGAAAGAGAAAGTAGGTTCGGATAGGATAGCCACTCCAAATTAATGAGCTGTTGGGCAAAGCACTGTCTAACTCCTGTAACCATAAATAGGTAATCGGCGGTCTGGATAAGCGTAGCGCATTCCATTGCACTTGCATCACATTGGGTTGAAGGATCTGTTTGGCGGTACACATACTGTGGGCGAAATTCATCGCAAAAGTCAGTAGCGCCGCACAGAATACAATTTGCAGACCAATTGGCAGATAACTTTTTCCCCGACGTCCTATGGCACGAAAAACGTTCTGTATCACAAACGCCATAGATCCCCCTTAAAACAATGTCATGGAATACTGAAGTAATTTTTGCGGGCCGCCACCCTGAGAAGCGGGTACAGGTCCCAACCGGCGGTACACAATCTCACCTTCAAGAACAAAACGGTCTCCATTGTTTTGTACGCGGCAATATTCGCTGTAATACAGCTGCATACGCTGGCCCTGCAGTGCGCAAAATAGGTCGTCTGTATATAGATTTGCTTCCAGGCGGTGGCGAATCCATCCGTTACCCGGCGTGACAATTAAATCATTCTGTTTATCACTGCGAATGAGAAACCCAAATGCAAAAAGATTTACCATCAGATAACAAGTTATCAGTACGATGAAAGCAAGTTGCTTGAAACGGTGTAGCATATTTAGTGGTCGCCCTGCCCTCTTACCAGAAAAGCCTTCGCCGAAACGAAGGCTTTGCAAATCTTATGAAGAACAAATTTTCCTTATATCAGCAGAAATTGTGACAGGTATCACATTGCCACAAGATGCCATATTCTGTGTTAACAGGATGCAAAAAGCCCGGACATCCTTGAATAGGGCAATGAGCCAGCGGCGGACGCCTTGCGGCGATATCATTGGGCCCAGCAGGCCCCTCCACATCAGCGGCAATGGCCGGGACGGCCAGAGACAGGGCCAGGACAACGGCAAGTACGAGAGAAAAAAGCTTTTTCATTCTGCTATCCGTTCTTTACAGGAGGGAAAGGCGCGGGAAGCAGATGCCTGTCTGCCGCGGATGGGCTTTACTGCCTGGCGGGCCGTCTTTGGCCCGCGGCCCGCCAGGCCGCCTGCTCGCAATCAGCCTGCACCGGAACCACCTCATTTCACAAATTTGTACATTCTGCCTGTTTATTTTTCATTTTGTGGTTATATTATATGCCATTTTCTCTGTATTGTCAAGATGATTGTCCCTTGCCAAGCTCTTATCAGCGGGCGCCGCCCAGGGAGGCCGGCAAAAAGCGCCCCGCCCGGGGGTTCCGGGCGGGGCGCTTTTTTGCTTTTTACAGGGGGCGGGCAGGGGCTCAGGTATTTTTCATCACGACGCTCTCCACGGCGTCGGCCACATGCTCGCAGGCGTCGGCACACTTTTCCAGATAGATGTAGATCTCCCGCCAGCTGATGATGGTCAGCGGGTCCTTGCAGGTGGTGTGCAGCTGGCGCATGCTGTCGATGAACAGACGGTCGGCCTGTTCCTCCATGGTGTTGATGTGGATGATGTGCTCGCGCAGCTTTTTGGAATGCTTGAAGTCGGCGAATTCATCCAGCAGCATCTTCACCTCTTCGCAGCATTTGATCAGCACGGCGCCCATCTCGATGGCGTCCGAGCGGATGGACTGGATGTTGTTGCAGTACAGCCGCAGCAGCACGTCCTCGATCTTATCGGTCACCTCGTCGATGCTCTGGCTCAGCAGGATGATGTCCTCCCGCTCGATGGGGGTGATAAAGGCGTGGGCCAGCACGTTGGACAGCTCGTGCTTTTTCTCGTCGGCGGCGTGCTCCACTTTGTGCAGTTCGTCCAGCATGTCGTGCTGGCGCTCCGGGGCAAAATTCTTCAGCGAATCTTCCAGGTAGCGGGCCGCCTGGCAGGCATAGTCGGCGCAGGCGCTGAAATTTTCAAAATAGAAGCTGTCTTGCTTTTTACCCATGGCGGGCATCCTCCTTTAATACAGGCGGCCGGCGGCCGCAGGGTTGTGGCCGGGCGCCGGGCTTTCCGGCACCCACGGGCCGGCGCGCAAAGGCCGCGGCACCGCGCCCCCTGCACACGGGCCCCCGTGTCAGAACAGGAACATAAACAGTTTGGCCATGACGAAGCTGATCAGCCCGCAGCCGGGGAAGGTGAACACCCAGGTGAGCATCATGTCCTTCACCACGCCGAAGTTGATGGCCGACAGCCGCTTGACCGCGCCCACGCCCATAATGGCGCTGGTTTTGGTGTGGGTGGTGGATACGGGAATGCCCAGCAGGCTGCTCAGCAGCAGGCACAGCGCCGCCGATACGTCCGCGGAAAAGCCCTGGTATTTCTCCAGCTTCACCATATCCATGCCCACGGCCTTGATGATCTTCTCGCCGCCCACGCTGGTGCCCACACCCATCACGCAGCTGCACAGCACCATCAGCCACACGGGAATCAGCACCCCCTGCACGCCGGGCATGCCGTTGCTGAAGGCCACGCCCAGGAACAGCACGCCGATGAACTTCTGGCCGTCCTGGGCGCCGTGCATAAAGCTCATGGCGGCGGCGCCGAAGATCTCGGCCCCGGTAAAGAAGCGGTCGGTGCGGCGGCGGTCCATCCCGGCGCATACCAGCGTCACCGCCTTGCACACCAGCCAGCCGATGCCGAAGCCCAGCGCCAGGCTGGCCACCAGGCCATACAGCACCTTGACCCATTCATCCATATTGATGCCGCCCACGCCGCCCTGGATGGCGATGGCCGCACCGGAAAGCCCGGCGATGAGGCTGTGGCTTTCGCTGGTGGGAATGCCGAACATGGAGGCCGTGACGCTGTACACCACGATGGAAAACAGCGCCGCGCACAGGGCGATCAGCGCCTCGTGGGTGTCGGTGCCGAAATCCACCATGTTGCTGATGGTGGACGCAACGGAACTGTTGATATGCGTCATCACCAGAACACCCAGGAAGTTGAACACGGCACTGAGCAGAATGGCCGCCCGGGGCTGCATGCACCGGGTGGTGATGCAGGTGGCGATGGCGTTGGGCGCGTCCGTCCAGCCGTTGACGAAGATGACGCCCAGTGTCAGCACCACGGTGATCAGCAGCACGGGGCTTTGCCCCATGGCGCTCAAAAAGTAGCTGAATGATACATCCATATTTTGATACCCCTGCCTTGCGGTGGCCGGCCCGAAGGCCGGTGTTGGGGAGGCGCGCGCACGCAGCCCCCTCTTCCTCAACATAAGGTTATCATTAAACGGGTGCAACGTCAAGAGATAATAAAAAACTGGTCAAAAAAGCGTAAAAATAAGAAAAAAGCGGCGATAATTTATGTAAATTCACGGCGCGATGCGGCCCGGCAGCCCCGCAGCGGGCGCAGAAAAGCGGGCGGGCCCGCCGGGGCCCGCCCGCAGGCGAGGCAAAGCCGGCATCGCGCCGGCGGAAAAGGAAAAAGGGGGGCCTGCAGGGCCCCCCGGGAGACGGGGAAAGAGGGTCACACCACCAGGAAGGTGGCGGTGGCGGGCGCCAGGGCCAGCGTGCCGGCGCGCTGCACCTGGCCGGACAGGTCCGGCAGGGTGCTTTCGCCCTGCAGCACCAGTGCCCGGCCGTTCAGCTTCATCACCGGGCTGCGCAGGCTGTCGGCGGACAGGGTGTAGCGCACCGCGTCCACGGGCAGCTCCACGGTGGTGGCGTCGGTGGTGGAATTGTTGATGATCAGATAGCATGCGCCTGCCTTGCCGTCCCGGCGGCTGTGGGCGAACACATGGGCGCCCTCCCGGATGGGCTGGCCGGCATCATATACGGTGGTGCCCATCAGGCGGTTCCACAGCAGCACGGCGAAGTAATTGGGCCGCGGGTCGTGGGTGATGCGGTCCAGGAAGGCGTAATCGGAGGCCGTCAGCGTGTTGTGGAAGATGACGCCGTCGGTGATGGTGGCGAACTCGCCCAGCTCGTTCAGGGTGCGCAGCACGTCCAGATAGGTGGAGGCCCAGGTGTCGCCGCCGCCGCCGGCGTCGCCGCTTTCCGTCACCCACATGGGGGCGCCGGGGCAGTATTTGTCCCGGGCGGGCGCGTTGCCCCGGGCGGTGGCCCCGGCCACGGCCAGGTAGGCCTCGGTGGTGGCGGCGCTCACGTCCCAGTGCATGTCGGGCATAATGGAGGCCATGCGCTCGCTGATACCATTATAATAATGGTAGCTGTATACGTCCAGCTTTTCCCGGGTGGGGTCCATCAGCTGCTCCACCGTGGCCACGTTGCCCATGATGCTGGCCAGGCCGCTGCCGTGCACTTCCTGCCCTTCCTTGCCGGGGCCCATGGAGGTATCGCAGGTGTTGCTGGGGCCTACCAGCAGGCACTCGGGGTAATTCGCGCGCACCCAGGCGCAGAACAGGTCCTGGTCCCGGGCGTAATCGTCGGCGGTGTAGCCCGGCGCCGCGCCGCTGTAGCTCAGCATGTTGGGCTCGTTCATGAACTCCGCCGCCAGGACGGGCACGCCGTACTCCTTGCTCAGGGCAAAGATCTGGGCGGCCTGGCTGGGGTTCCAGGGCTCGTGGGCCTTGTGCAGGCCCTCGCAGTTGGCCACGCTGATCATCAGCTTGCCGTCCACGGCCTTCACAAAATCCAGCACGCCGATCCACTGCTGCTTGGTCAGCACGTTCTGATAGCCCGCCGGTGCCTTGCCGCCGGCGGCGCCGTCGAAGTCGTAATAGGTTTTGCTGGCCCAGGTGCCCGAAACGCGCACCCACACCGGGCCGAACTGCCGGGCCAGGGCCCGCAGCTTTTCGTTGTACAGGTCCGCCGGGGGATATACCTGCATGGATTTGCCGAAATCCGCCATGCTGGCCATGGGCGGGAAAGCCTCGGTGCCGGCGATCTGCCCGGGGGTGTAGGCCTTCCAGAAGGTGCCGCCGGTCACCTCGGCCATCTCGATGTTGTAGCTCATCAGGCATTCGTCCACCGTGCGCAGGGCCTTCAGCTCCCCGGGGGACAGTTTTACGAATTCCGCCATTGTCAACGCTCCTTTTCCGTTTTGGTGTTCAAACTATATTATAGCGGGGCGCGCTATATTATAGCGGGGCGCGGCCCCGCCTGCAAGCGCCGGACGGGCGCCCCGGCCTACGGCGCCCGGTACAGCGGATGCGTCAGCAGCTTGCCGGCGCGCTGGGCCATCTGGGCCGCGCTTTCCGTGCAGCCGCGGCCGATCCAGTCGATGACCAGCGCCAGCATGCCGGTGGTGACGAACAGGGCCGCCGCGCGCCGATCGGCCTCGGAAAAGCCGCTGTCCGCAGGCGTCAGCCCCGTATAGCCGGTGAAGATCTGCCCGGACAGGTGGGAAACCAGTGTCTCGCCCAGGCGGCTGCGCAGGATGGCCGTCAGCAGCACCTGGCGTTCCTGCCAGAACAGGAAGATCTTCTCCAGTTCCTTGTCCGGTGCGCGCGCCTCGCCGGCGCCCGGGCGGTAGGGCCCGTCAAAGCGGTCGTAGTCCATGGTCAGGAAATCCGCCGCCGCCAGGAACACGTCTTCTTTGCACTCAAAGTATCGGTAAAAGGACTTGCGTGGGATCCGGGCTTTCTGGCACAGGGCCAGCACGGTGATCTGGTCAAAGGTCTGGGTCTGCATCATTTCCAGCAGGCAGTCTACAATCTGCCGCTGGCGCTGGGCCGATTGCTTGGTCTTACAGATTTTATACATTTGTTGCGTACACCTCCCACTGTCTGCCGGGGACGCACCACTGTTCCCGCCTTTACCATACCACGCGCCGCAGCGGCAAAACATTGCAAATATTGCTGATTCTATGCAAACATTGCTGAGCTTTTCGGAAAATCTGCCGCAGTTTTTCAGCGCAAAGGCCGACGGGACGGGGAATTTTTTTGGAAAAAAGCCTGATTTTAGTGAAAATATCTAAAATCACAAGGCCAAATTTGAACTTGGGTGTCACAGATTTCGGGATGTGAGACTCCTACACACATTTGCAAATCTGTATAATAGGAACTAGTAGCCCTGCGTTTGCAGAAAATTTACGCTGTGTTCATACTTTCTTCATACAATGCAGGGCGCAGAAAAAGGAGGAATATTTCATGGCGAGTAATGCAAAAGCCGTGGACGCCCAGGGCTTCCGCAAGTTTGGCCTGCTCGACAAACTGGCGTATGCCGCCGGCGACTTCGGCTGCAACACCAGTTTCGCCCTGAAGGGCAGCTTGTCCATCTTCTGGACGCAGTTCATGGGCATCGACACCATTGTCATGGCCGGCCTGCTGCTGGCCGTTCAGGTGTGGGACGCCATCAACGACCCGCTGATCGGCTCCCTGATCGACGCTGACCATCACAAGTACAAACGCAACAAGTTCCTGGCGTACATCAACGCCGGTTCCTGGGGCCTGCTGGTGGCCGGCGCCCTGTGCTTCGTGCCCTGGACCAGCGCCCCCAGCATGGTGAAGAACATCCTGTTCATCGCCGGCTACGTGATTTGGGACGCCTTCTACACCGTGGCCAACGTGCCCTACGGCTCTCTGCTGAGCCTGATCACCGACGACCCCGTGGAGCGCGCCCAGCTGTCCAGCTGGCGTTCCATCGGCTCCATGGCCGCCAGCCTGTCCATCAGCATGATTCTGCCGTTCATTATTTATGACGCCAACAACCAGCTGCGCGGCAACACCCTGATCATCATCGGTCTGGTTCTGGGTCTGATCGGCATCTGCTTCTTCCAGTTCATGATCCGCAACACCGTCATCCGCGTGGACACCGAGATCCGCGTCAGCGAGGACAAACCCAAGGAGAAGTTCAACTTCTTCGTGTCCCTGGGCCACTTTATGCGCAACCGTCCCGCCGTGGGCGCCGCCCTGGCCGGTATGGCTGGCTTCCTGGGCATGTATGGTGCCCAGACGGCCGTGCAGGTGCTGTTCCAGGCGTACTTCAAGAATGCCCAGATCTCCGGTATCATGGGTATGATCAGCTACGTGGGCCTGTTCGCTTTCATGCCCTTCGTCAAGCAGATCGTCACCCGCTTCGGCAAGAAAGAAGCCCTCACTTTCACCAGCTGCTTCTCTCTGGCCGCGTACATCCTGATGTTCGTGCTGCCCATGACTCCTGACGGCAAGGGCCTGGCCATCTACGTGGGCTGCCAGCTGCTGGCCGCCGTGGGCAATGGCCTGAACAGCCTGCTGTGCTGGAGCCTGATGGCCGACGCCATGGACTACGAGGAGTGGAAGTTCGGCGAGCGCCACGAGGGCACCACCTACGCCATCTACTCCTTCTTCCGCAAACTCAGCCAGGGCGTTGGCCCGTCCCTGGGCCTGGTGCTGGCCACCTGGGTGGGCTACGACGCCAACCTGAAGGCCAACCAGCCCATGGAGATCGCCACCAACCTGCGCTATCTCACCCCCGCGATGTACCTGTTCGGCGCCGTGCTGCAGTTCATCGCCTTCGCGTTCATCTACAACCTGGACAAGAAGACCTTGGCCAAGATGAACAGCGACCTGGAGGCCCGCCGCGCCGGCAAATAAGCGGTTTCCCGTTTTACACAGCGTGCAATTTGCCCCGGCCCGCCGTTCCGTTTGGGAACAGGCGGGCCGGGGCTTTTTATTTGGACGCCTGCTTTCTTAAAAGAAAGCAGGGCAAAGAATTTCAATCGGGCGGGACTCTGCCCGCCGCGCATCGCGGTGCCGTGTGCGCCGCCTTTAGGGCACGGCCCTGCTGCGGCTGCGGCATCCGGATTGAAAGTTTTTCGGGGTTTCAAAAGGGGGCTTTTTTCAAAAAGCCCCCTTTTGCGCGGGCGGCTGTGCGCCCGCACCAAAATCTGCCGCAGCCTATTGACAAGGGGCGCGGCCCATGCTATTATTTAAGTAACTTAATAATTAAACGGCTTAATGGTTAAGCTGCCTTTTCTTTGGCGGCGGCCGGCCGGAAAGGAGCAAACGCCATGCAGACACATGACACCGTCCCTTTGTCCCGCTTTTTCCAGGCGATGGACCGGCTGCGCCGGGCGTGGGGCGGGCTGGAACCGGCCCCGCAGCTGAATAAAAGCCAGTTTGGCACGCTGATGGCCCTGCAGATTCTGGGCGGGCCCGGCGGCCCGCCGGGCCCGCTGCAGGAGGGGCCGTGCGCCCCGGCGGCGGAGGGCCGCCCGGTGCGCCTGGGTGTGCTGGCCCACGCCATGGGCCAAAGCCTGCCGGCCATCAGCCAGCGGATCAGCGCGCTGGAAAGCCTGGGCTGTGTGGAGCGGGTGAACGACCCGCGGGACCGCCGGGTTTCGGCGGTGCGCCTGACCCAGGCGGGGCACGCCCTGCTGGAGCAGGGGTACGCCAACATGAAGCAGAAGCTGAGCCAGGCCATGGAGGCCATTGGGCCGGAGAACCTGACGCTGCTGCTGGAATTGCTGGAGCGCATGGCGGCCCAGCTGGAAAAGCTGGCCGCTGCGGACGCCGGCCCCGCACCCGGCGGTGCGGGCCGGGCAGAACAGGAGAAATGAGGAGATGCTATGCTGAAACTGAAACGCTATCTGAAGCCCTATCTGGGCCTGATGCTGCTGGCGGTGGTGCTGCTGTTCGGCCAGGCCATGCTGGAGCTGACGCTGCCCAACATGATGAGCGACATCGTCAACGTAGGCATCCAGCAGGGCGGTATCACCACCGCCGCGCCCCGCGCCATCAGCGCCGGGGCCATGGAAATGATGCAGCCCTTCCTGAGCGGGGATGACGCCGCCACCGTGGCGGCGGGCTACCGCACCCTGGCACAGGCGGAGAGCGGCGGTTACGGCGTGGACGCCGCGGCCCTGCGGCAGGACTTCCCGGAGATTGCCGGGGACGACTGGGTGCTGACGGCCACCGATGACGACGCCGATGCCGTGGCCGCGGCCTTCGCCCGGGGCGATTACGCACTGATGCAGGCCCTGGAGGCCGCGGCCGCCCAGGGCGCCGCAGCCCCGGGCGCGGCGGCCGACGCCGGCGGCGAGACCGCCGCCCTGGACCCGGACGCCCTGATGGAGCTGGTGCCCATGCTGCTGGCCCGGTCCTCCACGCTGGTGCAGGACGCCGTGGCCGCCGCCGCCGTCACCCCCGACTCCATGCTGCAGCAGACGGGCGCGGTGTTCACCAAGATGTTTTACACCCAGCTGGGGGCCGACACCGATGCCATCCAGAACGATTACATCCTGATGAAGGGCCTGGAGATGCTGGGCCTGGCGGTGCTGCTGACGGTGTGCGCCATCGGCGCAGGCTTCTGCCTGGCCCGCATGGGCGCCGGCGTGGGGCGTGACCTGCGCCGGGCGGTGTTCACCCGCGTCACCCACTTCAACCACAGTGAGCTGGACCAGTTCTCCACCGCCAGCCTGATCACCCGCAGCACCAACGACGTGCAGCAGATCCAGATGTTCCTGTCCATGGGCCTGCGGATGATGATCTTTGCGCCGGTGATGGGCGTGGGCGGCCTGATCATGGGCCTGACCAAGTGCATCAATATGGCCTGGATCCTGGCGCTGGCGCTGGTGCTGATGCTGGGGGTCATTCTGCTATTGTTCGTGGTGGCCCTGCCCCGGTTCAAAAAAATGCAGGATCTGGTGGACCGGCTGAACCTGGTGGCCCGGGAGGAGCTGTCGGGCATGATGGTGGTGCGCGCCTTCGCCAACCAGAACTTTATGCAGAACCGCTTTGAAAAGGCCAACAAAGATTTGACCTCCAACACCCTGTTCGTGAACCGGGCCATGGCCGTGATGGCCCCGGTGATGACGCTGGTGATGAATGGCGTCAGCCTGCTGATCGTGTGGGTGGGCGGCCATCAGATCGCCGAAAGCAATATGCAGGTGGGCGACATGATGGCTTTCATCCAGTACGCCATGCACGTGATCATGAGCTTTTTGTTCATCAGCATAATGTTCATCATGGTGCCCCGGGCCACCGTCTCGGCCGAGCGCATCAACGAGGTGCTGGCCACCGAAAATGCCGTGCAGGACCCGGAAAAGCCCCGCCGCCTGCCCAGCCCCGTCAGGGGCGTGGTGCGGTTCGAGGACGTGTCCTTCCGGTATGAGGGCGCCAGCGAGGACGTGCTGAGCCATGTGTCCTTCACGGCACTGCCCGGGCAGACCACCGCCTTCATCGGCTCCACCGGTTCGGGCAAATCCACCCTGGTGAACCTGGTGCCCCGGTTCTACGACGCCACCGGCGGCCGGGTGACCGTGGACGGCGTGGACGTGCGGGAGCTGACCCAGCACGAGCTGCGGGCGGCCATCGGCTATGTGCCCCAGAAGGGCATGCTGTTCAGCGGCACCATCGCCTCCAATCTGCGCTACGGCGACGAGGCGGCCAGCGACGAGACCCTGCGCACCGCCGCGGACATTGCCCAGGCCACCGAGTTCATCGGCAACCTGGACGACGGCTTCGACACGGCCATCAGCCAGGGCGGCACCAACGTCTCCGGCGGCCAGCGCCAGCGGCTGTCCATCGCCCGGGCCCTGGTGAAAAAGGCGCCCATCTACATCTTCGACGACACCTTCAGCGCCCTGGACTTCAAGACGGACGCCAGGCTGCGGGCCGCCCTGAAGGGCTACACGGAAAACGCCACGGTGCTGATTGTGGCCCAGCGGGTGTCCACCATTATGCACGCCCAGCAGATTGTGGTGCTGGACGAGGGCAGGGTGATGGGCATCGGCACCCACGAGGAGCTGCTGAAAACCTGCGAGACCTACCGCGAAATTGCGCAAAGCCAGCTTTCAAAGGAGGAATTGGCATAATGGCACAGACAAGACCCGGCCCCCGCCCCCACGGCCGCGGCGCCGCCGGCATGATGCCCGGCGAAAAGGCCAAGGACTTCAAGGGCACCATGAAAAAGCTGATCGCCTACCTGGGCAAATTCCTGCCCGGCATCGTGCTGGTGCTGGTGTGCGCGGCGGCGTCCACGGTGTTCTCCATCTTCGGGCCCAAAATTCTGGGCCAGGCCACCACCAAGCTGTTCGAGGGCGTGGTGGCCATGCTCACGGGCACCGGCGGCATCGACTTTGCCGCCATCGGCCAGATCCTCCTGTGGCTGGCGGCGCTGTACTGCGCCAGCGCCCTGCTCACCTATGTGCAGGCCTGGGTGATGGCCGGCGTGGCCACCTCCCTGAGCTACAACATGCGCCGGGACATCAGCCGGAAGATCGACCGCATGCCCCTGGCCTATTTCGACCGCGTACAGAGCGGCGAAGTGCTCAGCCGCATCACCAACGACGTGGATACCGTCACCCAGACGCTGAACCAGAGCCTGTCCCAGATCGTGACCAACGTCACCATGATGGTGGGCGTGCTGTGCATGATGCTGTCCATCAGCCCGCTGATGACGCTGGTGGCCCTGTGCATCCTGCCCGTCAGCGTGATCATTGTGACGAACGTGGTCAAGCGCAGCCAGCCTTTCTTCCAGCGCCAGCAGGACTATCTGGGCCATGTGAACGGCCATGTGGAGGAGATGTACGGCGGGCACACCATCGTCACCGCCTTCAACGGCCAGGAAAAAAGCATTGAAGAATTCGACCGGCTGAACGGCCAGCTGTATGCCGCCGCCTGGAAAAGCCAGTTTTTCGGCGGCATCATGCAGCCGCTGATGAACTTCGTGGGCAACCTGGGCTATGTGGGCATCTGCGTGCTGGGCGGCTTCCTGTCGCTGAACGGCACCATCACTGTGGGTGATATCCAGGCCTTCATCCAGTACGTGCGCAATTTCACCCAGCCCATCAACCAGATCGCCAACATCTCCAACGTGCTGCAGCAGACGGCCGCCGCCGCCGAGCGGGTGTTTGAATTCCTGGAGGAGGAAGAGGAACCCGCCGACCCGGAAAGCCCCCTGTCGCCGGAGCTGATCCGGGGCGAGGTGGATTTCGCCCACGTCCACTTCGGCTATGTGCCGGAGAAAACCATCATCAACGACTTCTGCGCCATCATCCCCCCGGGCACCCAGGTGGCCATTGTGGGCCCCACCGGCGCGGGCAAAACCACCATGGTAAAGCTGCTGATGCGCTTTTACGACGTATCCGGCGGGGCCATCCTGCTGGACAAGTACGACGTGCGCCAGTTTGCCCGCAACGATTTGCGGGACACCTTCGGCATGGTGCTGCAGGACACCTGGCTGTACAACGACACCATCATGGAGAACATCCGCTACGGCCGCCTGTCCGCCACCGACGAGGAAGTGATCGCCGCGGCCAAAGCCGCCCAGGTGGACCACTTCGTGCGCACGCTGCCCCAGGGCTATCAGACGGTGCTGAACGAGGATGCCACCAACATCAGCCAGGGCCAGAAACAGCTGCTGACCATTGCGCGCACCATCGTGTCCGACCCACGCATCCTCATCTTCGACGAGGCCACCTCCAGCGTGGACACCCGCACCGAGCTGGCCATCCAGAAGGCCATGGACGCCCTCACCGCCGGGCGCACCAGCTTCATCATCGCCCACCGGCTGTCCACCATCAAAAATGCCGACCTCATCCTGGTGATGCGGGACGGCGATATCGTGGAGACCGGCACCCACACCCAGCTGCTGGAAAAGGGCGGCTTCTACGCCGAGCTGTACAACAGCCAGTTCGCCGATACCGGCGAAGCCGTGTAAAACCTGGCGCCCAAAGCGGCCGGTGCCTCACATCCGCCCCAAGAAAAACCCCCGGACGCCGGCGTCCGGGGGTTTTTGGCAAAACAGCGCGCGAATGCGCGCCGGTCAGGAATGGGCCTTGTGCCAGGAAGAGGGCATCCAGGGATAGCGCGCCTCGTTTTCCAGCCCGTAGGCCGCCAGGCCCTGCAGCTGGTCCGCCACATGGGGCAGGTCCATGCGGTCCACCAGCTGGCGGATGATCTGCTGCCCGCGGTCCGCCAGTTCCTGGCGCGTCTGCTCGTCGGGGATGGGCGTGGTGGGGGCGTGGTCGGTGTTTTCGCCGAAGCAGTAGCCCACCGCGCCGCTCTGATAAGCCAGGTTGAACAAGTCGTTGAAGGGTGTGCAGCTCTGGGCGCCGGCCTGGGCGAAGGCGGTGGTGCAGGGCACGTCCTGCAGGCGGCCCATGATCTGGTAAGCGCCCAGGAACATGGCGTCGATCTGCCGCATGGCGGCGGCGGGGTCCTGGGCCATGTTGTCGGTGAGGAACAGGTCGGCCGATTTGTCGAACAACTGCATGCACAGGTCCATGTACAGAATGGGGACGCCGGTCTCGTCGTAGAAATCACGGATCATCGGGCAAACCGTCATGTGGGCCGGGCCGTGGAAGCTGATGTAGATCTGCCGCTTGAAGCCCTGGCGCAGCAGGCTGCGGGCAATGGCGCCCAGGTAGTCGATCCCCTGGCGGACGCTGACCTGCACCGTGCCGCGGCCGGTGGCCGTGGCGCCGGCGTAAAAGTAGGGCAGCCCGGTCAGCACCAGGCCGTCGCAGGCTTCGGCCATGGTCAGGCCGATGGCCTCGCTGGCCACCGTCTCACAGTCCAGCGGCAGGCCGCCGTGCATCTCCGTGGTTCCCACGGGGACGATGATGAGGTCGCTGCGGGTCAGATATTCCTGCACTTCCGCGTTCAGCATCCGCCCCAGAATCCGTGTGCGAAGTTTCATGGTGTTTCATCCTTTCCGGTTTCGGGTTTCAGTCTTCGGTGGCAGCCTGCGTCTTGTTGGCTGCAATTTTGGCGCGGATCTC
Source organism: uncultured Ruthenibacterium sp. (assembly GCA_944386555.1). Taxonomy (GTDB): domain Bacteria; phylum Bacillota; class Clostridia; order Oscillospirales; family Ruminococcaceae; genus Ruthenibacterium. The sequence goes on along the minus strand of CALXBN010000023.1, from coordinate 5,376 downwards.
ATCGGTGATGTTCCAGACAAAGCGGAACGCAGCCCATGAACCCAGCACCAGAATGCCGGGCACCAGCATCGCCGTCATCTTGATGCCGGCCACGGTGGCGGCCGACTGCACGGCGGCGCCCGCCTGGTAACCGGTCAGGCCCAGCATCAGCGTGCCCAGGGAGGAGCCGATGGTGGTGCCGATGCGCCGGGACAGGCTGAAGGTGCCGTAAATGGAGCCCTCGGTGCGCTTGCCGGTGATGTACTCGTTGTAGTCAATGGCTTCGCCCACCAGGCCCCACTGCATCAGAATGGACAGCATGGCCGCGCCGGATGCCAGCGAGCTCCACACCACATACGTCCAGACGCCGACATCGGTCAGCATGGTCACGGCGTACAGGGACAGGTACAGCAGGGAGCTGATCACCAGCCCGATGCGGATGAGGCGAACCAGGCCGAGCTTCTTGGTGAGGGCCGGCGCGACGGCCAGCAGGACCAGGCTGATCGGCAAGGACAGCATGGACGCCATGGACATCATCTCCATGGAACCGTAGACGTCGGCGTACATATAGCTGCCCACGGCGCCGGCGATGGCCTGCATGGAGCACAGGAACAGGCTGTGCAGGCAAAGGGCCCAGAAGGCGCGGTTTTTCCGGAAGACAACCAGAATGTCGCTGAACTTGATCTGCTCGGCGTCCGTTTCAGAGGCGACGGTGTGGCGCTCTTCCGTCCAGAAGTAGTGCAGCAGGCACAGCACTGCGCCGCCCAGCGCCAGAATGGTGGCGCCGATGCCGTAGCTGCGGGCGTTATCGCCGAACACGGACAGGATGATGGGGAACAGCATGGCCGCCAGCATCCCGAAAATGGTGGAGCCGATGCCCCGCGCGCTGGAGAGCTGGGCGCGCTCGGTGTCATTGCTGGACATGGCCGACAGCAGGGAGCCCATGGGGATGTTCAGCATGGTGTAGAACCCTTCATACAGGATTTTGCACACGAACAGGGCAACCAGCATGGCGGCGCCATCAAAGAAGGTGGGAACGGTCCACAGCGCAATGGCGGAGACGCACAGCATGGGCGTTGCGCGCAGGATCCACGGGCGGAATTTGCCGTTCCGGTTGTGATGTTTGGCGAACATCTTGTCCATCAGCGTGCCCATCAGCGGGTCGTTCACCGCATCCCACACGTTCCAGACGAACAGCAGCGCGGCCAGTACTTCCGCCCTGACCTCCAGGATGTTCAGGCAGTAACGGGTGAAAAACGTGCTCATCAGGCTGAAGGTCATCACGCCGCCGGCATCGCCGCAGCCATATCCGATGCGGTTCTTCAGCGTCAGGCTGCTTGCCGGTTTGTCTTTTTTCATATTCCTCGCTCCTTTTTTGTCAGATGCAGCGCTGTATGCGGCTGATGAGCCTATTGTATAGCGTTTGATTTATGCTTCAAATCATGATTCCGGCAAAAAACATTGCGAATCCGGCAAATATCTTTTATAATATGATCAGATTCAGAGGGAAATGGGGGAAAAAGTTATGAATTCTTCCCGTGGCTTCAAGCAGCGGCCGGGCCGGCCCATCGGCTTGTATTATGACCCCCAGCGCTACCGGGCGGAGAATTTCAGCGGCCTCAGCCGCCAGAACCTCCAGCGGCTGTACACGGAATACGCGATGAGCGAGCGATACATTCAGTTCCACTTCGACCGGAACACCGCGGCGGAGCCGGTGGAGCTGCACAGCCATGCCCACTACGAGCTGATTTACTGCACCCGCGCGGCCCACGCGGCCTACCTGGTGGGGCGCGAGCGGTTCTGCCTGGAGGACGGGGACCTGATCTGTATCCGGCCCGGCGTCCACCACCGCCCCCTGTTCGGTGAAGATATGTGCGGCCCCTTCGAGCGGATCATCCTGCTGATTGACCCGCGCCTGGCCGACAGGGTTGCGGAGGCCTGGGCGGATGCGCCGGAGCAGAATCCCTTCCGGCACGCGGTGCTGCGGGCCGGCGCGCGTGTGTCGGACCGGCTGCGGGACCAATTCGAGGCCGGCGCCCGGGGCGCGTGTCAGCAGACGGCGCAGAAGCTGGAAAAAATCGGCCTGGCGTTCCAGATCCTCAGCCTGATGAGCCGCGCCGCCGCAGACCGGTGCGGCCGCCTGCCGCCGGCCTCCCAAACCGAGCTGCTGGACGAGATCATCGACTATGTGGAGACCCATTATATGCAGAAGCTGTCCCTCGCCGGCGTGGCGGAGCACTTTTTCGTGTCGCCCAGCACGATCAGCCATGTGTGCCGGGAGCAGATGCAGGTGAGCTTTTACCAGTTTGTGCAGCAAAGGCGGCTGGTGGAGGCGAAGGCGCTGATTGCAAAAGGCGCTGCGCCGACGGATGTCAGCGCCCTGGTGGGCTTTTCCGACTATCAAAATTTTTACAGAGCGTTCAAAGGCTATTACGGCCTCTCGCCCCGGGAATTCAAAAAGATGGCATCCGCAGGCACCGCGCCGCCGTGACGGCGGCCCGGGCGGGCCGGCCGCACGAAGGGCGATCCGTTCAGGATGGAACAGGGGGGACACAGATGGACCAGGAGAAGGGCCGCTGCCCGGTCTGCGGCGCGCTGGCGGCGCAGATGGAGGCAGCCCGCGGCGGCTCCTACCGGGAATATGACCGAATCCTGCACAGGCTCATGGAGCTGGAGCGGCAGGGCGGCATGGAACTGTTTGCCGGGGACTGTCCGCTGGCGGACACCGACGCGGTGCTGGCCGCCGAGCGGCATTATACCGTTTGCCACTATATTCGGTGCCGCCGATGCGGCGCGCTCTATTTTGTGGGGGCCTGCGTCCGGGGCAAACCGGTCTTCCGGCCGGTGGCCGACATCCGGCAGGAGAACCTGGACACCCGGCTGTGGGGCCGGTGCGGGACCTGGTTTTTGCAGAACAAGGGCTGAAAGGGGCGCCGGCGCGGATGCCGCAGAAGGGCCCGGAACGGCCTGCAAAGCGGCGCCGAACAGAACAAAAGCCGCAGGGGGAGCTGCGGCTTTTCCTTTTTATAGAAAGTTTTATACACAGAAAAACCGGCCAACCATCGGTTGACCGGTTTGGTGGCGTGTCTTAACAAAAAAGATATCACGCCGCTTATTCAATAATTGTAGGAACAGGAATCCCGGATATGATGGCGGCCATGTGCTTCCGGCATATTTTTCATCCTGCTGCTTGCCCGGGGAATGCATCCGGATAAAGACGGATAAATTGAACTGCTTACTTACGAATTTGAAAACAAATACCTGAAAAAGCGGCTGGGGTTATCTAAAAACTGCTTTGTCAATTTGCAGTGCTCGCAATCCTCATAGCTTACTTCCTCGATGGCCGTATCGGTTATTTGATAGATTTTTGCGTTTGGGTAAGCAAGTAATATTGGCGAGTGTGTAGCAATTATAAATTGCGAGTCAAGTTCAACAAGCCTATGTATTTCGGAGAGCAAGGTGAGCTGCCTTAAAGGAGACAAGGCAGCTTCAGGTTCGTCCATAATGTATAGACCATTTCCATGAAACCTGTTTTGTACCAGAGACATAAAACTCTCGCCGTGTGATTGCTCGTGTAAAGATTTTCCGCCATAGGCGCTTAAATTGATTCCTAAATCATCTACCTGCGAAGCAACGTTATAAAAGCTCTCGGCTCGTAAAAAGAAGCCGTCCTTCTCATACGATTGCTTTACTACTGTTATATAGTTGTGCAAATTTGATGTTGTATTCCTTGAAGAGAAATTGAAGTTTTTTGATCCACCTTCCGCATTATACCCCGCACATAAAGCGATGGCCTCTATCAGTGTGGATTTGCCTGTGCCGTTTTCACCAACAAAAAACGTAACACTTTGCCCTAAATCCAAATAGCCCGTTTTGTTCAAATATTTTACTACTGCCAGATTCGTAATGTAGGAATCATCAGCACAGTAAATGGTTTTTATCGCTTGAATATACCAATGATCCATAATGCCCACCTCATAACTGTTTATACTATATGATACCATATAGTGGCAGTCGTTCGTTCAGGTTCTTACCAACGCCCGAAAAAGGCCAAAGTCATCATTTTAGCATATTCCTATTGAAAAAACCGGCCAACCATCGGTTGACCGGTTTTGTGGTTGCGGGGGTGCGATTGCTTTATTTCCTGCACAGTTGTTTCGCCTTTTGGTGTAGGGATCAAAGCCTTCTGGCTGTGCCGGGAGGCTTTATTCTTTTGTCTGGGGTTTTGTTTTTTCGCTTTGGGTACCGAAGTAGAACGCCACCACCATGGTCACCACGCTCATCACGAACTCGGGCTGCAGGGTGCCGCGCAGGGCCAGCACGGCGAACACCGCCAGCACCACGAAGGTCACCACCGTTTTCACCTTCACCAGGGTGGCCAGGTTTTTCAGAATGTCTTTCACGCTCACACCTCCAAAGAAACAACCTGCTCCCGTTCGAACTGCCGGAATTCCTCCAGCGCGCGGTTGTATGTATCCACGCCATCCTCAATCTCGCCGTTGGGCGTGCCGCGCTTCATGGCCATGGCGCAGGCGTAGGACAGCTGCGCCGCCGCCAGCAGCAGGGAAATGCGCAGCCGCTCGCTTTTCAGCCGGGCCCGCTCCCGCTCGTCCTCTTCCTTGTCCTTGCGCTTCTGGCGGGAATTCCAGTACCCCATCACCACGCTGACCAAAATGCTGGGCACCACGGCCCAAAAGAACTGCTCCATGCCTCACACCTCCAGATAATCGCCGCTGCACCAGCCGCAGCCGTCGCCCAGCAGCAGGCAGTACCAGCCGTCGGCCTGGTCGGCCACCTCGTACACCTCGCCGGCCTGCACCTGGGTGATGGACGGGTAGCTTGTGCCCGGGCGGGTGCGCACGTTCAGCGGGCCGCCGGTCACCGTGGCCGTGGCGGGGCCGGTGTCGGCCCTGCACTGCAGGCTCAGGCCCGCCGCGTACGCCTGCAGGCTGATCTGGTCCCCCGCCGAGAGGGGGCCGATCACCACCGCCCCGTCCTTGCTCGTGCTGCCCACGCCGTGCTCCGCCGCCCAGGCCCCCAGCAGGGCCACGTCACCGGCAGACAGCGCCGTGGACGCATAGACGGTCACTGCTACCGCCTCGCCCGAAAACGGCTTGTAGGTACTCCCGGGGGCCTGGCCGTAAGTGCCCACGGCGTTGGGATGGCCCGTGTAGGCCGTAGGGTCAAGGCCCGTGCCCGTGGCCGTGGCCCGCACCTCGAAGTGGCAGTGGGCGAAGGGCGGATCCGCCAAAGCCGCGTTGCCCGTGTTTCCCATCACCGCCAGGGCGTCGCCGGTCTGCACCCGCTGGCCCACCGTCACCAGGTTTTCGGCGTTGTGGCAGAAATACAGGTAGTTCACCGCGTCGGGCGTCTGGTTGGCGTCCAGCTGCACACACA
>CALXBN010000022.1 GCA_944386555.1 uncultured Ruthenibacterium sp. | reverse complement strand
TCAGCCAGCGGCACCAGTCGGCATAGCCCTTTTCATCGGGGTCTCGGCCCAGGGCCACCTGGTAGCAGCGCACCACAAAGCCCTCCAGGCCCTCGGCGGGCCACTCGGGCGTGGGGTCGGGTTCCGGGTCGGGGTCGGGTTCCGGTTCCACGGGGGTCTCCACGGTCACGGTGCAGGCGGCGGTGTTGCCGTACCAGCTCTCGGCGGTGATGATGGCCTCGCCGTCGGCCACGGCGGTGACTACGCCGCTCTGGGTCACGGTGGCCACGGATTCATCGGAGCTTGTCCAGAAGGTCACTTTCATGTCCGCGTTGGCGGGCTTCACGGTGGCCGTCAGCTTCGCCGTCTCCCCCGGGGCCAGGGTCAGTTCGGTTTTGTCCAGGGTGACGGAGGTGTCGGGCACGGCGGGGTCGGTGGGTTCCTCGGGCTCCTCGGGTTCGGGGGCAGATTGAACCGTAATGCTGACCGGAATTTCAAAATACGCACCATCCGGCAATGTTCCGGTGATTGTCGCGTTGTGCGTACCCAAGGAAAGAGTTCCAACAGGTTTAACTGTTAGGATATTCCGATCTGTATCCGCCGAAACGCTGAACAAACTGGTATCACTGGAAGAAGCAGTCAGGGTTCCTGTTTCACCTTCGCCGGTCACCAGAATCTCCCGGCTTGTTGCGGCCAGATCATCCTGATAGACCGTTCCGAAGGAGATTTCGACCGGCACTACATAGCTGCTCTTTGTCCACTTGGCGTAGTAGGTTTTTCCTGCATTCGCAGCGGTTACTGGCTGTCCGGAAAAATCTTTATCCTCATACCAGCCACCAAAAATATAGCCTTCCCGAATGGGTTCAGCGAGCGAATTTGCAGTAAACTTTGTGCCCTCGGCAAAAGCACCACTGTTGGTGTTGAGTACTGCCGCATTGGTAGCAGTAATCTGTGTCTCAGAATTTCCGTCAATCAAAATTAAAGCTACATCGGTTGGGCTGGCGGATTTCAAAGAGATTGTAATATCACACCCAAGGGCATTCAGCAAATCAAGGGAGCTGTAGGAGTATAATTGGCCGCTATCTCCAAAATTTTCAATCCCCGAATTGCTAATGTCAACCGTCTTGACGCTTCCAACAGAATAGGTGAATATAGAATAAAGATCCAAATTCGCTGCCCCGTGGTACGAGATCTCTTCAATTTCACTTTGCCATTGGAAGGCATTTTTTCCAACGGTTGTCACCCCTGAACCCAGATCTACTTTTTTCAGTAACTTGCGATTCGGGTTGCTACTATCGTTGTTATAGAACACCGTCTCTCCAATTTCTGTCACGGAATCCGGGATGGCAATCTCCGTAAGATTGCAGTTTTGGAAGGCATCATTCCCGATTTTTTCTAAGTCGTTGTTAAGTATAACAGAGGTATAGCAATTTCCAACAAATGTAAGGCTGCCAATCTCCTTAATACCAGCAGGCAGAGTGAGCGTACCCGTAAAATCTGCTCCATGAAATGCTGATCCGGCGGTCAGATCAACGGCTCCGCTCAAAGTCAGCGTTCCGTCAAAACCGGTGTTTTGAAAGGCCTGCGCTCCGATCTTTTTTACAGAACTCGGTATCACCAAGTCCCCGCGAAAACTCGCAACATTGATAAAAGCTTTTTCACCAATCTCTTCCAGTCCTTCATTGAGTACCAATGCACTGACTTGAGCCCCCGCGAAAGCGCGTTTGGGGATAATTTTGATCTGTGACGGAATGGTGAGTGTTCCATTGTAACCTGCAGACGCGAAAGCACCGATGCCCAGGGTCGTCACCGTTTCTGGAACAGCCCAGGTGCCTGTAAGGCCGGAACAGCCACGAAAAGCCTCCAGCCCGATTTCCGCTACACCTTTGGGGTAGACAAAGGTTTTGAGTGAAGTCATTCCGGTTCCAAGAGCAAGTTCCTGTCCTTGGGTAGACGAATCTGTTACCTTAAAGAACGCATGATCCGGAATTTTATTGTTGACGCAGGTTGCGCCAGATAAATCCAAGGAAGCGAGACTGGTCAAATGATCCCGAATGTAATAGAAATCATCATCAGACAATACACCACCAGAGACAGTTAAAGAGGTAATTGAAGATTCCTCCTGCCCTGCTGTAAGCTTTGTTTTGATTGCACTGGATAACTCTCCGGTTGAAAAGTTATCAATTACCAGCGCATCTTCCCCCTTCACCATCTCCACCGTCTGTGCCGGGGCCAGGGCTGCTTCGGCTGTCACGGTGCCTTCGGCTGCCGGCACTTCTTCAGCCGGCGCCTGGGGGGCCGTTTCCGCCGGGGCGGCCTCCAGCGCCGCCGGGGCCAGGGGCACAGCCTCGGCCAGGGCCGGGGATGCCAGGGTGAAGGCCATGCACAGGGCAAGGCACACGGACCATAGTTTTTTCATAATACTTCCTCCTTTGCCTATTGCCAGCCCCCGGGACGGGGCGTGGTTCCTTGCAGCAAGGTACGCCAAGCGGGCCCCCGCCGGGGGCCTGCCTGTGCGCGTTCCCTTGCGCAAGGCAGCAAAAAAGCGCTGTGCCGGAAAATACTTCCCAACACAGCGCCGGAGGTGCAAAAACAAACCCTGCCGCCCCGCGGTGACAGGCGCAAGGATAGGTACGGCGAAACAGCCCGCCTTGCCTGCCGGGGGAAAAAAGGGTATAATATTCCTGCATTCGCAGCAGTAGCTGTTGTTGGAAGGGTGCGTCTTCCGACAGGGCGGCGGGGAGGTGACGCTCCCCGCTGCCTGTTTGCACTTTTTTGTGCCTTGACAGCTTTATTATAGGCGATACGAACGAAAATTGCAACACCTGCTTTTTCAAATACAGGAAAACCGTGCTGTTTTTCAAAAATAATGGCGGCCCTCCGGTGCGGAAGGCCGCCGTTTTGCGCCGCAGCGCAGGGTCACAGCAAATAGTCTGCGAGGCGGTGCAGATCGGCTGTCTGCACAATGCCTTCCAGGTACAGCCCCTCGGGGCGGTACTCTTCTTTCAGCACCGTGCCGCCGCAGCGCAGGGGGGCTGCCGCACCCAGCTTGTCGTAGGGCAGCAGCACGCAAACCCGGCGCACACGTCCCGCCAGAAGGGCGTCGATGCGTGCGGCCAGGGCCTCCAGCCCCTGGCCGGTGACGGCGCTGGTACGCACGGCGCTGGTGTCGAAGGGCAGGGCCTCGGGGGCCAGGTCGCACTTATTGTATACGGTAATCTGGGGAATGCCGCTGCAGCCCAGGTCTTCCAGCACGCCGTCGGTGACGGACAGCTGGTCGGCGCTGTCGGGGCTGGCTGCATCGCACACTTTTACAATGACATCCGCATAGGCGGCCTCCTCCAGCGTGCTTTTGAACGCCTCCACCAGGCCATGGGGCAGCCGGCTGACAAAACCCACGGTGTCAATGGCCACCACCTCCAGCCCCGAGGGCAGGGCCAGGCGGCGGGCGGTGGGGTCCAGCGTGGCAAACAGCATGTCCTCCGCCAGTACCCGGGCCCCGCACAGGCGGTTCAGCAGGCTGGATTTGCCCACATTGGTGTAACCTACCAGGGCCACCACGGGCACGCCGGTTTTCCGCCGATGGCGCCGTGTCTCGGCCCGGCGGCGCTCCACTTCGGCCAGACGCTGCTCCAGTGCGTCGATGCGCCGGCGGATGTGGCGGCGGTCGTACTCCAGCTTGCTTTCGCCGGCGCCGCGCCGGGCGCCGGCCCCACCGCCGCCGCCGCCGCCCTGGCGGGACAGGGACACGCCCAGGCCGGAAAGGCGCGGCAGCCGGTAGCGCAGGGTGGCCAGCTCGGTTTGCAGCTTGCCCTCGTTCGTCACCGCGCGGCTTTTGAAAATCTCCAGGATCAGCATGGTGCGGTCCAGCACTTCCACATCCAGGGCATCGGAAAGATTGCGGATTTGGCTGCCGGAGAGCTCGGCGTCAAACACGGCGCACTGCGCCCCCAGATCTTCCCGCAGCTGCCGGGCCTCGGCCAAGCGCCCTTCGCCCATATAGGTGGCTGCCTCGGGGGCATCGCGCTTCTGCGTCACCACGGCTGCCACCTCCATGCCCGCCGCCTCGGCCAGGGCCGTCAGTTCATCCATGCTGCGGTCCATGTCGTAGGCGCCCAGGTCAACGCCCAGCAGAATGGTTTTCGTCAAAACTTGTTCTGTCATAAAATTCCTCTTTTGTCAGCAAGTAGCATTTGCAGGGGATGGCCGTGCCATTGTACTTGTGGTAAACGTCATCCCGCACATACTGGAAGCCCACATGGCACATCACGCGGCCCGACGCCGGGTTTTCCATGGCATGACAGCAGGAGAGGGCGTCCAGCCCTTCGCTGCGGAACATATAATCCGTCACGGCCTGCAGTGCCTCGGTGGCGTAGCCCCGGCCCCAAAACGCCCGGCCCAGGGCGTAGCCCGGTTCCGGCGGCAGGGCGGCATCCTCGGCGGGACACACGCCGATGGCGCCCATCAGCACGCCGTCGGCCCTGCGCACGATGCCCCAGTTGTAAAAATCCGGCCGGGCGTAGGCAGCGGCCCAATCGGCCAGCACGCGGCGGGTCTCGGCGGTATCCGGGTGCGCCTCCCAGCGCAGGTAGCGGGTCACAGCAGGATCCCGGGCCCAGTTCGCAAACATGGCTTCGGCGTCCCCGGGCTCAAAAGGACGCAGTACCAGCCGTTCGGTTTCCAATATTTGTGTGCCGTGCATGGCCAATCACTCCTTTCGGTTGCCACTCATTATAATGCACCGCGGGCGGTTCGTCAAACGGGCTTTGCGTTTTCACGCCAAACATGATATAATAATTTATCTATTCGATCCTGCAAAATTCAATGTACGAAAGTGAGTGAGACCATGCGCATCGTGGTGAAGGTGGGTACTTCCACCCTGGCGCATCCCACCGGGCGGCTGAATATCCGCCATGTGGAGGCCCTTTGCAAAGCGCTGGCCGACCTGCAGAACGCCGGCCACCAGATGGTGCTGGTGAGCAGCGGCGCCATCGGTATGGGTGCGGGCAAGCTGATGCTGCCCGAACGCCCGCAGGACATTGCCACCAAGCAGGCCGCCGCTGCCGTGGGCCAGTGCGAACTGATGTACGTATATGACAAGCTGCTGGGCGGGTACAACCACACCGTAGGCCAGATCCTGCTGACAGCCGAAGATGTGGAGGAGCCGATGCGCCGGCACAACATCGAGACCACCCTCTCCCGTCTGCTGGAGCTGGGGGCCATTCCCATCATCAACGAAAACGATACCGTGGCCACCGACGAGATCCGCGTGGGCGACAACGACACGCTGTCGGCTATTGTGGCCGTCAGCGTCCGGGCGGATCTGCTGGTCCTGCTCAGCGACATCGACGGCCTGTTCACCGCCGATCCCCGCAGGGACCCCGGCGCCCGGCTGATCCCCCGCGTGGAGGAAGTGACGCCGGAAATTTTGCACGGCGCAGCGGGGGCCGGCACGGCCCAGGGTACCGGCGGCATGCGCACCAAGCTGTCCGCTGCACTGACGGCCACGGGCCACGGTATTCCCATGGTCATCGCCAACGGCAGGGACCCTGCCTGCCTGTATGACATCGCCGAGGGCAAGCCCGTGGGTACCTATTTCGCCGCCCGCTGCGCCCGGCGCTGAGCGGCGGCCCGTCCGCATTCAAGCTGCACTGCGAAAGGGGGAGCTTTGTGTTATGACCACCCGCGAACTGCTGGCCGCCGCCAAAGAGGCCAAAGATGTGGCCGCCGGCCTTTCCACCGAAGAGAAGAACAGCCTTTTGCTGGACATGGCCGACGCCCTGGAGGCGGGCGCGCCGGACATCCTGGCGGCCAACGAAGCCGACGTGGCCGCCGCCAGGGACGCCCTGGGCCCGGTGATGGTGGACCGTCTGACCCTGACCGGGGCGCGCATCCGGGACATGGCCGCGGGCCTGCGGGACGTGGCCGCCCTGCCGGACCCCCTGGGCGGGGACCAGCGGGTACTGGAGCGCACCGTGCGGCCCAACGGTCTCGTCATCGAAAAGGTGCGCTGCCCCATGGGCGTCATCGCCATCATCTACGAGAGCCGGCCCAACGTCACC
>CALXBN010000021.1 GCA_944386555.1 uncultured Ruthenibacterium sp. | reverse complement strand
GTATAAAGAGATAAGGCAGACACATTGCGATAAATCCTTTATTTTCAAGGCTTTTGGAGGATTTTATTAAAACACTGTAACCTCTGTTGAGAGGTCATAATTTACTGATATTCAAATTGGAATTTGTCAGGTAGGCGTTGCGCTGGCGAAGGTCAAGAAAGAAGGGGCCGCCGGTTTTGGTTTCTCCAAGCAACATGCCCCGCTCATCAAGGCGGCTGGAATAACTGAACGGATACAGTGCCGCGGCCGAAAGACTGGGCAAGTTGTTTGCCTCCGTCTGAAACCGATCGCTCCCCAAAGGATTGACCGACAGAAAAGCGTCTTTCTGTTCCCGCTGGAGCCGGTCAATGGTCACGCCGGTAGGCAGTTTCTCCTGCAAATCATCCAGCCGCAGCTTCATGTCTTGTTCAGATGCCGCGTAAAGTTCAATGTAGATTGAAGTGTAGTAGACCTGACGCCGTTCGGTGGAGATACTTTTATAGAATTCCACCAACGTGCGGCTCTCATCTGTCGCCTCAATTTGTTCTGTAAACTTCCCTGACCCAAAGCCCACTTTTTTGTTGTTGAGTTGGGCATCCACCATGCGCTTCACTTCGCTGGATAGCATAGGAGTGAGCCGCATCATAAAAGATGTGCCCCGCATGGTAGCCGCCCGCATCAGCGCACAGGGAGGGATCTCCGTGGGAAGATTGCGCACCATTACCGTTTTGCGGTACTGTTCATTGATTACCGCGCAGTTTACATGAAAATCGATGCGGTGAGGCAAAAGCCGGCGTTCCAGCTCCTTAGTCATTATCCGCGGATCTTTTTTGACACGCTTGGCCACCTTTTTATTTTGCAGGATAAGTTGCTCCAATGTGTTGATTTCCGCCGAAAGGAATTCTCTGACAAAGTAATTCCGCAGCAGGGTCGCAATCTCTTCCCTTTCCGCCGGCTGCACCGTATACCCTTTACCCACCAGCGCATTGTAAATTGTGTCGTCTTGCTGCTTTGTCATTGGTATGATGAAGTAAAACGCCCGCAGTACAGAAGTGCCGCGATCATCACTGTCGTCGATCTGTGCGATCACTTCGGACGTGATAGCATCAAAGCGAGGATCCAGCGACGCATAGTAGCTACGAATATGCTTGAGATTCTCCACTTTGTCGGTGGCAAACATCGCAAAAGGACACTCCATCAAATCAAAGAGCGCCGCGAGGTTGTCAATCTCCTCGGATATTTCCTGCGCTGACATAATGTCAGTATTCGGCGGGAAGTATCGGTAAAAATAAAAGTTTTTCCCGCCACTCTCCACATATCCATCGTGCAGGGAAAAATCGATCAAGGCAGAAATTGGTTGTGCTTTCTTCATTTTTTCCTGGTTCCTTTCTTCTTTTGCACAGGGACATGCTGTGTAAATTGCTGCGGACAGAAATGATACCGCAGCATAATCATCAAAATATCTTTGATGCTCTTGTCGTCAATGAAACGCGCCACAAACACTGCAAAAGCCAGCGGCAAAAAAATAGCGTAGATGATCTGTCCCCAAAAAACCTGACTGAAAAAAAGGCCGAGCATAATGGCCAGCTCCGGCACAGTCAGACCAACCAAAAGAAATCGGCTTTGAAGTTTTGGCGGTGCGATATAAGAAACTGTTTTTTTGGCCATGGATAACCCCCATAAAATTAGCCGGACGGCCACCTGACCGTCCGGCTGTTTTCTCACATTGCGCTTCTCACGAGTGACACGAAGCTCTGACCTGCCTGGGCTGTGCGTGAAACCATACCACCAAATCCAGAGGACGCCCCGAATTTTTGTAGCAGTTTCGCCACACTGAACATCGTGATCCAGGCCACGGCCATTGTAATCACATCCCCGCTCAGAGCCGCTGCCAGACCAATAACGAACAGCAGATGCCTGAACAAAAAAGTAAGTAATATTGCCACGGTCTGTCGGATCCATTCTCCCATTGCAGTATCTTTGCCGCGCATGATGTCGGGGACATAAAGAAACACTGTTGCTGCTTGAATGAATATTCCGCCCACAGCAAAAAGGGTGTATACAAAAAAGGCCACGGTAGCAATCAACACAATGATGGAGATCACTGCCGTGTCGAGCAAAACCCCATTGGCTTGCGCGCGAAAGGTATCATAGTCTATGCTCATCTGCCCGGTTGCCGTAACGGAAAGTTGCATTGCAATGATTGCCAAATCGGGTGCCATCAGCACAAATGCGATTGTCTTAATAAAATTTGTAAAGATCGTGGTAAACTCCACACCCTGTCCCGGGCGGTAGCCACCGAGCTCTTCACCAATATCCAAAAGCATAACAACAAATGCAGCGCCCAGAACGAGCCATGAAATACCTTTGGTAAAAGTCAACGTCTGAGATACAAATGCGCTGTCAAAAAACGCGATGCCAAGCTGTTCCAGCCAGGAGATCACAGTCATAATCAAATTCAGCAGCATACTTCTGAATCGATCTGCTATGCTTCCAAACATCGTGTCAATGGCCAAGCCCATCAGTGCGCTCATGCGGATGCCCCCACCAAGAATCCCCACCAAGCATTTTTGGTCAGCAGAATAGCAATGATGATGATACAGATGATTGCGGGCTTCAACCGTTCAACCAGGTCGTCGCCCTGCCCTCTGTGATGATCTGCCGCCGCTTTCACAATCAATACCACCGTGATGATTGCCAGGATCAAAACTGCCACGGGGATGATGAAATTGTCCAGGCCAGAATTAAGCCAGGTCACAACCGTACCTTTCATTGCTCCAAAAAAACTATCTGCATTCGACATAGAAAAAACCTCTTTTCTTAAATTTGCGGCTCATGCCGCAGTTCCTGTATATGTTCCACTGCCCGCTGGCGCGCCTGGCGCATAGCCAGCAGGTCTTCGTTGAAGTCCTTGCCGGTAGGCAGCTTGTCGATCACGCGGCCGGAAAAGCCGTTTTTGGCAAGCATTTCCCTGCATTTTTGCCGGCTCACAAGGCCGGCTTCATCATTGTCCTGGCATAAAAAAATCACCTGCAACTGCGGGTGCTGCTGCAGGTGATATTCCAGAGCGTTTGCTGCCGTTCCCCCAAGGGCAAGGTAGGCATACTCTTTGTGATCCCGGCCGCAAAGTTCCAGCATCGTCGCGGCGCTCATGGCGTCGATCGGTGCCTCAAAGACCATGAGCCTTGTGGGTTTTTCACCCACAAGGCCCATGGAAAAACCAATTGCTTTCTGGCTGCCCCTTGCTTCGCCTCGAAAACTTACGTCCGACAGTGTACCGCGATAGGTGCAGTACTTGGCTTCCCGGTCATAGTCATAGCCGACGAACACCGCATTGCCGCGGCTGTCCTGATATAAGGTCTTGTCTCGGAATTGCTGGGCAATGAGCGTGGATGAAATGCCTCTGGTCTTGTTCAGGTACGCAAAGACCCTTGCCGGATTTCCAGCTGCCCGCTCGGGCAGCTCCAATTCTTTGGGAGCCGCCCGAGGCTGATACGCTGCCTGGCGCTTTTCTCTCTTTTCCCTCCAGTACTCTCCAGATTGGTGCCCCAGCACCCGGCGCAGGTCCGCGATTGCCTCAGCCTGAGAAATGCCTTTTATCGCCATCGCAAAATCAATCACACTTCCCTTTGCGCCCTGGCTGTTCCAGAGGAACCTTTGCCGGCCAGGATGCTTGGGATCCAGGTTGATGTTGATGCTGTCATGCTCTTCCAGCGTCCATCGGTCTGCGCTGACCTGCCGGACGTGGTAGCCCAGCATCTCAGCGTATTCGGTGATCGTGATATTATCCTTGATAGACTGGGTTATGTTCGCCATTGTCCTCCTCTCCCTTTCTCTTTCGCCGTAACAAAAGAAGAAAAACGATAACTGCCAGAGCCAGCAGCAAAACGCCGACCGACGCCACCGCCAGAACTGTCGCCATGGAAATCGGGGCATAATCTGCAACGATCAAAGCCCCCGACCCGCTGGCGGCGGTGTAAACCGCCGTCGCGCTGTACAGGGGGACCTGTGTTTCTGCGGCGTAGGTGCTGACCCACCGGGCAGCATACATCTCCCCATAGAGCACCCCATGCCGCACAGCCCGGCCATCTTCATCCAGCACCCAGCCACTTGTCCACTCGGATCCTGTCAACCGATAGTTTTCGGCCGGCAGTTCGACATGCTCCAGCACCAGGGCATCCAATCCCTGCCACTGAGGCGCAGCCGTGTCATAGGCGATATACGTATCATCCAACTGGAAGATCTCATAGCTCTCGTCGCCGTAGTAACGGATCGGGAACTCCACCGCGCGCCATGCAAACGGCTCCGTCTGCTCAGTGCTCACCAACTGCCCCTGCACAGTCTGCGTGAGGCCGGTGTCGGGGTCGGTGAAAGTGATGTCCTTTGCTTCGGGCGCAGAGGGCGCATCGATCAGATAGCCATGATCCAGGGTTCCTTCAGCAGTGAGCGTGCCCGGCGTGGGGGCATAATCCACCGAGGCAAGCTGCATTTCAAGCTCGACGCCATCTCTGGTCACGGTAATGCTTTCCGGCACTGCCTGTTCTGTCAGATCATCGTAGGCTCTTTCTTCTGTTGCCGTTTCTTCGCTGAGATCTACCTCCTTTGTCGATTTGCGCAGATACAGCTGCCCATCCTCAAGCACCAGCAGCGGGGCAGCATCATCAGCGGCCGCGTCCCAGGTCTTGACCAGGGAGCCGTCTCCGTCGCCAGTCTGGGGATACTCTTTGTCGATTTCGCCAGTGCCGAAGCTGGCGTCGCCGCCCGGCTTGTCCACCTCGATCACACCCACCAGGGGCGGCTCGGCAATGTCCCAAACGGTGAGCGTACCAGGCAACCAGGTAATATCGTAGTTGCGGCTGGTCAGCCCGCTGGCGGTGATGGGGTACTCACCCGGCTCGCTCTCCAGATCGGCGGGGCACTCAATTTCAAGCTCGCCTTCCAGGTCCTCCGGCCCATCGTCGAACTTAAACCCTGTGTAGGTGACTGTGAATGGAGGATTTGCCGTATAAGCAGGGCGGCCTTTGTCGTCGGCCTTGATGGTCAGCGGCGCGGGCACGATCACCAGATAATTGGGGATGTAGGTGATGTCGTAATTTTCACTTTGCAGGGTCCCCTGCATGATGATATAGCTTCCGACCTCTTCGCCGGGCACGCGCTCCAGCTCGCCCCAGATGTCTCCGGGGTTCACCAGGTCTTCCGGCAGCGTGTAGGTCAGCTCCGGGTCCTCATCGCCATAGACTTTCCACTGCGGGTCAGCGGCGACCCCGCCAGCCGGATCCACCGGCACAACGGCCTCGTTGCTGGGCACGTCTTTATCCGGGTCGAGGGGCTTATCCGGGTCAATGCCGCTATCCGGGTCAGCCGGGTCGGGCGGGTTTGTGCCGGGGATTGTGCCCACCACAACATTACGCAGGTTGCGCCCGGCGTCGGCGTCCAGTACCAGGTAGCTGAAGGTCAACGTCACGCTGCTGCCCGCCGGCAGGCTGCCGATGGTGCAGACGCCGTTTGCCACAGTGTATCCCGTGCCCGGCACGGCCTCCAATTCACCGGCGAAATTCTGCGGCTTATCCCGCACGGCCACATTGGTCAGGTCTTCGGTACCGTCGTTGGTCACAACCACGGTATAGGTGATGGTGTCGCCCGGTTTTGCAAAAGCCAGATCCGGGGTCTTGGTCAGCTTGATGCTGCGGCCGTCTTCCGGCTGCGGCGTCGGCTCCGGCTCCTTGTCCGGGTCAACCGGCACCTCCACCGGCTCGCTGGGAACTTCCTTGTCCGGGTCGATGGGTTTCTCCGGGTCAAGCCCCTGGCCGGGGTTGCTGGGGTCTTCCGGGTTTGCGCCGGGCACCTTTGCCACGGCAATGTTCGTCAGGGTCTTGCCGGCATCGGCATCCATCGCGGTGTAGGTGTAGGTGATGGCCACGCTCTTGCCCACCGGCAGGCGGCCGATGGTAAACGTGCCATTCCCGTCGTAGGTGTAACCCTGGCCGGCAGCAGCGCTGATCTCCCCCGCTCCATCGTGGTTGTCCTCGACGGGAAGGTTTGTCAGTTCCACGGTGCCGGTATTGGTCACCACAATGGTGTAGGTTGCCGTTTCACCCACGGCCAGCACATCCTTGTCCACCCGCTTTTCCACGGCGGCGCTCGCCACCGGGTCCACCACCACCGGCTCCTCGGGTTCTTCACCGGGGTCCGGGGTAATGATGATAGGCCGCTTTGTGATTTCCAGCGTGCCGGGCCGGTAATAGATCGTGTAATTGTACGCGCCGTTTTCATTTTCCGGGCAGGTCAGTCCGCTTACGGTGACCTCGTAGCTGCCCACCGGCGATTTATCATCAGCGCCGCACGCAAAAACCGGCTCGCCTTCCAGGTCTGCGGGCGTATCGCCGGCAGCCAGGCCGTCGTAGACCGGCTCAAAGTCCGGCAGCGGGTCGCCATAGACCTTGGTGTACTCGCCGGCGCTGATGATGAGCGGGCGGGGGCCGATGGTCAGAATACCCGGCTGATACCAGACAATGTAGTTGCTCAGCACGGGATAGTTGGCCTCCGTCAGGCCTTCATAACCGACCTCATAAACGCCGGCGTCGCTGCTGGCGTCCACTTGGGGAAGCACAAAGCGGCTCTTGGCCGGGTCGATGGTCAGGGTGTCATTGGCCACCAGGGCAGAAATGCCCAGGTCGAACTCGTCGCCGCCCTCCGCTGCGGAATATTCTTCCGCCGTCTTCGGGTCGAGCGCCGGGTCTTCCCCGTAAACAGAAGAGAAATTGCCCACAAACGCGCTGATGGGCCGCCGGTAGATCGCTCCGCTGTATTCCTCGCTGGCGATGTAGTAGTTGGCCTGGGGGTCGTTCACAAGCCGGATGGCCTCGGTGCGGGTGATGGGGTTCTCGGCCAGCTTGGCATAGCGGTCCTCCTGCACCGTGCCGTCCGCATTCAGGGTCTCGCCGGCGTTCGCGGTGGAATACACGCCCGCGTAACGGGCCTTATCCACCGTCACCTTATCGCCCGGCACGATGTTGCCGATCTTGATGTTGCTGATGGTCGCCTCGGTGGTGCCGTCGTAGGTTTTGATGTTGGCGGGATTGGCCGGGTCGTCCAGGTATTTGCCCTGCAAATACAATGGCCGGGGGGTGATTTTGATGGTTGCAGTCACATTGCCCTGGGCATCCACGCCGGACAGATCATACTTTTCCAGCACCGCCGCGCTGAAGGACGCGGTGGCGGTGTAGGTGCCCTGGTCGATGCACTCCTCCACGGGCTGGCCGTCCTTGGAGTAAACCAGCACGCTGCCGGCCATGATCTCCGCCTTTTGCGCCTCGCTGCCTGCTGTCACGGTCAGCACGGCCTTGCTGGGCTGGCCGTCGTACACCTTTTCCGGGTCGGGCGTCAGGGTCACGGCAGCGTCGATTTTTGCGTTGTTTGCATAAATTTCGCTGTAGCGGATCGCGGATTTGTCCGTTCGCTCGAAATTGTTTGCGAGGGCATAGGCTACATAGACCGTAGGCTGCATCGTTTCCGTGATACCCACAAGGTCGCTGTCTTTTTCATGGTTGCCAGTCAGTGCATAGTGCACCGCCTCATAGCTTCTTAATTGAAGAGTGGCTGTACCCGTTACACTGGAAATATCATAGACCTTTAATCCGCCAGTGGTCGCATGTGTCCGCCCAGGGGTAGGGGCTACAATGTTCAGCGTCCCCGTGCCATGGGAGAGCAAGATGCTGTTTGTAATACCATTGGACGACGGTGCCATGATCTCGGCGTTGATATAGAGCTTGGAATAAGTCGTTGCGTCGAACGTTTTTGTGAGCGTGAGATTGAAGCCTCGACAATGATAATAGTTTGTTCCGTCCCAAGTTGGTCCTTTCTGATCCGAGGACGATGTGAGCGTCGCCGTGATCTTGTCTGCGGTCGCCGCCAAGCCTTTGTAGGACACAGTATCATTGTAACTGTTTTCACCGCCGCCCCAGGAGCTCGGGCTGCCGTTGCCCCAGTTGCCGCGCGGGCCGTATTTCTCTCCGGCCCCGACCCATCCATTGGTCGTGCCGTCGAAAAGCATCAGGCAGAATTTTTCTGCTTCATCCTTCTCTGCGATGTACCAGCTGATGTCGTCCACATTGGCATCCTTGGGATCAAACGTAACAAAAGAGAGATACTCCCTGAAAAACGCCTGCCAATCTTCCTGCGGGATAAGATCGCCACTGGCCGATTTGAAAATCACATAGTCGTTTGCATCATAGCTGACCTCGATCCCATAGGGGTTGCCGCCGCGCACCACAATGTCGTTCATCGTGTTGTGCCCCGGCTCAAAGTAGGTCAGGATCGCGGTGCGCAGGCCGTTGGGGGCAATGACCTCCAGCTCCGGGAAGGTCCAGGTGGCCTGGCCGTTTCCATACACCGCCTTGCCCTGGTTCGGCAGGATGTCCAGCGTGTAGCTCACGGTAAGGTCCGCGTCCGGGCTGTTGGCTTTGCCCGTGTACAGGGATTTCCCGCTGCCGTATTCATTTTCCGCAGCGCAGCGGAAGAAGAAGTGGGTGTTGCCCACATCCATGCTGGTATCCGCGCCATCCACCAGCAGGGTGCTGGTGATCTTGCGCCATTCGCCTTCCGGATCGGGCGTTCCATCTTCGGTGCAGGGCACCGGCTGGCTGGTTTCGACCGTGAACTGCAACTCCGGGTGCAGACGTTTCAGCGTAGCGTATTCCAGGGTCGTTTCCCACTCGCCGCTCTGGGCGTTGTAGCGGCAGCTGCCAAAGGGGGTCTCGGTCACAGTGTTGTTGCCGCTGCGGTAATACCAGGTAAGGTCAGGGGTGCTGCGCTCGTCCAGTTCGGGCAGATACAGGATCTCGCTGGTATAGGATGCCTGGTTGTTTCCGTTGTTTTTCTCTTTGTAATCGTCCGGGTACTCTTTGCCAAACAGGTCCGGCCACGTCGATGCGGGCACGGCATAGTCCAGCTTCGTGCCGTCGGCAGCCTGCGGCGAGACATAGACCGTTTGGCCCCCGGTCATGGTCAGCGACAGCTCGGGCTTGCGCACGGTGGCCGCCGCGCTGCCGGAGGCCATTTCCTTCACACGGTTGCCCTCGTAGCGGATGCGCACTTCCACGCCGTCCAGCGAGAGGGGCAGGTTTTCAAGCACAAGGCGGGTCTGGGTGCCGGTGGTCATTGCGTCGCCGGTGTCCACCTGGCCCAGATACTCCACGCTGTACTCGACGCCGCTTCCCTCCAGGTCTTTCCAGCCGCTACCATCGTTGTACTGCCAGACGATCTTATCTTCCGGGTAAGCCTCGCTGGTCAGGATGGTAGCGGTAAAATCGCCGCTCTGGCCCACCCAGCGGGTGACCGGCTGGGGCGGCAGCGCGGTGTACTCCAGCGGGTAGATGGCCGTGGTCTCGGCGCTCAGCCAGAAATCCTGGCTGCGGCCCTCGGGCGTCACCATGCCGGATCCGTCCGGGATGGTGACCGCCAGGGTGCCCAGTTCGGTCAGCTCGCGGCCCGCCGCGTCGTACACATGGGCTTCCATCACGCCGGTGACCGGCAAATTACTGATAACGTACTTGCCGTCGCGGTTGGTGGTGCAACTGTAAGTGATGCCGTCGGTGCCGTCGATCTCCACCCGATAGCCCTGCCAGCTGTCGGCATCGCCCAGCAGTGCCGACAGATAGCCCACTACACGAGCCACACCGGTGGTTTTGGTATCGCCATCATACACTTCGTCGATGCCTTGGGTCTTATCCTCCCCCAGGTTCCAGCCGTCGCCTGTGGAGGCAAATACCCGTCGGTTTTCCTCCGGCAGATCCGAACTGAAAGTGATGTTGTGGCCGTCGGCGTCAAAGTGGCCGTTGAAGCCCTCGATGGGCTGCCAGTCCGCCGGCCGCTTGATGTCATTGACCAGCATGTAGCAGCCGTCCAGCGGGTAGGTGAACCACAGATCGGGGTTCGCCAGGTTTGCCAGTTCCTGGGCGCTGCGGATCTTCCGCACGATCTCGATGTTATCGTTGCCGCCCTGCTGGCTCTGACACACCTGGCACTGCTGGCGCTGAGAAATGTAAAACAGGGTATTCGCCAGGATGTAGCACTCATCGATCTTTACGATGTCCTTGTTGCCCCTGGTGTGCCCGATCTGGCTCATGGCCAGGTTGCCGTTGGTGGTCAGATAGAAATTGTTGGTGCCCACAAGGCCGTCCGCCTTTGTGTCCACGATCAGCCGGCCCGCGCCCATGCTGGTGAGGCCGTTGCTGGCATAATCGATCCAGATGGTGCCGTAAGCTACCTGCTGGTTCGTGTGCGTGGGGGTGCCTACGATCTGGTCGCCCACATTGTAAGGCACTCCATCATAGCCTGCCGAATAAGGATAATTGGTAGGCGTCCGGGCGGCGAAGCTGGTCAGCGGGTCGCCCTCGCCGCTCTTGCGGATCTCCAGCAGGCTTGTGCCGCTGTTGTCGCCGTACAGGGTGGATTTATCCCGGTAGTCGCCGCCGCACAAAATCATGCTGGCGGCACTGTAGGGGTCGGCCGCGCTGTAGTGCTCGTTGCGGCCCATCAGCCAGGCCATGTTGTAATGGCCGTTTTCCAGCGTGTTCAGCTTGTAGTAGGGGGTGACGGTGCTGTTGGGGTCGGGCACATAGTCCGGGTCGGCGGCAACGCCGCCGTAGCCATAGATCATGTCGTGGCCGATCAAAAAGCCGTAACCCTGGTCGATGTAGTCCGCCAGCACCCAGGCCGCCGCGCCGGACAGGTCCGGCTCGTCGTTGGTGGCCGCGCCGATGATGACCGCATCGTAGATGTAGTCGCCCTCGGCGTTGGTCAACATAGCCTTGCTGTTTGCATTGAAAATTGTGATGGGGATTGTATCGATGGTGATATGGCCACCGTTGGGTGTTTCCCCGTTGGGTATTGCCGTCCGCAGATAAGTGGCATAAAAACTGGCTCCTGTATCCGGCACCCAGGCATTCAACACCTTGATGGCGTTCTTGTACAGGAAAGACTGGCCGCTCTGGTAGCTGGGGTCGGTGTAAGCGGGGATTTCAATGGCCGTGCCCTGCCCGCTCTGGCCCTGGTACCGCACATACACGGTGCGCCCATACCAGGCGGACAAGACTTCCATCTTTCCGTCGGTAAGGCCCGTGGGAGAATACTTGCTTCCATCCGCCCGCGCACCGCCGCTGAGTTTGGTCCACCAGGCGTTGTTCGCCGCCTCGCCGCCCTGGGCGGCGTAGGTTTCGGCAGTGATGTACTCCATGTCGCTGGTGACGCCGGTGAGCCACTGGCTGTCCTCGCTCAGCGCCACGGCGGGCGCGGCCTTCGGGGCCGGGGCGGCGAACAGCTGCACCTGGCCGCCCTGCGCGGGCAGCTGCACATACATGCTGTCCGAGATCAGTTCAACGGTCTCCGGCTCCTCATCCGGCTCCTGTTTCTCATGGGTGGGCAGCGCTTCTTCCGCCGCCTGCGCTTCTTCTTTCTGTTCCGGCGCAGCGGTGGCCTCCGGGGTTTCGGTGGGCGTGGGGGTCTCCTCCGGCGCGGCCTCCTGCGGCTCCACCGTCACAACACAGCGGTAGCTGGCGTATTCGTCCTCCTCCGTTACGGTGTGTTCATAGGTGCTGGCGGTCTCGCCCGCAATGGGTTCCCACTCGCCCACATCCGGCGCTGTTTCATCTTCCTCCGGCTCCAGCACATAGTTATGGGTGCCATTTTCAATATGGATCTCCGGCTGAGCACTGCTCCGGCTCATCAGGCCGGGCGTTTGGGCCAGCTTTTCCAGCTCGGCGTAATAGATCTCGATGCCGGGCCACACCGCGTCCGGGTTCTGGGCCAGCACTTCGGCCTCGGTCATGCCTTCGATGGGGAAATAGTAGTCGGTGCTCTCCCCCTCGCCATAAGGATACAGGGCCTCCGGCTCCTCCACCGGCGGGGTGTAGAGGCGCTGCCACTGGTAGCGCACGCCCTTCTCGCTGTTGGTCTCCACCGAAAAGGTCACGGTGTCGCCAACCTCGGCTTCCACCACGCCGGTCATCTCCACGATCTCGACGCTTGCCGGCTCCTCGGTGGGCGTTGGCGTCCCGGTGGGTTCCGGCTCCTCCGTGGGCACCGGCGTCTCGGTGGGTTCCGGTGTTTCGGTGGGTGCCGGCGTTTCCTCCGGCTCCGGGCTGGCGCTCGGCTCCGGCGCGGCGCTGGCCTCCGGGGTTTCGGTGGGCGCAGGGCTGGCGCTGGCCTCCGGCTCCGGGCTGGCGTTCGGCTCCTGGGTAGGTTCCGGCTCCTGGGTAGGTTCCGGCTCCTCGGTGGGTGCCGGCTCCTCGGTGGGTTCCGGCTCCTCGGTGGGCATGCTGATAGATGTCCCATTGCTCGTCGCCAAGGCTGTGGGAGCCAAAATCGTTGTCAGCAACATCGCTGCCAACAGTCCGGCTAACAGCCTCCTTGCTCGTTTCATGTTTGTTCCTCCTTTTTTGTTTTGGATATAAAAAAGCCCGCTGGAAGCGGGCGGAAAAGGGTATAAAAAAACGAGGTGCGACCGACGGTCGTACCTCGTTTTTGGCTCAGTTATGCGATTTTCAAACACAGCCGATGGACGTGTCCGCTCATCTTACGACCAAAAGTCTGTAAGGTCGTTCCCCGCATCCGGGTCCAGGTCCACGGTGGGGCTGTCATGCACGTGGCCGCCGGACGGGTTCTCCGGTTGGGGCTGCGGCGCGGGTTCCGGCTGGGGCTGGGGCTGGGGCGCGGGTTCCGGCTGGGCCGGCTGGGAGGGCTGCGCGGCAGCGCCGCCCTGGCCGCCGGCGGGGGCCGCCGCGCTGCCGGTGTTATTGGCGGGGGCCTTGGCCGCCGCCTTGCCGGTCAGCGTAACGCTGCCGGCCACCTCCCAGGCGGTCTCGGCGGTGATGGTCGCTTCGCCCACGCCCACCATCTTCACCGTGCCGGTCTCGTCCACGGTGGCAACGGTCTCGTCGCTGGACGACCAGGTGAGGGTGGCGGCGTCCACCGCCGCGCCGGTCTCATCGGCGGCGGTGACGGCCACGGTGCCGCCCTTAGTCACCTGGGTCTTTTCGGCGGTGAGGGTCAGTTCCTTCGGGCCGCTCCACACCGTCACCATCGCCTTGGCGCGGGTGCCGTCCGGCGCGAGCACCAGCAGGCTGGTGTGGCCCTCCTTCACCGGGGTCACATTGCCGGCCTCGTCCACGGTGGCAATGGCCTCATCGCCGGTCTTGAAGGTCAGCTGGCCCGCCAGTTCCGCAGGCTCCACGGCCACCACGGCCTGGGCCGCACCGTCCGCCAGGTGCAGGCTCATCTCCTCCACCGTCAGGCTCTCGGTGGCAATGTTCACCACCACCGCCCGGGTGGCGCTCATCTCGCCCACCGTGGCGGTGATGGTGGTCTCGCCCACCGCCACGCCGGTCACGGTGCCGCTTCCGTCCACGGTGGCCACCGCCTCATCGGCGCTTTCATACGTTACCGCTGGCCCTTCGGAGGGCGCTTCGCCTTCGTAGCTGAAGATCGGCGTCAGCGTGTCGCTGCCGCCCACCACCAGCTCCGTCGGGGCATGGCCCGCCAGGGCGAAGCTGGGCAGCTTCGCCCCGCCGCAGGCGCAAAGGGCCAGCGCAAGGGCTGCCGCAACAGAAAGAAAAATCAGCGTTCTCTTTTTCATGGTATTCTCCTCCTTGGATTTCAAGTCCATCTTATCACATTTCTTGTACGATAAAAAGGTTTATAAAAGAAAAGCCCGCCGACACGGGCCGAAAAGGGTATAAAAAACGAGGTGCGACCGCCGGTCGCACCTCGTTTTTGGCTTGGTTATGCGGTTTTTCGGGTGCGACCGACGGTCGTACCTGTCGGTCACCGATCCATACCGAATGGAGATAGACCACTCCACCGCTCTTGCTGCGCTTCCAGCGCAATGACCTGCTCCAGTGTGGGGAGCAAGAGCTTTTCCAGCCGCAATTCCATATCCTGCATATACACCGCCTTGCGCACCGAAGAGCACACTGGGATCTTCTCCGCCGATTCCGGGATTCGCTCCATGAACGTGCGGATTTGGGGCATGCACTGTTGCACAAGAGGAACGTTGCGCTTGACCGCAGCACGAAAATCGGGATTTTGCAAGCTCACTTTCAGCAGGTTTCGGAATGTAATGTTTTTGCCGCCACTCGAATAGATCGTTGTGCCATTCAAAGCACTTGCCTCTGCGGTTTGACGGCTCTGGAGCCGTTTTTTTAAGGTTTCCTCCGTCGCTTTGTTGGAAAAAGCCGCACCGTTATCATACACTGGCGCCAATCGATAACCCTCCGCCGTCCGCAAGAAGCCCCAGTTGCCGTTGTTTCGGTCATTGTTATTGATGAAGCCGTCGATGATTGCACAATCCCAAAACCGTTCTGTCACCCCAGGCACACGATTTACCGTCGGATTGTATTGCAGGTGTATCAGGATTTCTGGTAGCTCCACAAAATGCTCACTTCCTGTGGACGGGAGGTCTTCTTCCAGAATTCTCTCCAACTGTTGGTCGTAGACGTTCTTGAAACCGCGAAACTCAACCAGTTGTCCGGGAGTATCGCAAAAGTCCTTGCAGGCAACAACAAGTTTTCCGTTGCGCAGACCTAAAGCCGTGTCGTGCACCGGATACCCCAAAATTGCATAAACATGGCTGCCAATGTATTCTGAGAGCGGAGCTGTTGAATAGGATACCAAATCACCCTCCAGCCCCGCTGTGCTTTTGGGGTATTTTACAAGCCAACGTTCCCCTTGGATCAAGATGCCCTCTTTTTGTCCGGCCATACCATAGTAGGTGCTGTTCCTGTCGCTCAGAGGGCACTCGTCCAATCGTAAAATCTCCATCACATCACCTCAATATATTTTGCACTGATCAAATCCCACTGTTTTTGTGTCATCTCACCGCGTCTTACGGCTTCCTTGATACCCACGTCCAATGCATCAGCACATCCTTCGTAGGCATAATCGCCGGCTTCGTCCAACGCCTCCAGCTCTCGCACAAGCTCCTGTACAAATTTAGGCAGAGGGAAGGAAATTTCGATGTCGTCCCTAATCCAATGATGTTTCACACCGCCCACCTCCAACAAGGCTTCCTGTTTGCCAACACATCCCAGAAACCCATTATTGTTTATTGTACCATTTCATGCCATAAAGAGCAAACCGGCTTCGCACACCTCTGTTTCGAACCTGTGACCGCTGAAACAGGACGCCAAAAACGAGGTACGACCGTCGGTCGCACCTCGTTTTTGGCTTGGTTATGCGGTTTTTCGGGTGCGACCGACGGTCGTACCTGTTACGGTTCCAGCCCAAGCTGATATGGGTAAAGCTGCTGGTGTAGCTCTTGCAGCCATCTTGGCGCGTGATTACCAACAGGATACAGCTGCCCGTTTCTATATTCTGCAACGAGAATAAATCCGTTGTCGTTGTCGAAAAACTTTGCTTCATCGCAGTATGGCAAAATCTTTCCAACGTCCTGGAAACGATGCGCAAACCGGCCACGCACATCCTTTTCCGGGATATTGTGTCCACCATGGGCGACACGATTTTCTATGCGGGACAGGCTCTCTTCCAACGTATCCAGTCCGACATAGTATAAGCGGATATAATATCCAGCCTCTTTCGCCCGACTGCACAGCCGTTTGGGATAACCGCCAGACAAGGTAGTTTCCTGTGTGAAGTTGACGCCCTCATCCAATGCTGCCTCAATTTGCGACACAGCCAGTTTTCCGCCTTCGTATTCATCCCCATTGCAAAGCACAGTACACCGATCAGGGTCAACGACAATTCCCAGGTCCGTCCGTTCCGTGCGAAGCATACCTGTGAGGCTTGATTTTCCTGTGCCATTCACGCCCCCGATGATCGTATAGACTTTCATTTGCGTCCTCCCCTTCTCTTGTTGTTACGGCTCCAAAGGCGGCTGCTGGAAGTATGCGATCAGCTGCCGGTAATTATCCTGTGCCGACAAGCAGGCGTCCACCAGATACCCTGGCTCCTGGGGATATTCCCGCAGGCCGCGATAGTAGAACAGCTTGTGGTCGCTGTCGATCACAAAAGGCACCAGCCCATGAGCCAGGCACTCCTTGAACATGATCAAACGGCCGACCCGGCCATTGCCGTCCTGGAAGGGGTGGATCTTCTCAAAATGATAGTGAAAGTCAATCACGTCCCGCTCCTTCACAGAAGTTTTAGTCTGATATGCCCGCAGCAGCTCCTGCATTTGGGCAGACACTTCCTTTGGAGCCGCAGTATACACCGTTTCCCCGATCATATTGGGCAGGGCCTTGTAGTCACCGACCCGAAACCGGGGGTCGCGCTCATCTGACGTCCCCCTTTTCAGCAAGCGGTGCAGTTCCTTGACGATCGCTTCGGATAGGGGCTGCCCGGCGACTTCCAGCATATAGTCGAACGCCTGGAAATGGTTGATCGTTTCAATTACATCGTCCGTGCGGATGGGGGTGTCCCCATCGGGCAGAAACGTGTTTGTTTCATAGATGAAGCGCGTCTGCTCGTGGGTGAGCCTGCTGCCTTCAATGCGATTGGAGTTGTATGCGAACAGGATCTGTGTCTGGTGATACAGCCCTCCCTTGCGGTGGGCGTTTTTTTCTTCCAAAAGCTGTGCCAACAGGTTCATACACACGCGCCCCCCTTTTAGATTATTGTATCCCATGCCTGGTGGGCGGTCAAGGAAAAACAAACCCTATTATTGTCAGCAAAATTGTCAGCAAAAATGTGATAAAAGCCGCGCTGGCGATTATCCCTATCACCGTTTGGGTAAATACGCCTCTTCTTTCTCCACAATCGCTCAGGTAAGAAAGAAAGCACACAAAAAGCCATAGCCCAAATACACCTGCGAAAAGCATCAAAATTATAATGCTTAGTGCCATAAGCACTTCATTTGCAACTATACTCATTTTACGGCTCCTCCATAGGCTCGGTCGGTACGCAGTCCATTACAGCGTATAATTCTTTGTTCTCGTTGAAGAGGAACTGCTGCGGGTTATGAAACATTCGGCCGAAGCGCGCCAGCTGCTCGTCGGTGAGGCCGGTCAGCTGGTCGTCTGAAAATCCGCACACAAAGAAAGTACCGGCGATCGGCTGGCCCATTTCCGGCACATACCGATTCAGCGGCAAGCCCTCCAGCAGCCCCTCGTCGTTGCACACGAGCGCGACCCGCTCCTCCCACGGATATACCACTTCGATCATGCCCTCTACGATGTCCTGCATGGACTTGAGCGACCCGTCTATTTTGACCCTCTCGGCATATTCCCCAGGCCGGACAATCAGTACCTGCATTTCCTTTTTTTGTTCTGCTTCAGCCACCTTATCCAGATACTCGTCAAGAGCATCGCCTGTGTAAGTATACACACTCTCCATCTCGCCCAATTCCACCAAAAGCTCATTGCGAGCATCGAGTAGGGTATATTTTACATTATCCAGCCGCCCTCCGTCCACCGCTTTATCATCCAAGTCATAAATGGTGTAGTCGTAGCCGCCATCACAAGCCTGAATATAGATTGTTTTTCCACTTTCAAGCAGTCTATAAGCGGCCCGCTTTTGGAGTTGTTCCTCCGCACATTTGCGAGCACAGAACAACGTCGCTTCGGCATCTTTCAGGCTGTCGTGTGCATGGTATTGATAGTTATAATGGGCCGCACAGGCAGTCAACTTCTGCCATTTCCAGTCCTGGTGTTTTGTGTCCCATTCGCCGTGGATTTCTGCGTAGTCCATCATCACATCAGCCAGCTTCACTTCTTCCGGGGGACAAACACCAAAGTGTGCCAGAAAGGGCAAATCAAATCCCTCCTGGTTGTATCCGACGATTACTTCTGCCTTAGCCAGGAGCAAGTTGATATACTCTGTCTCTTCGGCAAAAATCGGACTATCGGCCACATCGTCCGGCGAGATCCCATTCACAGCCTGGGCCTCCGGCCAAGCCGTGTTGTGCTCCGGCTTAAAACTATCGTAGAACAGCGTTTCCCCCGTTCCATCAATGATCGCCAAAGACAGCACCTCGTCCGCTGGTGCATAAAATCCTGTTGTCTCGATGTCCAAAACCATTACTTTTTCGGGTTCTTTTTCAAGATACCCCATCAATTCTGCACAAGTAATTCGCTCCATTGTTTTCCCCTTTTTTACAGAGGCACGACCAGCGGTCATGCCTGGTTTTTGGCTTTGTTATGCGGTTTTTGGGGTACGACCGACGGTCGTATCTGCGCTCACGGCTCCAGCCCGGGCACACAGGCGTCAAGCCTCACTTTTAGTCATAGTTGCCAGAGCGGGGAACCAGTGCTCCACATTCGGCACATGATAAATAGTCGGAATCGTATGGGATGAGGTGATCCCAGCAGCTGTGGGCGTCGGCCTTTTCTATCTCAAGAAACAACCAGTCCTGGTAATCTTCGGTAGCTCGGATTGCTTCACGGATTTCTGCTGGCTGCTGGTCAAGCCATTCCGATCCATTTCCTGCATCGCATGCCTTTTTCCATTCTTGAAGTTTCTTTTTCAAATTCCATGCTCCTCTCTTTTCCCATTAAGCGCACCGAGGGGCAACATACCATCGTGCCTGTTTTGGGCTTCGTTATGCGGTTTTTACGGGAGACCATTGATCGCACCATTCCAAAATTCCAGCTGTGCGGCAGCCTTCTTGACTCTCTCGTACTGATGTGCCGCATCGTTCGCAAAAACCTCAATGCAGTCCGTCAACTCGATTTCATAGTCAATGTCGCGGCTAAAGAACTCATCGCAGATACCCGTCAAGGGTGTTTTCGTTGCAAAGAGTGCGGTTATTTGTCCTTTGCTCAATTCCACCTTTCCCATCAGCGACAGTGCTGCTTCGCGGACCGTATACTCATACGCATGCTCCAGGATTTCTTCTGGCGGCAGGCTTACAAGCCACTTTCGATAACCGCCTTGTTCCGCCGACATTTTTGCGAACAGCACCTGCATCATTTCCGCCTGTTCCACCGCCTATTCCTCCTCACTCCGGCAAAACGAGTTCGGCAACAATCAACAGTCGCTCTTCGTTTTTATCTGTACAGGTGGAGAGGGTGAGCAACTTTTGACCACCCACTGCCTCCAAGGCCCGATTTTCAATCACATTGCGCTCATTGGCAAGGCGCACCAGTTCCTGCTGCTGCGCCCAGCCGGGTGATGCCAGGATACACACTCCGTCCTGCTCCGCACTGGCGACGCCCGCGCTTTTGATTTCAAACGTGTATTGCCGCTCCGCAACAGAAAGAAAAATCTGTGTGTTCGCAGCCGCAAATTCAGCGTCCAGGAAAGCATTGAGCTGACCGAAACCAAGGTTGGGATCCTGACCAGGAGCTGTGAAGGTGTGCCCGTAGATGATCGTGTTTGTGCTCAGAGCATCGCCAGACAGGTTGCATTCATAATCGGCAAAAAAGCAACCGTCGTGGCTTGGCTCGCCCAATTCGTTTCGGCGCAGGTAATATTCATTGTCCTCCGCCTGCTGTACCGGGCCATCGATATTGGTACCCGGCACGGTCAGCCATGCAACGGTATCCGGGTTTTCTGCCTGGGCTTCTGCCAAACGCGGATCTGCGGGTGCTTGCAGCTGCTCCGCTGCCTCATTCGATACACTGACAGGTTCTTCTGGTTGCACAGCTACATCAGCACAGCCAACAAGCAGAAGAAAAGCGAGGGCTATGATCACGATCCGTTTCATTGTCTCTTGCCGCCTTTCTTATCCGCGCTCAGTACATAATGCCCGAGCAGCGAAGTTTTGATTTTATTTTCGAGTTCCGGGTCTTCCACTACGATCAGGTGAAGATACCGCTCTCCCCTTTTGATCGACGGCAGAGATACAAACAGCCCTTCTTTACCCTCGATCACTTTTGCCTCCCGGATGGTCAACAGCTTTTTGCCATTACTATGTGTCAGCTGCACATCGGCAGTGGCCCGCAGCGTTCCCGCTGCGGGTCCGGCCAGTTTAAAGTTTTTGATGGTAACTCTCATCGCTGTTGCGCCTCCCACAGAGCCAACGCCTCCAAAATGCGTTGCTCCACTTCTTTCTTTGTTGCGTCTGGCGGAAAAAACTTGGCGAAAGGTGCAAAATCCAGTTTTTTGATGGTGGCCGGCCGGATGTTCTGCTTCGCTTTGCGCCGCATGGCTACCGCCTCCTCTTCTGTGATCGTACCGCCATTCTCCAACTTCTGCGCCACCTTCGCCTGCTGTTTTTCCGGCAGGTAGGACAACTGTGCGCCGGCCCTCACCGACACTTGCCCAGCGTCCACTTTTTCCAGCAGCCCTGCATCCAGTTGGGCCAGCCGGTTGTACCGCTGCACAGTGCGGACGTCCACGCCGGTCTCTTTCGCAACGCCGACCGTGCTTTGCCCGTTGGGCAGACCCTTTTCTGCCAGCAGTTTCGCCACCGCTGCATACCCTCTGGCCCGCTCGCTGGGCGGCAAATCGTGTCCATCCTCCAGATTGGTGACATGGAAGATGTACTCCGCCGAGGCGTCATCCAGCTGTTGATAGACCATCGCCGGAATGGTCTCTTTGCCTGCCATGCGGCTGGCCTCCGTGCGGCAATGCCCAGCCAGGATCTCGTATCGGCCATTCGGCTTGGTGCGCAGCACGATGGGCTGAAGGACACCTTTCAGCCGGATGCTGTCCGCCAGCGATTGCATTTTTTCCTTGTTGACGCTGTAAAACCTGGGCTGCAAGGGGCAAGCGTCCAGCAGATCCAGCGCGACGATTTGGTATTGCGCCTGGCCGCCCGCACCGCTCAACAAAGAAAGAACCGTGGACTGCGCCTGGAAGCCTGTTCCGGCGGTCCGGGCGCTTTTGCTGAAATTGAAGTTTTTTCCTGCCATTTCACTTGCCCTCCCGGTCCATCACTTCACCGGCCAGCTCCATGTATCGCTGCCCGACCCGGCTCTTTGCCATGGCAACGCAGCTATGGCCCTGGGCTGTGCTGTCTGCCGCCTCCACAAGACGGGGGATCACAGTGTTGTAGACTACACCGGGATAGTCCATGTGCAGCGCCTGCTCGACAGCCTTGCTCTGGTTGGTGGCGTCTGCCATGGTGAGCAGTATGCCATTGAC
>CALXBN010000020.1 GCA_944386555.1 uncultured Ruthenibacterium sp. | reverse complement strand
TGGGCCCGGGGCGGGGCATGCGCCCGCCGGGCTCGGTCTCAGTCCAGTATACCATATCTCGCCGGGCTTTGCGCGGCGGCAACGTGTAAAAACTCTACCCAAACGCCGCCGGTTGTGGTAAACTATTCATGGCCGCACCGGCGCGCCGCGCCGGCGGCCTGCGGGCCCGGCGCCCCGCACGGGGCGGCCAGGCCCTTTTTATTGATATGTCGGAAAGGCAGTGTTGATTCTTGCGCACCCCCACAGTTTCCATGACCATCCCCGGCCGGGGCTTTACCCATGCCGGCAAATTCCACGCCGACGACGTGTTCAGCGCGGCGCTGCTGCGGTACCTGAACCCTGCCATCACCTTCCAGCGGGGCTACCAGGTGCCGGCGGATTTTGACGGCATCGTGTTCGACATCGGCGGCGGCGAGTTCGACCACCACCAGAAGGGCAGCCCCGTGCGGGACAACGGCGTGCCTTACGCCTCCTTCGGCCTGCTGTGGCGCCGCGTGGGCGCCGAGCTGCTGGGCAAGCGGGACGCCAAGCGCTTCGACGAGGGCTTCATCCAGCCGCTGGACCAGGACGACAACACCGGCTGCGGCAACCAGATCGCCAGCATCATTGCCGCCTATAACCCCCTGTGGGACCAGCCCCGGGACGAAAACCAGTGCTTTGACGAGGCCGTGGCCTTCGCACTGGGCGTGCTGGAAAAGAAATTCGAGGTGTTTTTTGCCGTGCAGCGCGCCGCCGAGGAGGTGAGCGCCGCACTGGCCAAGGCACGGGACGGCATCGTGATCATGGGCCGCTACGCGCCCTGGAAGCAGCAGCTGATCCCCAGCCGGGCCAATTTTGTCATCTTCCCGTCCCAGCGGGGCGGCTACTGCGCCCAAACCATCCCCCGCGCCTTCGGCACGCAGGAGCTGCGGGTGCCCTTTCCCGCCCCCTGGGCCGGCGCGCCGGAGGAGGTGCTGCCGGCGCTCTCGGGCATTGAGACGCTGCGCTTTTGCCACACCGGGCGCTTTATGGTGACAACCGGCACCCTGGACGACGCCGTGGCCGCCTGCCGCGCCGCCCAGGAATGGGCCCGGGACGAGACGTGAGCGCCCCGGCCGGCTGGGCCTATCTGGTGCGCTGTGCCGACGGCACGCTGTACGCCGGGTGGACGACAGACACGGCACGGCGCACCGCCGCCCACAATGCCGGGCGCGGCGCGCGCTATACCCGCAGCCGCCGGCCCGTGGCCCTGGCCTACCGGGAGGCATGCCCCTCCCGCAGCGCCGCCATGCGCCGGGAGGCGGCGCTGAAGCGCCTGTCCCGCCCGGAGAAAGAGGCCCTGTGCGCTGCCTGGGCCGCCGGGCCGGACGCCGCGGCGGCCCAAAGGCAGGCGGGGCCGGCCGCCGGCACAGAACAAAGCGCCCCTTGCGGCACCCAAGGAGGGAAAACGCCATGATGGAACTGGCGGTGATCGATTTTGAAACCACGGGTGTGGACCCCGCTGCCGACGAGATCCTGCAGGTGGCGGTGATCGACGGCAGGGGGCAGGTGCTGCTCAACGAGCTGTGCCGCCCCCAGCGCGTGGGGGATTGGGCCGGCGCCCAGCGGGTGAACGGCATCACCCCGGCCATGGTGGCCGGCAAGCCTGCCTTCGCCCACTTTGCCCCCCGGGTGCAGGAGCTGCTGGCCGGCGCGAAACGGGTGCTGGCCTACAATGCCGCCTTTGAGCAGGGCTTTTTGCGGGCCGCCGGCATCGACCCGGGCGCCTTCCGCTGGGCCGACCCCATGGAGCTGTTCGCCCGGGCCTTCGGCGGCCAGAAGCGGCGGCTGTCCACGGCGGCGGGGCTGTTCGGCATCCGGTTCCAGGCCCACGACGCCCTGGGGGACGTGCAGGCCACCCTGGCGCTGTACCGGGCGCTGCAGCAGGGCGTGCTGCGGCGCATTGTGGAAAATGCCGGGGACGCCGTGCTGACGGACGGCGCGCGCACCGTGCACTGCAGGGCGCCGGGGACGCCGGAGGACTGGCTGTACGCCCACAAGGCCCTGGGCCTGTGCCCCCTGACGGCGGCCGAACCCCGTGCCCTGGTGTACAACGGGCTGTCCAGCGGCGGGCCCGTGCCCTGCAGCCTGCTGGGCTTTGAGGACCGCAGCGCCGACGGCGACTGGCTGGTGGCCTGGGTACGGGCGGACGGGCGGCTGATCGCCCTGGACAGCGACCATTTGAAGGAGATGCAGGCCGCGGCCTACACACCGCCGGACCGCCCCCGCCGGAGAGATGCCGCCCCCCGGGCCGGTGACGCGGCCGGCGGCGCCCCCGCCCAGCTGACGATGGAGGCGCTGGCCGGCGGCTGAGCGCCGCCCGCACACGGAAGGAGGAGACGAACATGACCCAGACCGAACGCCCCGCCCCGGGCACCCCCGGCGAACAGGCGCTGTACGACGCGCTGCAGCCGGCACTGTGCGCCGCCATGGACCGCTGGCAGCTGCCCCGCAGCCTGCTGCGCCTGCGGGGGGCCAAAAGCTATGCCTCGGTGCTGGTGGGCAGCGCCCTGCTGTGCCGGCTGTATGCGGGCAAGCGGCCGGGGCTGGAGTACCCCGGCGCGGACGAAGGGCCGGTGCCGGCGGATTACCCGGCGGCCTGCGTGCACCGCGGCCGGGACAAAACCCGCCTGGACCTGCCCGAAGGTGCAGACCCCGCCCGGGCCCTGGCCCCGGTGCTGCAGGCCCTGGCCGGCCGCCTGGCCGCCCAATTCCCCAAAACCTTCGATTGCTGCCACCGGTACCTGGCCTGTTCCGACGCAGGCCGCTGTGTGAACCCCGATGCCGCCCAGGCCCTGGGCTGCGGCTACAAACGGGTGCTTACCGAGGGGAAATGCTATTACGGCGAACACCGCAATGTGTGACGCGCCCCGCGCGGGCGCAGAAAAGGCGCGGCGGCCTGGCAGGCCGCCGCGCCTTTTCTGCGTTTTCACCGGCCCGCCGGCGCCTTTTGCTGCCGGCCGGCGCCCGTTGGGGCGTCCGGCCCGCCGGCGGGTTCGTCCAGCAGGAAGGCGGGCTTGCAGCGCTCCACCTCCATTTTGCGGGTGCGGTACTGGATGTCCTCCAGCAGCTTGCGGTTTTTGCTGATCAGGTCGCCCATCACGCCCAGCATGAACACCATGAAGCCCAGCATCAGCAGGATGGCCGTCAGGATCAGGCTTTGCACATGGCCGGCGGAATCGCCCATGGCCATGTACACCAGGAAGCGGATGCCCGGCACCAGGCCCGCGGCAAAGATCACCGCGCCGATGGTGCCGAAAAATTTCAGCGGCTTGTACATGGCATAGCTGCGCACGATGACGCTGGCCGAGCGCTTCATGTAACCCCACATGCTTTTGAACAGGCGGCTTTTGCGCAGCTCGGGGTTGGTGCGGATGGGCACCGAGGTGATGGCCATTTTGCTGCGGCCGGCCTGGATGATGGTCTCCAGGGTATAGGTATATTCGTTGGTGACGTTGATGCGCAGCGCGGCCTCCCGGCTGTAGGCCCGGAAGCCCGAGGGCGCGTCGGGGATGGACGTGCCGCTGGCCTTGCGCACCACCCAGCTGCCCAGGTGCTGGAACATTTTTTTGGCGGGGCTGAAGTGGGCGGTTTCGTCGATGGGCCTTTCGCCGATGACCATGTCGGCCCGGCCGTCCAGGATCGGGCGCACCAGCTTTTCAATGTCCGCGCCGTTGTACTGGTTGTCGGCATCGGTGTTCACAATGATATCCGCCCCCAGGTGCAGGCAGGCGTCCAGCCCGGCCATGAACCCGTGGGCCAGGCCCCGGTTGTTTTTGAAGCTGACCACATGGTGTACGCCCAGGCGCCGGGCCTCGGCCACGGTGGCGTCGGCCGAGCCGTCGTTGATGATCAGGTACTCGATTTGATCCACCCCGTCGATATGGCGGGGCAGGTCGGCGATGGTGACGCCCAGGGTCTTTTCCTCATTATAGCAGGGGATCTGAATGATGAGCTTCAAGATGGACCATCCTCTTTTTCAGGTTATTTGATCGGGCGCGCAGGCCTCACTGCCCGGCCTCAACGGGCCGGCGGCCTACGCTGATATAGGTGATGCCCGCCTCCTCGCAGGCCGGCAGGCTGTAGCAGTTGCGCCCGTCCAGCACGATGGGCTTGTTCATCAGCTGGCGGTACACCTTGGGCGAAAGCCGGCAGATCTCCTCCCATTCGGTGAAGATGAAGCACACGTCCGCCCCGGTGATGGCCTGCTGGATGGTGTCGCAGTAGGTGATCTGGTCCGGGTAAAAGCGTTTGTAGTTTTCCGTGCCCACCGGGTCCCACGCCTGCAGCCGGGCGCCGTCCTCCAGCAGGATGGCGGCGTTCACCAGGCTGGCGGCCTCGCGCAAATCGTCCGTGCCGGGCTTGAAGGTCAGCCCCAGCATGGCCACCTTCACCCCGTCGAAGCCGTCGGGGAAATATTTCTTCGCCTTTTTCAGAAGCTTCAGCTTCTGGTTTTCGTTCACCTCAATGGCGGCGCGCACGGTTTTGATCTCGGTGTCGTTGAAATTGGCCAGCCAGGACAGCGCCTTGGTGTCCTTGGGGAAACAGCTGCCGCCGTAGCCGATGCCCGCCCGCAGGAAACGGCTGCCGATGCGCCCGTCGTAGCCCATGCCGGCGGTGACATCCTCGATGTCGGCGCCCACGCTCTCGCACAGGTTGGCAATCTCGTTTACATAGCTGATCTTCAGGGCCAGAAAATCGTTGGAAGCGTACTTCACCATCTCGGCGCTGCGGCGGTTCATCACCAGCACCGGCGCGTCGAAGCCCTCGTACACGGCCCGCAGGGCCTGTTCGCTGAAGGCGTCCTCCACCCCCAGCACGATGCGGCTGGGCTGAAGGGTGTCCCGCACGGCGGTGCCCTGGGCCAGGAACTCGGGGTTGGAGGCCACGTGCAGCCGCACGCCCCGGGCGCGCTCGCGCAGGAACTTCTCCACCTTGTCGTTGGTGCCGATGGGCACGGTGCTCTTCACCACCACCACGCACTCGCTGCGCACGCTGTCGGCAATCTGCCGGGCCACATTGTACACGTATTTCAGGTTGGCGCTGCCATCCTTTTTCTCCGGCGTGCCCACGCCGATGAAAATCACCTGGGCGTCCTTGTAAGCGGCGGCCCAGTCGGTGGTGAAGGCCAGGCGGGCGGCGTTGGCCCGCATCAGCTCTTCCAGGCCGGGCTCGTAGATGGGCGAGCGGCCTGCCTGCATCTTGGCCACTTTGGCTTCATCCACGTCCACGCAGGTTACCTGATGGCCCTTTTCGGCCAGGCACACACCCGTCACCAGGCCCACGTAGCCGGTGCCCGCCACTGCGATATTCATGCAAAATCCCTCCAGCGGATAAAATCAATATACAGTATACTATACCTTTCCCCGCTTTTCAACGAAAACGCCCCCCTTTTGCGGAAATTTACAAGCCCGCGGGCCCGGCGCCCCGCCTTGTGCCCGGCGGGCGGGTGTGGTATCATAAAGGCGCAGGAATGGCAAAGGCGCAGGCAGCGGGCCGCCGCGGCCTGCGGCCTGCGCCGCGGAAAGGAGGCCCGCCATGGCCGCACCCGAACAGCAGACCCTGTTTTCCCCCTCGCCCCTCAGCCAGCCCCTGGCCAGCCGCATGCGCCCGCGCACGCTGGCGGAGTTCTGCGGCCAGCAGCAGCTGGTGGGCCCGGGCAGGGTGCTGCGCAGCCTCATCGACGCCGACACCGTGCCCAGCATGATCTTCTGGGGCCCGCCGGGGGTGGGCAAAACCACCCTGGCGCGCATCATCGCCCGGCAGACGAAAGCCGAGTTCATTGATTTCTCCGCCGTCACCAGCGGCATCAAGGAGATCAAGGCCGTGATGCAAAGGGCCGAGGATGCCCGGGCCTTCGGCCAGAAAACCATCCTGTTCGTGGACGAGATCCACCGGTTCAACCGCACCCAGCAGGACGC
This sequence comes from uncultured Ruthenibacterium sp., assembly GCA_944386555.1. Classification (GTDB taxonomy): domain Bacteria; phylum Bacillota; class Clostridia; order Oscillospirales; family Ruminococcaceae; genus Ruthenibacterium. The sequence continues at coordinate 12,970 of CALXBN010000020.1, read as the reverse complement.
CTTCCTGCCCTATGTGGAAAAGGGCAGCATCGTGCTCATTGGCGCCACCACCGAAAACCCGTCCTTTGAGATCAACGCCGCCCTGCTCAGCCGGTGCAAGGTGTTCGTGCTGCAGGCCCTCTCGCCGGAGGAGCTGGCGGGCCTGCTGCGCCGGGCCGTGACGGATAAGCGGGGCTTCGGTATGCAGAAGGTGGACATTGCCGACGAGCTGATCGGCATGATCGCCCGGTTTGCAAACGGCGACGCGCGCACTGCCCTGAACACCCTGGAGATGGCCGTGCTGAACGCCCCCAGGGGCGAGGACGGGGTGATCCGTGTGGACAAGGCATTGCTGGAGCAGTGCACCAGCCGCAAGTCCCTTTTGTACGACAAATCCGGCGAGGAGCACTACAACCTGATCAGCGCGCTGCACAAATCCATGCGCAATTCCGACCCCGACGCCGCGGTGTACTGGCTGGCGCGGATGCTGGAGGCCGGCGAGGACCCGCTGTACGTGGCCCGCAGGCTGATCCGCTTCGCCAGCGAGGACGTGGGCCTGGCGGACCCCCGGGCCCTGGAGCAGTGCGTGGCAGCCTACCAGGCGTGCCATTTCCTGGGCATGCCCGAGTGCGCCCTGGCCCTCACCCAGGCGGTGGTGTACCTGTCCCTGGCGCCCCGCAGCAACGCTTTGTACCGCGCCTACGAGCACGCCAAGAAGGACGCCCTGACCATGCTGGACGAGCCGGTGCCCCTGGTGATCCGCAATGCGCCCACGAAGCTGATGGCGGATTTGCACTACGGCGAGGGCTACGTGTACGCCCACGACACCGAAGACAAAATAGCCGCCATGGAGTGCCTGCCCCCCAGCCTGGCCGGCACCCGGTATTACCGGCCCACCGAGGCCGGCGCCGAGGTGCGCTTCAAGCAGAAATATGAGGCCGTGGCAGCCTGGCGCAAAGAGCATATGCCGAAAAAAGGCTGAGGCCGGCGCCCGCCGGGGCCGGGCGCCGCCATCCCGGCAAGACAAAGGAGAAAAATGATGGACTGGACTGATTTGAAGATCATTGTGCCCGCCGAAGAGGCGGACACCGCCGAGGCCATTGCCACCGGCATTGCCGGCGGGGGCATTTACATCGAGGACTACCGCGACCTGGAGGACCAGGTGCAGGCCATCGCCCATGTGGATTTGATCGAACCCGGCCTGCTGGCGAGGGACCGCACCACCGTGGCAGTGCACCTGTATGTCTCCCCGGACGACAGCGCCGCCGAGATTGCCCGGCTGCTGCACAGCCGGCTGACCGCCGCCGGCGCCCATTACACCCTGCAGGCCGCCGGCGTGCGCCAGGAGGACTGGGAAAACAGCTGGAAGCAGTACTACCACCCCCTGGAGCTGGGCCGCCGGCTGGCCGTTGTGCCCAGCTGGGAGGCCTACGACAACAAAGACGGCCGGGCCGTCATCACCCTGGACCCCGGCCTGGCCTTCGGCACCGGCACCCACGAGACCACCGCCCTGTGCCTGGAGACCCTGGACGAGCGGGTGAAGGGGGGCGAGCGGGTGCTGGACATCGGCACCGGCAGCGGCATCCTGGCCATTGCGGCCCTGAAGCTGGGCGCGGCCCGGGCCGAGGGCGTGGACATCGACCCCATGTGCGTGCGCACCGCCGGCGAAAACGCCGCCCGCAACGGCGTTTCGGACCGGCTGCAGGTGCTCATCGGCGATCTGTCCGACAAGGCCAGCGGCACCTATGACATCATCTGCGCCAACATCGTGGCCAATGCCATCAAGGCGCTGGCCCCCGCCGTGCCTGCCCTGATGGCCCCGGAGGCGGTGTTCCTGGCCAGCGGCATCATCGACGAGCGCAAGGACGAAGTGATCGCCGCACTGGCCGGCGCCGGCCTGGCGCTTGAACAGGTGAAGGAAAAAAACGGCTGGGTGTGCCTGGTGTGCCGGCGGGCCTGATGCGGCGGCGCGGTGGACTTTGAGCTGGGCGTGTTCTGGCCTGGGCATTGGTGCGTTTGCGGGGAGCGTGCTCTGTCCGAGGCGTTTGTTCTGTCCGAGGCGTTCTTTTCGTGCCGAAAAGAACGCCTTGGAACGAAGATGCTGCCCCAAAAGCAAGCAAACCCCGAAGTCAGAACAAGCCGCCCGGATGAAAGTTCTTTGCCGAGCTTTCTTTCAAGAAAGCGAAGAAAGCGGAAGAAGCGCGGAAGAAACGCAGAGAAAAAGCGCAAAGAAAAAACAGCGAAAGGAGCGCGCTATGCCTCACCGGTATTTTACAACAGAAATCCATGACGGCCAGGCGGTGCTGTCCCCGGCCGATTCCCGGCATCTGTGCCGGGTGCTGCGGGCGAGGGCCGGGCAGGCCGTCACCCTGTGCGACGGCGCGGGCACCGACTACGACGCCCGCATTACCCAGCCGGACCCCGATTGCTGCCGGCTGGAAATCCTTTCCTCTGCGCCCAGCGCATCGGAGCCGTCGGTGCAGGTTACCCTATATGTGGGCTATCCCAAAGCCGACAAGCTGGAGACCATCGTGCAGAAAGCCACCGAGCTGGGCGCGGCGCGCATCGTGCCCTTTTACAGTGCGTTCTGCGTCTCGGCGCCCAAAAAGGGCGGCAAGGAGGAGCACAAGAACGCCCGGTACAACCGCATCGCCTTCGAGGCCGCCAAACAGGCCGGCCGGGGCGCGGTGCCCGCGGTGGAACTGCCCCTGGCTTACCCCGCCATGCTGGCCCGCGCGGCGCAGGCCGATGCGGCGCTGTTCTGCTATGAGGCGGGCGGCCAGCCGCTACATAGCCGGTTTTCCGGCGGTGCGCAGGTGCGCACCGTGTCCATCGTCACCGGCAGCGAGGGGGGCTTTTCCGCAGCCGAGGCCCGCGCGGCCCTGGACGCGGGGCTGTGCCCCGTGGGGCTGGGCCCGCGCATCCTGCGGTGTGAAACCGCCCCCCTGGCTGTTTTGAGCGTGGTGATGGCCCTGACCGGCAATTTACAATAGCCGCCGGCGGGCCGCAGGTTCCCTTTGACACGCCGTGCGGCGCTGTGAAAGGGAGTTGCACCATGAAAAAACTGATCGCACTGTCCGCCGCCGCCTGTCTGGCGGCCGGCCTGCTGGCCGGCTGCTGGGGCGGCGATTCCTCTTCCGCCGCGTCCCAGGCGCCCTCCTCTTCGTCCCGGCCGGCATCTTCGGCGCCCTCGGCCGGTTCGCCGGGCAGCATGTCCGGCGGCCTGTCGGACGCAGTGTCCGACGCAGGCGGGGGCGTGTCCGACGTACTGAGCGGCGCCGGGGGCGCAGTGAGCGGCGCGCTGAGCGGTGCAGGGGACGCGGTGAGCGACCTGACCGGCGGCGATTCCCGGGCGGCGGCTGCCGCCGCCCGGGACGATGCATGGATGCTGCGCCTGGTAAACGCCGACAACCCCCTGCCGGAGGACTTCACCGTGCGCACCGCGCCCATCGACGGCTACGACGCGCAGTCCTTTGACATGCGCGCCGCCGATGCCCTGAACGCCCTGCTTCGGGACGCCGAACGGGACGGCACGCCGCTCTACTTAGTGTCGGCGTACCGCACCATTGGCCGCCAGAAAGCCCTGTTTGAGCGCAAAACCGCCGCCTTTGAGGCCGAGGGCCTGCCCCGGGCCGAGGCCGAGCGCCAGGCTGCCCAGTGGGTGGCCCGCCCGGGCCAGAGCGAGCACAACCTGGGGCTGGCCGCGGATATTGTCAGCGCCGACTGGTACACAAACCACAACGACCTCACCGCCGATTTCGCCCAGACCCCCGCGTATGCCTGGCTGACGGCCCACTGCGCCGACTACGGCTTCATCCTGCGCTATCCCCAGGGCAAAGAGGCCGTTACCGGCGTGACCTGGGAGCCCTGGCACTACCGCTATGTGGGCAGAGAGGCTGCCCGGGCCATCACCGACGGCGGGCTGACGCTGGAGGAGTATCTGGCCCTGTGACCGGGCCGGCCCGCCCGCAGGGGCGGCGGGGGCCTTTTGCCGGGTGCGCCGGGCCTTTGGCCAGGGGCCCCGGCGCCGCGGCCGCCGCGCCGGGCGCACAGGAGGAATTCCGCCTCAAAAACTTCAAACCAAAAGGGGGCTTTTTGAAAAAGCCCCCTTTTGAAATTCCCCAATGATGGCTTCTGTGCCGGTGTGCCTCAATGCGCCCCGGCGCGCACGGGGGCCAGAAGGACCTTGCCGGTGCCGCGGTACACATTGACCAGGCCCTCGCCGCTGGCGGCGGAGCCGATCAGGGTTTTGCCGCTGCGCTCCACGGTGAAATCCAGGCTGCCGGACCAGGCAATGGCCATATTGCCGTCCACCTTCAGCACGTCGTTGTCCAGGGTGACGGTGATCAGCTCCTCCCAGGGGCACTCGGACTCCAGGCACACATAGCCGCTCTGGCCCTGGATGCCCAGGTTGAACAGCCCCTCGCCGCCGGCCACGGCCGAGGAGAAATTGCTGCGCATCACGGCTTTGTGCTTCAGCCGGGAATCGCAGGCCAGGAACAGCCCGTCATCCAGCACGATGCTGCCGTTCCAATCGGCCATGTCCACCAGCAGGATGTATTTATAGGTGGGCTCCAGCACCAGCAGGCCGGTGCCGGTGTACTCGGGCTTGATGGCCGATTCGCCGGTGACCGAGCCCCGCAGCGCCTTGCCGAAAAAGTCGCCCACGCCTTTCAGGCCGGTGGTGGCGTTCACGTTGCCCACCGTCCACTGCATGGCGCCGGCCTGCAGGGTGATGGGCGCGGCGCCCACGTCGCACAGCACCTGGCGCTTGCGCACGTTCATGGCGTTGCAGAAATAGGCCGTCTGCGCGCTGGCGGGGGTCACGCTCAGGTCACGGATGTACTCGATGACGGTGAACGGGCCCTTGGTGTCCAAAATGCGGATGTCGTCGTTGTCGGTGAAATTCTTGATCTGATACATAGCTGTCATCCTTTCTGTGGGTGAGGTGGCCGGGCGGAAGGGAAGTCCTGTGTTCAGTATAACACACCGGCGGGCCGGGGGGAAGAGGCGGGCTGCAGGCAGGCGGAATTTTACAATTCCGCCTGCCGCAGAAAAAATGCCCCGCCGTCCGCAGGACGGCAGGGGCATTGCACGCTTTCGGCGCTTATTTCTCGGCGATGGCTTCAATCTCGCACAGGGCGTTCTTGGGCAGGGCCTTCACCGCCACGCAGCTGCGGGCGGGCTTGCTGGTGAAATACTGGGCGTACACCTCGTTGAAGGCGGCAAAATCGCCCATATCGGCCAAAAAGCAGGTGGTTTTTACCACTTTGTCCATGCCGGTGCCGGCGGCTTCCAGCAGGGCGGCCACGTTTTTGCAGCTCTGGTGGGCCTGGGCCTCAATGCCCTCGGGCAGGGCGCCGGTGGCGGGGTCGGCAGGCAGCTGGCCGCTGGTGATCACCAGGCCGGCCGCTTCGTAAGCCTGGGAATAGGGGCCGATGGCGGCGGGCGCTTTCTCTGTGGAAATAACGTTCATACTGCATTCTCCTTTGCAAAATCATCTGGCGTGGCCCCGGAGGGCCGTCGCCCTTATTGTAGCACGGGCGCGCCGCTGTTACAATGGGCAAATTGCACAAGGGCGGCCGCAGCCGGGCGCTGGCGCCGGGGATTGAAAATATGGTATAATAGCGGCGGGGAAAAATCTGTCAACCACTTGACAAACCGGGCCCGCGCCCGGAAGAAGGAGGCCGCGCCATGCCGCCCATCACCGTGATGATCAAGCCCGCTTCGGGCATCTGCAATATGCGCTGCCGGTACTGCTTTTATGCAGACGAGCAGCAAAACCGCGCCCAGGCCAGCTACGGCCTGATGAGCGAGGAAACCCTGGCCGCCGTGCTGGGCCGGGTGCTGGCCGCCGCCCAGGGCCGCGTGACCATCGCCTTCCAGGGGGGCGAGCCCACCTGCGCCGGGCTGGATTTCTTCCGCCGGGCGGTGGCGCTGGAAAAACAGCTGAATACCCGGGGCCTGCGGGTGGAGAACGCCATCCAGACCAACGGTTACGCCATCGACGACGACTGGGCGGCCTTTTTTGCGCAGAACTGCTTTTTGGTGGGCGTCTCGCTGGACGGCCCCCGGGAACTGCACGACCAGAACCGGCCCGACGCCGCAGGCGAGGGGACCCACGCCCGGGTGATGCGGGCCGTTGCCCTGCTGAAAAAGCACGGGGCGCAGTTCAACGTGCTGGCGGTGGTTACGGCTGCCGGGGCCCGCAGCGCCCGCAAAACCTACAATTTTTTCCGCAGGAACGGCCTGGATTACCAGCAGTACATCCCCTGCCTGGACCCGCTGGGCCAGGAGCGGGGCGGCCGGCCCTACTCCCTGACGCCGGAGGCCTACGGCCGCTTTCTGAAGGACCTGTTTGACTGCTGGTATGCCGACGCCGCCGCCGGGCACCTGACGTACAACCGGTATTTTACCAATCTGGTGGGCATGCTGCAGGGCCGCCCGCCCGAGGCCTGCGGTATGCTGGGCGTGTGCGGCATGCAGTACGTGGTGGAGGCCGACGGCAGCGTGTACCCCTGCGACTTCTATATGCTGGACCAGTGGCGCCTGGGCAATTTTGTCACCGACACCGTGGCGGACATTGACCGCCGCCGCCAGGAGCTGGGCTTCATCCAGCGCAGCGTCCGCCTGGCCGAGGGCTGCCGGGAATGCCGGTGGTACCCCCTGTGCCGGGGCGGCTGCGTGCGGGACAGGGAGCCCGGCCCCGGTGAAAACTACCTGTGCGGGGCCTACAAGGCGTTCTTCCCCTATGCTTATCCCCGCCTGGCCGCCCTGGCCCGCGCCCTGCAGCGCGGCGCCGGGCCCGTGTGAGGGGCTGCCGCAGCCGGTTTCCGCCGCCCTCTAAAATCGCCCGGGCCTTCCGGGGAGAGGGCGGGGATGCAAAGGCTTTCCGGCCCGTGCCGGCAGCCCGGGCTGCGCCTGCCCGCCCGCGGCCCGATGAGCGGCCCTCTGCTTGTGGCGGGGAGGGGCTCAACACGCGGCGCAGGGCAGGCCGCGCCTGAAAGGCAAAATACCCGCGGCCCGATCATGCGCTTTGCCTGCGGCGCCGGCCTGGCGAAAATCCGCTTTTGCCTGCCCCGGAGCTTAAGCGCCTCAAAGGCTTGGGCATTGCGCCCTTGCGCGCACAGGGCATGCGTGCTACAATGAGGGCAGCAGCCGCGGCGGTGCGCCGCGGCCATCATTGTATGGGGGGATGCCCTTGAAACCGTCCATCAAAACCCGGGCCGCCGGCCTGCTGGCCCTGGCGGTGCTGGCGGCGCTGGCCCTGGGGGCCGCCGTGTACCATCGGCAGATCTGGGCGGTACTCACCGAGGAAGGGGCGCGGGACGCCTTCATCGGCTGGGTGCGCGCCAGCGGCCCGGCGGGGCTGGGGGCCGTGTTCGCGCTGCAGGTGCTGCAGGTGGTGGTGGCATTTTTGCCCGGCGAACCGCTGGAGCTGGCTGCCGGCCTGCTGTACGGCACCTGGGGCGGCCTGGCGCTGTGCCTGGCGGGCATTTTGGCCGGCAGCGCCGGGGTGTACTGGGCCGCCCGCCTGCTGGGCGCCCGGGCCGTGCCGGAGCAGAAACTGGCCAAATATAAATTCCTGCGGGACCAGGCCCATGTGGAATTCGCCCTGTTCCTGCTGTTTTTCATCCCCGGCACCCCCAAAGACTGGCTGATCTATCTGGGGCCTTTTCTGCCGGTGCGCCCGCGCAATTTCTTCCTCATCAGCACGCTGGCGCGCATCCCGTCCATCCTCTCCAGCACCTTCACCGCCGCCAGCTTTGCCGCGGGCAACTGGCACGCCGCCGCCGCGGCCTACGCCGTCACCGGCGCCGTCACCCTGGTGTGCCTGTGGAAGGAAGAGGCCATCCTGGCCTGGCTGCGCGCGCGCCGCCGCCCGAAGGGCCCGCACGGCGCGGGCCCCGGGGAAAAGGAGGGAAATTGCCGTGGAAGAACCGATTGAACGCGCGGGAAAACAGGCCCGGCCGCCGGAACAGGGGCCGGCCGCGGGCGGGCTGCCCGCCCGTCTGGCGGGCATGCATTCGGCCTATCGGGACCTGGACGCTTCGGCCGCAGCCAGGCATTATCTGAAACGGATGCACCGCATGAAGGCCGCCGCCCTGCTGGGCGAAGTGCTGTGCCTGGCGGCACTGGTGTGGGGCGGGCTGCTGGGCGGCGCGGGCCGCTATTGGCTGGTGCTGGAACTGGCCTGCCTGGGGGCGGCGCTCGCCATCAGCCTGTCCTTCCGCCGCCGGCTGGGCCAGCTGTACGCCGGCCTGCCGGGCATGGCGCTGCTGGACGGCCAGCCCGGCAAATACCGCGCCGTGGCCCAGGCCCTGGCTTTGCGGGACCGCCTGGGCCGCAGCCGCGGCGTTCTGCAGGCGGAGATTGCCACCGCCCTGTATTATGAGGGGCGCCCCGCCGACGCCCTGGCCCTGCTGGGGCAGGTGCGCCTGCGCCGGGGGCATACCTATTGGGTTCGGGTGTACAACGTGGCGGCCCTGTGCTGCAGCGACCTGGGGGATGAGCCCGGCCGGCGGCAGGCGATGGAAAACCTGCAGGCCCTGACGGCGGCGGCCCGCCCGGGCAGCAGCCGGCGTGCCGCGCTGGAGCGGCTGACGGCCCAGCTGCAGCTGCGCTTTGCGGCGGGCCGGTGGACGCCCGCCCAGGAGGCCCTGGCCCTGGCCTGGCGCGAGGAGGCGCCCACGCCCCAGGCGTGGGCGGGCTGGACGCTGGAGCTGGCCTGCCGGGCCGCCGGCTGCGGCCGCGCCGCCGACGCCCGGGCGTATCTGGCCCAGCTGGACGCCGCGGCGCTGCCTCTGATGCCCTGCTATCTGCACCGGGCCGCCGGGCTGCGCCGGGCGCTGGTGCAGCCCGGCGGCTGACGGCAGGCGCCGCATCCCGCCCGGGGCACTGCGGGCCCGGCCTCCCTTTTCAAAGATGGCAGGGATTTCAGAAAAATCACATCTGTTTCATGGGTGAATAGAGACAAAAGGGTATGCCCTCGTCCGGAGGGCATACCCTTTTAAGCGATGCCTGGCTGTGACAAGGCCGGGTTCCCCGCTTTGCCCGGTGCCGTTCCCGCCGGGCCGGCGCGCGGGGCCTGCCGGGGAGAGGGCGGGGACAAGCGTGGGGCCATGTTTGCTGCTTTCCTCAGCATACAATACCGGCCTGCCCCCTGCAAGGCGGGCGGCGGAGAATTCCCCGTTTCGTCAAACCGGCAGAGTTCAGGCGGCCGCGCCTTATTTTGAAAAGGGCCCGGCCCGGCTGCCGGTTGAAAATGCGGGCCGTTTGTGGTACCATCAGGATAGGAGTTTGTGTGCTGCGCCGCGGCTGCGGCGCGGCGGGGCCGCCGGGCGCGCCGGGCCCTTTTCCGGCGGGGAAAGGGCGATGTGCCGGCGGCCGAAAGGAAAGGAAGTGCGCCCCATGGAATTTGACCGCAAGTGGCTGGACGACCCCACGGTGTTCGCCGTGAACCGCCTGCCGGCCCACGCCGCCCTGGGCCTTGTGGACGGCCGGGGCCAGCCGATGGAGCTGTGCCTGGACGGCCGGTGGAAATTTGCCTGGAGCCCCACGGCGGACGGGGCACCCGGGGGCTTTGCCTCCCGCCATGCCGACGTATCCCACTGGCAGGACATCGCCGTGCCAGGGGCTATCCAGCTGCAGGGAGGCGGGCGCTGGGGCCTGCCCCAGTACAGCAACATCGCCTGGCCCTGGGACGGCCGCGAGGCCCCGCGCCCCGGCCAGGCGCCCCGGGAAAACGCCGTGGGCACCTATGTGAAAGACTTTACCCTGCCGGCCGGCTGGAAAAACCGGGCGGTGCGGGTGCGGTTCGACGGCGCCTGCGCCGCGCTGGCGGTGTGGTGCAACGGCCAGTTCGTCGGCTACAGCGAGAGCAGCGCCGACCCCGCCGAGTTCGACCTCACCGCCATGCTGGACGGCGAGGGGCCCAACCGCCTGTCGGCCCGGGTGTTTCAGTTCTGCTCCGGCAGCTGGCTGGAGGATCAGGACATGTGGCGCTTTTCCGGCCTGCTGCGCAGCGTGCGCCTGCTGGCTGACGGCGAGACGCATATTGCCGACGCCGTGGTGCGCACGGCCCTGGCGGCGGATTATTCCCAGGCCACGGTGGATGTGGACGTGACGCTGTCGGGCCGGCTGGCGGGCAAACTGCAGCTGGACACCGGCGAGCAGTGCATCGAGCAGCCCGCCACCACCCGCAAGGTGCGCCTGTCGGCCCTGATTGCCCAGCCCCGGCTGTGGAGCGCCGAGGCCCCCAACCTGTATCCTGCGGCCCTGCGGGTGCTGGACGAACAGGGCCGGGTGGTGGAGCAAACCACCCTGCAGGTGGGCCTGCGCACCGTGGCCATCGAAAACGGTATTCTGCTGCTCAACGGCAAGCGCCTGGTGCTGCGGGGCGTGAACCGCCACGAGTGGAGCGCCCGGGGCGGGCGCACCATTACCCGGGAAGAGATGGAGGCCGATATCAAGGCCATGAAGCGGGCCAACATCAACGCCGTGCGCACCAGCCATTACCCCAACGACCCCTACTGGTATGACCTGTGCGACCGGTACGGCCTGTATGTGATCGACGAGGCAAACCTGGAGACCCACGGCACCTGGCAGTATGCCCGGGGTGAAACCAATATGGCCCGGGCCCTGCCCGGGGACAACGAGCGCTGGCAGCCGGCCGTGCAGGCCCGGGCCGAGGCCATGCTGCGGCGGGACCGCAGCCACCCCAGCATCATCCTGTGGAGCCTGGGCAACGAATCCGGCGGGGGCACCGTGCTGCGGGACACCGCGGCCTTCCTGCGCAAAGAGGACCCCTCCCGCCCGGTGCACTACGAGGGCATTGCCCAGGACCGCACCTGCCCCGACACCAGCGACGTGGAAAGCCGGATGTATGTTCCCCCGGAGGACTGCGAGGCCTGGCTGCGCACCCACCGGGACAAGCCCTTCATTTTGTGCGAGTACAGCCACGCCATGGGCAATTCCTGCGGCGATCTGGCCCGGTACACCGCCCTGGCGGACAAATACCCCCACTGCCAGGGGGGCTTCATCTGGGACTGGGTAGACCAGTGCCTGCTGGCCAAGGCCCCCACGGGGGAGGAATATCTGGCCAGCGGCGGGGACTTTATGGACAGCCCCAACGACGGCAACTTCTGCGCCGACGGCCTGCTGTTTGCCGACCGCACCCCCAGCCCCAAGCTGCAGGAGGTGCACGCCTGCTACCAGCCCTTCGGGGTGACGGCGGGCAAGTACGAGGTGCAGGTGGAAAACAAAACCCTGTTCAGTGACCTGTCGGCCTACGCCGTGCGGGTGGAACTGGCCAAAGAGGGCAAGCTGCTGGAAAGCCGGGAGCTGCGGGCCGCGGCCAGCCCCGGGCAGACGGCCCACCTGCCGCTGCCCTTCGCCGTACCCGACGGCCCGGGCGAGTACACGGTGACGGCCTATGTGCAGCTGAAAAAGGATACCCCCTGGGCCCCGGCGGGCTGGTGCGTGGCCGGCGGCCAGTGCGTGCTGCGCCGGCAGGCCGCGGCACCGGTGTGCCTGCTGCCGGTGCAGCTGGTGGACGGCGGGTACAACTACGGCGTCACCGGCCAGGGCTTCAGCCTGCTGTTCAGCAAAGGCACGGGGCAGCTGGTCAGCTACCGGCGCGCCGGGGTGGAGCTGCTGGCCGAGCCGCCGCGGCTGAACTTCTGGCGCGCGCCCACCGACAACGACCGGGGCTGGGGCATGCCCTGGCGCATGGACGCCTGGCGCTTTGCCGGCGAATACGCCCCCTGCACGGCCTGCAGCGCCGAGGCCGGCCAGGCCGACGAACCCGGCGCCGTGGTGACGGCCAGCTACCAGCTGGGCGGAAGCCCGCAGCGGGCGGTGACGGTGCAGTATCTGGTGACCGGCGACGGCCGCGTGCAGGTGACGCTGGAATACGCCGGCAGCGGGCCGGTGCAGGTGCCGGAATTCGGCATGCTGTTCACCCTGCCCAAAGCGGCGGACCGGGTGGACTACTATGGCCTGGGCCCCGCGGAAAATTATGCGGACCGCCGCGCCGGCGCGCTGCTGGGGCGCTACCGCTACAGGGTGGGGGAGAACCTGACGGCCTATTCCCGCCCGCAGGAGTGCGGCAACCGCACCGGTGTGCGCACGGCGGCCCTGCTGGGCCCGGACGGCACGGGCCTGGTGTTCGGCGCCCAAAGCCCCGACGGCATGGACTTCAGCGCCCTGCCCTACACCCCCCAGGAGATGGAGTGCGCCCGCCGGGCCTACGCGCTGCCCGCCGCCACCAAAACGGTGGTGCGCTGCAGCGCCGGCCAGATGGGCGTGGGCGGCGTGGACAGCTGGGGCACGCCCCTGCCCGAGGACGCCCGGTGCGTCCTGGAACCCGGCACCCGCTTTACCTTCTGGTTCCAGGGCCTGCCCCTGGTTTGAGCGCCGGCCCTTTCCGGGCCCTGCAATGGCCGGGATACAAAGAGTGCAAAAAGGGTATGCCCCATCCCGGGGCATACCCTTTTGCTTTCGCGGCCGGCGCCGGGCGCCGGTTCCCCGCGCCGCCGGCGCCCCGCAGAGAGGCGTGCGCCCTCCCTTTTCAAGGAAGGTAGTGATTTCGAGCAAAATTGAAAACCGTTGGGGAAAATAGACAAAAAGGGTATGCCCTCCGGATGGGGCATACCCTTTTTGGATAGGTTCGGTTGTGAAACGGTCAGGCTTCCCACTCCGCCCTGTGGGCCTCCCACCACGCCGGGAACGCCGGGTCCTTTGGGGAGAGGGTGGGGGTGCAGCGGTTGTAATCTATCAGGCTGGTAATATTCCCGTCCTTTGTTTGTCCAAAGCCACGGAAATAGACACATCCCAGCGCCAATGCATAGAGTTGAAAAAGGGAATTAAAGTCTTTCGTCCACACATGATTGTCATATCGGAAGAAACCCTCTTGCAGTGTGATTGCTTTTACATCGGGGAGATGGATTGTTTTCAACTGGCCCAGCAGATAACGGATATTCTGATCGTT
>CALXBN010000019.1 GCA_944386555.1 uncultured Ruthenibacterium sp. | reverse complement strand
TGTGTGTGCAGCTGGACGCCAACCAGACGCCCGACGCGGTGAACTACCTGTATTTCTGCCACAACGCCGAAAACCTGGTGACGGTGGGCCAGCGGGTGCAGACCGGCGACGCCCTGGCGGTGATGGGCAGCACGGGCAACGCCGCTCTGGCCGACCCGCCTTTCGCCCACTGCCATTTCGAGGCGCGGGCCACGGCCACAGGCACGGGCCTGGACCCCGCGGCCTATACCGGCCACCCCAACGCCGTGGGCATTTACGGCCATGCGCCCGCAGCCGCTGCCGGCAAACCCTGTACCGCCACTCCTTTGGTAGCCGGCCTGCGGCTGCGCCCTTATCCTGCCGCCAGCGATGACAACGCCAACGAAGCTCTGGCCTTCCTTGAACAGGGCAGGGCCTATCCCCTGCGCCAAACCCGGAACGGCTGGGCGTTCCTGCTGACGGCGCCGGCGGGAGACGCCGGCGGCTGGGCCTGCATCCGGGACAGCGGCGGCGAATACCTGGCCGTCGGCCCGGGCGGGGAGGCGTGACATGCTGGAGCACATTGCCAAATACTGGATGACCTACGCCTGCGGCCTGCTGGCCGGCGGCCTGGGGCTTTTGTGGAAATGGGCACAGGGCAAATTCAGGCGCCTGTCCGCCATGGAGCAGGCCAGCAAGGCCCTGCTGCACGACCGGCTGTACCGGGAGTGCCGGACCTTCATCGCCCGGGGGCAAGTGGATGTGGAAGATTTGGAAAACACCGAGTGCCTGTACACCGCTTATCATGCCCTGGGCGGAAACGGCACCGGCACCGAGCTGTACCGGCGGGTGCGCCGGCTGCCCATTGCACAGCCGGCCCCCACAGGAAAGGAGGATTGACATGGAAGAATGGAAACGGAATCTGGCAGCCCTGCTGAAAGTGAAAACCATTGTGACTTTGGTAGTGCTGACAGTCTTTGCGGCGCTGGCGCTGTCCGGCGCGCTGCAGCCCGAATTTGTCATGAGCATCGTCACCATGGTGGTGGCGTTCTATTTCGGGACTCAAAGCGAAAAACCCAGGCCGCAGGCATGAGCGCACGCCGAACCTGCCCGGGCTGCCCCTCTCGCATGCAGCACGCCGGGCGCGCCCCGGCCGCACGCTGTTCGGGCTGATTCTGCCGCCTTCACCTTTTTCGGAGAAACTTCCTTTTCCACCCCGCCGGAGCGGTTGGGCCGGTTCGGTTTCACGCCCGGCACACGCAGGGGCCGGTGCATCCCAGCCGGGCAGCACCGGCTTCAGCGCACCACACCGGGATATTTTCAGTATACCTTCCGGTAGCAGCTACCGGTCAAGCCCTTGCGGGCAATTTCCGCCGGCAGGGGCCCGGATCAAAAAGCACGGCCACCCCACCGGGGCGGCCGTGCCTGCCTGCATATGTTGTATGTCGGGCCCGCAGGCCGAACGTGATGCCCCGGTACACTTTGCTGCGGGCCGGGCGCTTCCTCAGGCATCCGGCTCGTCCACCCGCTGCATACTGGGGAAAATCCGCGCCAGGCGGCTGTCGGGGTAATGCGCGTCAAAGAACTGCTGCCAGCCGCTGGCGGCGGGCACACCGTCGTACCGCTGGCTTTGGCGCAGCACGGCCAGGCCGCTGGTGAGGCTGTTGGCCACCATAAACACCACCAGCACCCAAGTAATGGCCACACCGTAGGTTTTGCTGACGCGCCGCTCGATGAAACCGTTGAGCCGCGGGTACAGCTCTTTTACCCACACCAGGGCCAGCACGCCCCAGAACTGGCAGTACAGCAGGTTGATGCGGCCGTTCAGGTTGAACGCCATCTGACTGTAGTCCCAGCTGACGGTACCCAGCACAGCCTCCTGCAGCCAGCTGCAGAAGTACTCAAAGGCGCCGCCGATGACCGTGCCGCCCACGAAGATCCACCGGTCGCTTTTGCCGATGAAGGGGTGCAGGCACACGGTGAGCAGCACCGCCCCCACACCGTAAATCAGGTTAAAGGGGCCCCACACCAGGCCCGTGCGCTGCATCAGCCGGCCGGTGGTGGCCCACACGAACACTGTTTCGATCACCACGCCCAGGAAGCAGCACAAAAAGAACACCCAGAACAGCTTGTAGAAATTCAGCCCGTGGGCAAAGTGGCCGGGCACACCGGCCAGATCCCGGGCGATGCGTGCGTCGTGGGCCTCTTCGCGGCGCAGGGCCCGCTGCTCGGCGGCGTCCAGGCGCTCCATTTTGCGCTGCAGCTTTCTGCGCTTTTCGGCATAGCGTTCCCGGGTGGTCATAAACGGCCTCCTTTATTCGGCAGGGTTTGCACAACATGTGGCCATTGTATCATATTCCCCGCCCCCTGTAAAGCAGAACCGCCGCGGGCCGCAGATAAAAAAGGAGGGACTTTTCCATAAGAAAAGCCCCTCCTTTTTGCCATACGGCACAGCCGGTTTTGCCCGGCGATTCCTCCGAAAACGCCGCAGAAACGGGCCTTACTGCTTTTTCTTGGCGGCCAGGTCGGCCAGAGCGTCCTTGCGGGAAAGATTGATGCGGCCCTGCTGGTCGATCTCGGTCACTTTCACCAGCAGTTCGTCGCCCACGGCAACCACGTCCTCCACGCGCTCCACACGCTTGGTGTCCAGCTTGGAGATGTGCACCAGGCCCTCTTTGCCCGGGGCAATTTCCACAAAGGCCCCGAAGTTCATCAGGCGGGTGACGCGGCCCTTGTAAATGGCGCCGATCTCCGGATCCTCCACAATGGTTTTAATGGTGGCCAGCGCGCGCTCGCCGTCCTCCTGGTTGACCGCGGAGATGAATACGCTGCCGTCTTCCTCCACGTCGATCTTGCAGTTGTTGTCGGCGCAGATCTGCTGGATCACCTTGCCGCCTTTACCGATCACGTCCTTGATCTTGTCCACGTCGATCTTGATGGACAGCATCTTGGGCGCATAGCGGCTCAGCTCGGGGCGGGGCGCCGGGATCACCGGCAGCATGATCTCATTGAGGATATACAGCCGGCCCTTGCGGCACTTTTCGAAAGCGTCCTCGATGATCTCATAGGTCAGGCCGTCCACCTTGATGTCCATCTGGATGGCGGTGATGCCGTTTTTGGTGCCGCCCACCTTGAAGTCCATATCGCCGTGGAAATCCTCCACACCCTGGATGTCCAGCATGGTCATCCAGCGCTCGCCCTCGGTGATCAGGCCGCAGGAAATGCCGGCCACAGGCTCCTTGATCGGCACGCCGGCGTCCATCAGCGCCAGGGTGCTGCCGCAGATGGATGCCTGGCTGGTGGAACCGTTGGAGGACAGCACCTCGCTGACCAGGCGCAGCGCGTAGGGGAATTCCTCCACACTGGGGATCATGGGCAGCAGGGCGCGCTCGGCCAAAGCGCCGTGGCCGATCTCACGCCGGCCGGGGCTGCGGGGCGCGCGGGCCTCGCCCACGGAGTACGGCGGGAAGTTGTAATGATGCATATAGCGCTTGGTCTCCTCGGTGGAGATGTCATCGATGATCTGTGCGTCCCGCAGGCTGGACAGCGTGCAGGTGGTAAGCACCTGGGTCTGCCCGCGGGTAAACATGCCGCTGCCGTGCACACGGGGCAGCAGGCCCACCTCGGCAGCCAAGGGGCGGATCTCATTGATGCCGCGGCCGTCCACGCGCTTGCCCTCGTCCAGCAGCCAGCGGCGCACCACGAACTTCTGCATCTTGTACATCAGCTCTTCAATGGTGCCTTCGCCCCACTGCTCGGCGTATTTTTCGGCGATCTTATCACGGATGGGCAGCAGGCGCATGTCCCGCACGTTCTTGTCGTCGGTGTCCATGGCGTACTTGAACTCGTCCAGGAATTCGGCCTTCACTGCCTCGAACAGGTCGTGGTCCAGCTCCATGCTCTGGAATTCGATCTTGGGCTTGCCGATCTCGGCCACAATGCCGTTGATGAATTCGATCAGCTTTTTGATCTCTCCGTGGGCCATTTTGATGGCCTGCAGCATGGTGTGTTCGTCCACCTCGTTGGCGCCGGCCTCGATCATCACGATCTTCTCCATGCTGGCGGCCACAGTCAGGGCCAAATCGCTCTTCTCCCGCTGTTCCAGGGTGGGGTTCACCACCAGCTGGCCGTCCACCAGGCCCATATACACGCCGGCAATGGGCCCTTTCCAAGGGATATCGGAAATGGAGATGGCAATGGAGGTGCCGATCATACCGGCGATCTCAGGGCTGCAGTCCTGATCCACGCTCATCACCGTCATCACCACGGACACGTCGTTGCGCATGTCCTTGGGGAACAGCGGGCGGATGGGACGGTCCACCACGCGGGAGGTGAGGATGGCCTTTTCGCCGGGGCGGCCTTCCCGGCGCATAAAGCTGCCGGGAATGCGGCCCACGCTGTACAGTTTTTCCTCAAAGTCCACGCTCAGGGGGAAGAAGTCGATGCCCTCACGGGGCTTTTCGCTCATGGTGACGTTGCACAGCACCCGGGTGTCGCCGTAGCCGATCATGCAGCTGCCGTTGGCCAGGCCGCACATTTTGCCGGTCTCCACCGTGAAGGGCCGGCCGGCCAGGGTGGTCTCAAACTTGCGGTAGTTGGGAAAGGTCTCGCGTTTGGATGCGAATTCCAGTGCCATTGTTTTGCCTCCTTAAACTGATGGATTGTTACACGTTACGGGAGGCTTTAGCAACAAATCCAGGGCGTTTGGCCGGGCAGGCGCCCTCGATTTATTGCTAACAACCTTCCGCAATAATACACCGAAAGGCAGACGGGGCCCAGCCCGTCTGCCTTCGGTTTGTGCCGGAATTATTTGCGCAGGCCCAGCTTGGCGATCAGCGCACGATAGCGCTCGATATCCTTGCGCTGCAGATAGGCCAGCAGGTTGCGGCGGCGGCCAACCATTTTCAGCAGGCCGCGGCGGCTGTGGTGATCGTTTTTATTGGTTTTCAAATGCTCGGTGAGGTGGTTGATGCGCGCAGTCAGCAGCGCCACCTGCACCTCAGGGCTGCCGGTGTCGTTTTCGCTCAGGCGGGCGGAAGCGATGATGTCCTGTTTGTTTTCCATGTTGCAAACTCCTCTTTGTTTTTAAATTTGCCCAGGGCCAGGTGCCGGTAAACCGGCGAGGGATACGCCGTGCACCGCGCCCGGGTAGATGCCGCAAGTGGGCTTATACAGTATAGCACAGCCGCGCAGGGAAATCAAGGCATTTTCGCCCGAAGGCGCCCGGTGCGCACAAAAAGCCGGACGGCCCTTGGCCAGGGGCGTCCGGCTTTTAAAAAATATATGTCCAACGGGCGGGCGGATTGGCAAGATCCCGCCCGAAGGCAACCGTCCAGCGGGCCGCGCCGTCCCGCCCTGCCGATGGCACAGGCGGAACGGCGGCCGGTGTGTATCTTACAGGCCCGGGAAGGTGACATCCGGGGTGCTCTCCACGCCGAAGGATGCCACGATGCGGGCAAACTCCACGCTGTCGGCAAAGCCGTTGAACACTTCCTCCCGGGTGTGGCCCTCGGCCAGGTAGTTCACCCAGAAGGAGACGCCGGACGCCTCGCCCTCGCGGTCCATGAACAGGTTGTACAGCGTGCGCACGAAAG
>CALXBN010000018.1 GCA_944386555.1 uncultured Ruthenibacterium sp. | reverse complement strand
GTCATCAACAAAAACGTCACATGGGAAGAGATTGAGCAGACGGCCAAGTTGGCTTTTGGCGCGGGCTACACGGCGGTAAAGCTGTATTTCATGATGGGCCTGCCCACCGAGACCATGGCGGATATCGAAGGTATCGCCGAGACAGCCCAGCGGGTAGTGGATCTGTATTATGCCAACCCTGACCACCCCAAGGGCAAGGGGGTGCAGGTGTCCATCAGCGTGGCCTGCTTCGTGCCCAAGCCGCACACACCTTTCCAGTTCTGCGCCCAGGATACCATGGAACAGCTGCGGGAAAAGCAGCAGCATTTGCTGCGCAGTGTGCATAGCCGGAAAATCAGTGTGAGCTATCATGACAGCAAAACCAGTTTCCTGGAGGCGGTGTTCGCTAAGGGTGACCGGCGGCTGGGCCGGGTTCTGATGGAAGCATACCGCCGGGGATGCTGCTTCGACGGCTGGGAGGAATATTTCCGCTTCGATACTTGGATGGAAACATTCCGGGATCTGGGGCTGGATCCGGCCTTTTATGCCAACCGCACCATTGCCATGGACGAAGTGACGCCATGGAGCCATCTGGACTACGGTGTTACCCACGAATACCTGGTGCGGGAATTCAACCGGGCGCTGGCTGCGGGCACCACACAGCCCTGCAACAGGGCCTGTGCCGGCTGCGGCGCAAATCAATTGTTGGGAGGGCCTTGCTTTGACTACCATGAGACTGTGGTTCACCAAAACCGGTGAGGCCGCCTATATTTCGCTGCTGGATCTGCAGCGGGTGATGCAGCGGGCGTTCAAGCGTTCCGGCCTGCCGGTATGGTATACCCAGGGCTTCAATCCGCATATCTACATGACGTTTTCTGCACCGTTGGCTTTGGGGCAGGAGAGCCTATGTGAATCCCTGGATTTCAAAACCGAGGCGGAGAGCTTTGACTGGGCCGCCGGCTGCGGCCTGCTTACATCCTGCCTGCCCGGCGGCATCAAGGCGGTGAAGATCGAACCTGCCGGTATGGACCCGGGGTGCATCGCTGCGGCTTGCTATACCTGGACGGCGGATGCCGGCGCTGTCGAAAATGCCCGTTTGGCCGCCGAGGCATACAATGCCGCCGATACTGTGCCGGTTCAAAAAAAGAGCAAACACAAAAAAGTGAAAGAGATCGACCTGAAGCAATATCTGCCCGCGCTGCACTGGGCGAAGCAGCCCGACGGGACGGCTGCTGCGCAGGTAACACTGCCCGCCGGCAGCACTCTGACGGTGAATCCGGCGCTGGTGCTCTCCTGGCTGTGCGAGCACAGTGCACTGCAGCCCTGGCAGATCCGCATCCTGCGCACCGGGCTGTGCACCGGAGAGGGGAAAGCTTTCCGCTGATGGGCGGCGGCAATCCTGCGCGCCCTGTGCAGCCGGGTCAATAATCAAATCGAGCCCGCCATCCCGCTTCGATTGAAGCGAAAAGGCGGGCTTGCATCAATTACAGGTCATCGGGCGGCTGGCCGTCGTGGGCAGGCCACTGACACTCCATCAGTTCCAGCCGGGTGAATACGGCACGAAAAGAGGAATCTTCCGGGCTGCAGGCGTAAACGCCGAAGCGCACCTCACCGCCGCCCTCCAGCAAATGGCAGACGCGCATCTGGCTGAAATGGACGCCGTCTTCCGAGCAGTCGATGCGGAAATCGTCCTTTCGGCGGCTCAGCCGATACCACATGGTGTTTACGCCGGCGGGGATGGCGGTGGTGGCCCAGTCGGAGTAGCCGTGGTTGGTCACCACGCTGCCCAAATGCTGGATATGGCTGTCTTCATATTCCACGGAAGCTTTCAGCCAGTTGTCAGCATTGAGATACAGGACGATGCCGCACTGGTCGAACCGATGGGCGCTGTTGAATTCCGCCTTTACCTGGAAAGTGAACATGGGCCGTGCGGTGCGCAGCTGCAGCACCGGGGCAGTGTCGTTGCGGAAACGGTAGTAAGTGCGCTGCCACAGATCGGTATGAGGGTCGGTAACGATTTCCACACGGCCGGGTTCAACGCGATACTCTCTGGGGCGGCGGGTCCATTCCAGAAGGGAAGTGTCCAGTTCCATGGTGTGACCTCCTTGCGGGCGGCAGGCATCGCCCGTTTTTTTAAATGTAGCATATCCGGCAGCACTTGACAAGCCCTGCCATTGCTGATATACTGTAAAAACCATCCTGTGGGGGAGTAGTTTGCGCGCTGCGGCGTGTGTAAAGTCAACATACTGATGCCGCGTGCATCTGGCTTTGCTTAAAAAACAAGACCCGCGGGCAGCTTGGAGAGGCTGCCCGTGGGTCTTTTTGCGTGCGCTGCTGCTGCCGCTCGGGAGGGGACGGAGATGGGCTCTGTGTCGGCAGGGCAGAAAAAACGGGAAATGGAAGAGAATGGAGAAGTGAATATGGACATTGTATCACTGTTCGTTCTGGCACTGGGGCTTTCCATGGATGCCTTTGCCGTGTCAGTATCCAACAGCCTGTGTTTTGCCGGATTGGCGCGCAGCCAGGCAGTGGCCACCAGTGCCACTTTCGGCATATTCCAGGGCCTGATGCCGCTGATTGGCTATTTTGCCGGGCGCGTATTTGCCGGACATATTTCTGCGGTGGACCACTGGGTGGCGTTTGCACTGTTGGGATTTATCGGCGGAAAAATGCTGATCGATGCCCTGAAAGAGATGCGCGAGCCGGAAGCCTGCGGCGCAGAAAAGCGTTTTACTTTCCGGCTGATGCTGGTGCAGGCGGTGGCCACAAGCATCGATGCGCTGGCGGTGGGTGTCAGCCTGGCGGCGCTGGAGGTCAACATTGCCATGGCAGTGTGCTTTATCGCTGTGGTCACCTGCTGCTGCTGCCTGGCGGCCCATGCCATCGGGCGGCGCTGCGGCCAGCGATTGGGCCCGCGGGCCCAGCTGCTGGGCGGGTTCATCCTGGTTGGCCTGGGGCTGAAGATCCTGCTGGAGCATCTGGCGGGATGAGCGAGCAGGCGCGCAGTTTGCAAAAGCGGGAAAAATGCGCTGATTGTGCAAAAAAGCCTTGCAATTGGCTGTCGGCTGTGGTATCATATTTAAGCGTTATTGTTCCGCTGTGCCAACAGTGGGGTTAATGGCAACACATTAAACGGGCGGTCCTCTGTCAGCATCCCTGAGTATGAACGTCACAAAACATGGAGGAAAGAGTATCATGGACGCAATGAAGACAATTACCGAAGGCATGCTCAAAGCTGAGCCGCCGAAATTCAACGTGGGTGACACCGTGCGCGTTTCCGTGCGCATCAAGGAAGGTGAGCGCGAGCGCATCCAGGCCTTTGAGGGAACCGTTATTGCCAAGAAGCACGGCGGCATCTCCGAGACCTTTACCGTGCGCCGCACTTCCTACGGCGTTGGTGTGGAGCGTGTGTTCCCCGTGCATTCCCCGTTTGTGGAAAAGGTGGAAGTTGTGCGCAAAGGCAAGGTTCGCCGCGCGAAACTGTTCTACCTGCGCGGCCGTACCGGCAAGGCAGCCAAGGTCAAGGAAGAGCTTCGATAAGCTGCGGAAGGGGCAATGGGAATTGCCCCTTCTTACTTTATGCAAAGGAGGCGCGCGGAAATGGAAGAACGAGAGCCCGCCCGCCGCAGAAGCGGTGCGCAAGAGCTGTTTGAATGGTATGATGCACTGGTGTTCGCCCTGGCGGCAATCGTACTGGTGTTTATGCTGGTTGTGCGGATCATTACCATCAGCGGATCTTCCATGGAGCCTACACTTTACAGCGGACAGCATGTGCTGGTGCAGAGCATGCTGTATACACCGCGGCGGGGTGATGTAGTGGTGGTGGACGGTTACAGCGCATATGGCAACCCGATTGTCAAACGGATCATCGGGATGGAAGGCGATGTGATCGACATTGACTTTTCCGCAGGAGTGGTCATCCGCAACGGTGAAGTGCTGGACGAACCTTATGTTTCAGCGCCTACGACATTGCAGCTGGATGTACAGTTCCCGGTGACGGTCCCGGAAGGTTGTGTGTTTGTTTTGGGGGACAATCGCCCTAAATCAAAAGACAGCCGTTCTTCCGACATCGGTTTTTTGGACGAGCGGGACATCCTGGGCAAGGTACTGTGGCGCATCACGCCCTTCAGCGAATTTGGTGCAGTATCATGAGCGAGAATATCAATCATAAGCAGATCCATTGGTTCCCCGGGCATATGATGAAAACCCTGCGGGTGATGGAGCAGAGTGTGCGCGGGGTAGACGTAGTGCTGGAGCTGTTGGACGCGCGCATCCCCCACAGCAGCCTGAATCCGGAGGTGGAGCGCATTGCCCGGGTGCGCCCGCGGCTGTATGTGCTGAATAAATCTGACTTGGCCGATCCAGAGATTACCCGTTGCTGGGTGGATTATTACCGCCGGGGCGGCAACGGATGCGTGGCCATTTCCAGTAAACAGCGCGCCGGCATTGGCGATGTGAAAAAGGCCATCGACCGCGAACTGGCGGATCTTCTGGCCCGCCGCACAGAAAAAGGCACGCTTGGCGCAGCGATCCGCATCATGGTGACGGGGATCCCCAATGTGGGAAAGTCTACCTTTATCAACAGCTTTGCGGGTGCAGCCCGTGCGCAGACAGCTGACCGCCCCGGTGTCACCCGCGGCAAGCAGTGGGTGCGCGCCGGCGGATACGACCTGCTGGACATGCCCGGCGTGCTGTGGAAAAAATTCGAAAATCAGACTGTTGCATCCAATTTGGCCTTTATCGGTTCCATTCGGGATGACATTTTGGATGTGGAAGCACTGGCCTGCAATCTGCTGGCTCAACTGCAGCAGACAGCGGCACTTCGCCTGATAGAGCGGTATAAGCTGGATGGGGATGACTTGGCCCAGGAGCCTTATGAGTTGTTGGAAACAATCGGGCGGCGGCGCGGCATGCTGATGAGCGGAGGCGTGGTGAATACCGAGCGTGCCGCCGTCACCGTTGTGGATGAGTTCCGCGACAGCAAGCTGGGACGCATCTCCCTAGAGCAGCCGCCGCGGGAGGAGCTGCCGGCCGGTGCCGATGGAGAAGCGGAGGCGGTACAGTGAGCGCTCGGAAGGCAAAGAAAGCAGATGATCCCGCTTTGGATGAACTGTGGCGATATGATGACTGCCTGCGGGGACAGTTCGGCATCCTGGCCGGTGTGGACGAGGCGGGCCGCGGCCCGCTTTGCGGCCCGGTGTGTGTGGCGGCTGTGGTGCTGGGCCCCGGTACCCTTGTGCCGGGCCTGAATGATTCCAAGCGGCTCAGCGAAAAAAAGCGGGAGGCGTTGTACGATGTGATCCTTCAGCAGGCGCTGGCCTATGACATTCAGCTGATAGGGCCCGAGACCATCGACCGGCTGAATATTCTGGGGGCTACGATGCTGGGAATGAAGCAGGCGCTGGCAAACCTGGCAGTGCAGCCGAACCTGGCCCTGATTGACGGCAACCGTTGTCCCGAGACCGCAGTGCCTTGCCGTGCGGTGATCAAAGGGGACGCCAGGAGCGCATCGGTGGCAGCGGCTTCGATTTTGGCCAAAGTGACGCGGGACCGCTATATGGTGGAACTGGCCAGGCAATATCCGCAGTATCAGCTGGAAAAGCACAAAGGCTATCCCACGAAGCTGCATTATCAGCTGCTGGATGAATATGGCATTCAGCCTTTTTACCGCAAAAGTTTTTTGAAGAAACGAGGGTATGTGTGATGGACCGCCGGCTGCTGGGGGCCCTGGGGGAGAGTATGGCTGCTGCGGATTACCGGAAGGACGGTTATGAAATGGTGGCGGCGAATTACCGCACCCGCCAGGGGGAAGTAGACCTGATCGTCCGGAAAGGGAAACTGTATGTTTTTGCCGAGGTGAAAACGCGCTCGCCCGGTGCCATTGCCGCTCCGCGGGAGTCGGTAACACGGCACAAGCGCCAGCGGATTTTGCTGGCGGCCCGAATGTTTCTGTCCGAGCGGGAATTGGGTGATGTGCCGGTTCGACTGGACGTTGTGGAAGTGCTGGCTGATGGAGACGGCGGGTTTTCCGTCCACCGGCTGGAAAACGCCTTTGAAGAAAACGGATGATGCCTGAAAGGCAGGACAGCGCAATTTAAGGAGGATGGGATGATGCAGTATACCAGTACAAGGGATGATACTCTACGTGTGAGCGCGGCACAGGCCATTGTCACCGGCCTTGCGCCAGACGGCGGGCTGTTTGTCCCGATGGAATTTCCCCGCTTAACAGTGGAAGATGTGCGAGGCAAAACGTATGCCCGGACGGCCCGGTTGGTGCTGGAGCGCTTCCTGGGCGAATACAGCGGCGAATTTTTGGATGAAGCCACCCGGGCTGCCTATGACGGGACGCGCTGGGAGGATGCCCTGGGACGTACGGTGCCGGTGACCGGGGACGGCCTATATGCGCTGGAGCTGTGGCATGGCCCCACCAGCGCCTTTAAGGATTATGCGCTGCAGCTGATGCCCCGCCTGCTGGTGGAAGGCAAGCGCCTGTTGGGAAGGAAAGAAACCACTGAGATCCTGGTAGCCACCTCCGGCGACACCGGTAAGGCGGCACTGGAAGGATATCGTGACCTGCCGGGCATCAAGATCGCAGTGTTTTATCCGAATGACGGTACCAGTGAGATCCAGCGTCTGCAGATGGCTACCCAGCAGGGGGACAATGTAGCAGTGTTTGCCGTGGACGGCAATTTTGACGATGCCCAGACAGGTGTCAAACGGGTCTTTTCGGATCCCGCAGTGGCCCAGGCTCTGGCGCAGCGCGGCACGGTGCTCTCCAGCGCAAACTCTATCAACTGGGGCCGTCTGGTGCCGCAGATCGTTTATTACTATTTTAGCTATGTGCAGCTGCTGGAGGCCGGTCACATTGCCGAAGGGGAGGCGGTGGACTTCTGCGTACCTACCGGAAATTTTGGCGATATCCTGGCCGGGTGGTACGCGAAACAAATGGGTTTGCCGGTGGGCAGGCTGATCTGTGCGTCCAACAGCAACAATGTGCTGACGGATTTTCTGGACAGCGGAGATTACGATGCGCGCCGGGCGTTTCACAAGACGACCAGTCCCTCCATGGATATCCTGGTATCTTCCAATCTGGAGCGGCTGCTGTATCATACCACGGGTGATGCCTCGCAGGTGGCGGCGTGGATGAGCGGCCTGAACGCGGATCGCAGGTATCGGATCCCGGTCTCGGCACTGCAGCGCCTGACGGAGGACTTTTCCGCCGGCTGGGCCGGAGATGAACAGGCGGCAAAGACCATCCGCTTTTTCTTTGAACAGCATGGTTATCTGATGGATCCTCACACGGCGGTGGCTTTCCATGCGGCTCAGCGCAAACGCACTCCGGGCCGGGCCTGCGTGGTGCTGTCAACAGCCAGCCCCTATAAATTCCCGGCTGTTGTGCTGGGGGCCCTGGGGCAGGATGTCCCGGCAGGCGAATTTGATGCGTTGCACCGGCTGGAACAGTATACCGGCATCCCCGCGCCGGCAAATTTAGCGGCCCTGCAGGGGCGGCCTGTGCGCTTTGCCCGGGTCATCCCCAAAGGCGGCATTGGAGAAGCGGCTCTCTCGGTTTGAATGCAGCCCCGCACCGGCATAAAAAAGCCCGTGCCGACGGCACGGGCCTGCGGGCGGGAAAGTTCAAACCTGTTCAAAGGTCTCGCACATGGTTTCCTCGCCCAGGATGGCCATGCGGTTTTTTACATTGATGTGGTCGGCAGTGCAGCAGTTGTGGCCGTTGTTGTATACGCATTTGGTTACATCGCAGCGCACTCCGTCCAAAGTCTTTTCCTGGTTGTATTCCATGTTTTGCGCCTCCTTTACGCCGTTAGCTTGCCCGGCGGGAAGGCCGGATATTCGGAGGGATTATGGCAATTTTTGCAATTGGAGACCTGCATTTGTCGTTGGGTACGTCCAAGCCCATGGATGTTTTTCCGGGGTGGCAGAATTATGTGCCGCGCCTGGCGGAGAACTGGCACAAGCTGGTAGGGCCGGAGGATACCGTGGTGCTGGCAGGGGATACCAGCTGGGGGATGAGCCTGGAGCAGTGCCGGGAGGACTTCCTTTTTCTGGAACGGCTGCCCGGGCGGAAATTGCTGCTGAAAGGCAACCACGATTACTGGTGGTGCACCATGGCCAAAATGCGTTCGCATCTGGAGGCTCTGGGGTGCGGCAGTATCGGATTCCTGCACAACAATTTTGCCTTGGCCGAGGGTGTGGCCCTGTGCGGTACACGCGGCTGGATGTTTGATCAGGGACAGCCCCACGATGAAAAAATGATGGCCCGGGAGTGCGGACGCCTGCGCGCTTCGCTGCAGCAAGCCTTGCAAAGTGCCCCCGGGGCCGAGCGCGTGGCCTTTCTGCATTATCCGCCGGTATACCCCGGGGCCGAGGCAAAAGAGATCGTGGCCATTTTGGGCGAGTATGGCGTGCGGCGCTGCTATTACGGCCATCTGCACGGCAGCGCGATCCGCTATGCCCGGCAGGGAGTGGCCGGCGGCATCGACTATACGCTGATCAGCGCTGACGCACTGACATTTTGCCCGGTAAAAATTTGAAAAACAGCCGATTTTCCCCGCCCAATCTCTAGCAATCCGCGGAAAGTTGTGCTATAATATCAAACTGTAGATTTCTGCATTGGAGGAAATACAATGAATCTCGTAAAAAGTGAAAAGCTGGAAAACAACCGCCACGAACTGCAGTTCTCCATCGACCCCGCCGCTTTCGGCGCCGCTGTGGACGAGGCGTTCAAACGTGAATCCGCCAATTATAATATCCCCGGCTTCCGCAAAGGCAAAGCACCCCGCCATATGATCGAAAAAATGTATGGTGCGGACGTGTTTTACTATCCTGCCATCAATGACTTGTTCCCGGAAGCTTATGACGCTGCAGTAAAAGAGAGCGGTATTGAACCCGTTGACCGTCCCGAGGCCGATGTGGTTTCTGCCGACTTGGACAACGGCGTTGTATTGAAGGTGACCGTCACTGTAAAACCGGAAGTAAAGCTGGGCAAGTACGCCGGTTTAAAGGCGACCAAAAAGGCCAATACTGTGGACGACGCCCAGGTGGATGCAGAGATCGACCGTATGCGTGAGCGCAACGCCCGCATTATCACCCGCGAGGGCGCTGCCCAAAGCGGTGATACTGCCCATATTGACTTTGAAGGCTTTATGGACGGCACACCCTTCCAGGGCGGCAAAGGGGAGGACTTCCCCCTGGTGCTGGGGTCCGGCCAGTTTATTCCCGGCTTTGAGGATCAGGTGATCGGGCACAGTGCCGGCGATGAATTCGATGTGACTGTCACCTTCCCGGAAGATTATCAGGCCAAGGAACTGGCTGGCAAAGAGGCAGTGTTCAAGGTGAAGCTGCACGAAGTAAAGATGAAAGAGCTGCCGGAAGCGGACGATGAATTTGCCAAGGATGTCTCGGAGTACGATACCCTGGAGGAGCTGAAAGCCAGCATCCGAAAGGAAATGGAAGAACGCCAGGACAAAGAACACGAGCTGGAAGTGGAAAACGAACTGGTGGATCAGGTAGTCGCCTCGATGGAAGGCGATATCCCCGACTGCATGATCGAGACGCGCATCGACGAAATGGTGCGAGACTTTGAGTATCGCCTGCAGCAGCAGGGCCTGCGCCTGCAGGATTACCTGAAGTACCTGGGCGGCGATACCGCCAATTTCCGCCAGAGCTTCAAAGAGCAGGCGGAAAAACAGGTGAAGATCCGGCTGGCTTTGGAAAAAGTGGCCGAGTTGGAGAACATTGCCGCCAGCGATGAGGATTTTGAAAACGAGGTCAAGCGCATCGCCGAAGCCTACAGCATGGAAGCTGATAAGGTGCGCAGCATTGTCCCCGAGGACGAAGTAAAGAAAGATCTGGCCGTCAACAAGGCCATTGATTTTATCAAATCCAATGCCAAAGTGACAGTGGAAAAGCCGAAGGCAAAAAAAGCCAAAAAGGCAGACCAGGCTGAGGCCAAAGAAGAAAAAGCGGAGCAGAGTGCCGAATAAGGCGCAGTGAGGCCCGGGAGGACAGCTGCTTCTCCCGAGCCGGCTGAGCGGCGGCAGTATGCGTGCAGAAGCAACCTTTTTGACCGATACGCGCGCACCGGGTGCATGCGTATCGGTCGTCTCATTCCCGTGCCGGCGCAGCCGGCAAACCAAAGGAGGCATAACCATGAGCTTAGTTCCGTATGTCATTGAACAGACATCCCGCGGGGAGCGTTCCTACGATATCTTTTCCCGCCTGCTGAATGACCGCATCATTGTCCTGTCGGAAGATGTGAACGACACGACCGCCAGCTTGGTGGTGGCGCAGCTGCTGTATCTGGAGGGGCAGGACCCGGATAAGGATATCAGCTTTTATATCAACAGCCCCGGCGGCTCCATCACCGCGGGCATGGCTATTTATGATACGATGAATTACATCAAATGTGATGTATCGACAATCTGCGTGGGCATGGCAGCTTCCATGGCTTCCGTGCTGCTGGCTGCCGGTGCAAAGGGAAAGCGCCTGGCGCTGCCCAACAGTGAGATCCTGATCCACCAGCCGCTGATCGGCGGGCAGGTTGGCCTGCAGGGGCAGACTACCGATATTAAGATCCATGCAGAACACCTGGTACGTACCCGCCAGAAGATGAATCGTATTTTGTCGGAGTGCACCGGACAGCCGCTGGATGTGATCGAGCGCGATACAGAGCGTGATCATTATATGACGGCCCAGGAGGCCATCGCTTACGGCCTGATCGACAAGGTGATCGATCGGCACTGATTTTCCAACCTATTGGAAGGGAAGAGACTATGGCACAGAATCACAGAGAAAAAGAACTGGTCTGCAGTTTCTGCGGCAAAACCCAGGAAGAAGTAGACCGTATGATCATTGGCCCCGGCGTCAACATCTGCAATGAGTGCATTGATTTGTGCTACTCTTTGCTGGATGAAGAGAATAAACCAGACCGCCGCCGTGAGCCGGAGCGCCGTGCGGCGCGTCCCGCAGAGACAAAGCCGCAGGTGAACATCCTGACGCCTGCCGAGATCAAACACAATTTGGATCAGTATGTTATCGGCCAAGATGCGGCCAAAACTGTCCTGGCTGTCTCGGTGTATAACCATTATAAACGGATCCTGTCGGGCGAACAGACCGATGTGGACTTGCAAAAAAGCAACGTGCTGCTGCTGGGGCCCTCCGGCGTGGGTAAGACGCTGCTGGCCCAGACACTGGCGCGGATGCTGAATGTTCCATTTGCCATTGCGGACGCGACGACGCTGACGGAGGCCGGCTATGTGGGCGAAGATGTGGAAAATATTTTGCTGAAATTGATCCAGGCCGCTGATTTTGACATTGAGCGTGCCGAAAAAGGCATCATTTACATTGATGAGATCGATAAGATCACACGTAAGAGCGAAAATCCCTCCATCACAAGGGATGTGGGCGGCGAGGGCGTTCAGCAGGCGCTGCTGAAAATCCTGGAGGGAACGGTCAGCAATGTGCCGCCGCAAGGCGGGCGTAAGCATCCCCAGCAGGAGTTTATCCAGATCAATACCAAAAATATTCTGTTCATCTGCGGCGGAGCGTTTGACGGGCTGGAAAAGCATATTGAAAAACGGACGGACCGTTCATCCTTGGGTTTTGGAAGCACGCTGCGCGAAAAGCCCGAGGAGCGCAAGCAGAGCCTGCTGCGCCTGGTGGAACCCCACGACCTTGTGCATTTCGGCCTGATTCCTGAGCTGGTGGGCCGGATCCCGGTGGTGACTGTGCTGGATCCGCTGGATGAGGATGCCCTGGTGCGTGTGCTGAAAGAGCCAAAAAACAGCCTGGTGAAGCAGTATGAGACGCTGATGAAGCTGGACAATGTGGAGCTGGAGATCACCGATGGCGCTTTGCACGAAATTGCCAAGAAGGCCATTGCACTGAAGAGCGGCGCCCGCGGCCTGCGCAGTGTGATGGAACAGGCGCTGATCGGCGTGATGTTCGATATCCCCAGCGATAAAACCATCAGCAAGGTCACTGTTACGGCTGAAACCATTCAGGGCGGCAGCCCGATAGTGGAGCGCGGTGTGCCCCATGTGCGTTACAGCGAAAAGGAGGCCAGCGCCTAATTTCCCGATTGGTATGAAGGATGCTTTGAACTGCGGCACAGTGTATGGTGCGGCGGCAAGGGATTTGCCGCCGGCCGGCACTGTGCCGCTTATGTATCCGTAAGGCCGGGCAACCGGTAAAAGTTTCACCAATTTTCCTCAATTTGGCGCGCCTTTTCCGGGAGCGGACCGAGGCGTTTCTTGAAATGTTCACAAATTTAGGGTATAATGAAGCCGTCCTGAATGGGGCTTTGGAGATGATTGCTTTTTTCCGATGGAGGGATAAGACATGGCGGAAAAAGTTAAAATTATTTTGGATAAAAACGCTGATATCCTGCGCCTGCCGGCCATTGCGCTGCGGGGGCTGGTGGTTTTTCCTGGAAATGTGATCCACTTTGAAGTGGGAAGGAAAAAATCCATCGCAGCCATTGAATGGGCCATGAACAACGCCAATGCGGTGTTCCTTACGGCACAGAAAGAGCTGGATACGGAGGACCCCGGTTTTCATGACCTGTATCCGTATGGCGTGGTAGCGGAGATCAAACAGGTGCTGCGTGTGTCGGATGACCTGGTAAAAGTGTTGGTAGAGGGAAAGTACCGCGCCAAGCTGCTGACGCTGGATTCCAGCGGACGTTTCCTGCTGGCAGCCAATAAAGCAGCCCCCCTGCGGGGCGGAAAGTCGGCAGACCCTGCCCGTGTGGAGGCGCTGGTGCGCAGCATTCGGGAGGCGTTTGAAGAGTATCTGACGCTGACGCAGCGCATGCCCAAAGATGTGGCCTATCATATTATCACTTGTGATGATCCCATGGTTTTGGCCGATTATCTTCCGGGCAACCTGCTGTTCAAGTACACAGATAAGCAGGCCATCCTGGACGAGGGACTGCTGACGGGCCGCCTGGAGAAGATCCTGTCGGTGATGCGCCAGGAGATCAAGGTGCTGCGCATCGAGCGGGATATCCAGTCGAAAGTCAGCGAGCAGATGGATAAAAACCAGCGGGACTACTATCTGCGCGAACAGATGCGTGTGATCAGTGATGAGCTGGAGGATTTCGACGACACGCGGGAAGAAGCGGAAGAATACAAAGAGAAGATCAAAGCGCTGGGCCTGCCGGAAGAGGCGGATGAAAAACTGACCAAAGAGGCGGACCGCTTGTATAAAATGCAGGGATCTTCCCAGGAAGCGACAGTGATCCGGACCTATCTGGATACCTGTTTGGCTCTGCCCTGGCATACCTATACAGATGACAATATTGACATCAAGAAAGCCGCTGCCATTCTGGACAAAGGCCATTATGGCTTGACAAAAGTGAAAGAGCGCATCCTGGAGATTCTGGCGGTGCGCAAGCTGGCGCCCAGCGTCAAAGGGCAGATCCTCTGCCTGGTAGGGCCTCCGGGTGTGGGCAAAACATCCATTGCCAAATCCATTGCCGAATGCCTGGGGCGCAAATACGCCCGTATGAGCCTGGGCGGCGTGCGGGACGAGGCCGAGATCCGCGGGCACCGGCGCACGTATATCGGGGCTATGCCCGGCAAGATCATCAGTGCGATCCTGACTGCGAAAAGTGCCAACCCTCTGATCCTGATGGATGAAATTGATAAAATGGCCAGCGATTTCCGCGGTGACCCCGCGGCGGCTCTGCTGGAAGCGTTGGATCCGGAGCAGAACTTCGCCTTTAAGGATCATTATTTGGATATCCCGTTTGACTTGCGGGATGTGCTGTTCATCACCACCGCCAATACGCTGGATACCATTCCGCGCCCGCTTCTGGACCGGATGGATGTGATTGAACTGCCCAGTTATACCCGTGTAGAGAAATTCAATATTGCCAAACGCCATTTGCTGCCCAAGCAGCTGGAGGCCACAGGGCTGAAGGGCCATGTCAAGGTGGCCAATTCGGCACTGTATGGCCTGATCGACGGCTATACGCAGGAGGCCGGCGTGCGCAATCTGGAGCGGGTGATCACTGAGCTGCTGCGCAAATGTGCCAAGCGGATTGCCGGGGGGGATGTGGAAGAAATCTCGGTTACAGCGGCCCAACTGGAAGAAATTCTGGGGCCCAAACGCGTCAAGCCGTCGTTTTTGTCCCGCCGGGATGCCGTTGGCGTTGCCAATGGCCTGGCCTGGACCAGCGTGGGCGGTGAGATCCTGCCCATTGAGGTGCAGGTTGTAGAGGGCGGAACCGGTAAACTGGAGCTGACGGGATCACTGGGGGAAGTGATGAAAGAAAGCGCCAAGCTGGCCATCACCTATGCCAAGGCCCATGCCAAGGAATATGGGTACAATGTGGAACTGTTCAAGAATGCTGACATCCACATCCATGCGCCTGAAGGGGCGATTCCGAAGGATGGCCCGTCGGCCGGTGTGACGCTGACCACGGCGCTGATCTCCTGCCTGTCCGGGCGTCCGGTGCGCTGTGACGTGGCCATGACGGGAGAAATCACTCTCCACGGCCAAGTGCTGCCCATCGGCGGCCTGAAGGAAAAAAGTATGGCCGCCTACCGGGAGGGGATGAAACTGGTTCTGATCCCCAAAGCAAATATGCCTGACTTGTATGAAGTGGATGATGAGGTCAAGGAGCATTTGACCTTCCGTCCGGTTTCCACGCTGGAAGAAGTTCTGCACGTGGCTTTAGCCAGTGCGAGAAAGATTGCGCCCCGGCGGCGGGCCCGCAAGCCGCTGGCGGCTGAACCGGTTGCCCAGACAGTGCAGCAACCGGATGCGGCGGCCCAGCCGATGCCGCCGGCACCGGCGGTTCCGGGCAATGTGGCTTTGACACAGTAAAATATCAAACGAGCAACGGAGGGAAGCTGCCATGAACTATGCGAAAGCGGCCTTTCAGGCATCCTATGGGCTTTCATCTCAGCTGCCCGCCAGTGATCGGCCGGAGATTGTATTCTCCGGCCGATCCAATGTGGGTAAATCTTCGCTGATCAACAAGCTGTGCAACCGTAAAAACCTGGCGAGGGTGTCTGCTGTGCCGGGCAAGACGGCGACGATCAATTTCTACGATGTAGACGGCGCTTATCTGGTAGATCTGCCGGGCTATGGCTATGCGAAGGTGGGGCGTGAAGAGCGCCGCCGGTGGGACCGGCTGATTAACAGCTATTTTGCCCAGGAACGCCGCGGTGTGCTGCTGGTGCAGCTGCTGGACAGCCGTCACGCCCCCAGTGCGGACGATGTGACCATGCTGGAGTACCTGCATCACTATGCCGTCCCTTTTGTGGCTGCCCTTACCAAGGCGGACAAATTGAAAAAAGGACAGTATGAAAGCACGGAGGAAGCGTTCCGTCGGTTTTGCATGCCCTATGGCTGCCGCGGGGTTTATCTGACCAGTGCCGACAGCGGATATGGCGTAGAGAAACTGAGGGAGATTCTGGACAGAGCTGTAGCCCGTGCGGCTGGCGGCGCAGATGCCGCGGAGGGTGACACGTATGGCTTATGAAGTATTTGCCGGCGTATATGATGCCTGCAACGAGGATGCCGATTACGACGCCTTGGCGGCGCATCTGATTGCGCAGCTGTGCGACTGCGGCATCCGGGATGGATTGATCGCTGACCTGGGCTGCGGTACGGGAGATCTGACCCTTCGTCTGGCAAAGGCCGGATATGAGATGATCGCCGTAGACAGGTCGGAAGAAATGCTGTGCGTCCTGCAGGATAAAATGGCCGAACAGGAGACCGGCGGGATCCTGCTGCTGCAGCAGGATCTGTGTGAGCTGGACTTGTACGGTACTGTGCGGGCGGCGGTCTCTACATTTGATACATTCAATCATATCGGGCCTTTTCCGCGTTTCTGCCAGGCATTGGCGCGCTGTGCACTGTTTGTGGAGCCGGGCGGTATGTTCCTTTTTGATTTGAACACTCCGTATAAACAGCAGAACATTTTGGCAGATAACAGCTACACCATGGAAGATGAAGATATTCGCGTGGTGTGGAGCAACCGCTATGACCCGCAGCGCCGTGCGACAGACATCTGCCTGGCGATCACTTATTGCGATGACGGCGAGACCTATGAAGAAACGTTTACAGAGTATGCTTATACGCTGCAGCAGGTGTATGAAGCGTGTGAACAGGCGGGCTTGGAAGTGGAATCAGTGTGTGACGGCGAGTGCTTCGGACCACTGGCCGAGGACAGCCAGCGCTACCTGATTGCGGCGCGCAAACTGGCGGAACGCAACTGCAACCGAGAGTATAAAGGAGTATAAGAGCCATGGGAAGAATGATTCGTGCCATTTCAGAAAACGGCGGTGTGGTGCTGTTCGCAGTGGATTCCGCCGATATTGTTCGGGAAGCAGAAAGGATCCATCAGACCAGTGCGGTTACCTCGGCGGCTCTGGGGCGCCTGATGACCGGTGCAGTACTGATGAGCGCTGTGCTGAAACGGGATGAGGACAACGTGACACTGCGTATGGAGGGAGGCGGCCCGGCCGGCCTGCTGCTGGCGGTTGCCAACGGCAAAAACCAGGTGAAAGGTTATGTGGAAAACCCTGTGGTGGAGCTTCCCCTGCGCGCGGATGGGAAATTGGACGTAGGCGGGGCTGTGGGCCGTGCCGGCACGCTGAGTGTGGTAAAAGATCTGGGGCTGAAGGAGCCCTATGTGGGGCAGATTCCGCTGGTCAGCGGTGAAGTGGCTGAAGATATTACTGCCTATTATGCGACCAGTGAACAGATACCCACGGTTTGCGCGTTGGGGGTGCTGGTGAACCCCGATTTGACCATTGCTGCGGCCGGCGGGTATCTGCTGCAGCTGCTGCCCGGTGCTGCGGACAGTGAGATCGTCCGCCTGGAGCAGAATATTGCGGCAATGCCCAGTGTTACCAAAATGCTCAGCGAAGGTATGGGCCTGGAGGAGATCATGAATCGGGCCATGGATGGCTTTGATCCGCATGTGCTGGATGAGAGCCGGGCAGCTTATGTGTGTGACTGCAGCGCTGAGCGCACAGAACGCGCCTTGCTGAGCTTGGGCCGTCAGGAATTGGAAAACCTGGCCGAGCAGGGTGAAGACTTGGAAGTATGCTGCCAGTTTTGCGATAAGAAATATCATTTTGCCCCAGGTGCGTTGCTGGTGCAGCTAAAATAAAAAAGCGTAAAAAGCATATAAATTGAAAAAAAGGGTTGACAAAATGACCAGAATGCGGTAAAATAAATCTCGCCGCTGAAAACGGCGGCGCGATGTGCGGCTTTAGCTCATCTGGTAGAGCGCCACCTTGCCAAGGTGGAGGTAGCGAGTTCGATCCTCGTAAGCCGCTCCATTTTTTGTGGTTCAGGCCGGTTGCCCCGACCCAGTTGGGGCTGGACAAGTACAGGGTTTTGTGCTATAATACAACCGGTT
The DNA here is from genome assembly GCA_944386555.1 of uncultured Ruthenibacterium sp. Taxonomy (GTDB): domain Bacteria; phylum Bacillota; class Clostridia; order Oscillospirales; family Ruminococcaceae; genus Ruthenibacterium. The sequence goes on along the minus strand of CALXBN010000018.1, from coordinate 175,147 downwards.
TGTCTTGGAAGTTTAGCTCAGCTGGGAGAGCACCTGCCTTACAAGCAGGGGGTCACAGGTTCGAGCCCTGTAACTTCCACCAACTTTATATGGCCCGGTAGTTCAGTCGGTTAGAACGCCAGCCTGTCACGCTGGAGGTCGTGAGTTCGAGCCTCATCCGGGTCGCCATTATGCCTCTGTAGCTCAGTCGGTAGAGCAGGGGACTGAAAATCCCCGTGTCATTGGTTCGATTCCGATCGGAGGCACCATATCGGAGCAAGCGATCAAACGCTTGCTCCGATTTTTTTGTTTCAGGCAAAGGTTTTGCCACTGATTGTAAAATGGAGGCGGCCTGTTCCCTGCAGCTGTTCCGCACGCCCGCTGTTTTGCGGAGCAACCTACCGCTTTGCGCAGAAAGTGGTCAATTCCTGCGAGAAAAATCAATTTCTGGCAATGGCATTGTCCATCCAATTTGTTTTATAATATGGAAAGGAAATACCTGAAGGGGAGGGCTCCTGCTTGGCGCGCGCACATGATATGACAGCGGGATCTATTTGGCGGTGTCTGCTGCGTTTTTCAATTCCCATTATGATCTCCAGTGTCGTACAATCCACGTATAATGCAGTGGATATGCTGTTCGTGGGCCAATTCACCGGAACGGAAAGCCTGGCAGCTGTTTCTGTTTGCGGACCGATTATGAATGTGATGGTCATTACATTGTCGGGGATGTCGGCCGGGGTACTGGTAGTGATCAGCGGCCTGCTGGGGGCCGGAGATGTGGAACAGGCGCAGGAGGCCGCCTGCACCAGTGTGGCGTTGTATACATTGATGGCAGCGATTACCACGGTGTTGGGGCTGCTGTTTGTGCCGCAGATTCTGCAGCTGGTGCAAACGCCGGCACAAGCGATGGAAGAGGCCAAGCGGTACTTGTATACGGTATTTGCAGGAACGTTTTTTTCCTTCGGATATAATCTGATTGGGGCGCTGCAGCGCGGAATTGGAAATGCGGTGGCGTCGATGTCATTTGTTCTGATTTCTTCACTGGTCAATGTGGTACTGGATGCGGTATTCATTGTATGGTGGGATATGGGGGCTTTCGGCGCTGCACTGGGGACAGTGCTGGCCCAGGTAGCTGCTTTTGCGATTGGTGCGCTGCAGTTCGCCAAAGGCGCCGGTGTACTGCGCATTTCTGTGCGAAAGGTCCGCTTCCACAGGAAGCATTTGAAAAATATCCTGCTGTTTGGTGTGCCCACCGCGCTCAATGAAGTGATGGTCAACCTGGCGATGCTGACAGTCAGTGGGGTAGCCAACAGTTTCGGCTTGGCAGCCAGCGCAGCCTATGGTGTGGGGTCTCGGATCAACAGTTTGGCGATTTTTTCTGATGGGGTTATGAACCAGACCATGTCGGCATATGCCTCACAGAATATTGGCACCGGAAACAGAAACCGTGCCCTGCAGGGGCTGTGGAGGGCGATCCTGCTGTCCGCCGGTATTGCGCTGTGCACTGCGGTGTTGGTGCTTTGCTTTGCCGGGCAATTTGCAGCTTGCTTTGATTCAAGTCCGGCAGTCATTGAAGAATCGGTGGCTTTTTTGAAGGTGACCGTTTGGTCTTATCCGCTGTTTGCAACCGTTGGCCCGCTGATCGGCTTTATCCGCGGAACGGGCAATGTAGAGGCGAGCATTCTGGTGGGTGTTGTGGCGCAGCTGTTTTGCCGGATCCCGGCATCATTTATATTTTCCGCTTGGATGGGGTTTCCCGGTGTTGGCGTTGCTGTTTTGGTGGGGCCGCTGGTCAGTGTATCAATCTATCTCTGGTATATTTTGACAGGGCGCTGGCATAAAGGGCTGGTACGCGTCGCCCAATTGTAGAAAATAAATAGAAAAGAAAATGCCCGCCGCAGGCCAGAGCTGCGGCGGGCATTTTCATGGTTTCTTTTGCTTTTGCATGGTGCGGTATTGCGTTGGTGTAATGCCTTCATGCTTTTTGAATTTCCGCGAGAAATTGGCTTCATCGGTATAACCTACCCGTTCTACGATTGCTTTGATCGGCAGGTTAGTGGCTGCGAGCAGATGCTTGCTTTCTTCAAAGCGCCTGCGGTCGATATACTGCATCAGTGACACGCCGGTCTTTTCCTTGAAATACCGAGTAAGGTAGGATGGAGAAAACGCAAGATTCTCTGCAATTGAAGAGAGGGAAAGCAGGGGGGATGCGTAGTTTGAGTCCACATAAGAATAGATTTTGCTCAGCAGGTCACCGCTCAGCTGTGAAGAGCGGTGTGCAAAGGTCGTGTCGGCCAAGGCAGTACAGAACTGGTATAAGTCGTTTTGCAGATGGGAGATATCCTCATAGCATTTTTCGTATAGGACATCCAGCATGTTGATCAGGCGGGTTTGCTCAGCACGCGGGCATTCTGACACCAGTTTGTTCAGGCGTGACAGTATATCAAAATAGGCCAGTTTATAAGAGGAAAGCGTGGCACGCTGTGTGATATCGGCAAAAAAGTGATTGATCCCTCTGGAAATATCCGGATAGCTGCAAGCCTTAACGGCCTGCAGGATTTCTTCCGCACCGGCATATGAGAGATTGGTGCGCTGGCTGCGGATGCTGGAGACGAAATTCGGTGTAATGGTTGAGTTGGCATAAAACAGCCGGTAGCGGCAGTTGTGATTGGCTTCATGAAATGCTGTGGGCAATTCAGAAACCTGATGGATGATGTCGCTGATACTGCAGGAGAGAGACAGCCCGCAGTTCCGGCTCAGCGCCTCACGAATTTCATCCAAAAGCTGTTCACTGTTTTGATTGGGTGGAAAGGCGGCCACGGCGGTAACGCCTTGGCCGTTGGGCAGGTCTGCGGCAAGACCAAATCCGTGCTGCGCCTGGCATAGAGCAGAAAATTCCTGCCGCAGGGCAGATTTGATAGCCCATTGTTCCCGCGGCGGATAGTTTTCCACAAAGTGGATGGTGTCATCGAAGCGATACACCAGTACACGCAGGCCGCAGATAAGCCATTGATCCAAGTCCCGATCCAGCTTTTCGGTTACGGCGAAACTGAAATCCCTGGGGGCGAAAACGCCCAGGCGATACAACAAATATTGCGCTGATTCCAACTCCGTGTGGCTTTCCATTGCGGCTGAGAGTGTGGCTTGCTGTGCAACCAACTCTTCAAATACATGGGAAAGACGTGTGATTTCGTCGGTCCCTTCGGCGGGCGATCCATGGTCCAGAGCGCTGGCGCGCTGAACCAGCTGCGACAAAGGCTGCGCGGTATAGCGAGCGACTGCGTTAAAAATGCGGATGCCAAAAATAGTGATAAAAACGGACAGAAAAACCAAACTGGCCACGGCCGTGAGCGTAGGTTGATAGTAAGATCAAAAGTCCAGTGCCTGGATAACCTGAATGCCGGCATTGTCCAGCTGACAGCGAAAAGTGGCCTTGCCGGGAAACGGGCCGTCCAAGGATACGCTGGTACGTGCCAAGGAAATATCGTTATTGTAGGTGGGTCCCCAATACAGCAGCAGATTCCCGCTGCTGTCAAAAACATACAGATCGCTTTCCTGGCCGGCTGCCGTGCGCAGTGCACTGGTAAACGTGGTGTAGTCCAGCCTCAGCAGCATCCGTCCCGAGGAGAACAGGTAGGGTGAAGGGATCGGCATGACGTAGAGCAGGCTGGAAAAATTGTTTTCAAACTGCGGGACGAAATGGGCGGTTTCGGCGTTCTGGACGGCAGAAATCAGGCTGGCTTCGTCCATGCTGCCGCCCAGTTCATTCCGGCAGTATTCGCTGTAAGTAAAACGGCCGTTGCTGGAATAGATGACATTATTGATTGGGTAATAGTTGGAGCTGATATATACGATCCCCAAAGAAGATAAGGAATTGACGGAAGGTGTGAGCATTTCCACTTCCCATACGATGTTATGGGGCAGGTGGCGGTTTTTATATACATTATATGCCTGCAGCTGGGTGTTGTTCTGAACGACGATTCCCAGCTGATCTGCACTTGCAATGAAGTCTGCAATGGACTGGCTGGCCTGCTGAAGAGCCATTGTCTGAAGGCTGGCCTGGCGCTGCTGGATTTGTGCAATGGAGAAAATATTGAAAATAGAAAACAAGAAAATGATTCCAACAACAGCGGAGGCATTGAATTTCATCATTGAACGAAACAATCCGGGTGTCTTTTCCTTCATAGACATCCCCTCCAGACATAGAATTCACAAGAAATTTACCATTTATATCATTTATTATAGGAATATTCGACAACAAAAACAAGGATTCCATGCCGATCAGGTCAAATATTGCGTGGAATGTCAATTCTTGCACATACACAAACAGACGCCGGAACTGTATGATAAGCACAAAATTAGATGCTGGGCGGTGAAAAATATGGTCAAGATGCTCAACGGCGCGGTGGGCTTCTTCAAAAAGCAGAAAGATCCAAAGCCAATCATGTCGCGCGAAGAAAAGAGGGCAGTCAATGCACTGAAGCGCAGGCGCATACGGACCAAATTGAATCAGAGTAAGGGCTTGTATGTGTTTTTGATCCCCGCGATTCTCTATTTCCTTGTGTTTTGCTATTTGCCCATGTATGGTGTACAAATCGCTTTTAAGTATTATTCACCGATTGAAGGCATTTGGGGAAGCCAGTGGACAGGGATGAAAAACCTGAACCGCTTTTTTGATTCTTACTATTTTTGGCGCCTGATCCGGAATACAGTGGGCCTGAGCTTGTACAACTTAATTGTCTCTTTTCCCTTTCCGATCCTCCTGGCACTGATCTTCAACGAAGTGCAGAGCCCCAAAATGAAAAAAGTGGTTCAAACGATATCCTATGCACCGCATTTCATATCTGTGGTGGTGCTGGTGGGCATCCTGAATCTGTTTTTCAACCAGGGCAACGGGCTGATCAATGTGCTGCTGGCCAAAATGGGGTTCGAAAAATTTGGGTTCCTGACAAGTGCAGCTGCGTTTCCTTCCATGTATGTGTGGTCGGGTGTCTGGCAAAATGCCGGCTGGAATTCCATCATTTATATTGCGGCTCTGGCTTCCATTGATCCGCAGCTTCACGAAGCGGCGCAGATTGACGGCGCATCCCGGCTGCAGCGGATCCTGCACATCAATCTGCCGGGAATTCTTCCTACGGCGATCATTATGTTCATTTTGGATATTGGCCAAGTGATGAACATGGGGTTTGAAAAGGTCTTCCTGATGCAAAATGCGCAGAATACGGAGACATCACAGGTAATTTCGACATTCGTATATGAAGCGGGCCTGATCAACAGTGACTATGGTTTCTCGACGGCCATTGGTTTATTCAATAATGTGATCAATATCATATTGCTGCTGGTGGTCAATAAGCTCGCGAAGAAAATAAGCGGCACCAGCCTGTTTTAACAGATGAAAGAGGGTGAGGGGCAATGACTGCAGTAAAAAAACGGCGCACAAGCATCAGCGCCGGAGACCGGGCCTTTGATGTTGTTTTGGCGGTACTGACGATTCTGAGCGTTTTGGTCATTTTGTATCCGCTGGTATTTGTAGCATCCGCTTCCGTCAGCGACCCGATGGAAATATTCCAGGGCAACGTTTGGCTGTGGCCCAAAGGGTTTAACCTGGATGCGTACAAGCAAGTATTCCGCAACGACGACATCTTTACCGGCTATAAGAATACATTGCTGTATACAGTGGTGGGTACCGTTGTGACGATTGTCATCACATTCAGCGCCGCCTACCCGCTTTCACGGAAAAAACTGTACGGCCGAAACAAGCTGATGAGCTTTTTCCTGTTCACGATGTTTTTTTCCGGCGGCATGATCCCAACGTATCTGATTGTGCGGCAGTTGGGCCTTTACAACACGATGTGGGCGGTCATCCTGGTGGGCACGGTTTCGGTGTACAACATCATCGTTGCGCGCACATTTATGCAAAACACGATTCCGGAAGAACTGTACGAGGCTGCGGCGATGGATGGGTGCGGGGATATCCGCGTGTTTTTCCGTGTAGTACTGCCGCTGTCTGCGCCGATCCTGGCGGTGCTGGTGCTGTTTTACGGCGTGAATTTCTGGAACAGCTATTTCAACGGCCTGATCTATTTGAGCGACCGTGCATCGTATCCGCTGCAGCTGTTCCTGCGGGAGATTCTGCTGAATAATATGGCAGACAGTATGATTGATACAGCCGGAATTGATATTAGCCAATATATGGTCAGCGAAAGTATCAAATATGCGGTGATCATTGTGTCAAGTGTTCCCATGCTGGTTTTGTATCCTTTTTTGCAAAAGTTCTTTGTGAAAGGTGTTATGATCGGCGCTGTGAAAGGGTAAGCGAAAGGCCGCAAGGCCTTCGGTATATTCAAATAAAAGAAAGAAGGTAAGGTTTACGATGAAAAAATTGTTGACAATGTTTTTGGCGGCCATTATGCTGCTTGGCACAATGGCAGGGTGTGGGGACACTGCAAGCAGCGGTGCGTCTGCACAGGCACAGGATACTTCGGTAAATGTCAGCCAAGATGGGATGCCCATTGTGGACGAGCCCATTACGCTGCACGGTTTGGTGGCGCTGAACGCCAATGTGACAGACTGGAACGAGCACCCTGCACTCAAACGCATGGAAGAGCTGACAGGCATCCATATTGAGTGGGAATGCGTCCCGGACGAAGGGTTTACCGAAAAACGCAACCTGCTGTTTGCATCCAATACACTGCCGGATATCATTGTGCGTGCAAAATTGAGTCCGCAGGAAGAAATGAAGTATGCGGCCAATGGCCAGATCATTGCGCTGGATGATTATTTTGACTACGCTCCCAATCTGAAAGCGCTGATCGACAGCGACGAAGCGATCCGCAAGGGGATCACGATGCCGGACGGCCATGTTTATTCCTGCCCGCAGCTCAATAAGACGGAAGGCAATTTGATCCACCATTATTGGATCAACAAAACATGGCTGGATAACCTGGGCCTGGAAGAGCCAACCACCATTGACGAGCTGTATGATGTGCTAATCGCTTTCCGGGATCAAGACCCGAACGGCAATGGGCAGAAGGATGAGATCCCCTATTGCGTTGTGGGCAAGGATTATCCCCACCGTATGTTCTATGACCTGCTGGGTTCCTGGGGATTTGGTGTCAACGGCATCGTGAACAGCGATTACTCTTTCAGCTGGCTGGACATTGACGACAACGGCAAAGTGCGGTTCATTGGCCGTGAGGAGAAATTCAAAAATATGGTGGAATTCCTCAATAAACTGTGGGAGGAAGGGCTCACCGATAAGGAGAGCTACTCTCAAGACCAAACGCAGGTTGCCGCGAAAGTGAATGCTGACCAGGTGGGCTTTGTGGCACGCGCGCAGAATACGCAGTGGATGGGCGCCGCTGCCGAAAACTATGTGCAGTGCCCGGTCCTGGAAGGGCCTTATGGCGATCGTGCACTGATCGACGTGGAGAGCAATGTGCAGATGACCGGTGTGGCGGTCATCACTTCTGCAAACAAATACCCTGAAGCGACTATGCGCTGGCTGGATTACTTCTACAGCGAAGAGGGCACGGTTCTGTGCCGGCTGGGCATCGAAGGAGAAAGCTACGAAGTGGTAGACGGCAAGTATCAGCTGCTGGACAACATCACCAACAATCCGGACGGGCTGACCCTGGACCAGGCTTTGGGCCAGTGGGCCATCTATCCCGGCGGGTATTTGCCGCAGTATGTAACCGACGAAGTGGACCAAAGCGCCGCTCAGCTGCCTGAGACGAAAGCTGCAAACGATGTGGTGCGCGATTATGTTGTGCCGTTTGAGAAGGTGCCCAGAGTGAAGCTTACCGAAGAGGAGAGCATTAAGCTGGGAACTTATGCACAGGATATCGTCAACTACGCTACGGAAAATGTTGTGCAGTTTATTACGGGTGAAAAGAGCCTGGACGAGTGGGATGCTTATGTGGAAGAGCTGAACAATATGCCGGTGGAAGACTATATTCAAATCAATCAGGACGCCTATGATCGTTGGCTTGCCTGAGCAACTACCAATTCAGGCGAAAGCCCGCGCCCGCTGTGGCGGGCGCGGGCCTTGCCCAAAGGAGTATGGAATGAAAAAGATCAGATTCGGAGTTATCGGCTGCGGCAGCATTGCCAATGAATACCATCTGCCTGCGCTGCAGCGGGTGGAGGGCGCACAGCTTGTATGGGCGTGCGACCTGATTGAAGAACGGGCGCGCAAAGCCAAAGAGGATTATGGCTTCGAAAAATACACACTGGATTACCATGAGATCCTGCAGGACGAAAGCATCGACGCAGTTTGTATTTTTACAAAAATAGAAATGCATGCCACATTGTGCATTGAAACCGCCGCCGCAGGCAAGCATATCTTTTCGCAGAAGCCCTTTGCCTACAGCATTGAAGAAGGGCGCAGAATCATCCAGGCGGTGGAGCGTGCCGGCGTAAAGCTGACGCCTTCTTTTATGCACAGCTATATGGACGGCTCCATTGCTGCACGCAAATTGGTGCAAGAAGGAAAAATCGGCGAGATTCGTCACATCCGGATGCGCAATGCCACCAAAAACCCGTTTGATACGGCGCCAAGCTACGGCGGATGCATGATGGACATAGGCTGCCATGGGATGGATCTAATCCATACGATTGCAGGCTCGCCCATCGAAGAGGTGTTTGCGCTGCATCTTTCGCCGCGGGCCGAAGACGGCCAGGAAGAATTCGGCGAGCATGCAAATCTGAACGGTGCGGAAAACACGGCGATTCTCAATTACCGTCTTGCGAATGGTGCAACGGTGTTTCATGAGATATTCTGGACGCAGGTGGCGCTGACCAACCGCTTTGAAATGGAAATTTACGGGACCAAAGGCGTGATTTATTTGTATAATCCGCATCGCAGCGATATGGTCTATTACGGGTGGAATTTGGACGGGCATCCCCGCAAAGATATCCATTGGCAGGCGGCGGCTGTGGATCCGCAATTCTTTGGATATATCCACCACAAAACATTTGTGGATGACCTGCTGAATGGGACGGACAACAGCAAAAAGCCGCGGGATGCGTTTGTGCCGCTGCAGGTGGTGGAGGCGGCGCGCCGCTCCTATCATTCCGGGCGCATTGAGCATGTCCTGGGCATTTGAAAGGGGAATTTGAGATGAACAAAATCGGCTTTATCGTAGAGATGAAGGATTGCCGGGACGCACAGGATCTGCGCCGATGGGTGGATCTTGCCCAGCAGCAGGGAATCGACGGAGTGGAATTGCTGTTCAACTCGAAATGCGGCCTGGATTTTTCTCTGGATAAGATCAAGCCGGCGTTTGAAAACACGCCGGTGGAACCCGCTGCCTGCGGCCTGTGGTGGCTGAATACGATCAGCCCGGACCCGGACGAGCGTGCCGCAGTGCGCAAAACCATGCTGGAATTCTTGGATATGGCAGAAGCTATCGGCTGTAAGATGGTGTTTTTCAATACCGGTGAGTATGCCCTGGACGACCCGGATAAAAATATCGCCGAATTCAAGAAAGAGTATCTGTATTATAAAGGAATTGCCGACGGCAAGGGCATCAAACTGGCCTGCTATTTGGGCCACGGCGGAAATTTTGTCCATTCACGCGCCATTCTGGACCAACTGCTGCGGGAAGTACCTGAATTCAACATCAAGCTGGATCCAGTGGGTGTGATGCGAAACATGAAAGACGATCCCTATGAGATTATGAAACGGTACGCAGGGCGAATCGCTCATTTCCATGCCAAAGATATTTTCCGCTATGGGGATGATGGCTGGGAGATCGAACCGATAGTAGGCATGGGACAGCTGAAATGGAATGTCATGATGGGGATGCTGTGGAATGCCGGATACGACGGTTATATCATCATTGAACCGCATGGCGAGGTATGGGCTGACCCTAAAAACCGCTGGAAGCATATCATGCTGTCCAAACGCCATTTGGAACAATTCATGATCCGTTGAAAACAGAGAAAGGAGCCGTTTCATGATTTTATGGGGAGATTTTCATAATCACTGCGGCATTACATATGGGTTTGGAAGCCTGGAAAACGCTTTGAAAATTGCCCGCAGCCATTTGGATTTCTGCTGTATCACCGGGCATGCGATGTGGCCGGATATTTACCAGCGGACATCTGAGACAGAATTCATTGTGGATTTCCATCAGGAAGGCTTTCAAAAGCTGCACGATCATTGGGAAGAAATCCGTGCGGAGATGGCAAGGCAAAATGATGATGAATTGGTCACCTTTCAGAGTTATGAGATGCACTCTTCCCTATACGGCGATCACCATATCATCTCCCCCGACGACTCGTTTCCGCTGATTTACCGGGACAGCCCCGCACAATTGGTGAACGACTGCGGGGTACAGGCCATTGCAGTGCCCCATCACATCGGCTACACGCCAGAGTACCGCGGCATCAATTGGGATTTGTACGAACAGCGCATTTCTCCCTGCGTTGAAGTGTTTTCAAAGCACGGATGCGCCATGAGTGAGGCAGCCCCGTATCCTTATTACCATGATATGGGCCCCCGGGATTCCCGCAATACGGTATATCACGGGCTGCAGCGCGGCAACCGCTTTTGCTTTTTGGGTTCGACGGATCACCATGCGGGTTTCCCCGGTTCATACGGAGATGGCCTGACGGCAGTTCTGACAGAAGAAAAGAGCAGAAAAGGAATTTGGGAAGCACTGCTCGCCGGGCGCGCTTATGCGGTGACCGGCGACCGCATTGTCTGCACCTTCAGCGTCAATGGCAAAGGTCTGGGGGAAACAGCAGAAGGCAGCCGGCGGACGATCCGCTGCGCAGTGAAGGGCGAGTACTGGGCAGATAAGCTGGTGATTTACAAAAACTGTAAACCGCTGGCAGTTCTGTGTGGTGAGCAGCTTGCGAAGCGCCGTTCACGCAGCTACAAGCTCCGTGTGGAAATGGGATGGGGCAACAGTGAAGACCTGACGCGCTGGCAGGGGTGCATCACCACTGATGGGCATATTGCGGGGGCAAACCTCTATCTGCGCGGACGCAGTGTGCTCTCACCCACAAATGTTGACGGGCAGCCGGCTGAGGTGAATGACATCGACAATCGTGTGCTGGAACGCAGTGCGCAGATGTTTGCCTGGCAATGTGAAACGGTACGGAATAAAAGTACGCTCCATCCGCAGACAGATGCTGCCGTCGTGGAGATTGAGGGAAATCCTGAGACACTGGTCACTGTAAAAGTAAATGGCCGAACCTATACGGCAAGCATTGCACAGCTGCTGGAGGGAGGGGTGTCCTGGCATATAAAGCCCTGGCACTCTGAAGCGGTGAAGATCCATGCAGCCGTGCCTGATTACGCCAGTGAAATGGTACTTGAAATAGAGGATACAGGCACCGGCGGAACCGATGTGTATCATGCGGAATTTGTGCAGAAGAACAATCAGTGGGCGTTTATTTCCCCGATTTATGCACAAATCCGGTAAAACCATTTAAACCAGCTGCCGGGCGGCCAGCAGCGGAAAATAAAGAAGGAAGGTATTGATTATGTCCATCGCAATTGTTCGCAAAGAAGAAATGGTTCCCCAGTATGACGCCAACGGTTATGCACGTCTTGAAATGCTGCCCGGTACCTTTCCGATGGCGCACAACTATAAATGCTTTTTGAAAGCCGGCTGCAGTGTACAGCCGGAGAAGTATGCGGACAAAACCGCAGTGTATTGTTTCACTAGCGGCAAGGGATATGTCACGACGGACCGTTTCGCCCGCAATATCACAGAGCTGTCGTTTTTTGTGCCGAATTTTGACCAAGGAGAGTTTACGATCCATGCGGTCGAAGACCTGGAGTTCCTGTGCCTGGTGCTGGATATGACGGAGGGCGACAAGAAAAATTATGATGCTTGCCACACAACGCTGCCCATATTCCGCTCCTTTAGCGAATGCCACGAATATACGCAGGACTGCAAAGGCCCGCATACCCGCAGCTGGCAGGTACTGTATTCCGGCGAGGTAGGCCGTAACCTGCTGGGCGTAGTGAAAGCCGTCGGTGAGGGAACGGTAGAGAAAGGGCATCCCGCGGTGGATCAGTGGAACTATGGACTAGATCATGCGGACTTTACGCTGACGGTGGAAACGGAAAGCGTTTCGCATCATGCCGGTGACTGGAGTTTCGTTCCCGCCGGGCTGGATCATTCGCTTACGGCGGAGCCTGGCAAAGAAGTGGCATATATCTGGTTTGAGCGGTTTGTGAAAGAAAGAGAGGCCTGATTCCGTTCAGGCAGAGCGTCACCGGGAGGCTGCTTCGGGGGGCATTTGCCTGCCGAAGCGGCCTGCTGTTTCAAAAGAGGGCGGATACGATGGAAAATCGAAAATTACGGTCGGCTATCATTGGATGCGGCAATATCTTCCCAATGCATGCGGTGCCGGTCAGCAAAAATCCATATACACAGCTAACGGCGGTTTGTGACATAAAACCAGAGCGGGCGCAAAGTGCGGCTCACCGTTTTTCATGCCGTGGTTACACAGATTACAAGCGTATGCTGGATGAAGAGCGGCCAGATGTGGTACATATTTGCACCCCGCACTATCTGCATGCGCCGCTGGCCTGCTACGCCATGCAGCAGGGATGCCATGTTTTGACAGAAAAGCCGATGGCGATCAAATTGAAAGATGCCCGCCGGATGCTGGATACTGCAGAGAGCACCGGAAAAACGTTGGGGGTTATCTTTCAAAATCGCTACAATGCCGGTTCACAGCTCATTCGACAATGCTTGGACAGCGGGGAACTGGGGCAGGTACAGGCCGGGCGCTTACTGCTCACCTGGAACAGGTCGTCAGAGTATTATTCCCAAAGCGACTGGAAGGGTACCTGGGAAAAAGAGGGCGGCGGTGTAGTGATTGATCAGGCGATCCATACGCTGGACCTGATGCGCTGGTTTTTCGGAAAGCCCGTCGTACAGGTCAAAGCCAGCTTGTCCAACTGGACACATCCGAATATTTTGGTGGAAGACACGGCGGAAGGCCGCATTGAATTTGAAGGTGGGGCATATTGCGCGTTCTACGTCATGAATCATTTCTGCGTGGATGAGGCGGTTCGTCTGGAATTGTTTTGCGAACGGGGAAAAGCAGTGATGGAAGGGCCTAAAGCGACGGTCAGTCTGTACAACGGGCGCACCTATATTGCAGACAATGACCCGTCGCAGGTGTTTGAATACGGCGACGTGAAACAGTATTGGGGCACAAGCCATGTAAAGCAGATCAATAACTTTTACGACAGCATCTTGGGAAGGGGCGCCATGTATATTCGCGCCGAAGATGCATTTCACACGCAGGAATTGATTTGTGCCATTTATCATGAAGGCTGTGCGCATTTTGCTCGAGGTAATACATGAAAGTCATCTATTTTGATGTGGATACTTTGCGCCCTGACCATCTTTCCTGCTATGGCGGCAGCATTAAAACGCCGTATATTGACGCGCTGGCGGCTGACGGCGTGTGCTTTACGCAGGCATATGCCTCCAACACACCCTGTATGCCGTCGCGGGCCGCCGTCCTGACGGGATGCTTCGGCGTCCGCAATGGCGTGGAGACGCATGGAAGGGCGGGATGTGAGATAAAACTGCCGCCCCAAAACGCCCTTGCGCGTGTGCTGGCCTGGCATGGATTTCATACGGCAACGGTTTCTTCTTTCGGACGGCATCCGGCTCCTTGGTTTTATAATGGCTTTTCACATGTGATGGATCCTTCTTATCGCTGCCGGGCAGAAAATTTCCAGCGCTTTGCAGGGCAGGCTGTCAACGATGCGGCAATTGAATTCCTGGACGGGTTCCGTGGAGAAGATTTGTTCCTGCATCTGCATTATTGGGATCCTCATGGCCCGCTGACGCCGCCTGAAGCGTGGATCGACCGAAGCTATACTCCGGATACTTCATTAATTTCCGACAAAATGCTGGCGGATCTGGCGGCTTCGCCGCTGTATCGCGGCGGGCGGCATATGAAAATAGTCACGCGGAGCGATCTGGAGGAATTGATTTGCCTCTATGATGCAGAAGTCCGCTATACAGATTTTTTGATTGGACAAATGTGCGATGCACTCAGATGCCGCGGATGGTATCAGGACTGTGCCATTGTGCTCAGTGCAGACCATGGGGAGCAGTATGGGGAAGGGCAGATGATTTTGGAACATGGGACAGTCCATGACAGCTGTATCCATATCCCGCTGATTTTGAAGTATCCGGGAAATAAGAACAAATCTGCCCGATGCAGCGCGCCGGTTTACGGGCTGGATATTGCGCCGACAATCACGCGCTTTTGGGGGATCGAGCCACCCGGGGAATGGGACGGCATACCGCTGCAGGAGACCCTGTCGGGCAAAGCAGAAAGGCGAAACTATTTAGTATGTGAACATGGACTTTATACCTGCCAAAGGGCAGTGCTCTGCGGCAAATGGAAAATGGTACATACCTACAGCCCCGGCCTGTGGGATTTCCCGGAATATGCGCTATATGACCGCGAGGCGGACCCGGCAGAGTGCGAGGACGTAAAAAAACGGCATCCGAGAGTTTTGGAGGAACTGCAGCGCCTGGAAAAGAAGTGGCTGTCGGAAGTATTGGAGGATGGGCCGGATTTGCTGGAACAGCTGGGGCGGGAAAATGGGCAATCGGGAATGGCGGTGGCAGAGCAGGTTACGCGGCAGCTGTGCGAAGAATCTTCATGCAAATGTGAACCAAATGAGGGGGGATAACAGATGGGACTGCAGGTCGGAATTGATTTGGGTGGAACCAATATAGCAGGAGGAATTGTTTCAGAGGAAGGAAAAGTGCTGTGCAGGCAAAGCGTCCCAACAGGACAGGGTTGCTCCCCGGAACGAATTGCCGATCAGATTGCAGCCCTCTGCAGGGAGCTGGTGCAAGAATCCGGTATTGCATGGCAATCGGTGCAGTGGATAGGCGTAGGGGTTCCGGGAAGTGTTGAAAAGAAAACCGGGACGGTGGAATATGCCAACAACATTAATTTTGTACAGGTGCCGCTGCGGCAGATGTTAGAGGAACGATTGAACTGCAGGGCCTATATAGAAAATGATGCCAATTCAGCGGCTTGGGGAGAATATCAAATCGGAGCAGGCAAAGGATGCTCCAGTATGGTGATGCTGACACTGGGGACAGGCATAGGCGGCGGGATCATTGAAAACGGGCGCCTTCTTTCCGGCTGCAACGGAGCAGCCGGAGAACTGGGGCATTTCGTTTTAGACCTGAAAGGAAAGCCCTGCAACTGTGGTCTGCGCGGATGTTTTGAGCAGTACGGCAGTGTAACCGCTTTGATCGAACAGACAAAATTTGCAATGCGGACAACGCCGGACAGCTTGATGCACCGTTGGGCGGCGGAACATGGAGGTTGTGTCGACGGGCGCACACCTTTTGAAGCAATGCGGGCTGGTGATTCTGCGGCGAAAAAAGTGGTACAGGCCTATGTGCGGTATTTGTGCCTTGGCATAACCAGCATCATCAATATTTTTCAGCCGGAAATGCTGTGCCTGGGCGGCGGCATCAGCCGGGAAGGGGAAACGCTGCTGGGCCCTGTGCGTGCTTTTGCCGCGCAGCATGGCTACGCGCGGGGAAGTGTCAGGCAGACGCGCATCGCAGCGGCTGTTTTGCAAAATGATGCGGGCGTCATCGGTGCGGCACTTTTGGGCAAA
The DNA here is from genome assembly GCA_944386555.1 of uncultured Ruthenibacterium sp. Classification (GTDB taxonomy): domain Bacteria; phylum Bacillota; class Clostridia; order Oscillospirales; family Ruminococcaceae; genus Ruthenibacterium. Next base: position 159,525 of record CALXBN010000018.1, on the reverse strand, counting down.
GAACAGGAAGCTGAGCGGCAGATACCGATTGTATGACAGGCTCCCACAAAACTGAAAAAGCTCTCTGATATGGCCGTTTAGCTGTATCGGAGGGCTTTTTGTTATGGCATAAAAGAGGAAATATTTTCAAACCGGGAGGATTGGCCGTGGGTGGTTGGTGTTTGAATAAAGGGGGAAAGCCCGTCCAGGCACAGCCCAAACGAAGAAAGCGGCTTGGCGGCAGAAATACAGCGGACGGAAAGAGCGCTGGCACGTCGGGCCGCGCAGCCGCTGTCGGAGCATTTTTGTGAGTTTGTGTGAATATTCAACGGAATTCTGTGTTCCTCCTTGCTAAAATGCATAAATATGAAAAATATTGCAAAAACTATTGCATTTTTATTCAAACTTGTGCTACAATACAACCATTGGAAAGCCTGTGGGCAATTTGAAAAGCGGGAGGAAAACACAATGATCCATTCTATCGATCCGGGCATTCTGTTTTTGCAGGAGGAAGATGTCATCAAGGCTGGTGCACTGGACATGAAGATGAACCTGGCCGTCACCGAACAGGTGTATAAAATGCTGGGACAGGGGCAGATCTACAATCCGCCCAAAGTGCATTTGGCAATGCCCATCAATTCCGGCATCAACTGGGCATCTTACTTCAATTCCATGCCTTGCTACATCGGCGGCTCGGTCAATGTCGGCGGCATCAAATGGGCGGCAGAGTCCAAAAAGAACAGCACAATCCCCGGAATCCCCTACGGGATCGATATCACCATTCTGTCTGATCCGGAGACAGTGCTGCCGTTCTGCATCCTGGACGGCACGTTGATCACCGCCATGCGTACCTCGGCGGTCGCAGGCGTGTTTGCCAAATATACGGCGCCATCCAATACACAGACGGTGACGCTGGTGGGAGCGGGTGTGATCGGCCGCACAATGGTAATGGCTATCTGTGAGGCGCTGCCCCAGGTAAAAACCATCTATCTGTCGGATTTGGATCTGTCCAAGGCGGAGAAGTTGGCCGCCGAATACAAAGAGACATATCCTCAGCAGATCATCCCCACGGCGGATGCCAAGGCGGCTGCCCTGCAGTCTCAGGTGATCGTCACCGAGACCACAGCCCGCCAGCCCTTCCTGGATCAATCCTGGATCCGGCCGGGTGTCACAGTGATCAACATGGGCAGCAATGAAGCGGATCTGGACGTGGTGATGGGCAGCGATGTGATTGCCGTGGATTACTGGGACCAGATTATCACGTATGAAAGCAAGGCTGCGGCTCAGCTGTACAAGGCGGGTAAACTGCATAAAGAACAAGTGGTAGAGATCGCCGACATGGTATTGGGCAAGTGGCCGGGCCGTCAAGACGACCGGCAGGTGATCAACTGTTCATCCCTGGGGCTGGCGGCGCTGGATATCATGATCGGCTATCAGCTGTTCCAGAATGCGCAGAAGCAGGGCCTGGGCACGATGCTGAAGCTGTGGGAAAAGCCCTTGTGGGAGTGAGCGGAGAAAATCCGGCGATCAAACGGATTGATCCACGTAAGAAGAGGGAGGGAAAACGGATGAAAAAATGGATGGTATGGATGCTGGCGGGGGCAATGGCCCTGTCCCTGGCCGCCTGCGGCGGCGACAGTACATCGAAGGACCAGTCGGCCTCGGCGGAGACGGCTGCGGTGACGCTGACCGGGCAATGGGCAGACAGTGAACGGCTGGCAGAGATCCAGGCGGCGGGGAAGATCGTGATGGGAACCTCGGCCGACTATGCGCCCTTTGAGTTCCACGCGCAGATAGACGGAACAGATACCATTGTAGGCTTTGACATCTCGCTGGCGCAGAAAGTGGCGGATGCACTGGGAGTGGAGCTGGAAGTGGTGGATATGGCTTTTGACAATCTGCTGCTGGGCCTGGACAACGGGGACTTTGATTTTGTGATGGCCACCCTGTCCAGCACGCCTGAACGGGCCAAACAGGTGGATTTTACAACCCCTTATTATAAAGGCGGGCAGGTGATCCTGGTACGGGCAGAAGATGCCGATACATATACCACCCAGGAGAGCCTGGCCGGCTGTCCGGTGGCGGTGCAGCGGGGAGCCATCCAGGTGCCGATTGCAAACGAGATTGCAGGCGAAGAAAATGTGGTGCAGCTGGTAAAAGTAAGCGATATGGTCACGGAACTGATGGGCGGCAAGGTAGAGGCGCTGTTCCTGGATAATACCATTGCGGCCGGTTATGATACGCTGTATGATGAGCTAGTGATGAACGATATTGGCATCGAGTACGACAGCGATGGCAATGTAGCGGCCGTGAAAAAGGGCGATACGGACCTGGCCGGTTTTATCAGTGAAATCTTTGACGGCTTGAGCGACGAGGAAGTTAACCAGTTGATGGGCGAGGCCCAGAAACTGGCAGGCATCGGGGAAGAGGAATGACCCCAGACAGGCGGCGGGGCAGCCCGCCGCCTTCCCATGCCGTCGGCCCTTTTCAAGGGGTTCGGAATGTGCTATGATGTGCTGTGCTGTGCAATGCACCGGGAATTCGGCGCGTTGCGTGCAAGTGAATGAAGAAAGAAGGTCGGTTTTATGCCTCAGCTCAGTGACCGGGTAGGCCGGTTCACCGATTCTGTGATCCGCCGTATGACCCGCATCAGCGACGAATATGGCGCCATCAATTTGTCTCAGGGGTTTCCCGATTTTGACCCGCCCCGTCCCATGCTGGATCGCCTGGCCCAGGTGGCATACGAGGGGCCTCATCAATATTCAGTGACTTATGGCGCAGAAAATCTCCGCCGGGCTTTGGCGGAGAAGCATGGCCGCGCCGTCGGCCGCACCATTGACCCCGAAGAAGAAGTCCTGGTGACCTGCGGCGGTACCGAGGCGATGATGTGCGCTATGATGACGGTGTGCAATCCCGGGGACAAGGTGGCGGTGTTCAGCCCTTTTTATGAAAACTACGGTGCCGACGCCATTCTTTCCGGTGCAGACCCCATTTACATCCCGCTGGTGCCGCCGGATTTCTCTTTCGATCCCGCAGCAGTGGAGGCGGCGTTCCAGGCCGGGGCCAAAGCCATTGTGGTGTGCAACCCTTCAAATCCGACCGGTAAAGTATTTACAGCGGAAGAATTGACGGCCATCGGCCGTTTGGCGCTGCAGTATGATGCCTGGGTCATCACCGATGAAGTGTACGAGCACATTGTCTTTGCGCCGGCAGTCCATGTGCGCATGGCCGGCCTGCCCGGTATGTATGACCATACCATCACCTGCAATTCCCTTTCCAAGACCTATTCCATCACAGGCTGGCGGCTGGGCTGGCTGATCGGCCCGGCCGGTGTGGTGGAGAATGCCAAAAAAGTACATGATTTTCTTACAGTGGGCGCACCGGCCCCGCTGCAGGAAGCCGCCTGTGTAGGGGTATGCTTCCCCGAGCAGTATTATCGGGATCTGGCCGAGCAATACCGTGAAAAGCGGGATTATTTCTGCAGCGGGCTGCAGCGGCTGGGACTGCACCATACAGTGCCCCAGGGAACATATTTCCTGCTGCTGGATATTTCAGACTTTCTGGCGAAGCCGCAGTTTTCCGGATGGACCGATATGGCGTTTTGCGAGTGGATGATCAAAGAGATCGGTGTGGCGGCTGTCCCCGGCTCCAGTTTCTTCCGCGAACCGGTCAATCATCTGATCCGCCTGCATTTTGCCCGCAGCAAAGAGAGTCTGGCGGAAGTGCTGCATCGATTTGAAAAACTGGCGGAAATCCTGCGCCAATAAACTTCATTGCCCGTCCGGCAGGAAAGGATCCTGCCGGACTTTTTTGCGCAAAAAGGAAAACTTTCTCATTTTTTGAAAAAAGGTCTTGTATCTCAACGCAAAATATACTATACTAAGTTGAATTTGGTGTGAAAGGCCCGGTATGGGCCGCAAACTGCGAAAAAGAAAGGAATCCTGTCTCATGAACACTAGCATTGCCCCTGTGGGTTATCTGCCGGAAGAGCGGCCGGGTTTTGTCCGTCTGTTGCTGTACGCGATCCAGCAGGTCATCGTCATGTTCCCGGCTACGGTTACTGTGGCGCTGGTCACCGGCTTCCAGGTGTCTACCACCATTTTTGCCAGCGGCTTGGCTACGCTGTGCTTTATCCTCATCACCGGCAAGAAGATCCCGCTGTATTACGGTTCCAGTTTTGCGTACCTGACGGCCATTTCCAGCATGTGCGCTGCGGAGGGCTTTGTAAAGGTGGACGGCATTCTGCCCACGGAGGCCATTCAATATGCCCAGTTCGGCATCATCTTCTCGGGTCTGGTATCCATTGCGGCCGGCCTGCTGGTGCGCTTTTTTGGGCGCAAATCTGTGGAAGCTATCCTGCCGGCTACGATCACCGGCCCGGTGGCCATGATTATCGGCCTGACGCTGGCTGGCAACGCTTTGAGTGACGCCATCCCCAATGTGACCGAGGTTACCGGAGAGAGTGTGATGTGGACGGTAGTGGCTCTGGTCACCTTGGTGTCTACCATCCTGTACGCCAAATATCTGAAGGGCTTTTTGGGCCAGCTGCCGCTGCTGCTGGGTGTGCTGACAGGCAGTGCCGTGGCAGCCGTCGCTTATTTTGCCGGCGGCATTAACCTGTTCCGCGAGATGCCTGCAGCCGCGCTGGACGCCTCTATCTGGAAACTGGGAGACGGTTCCATTTTCGCGGTGCCGGCTTTCTCACTGCCGCGTGTGTCCTGGACGGCCGTGGCGGCCATCATGCCCATCGCCATTGCCACCATCCCCGAATCTACGGCGCACATGTATCAGCTGGACATTTACGTCAATGATGTGGCCAAGCGCAAAGGCAAAAAGGAACGCTACAATCTGGTGGATCTGCTGGACCGCAACCTCATTGGTGACGGTATCTGCGATATGATCTCCGGTGTGGTGGGCGGCCCTGCGGGCACCAACTACGGCGAGAATATCAGCACCATGGCCATCACCAAAGTGTTCTCGGTGCCTGTACTGGCGGTGGCGGCAATCATCGCCATGATTGTCAGTTTCTTCACCCCGCTGATCCGTGTGATTTACGGTATCCCCCTGGCGGTGATCGGCGGACTGGAAGTTTATCTGTTCGGTGCCATTGCGGCCCAGGGTATTGCCATCATGATCGAGAAAAAGGTCGACATGTTCTCCTCCAAGAATATTGCCATCATTGCCTCCATTATGGTTATCGGCATCGGCGGCAACTACGCTTTCGGCGGCAACATCCCCTTCTTCGGCATCCAGGTACCCTGCATTGCCGGCGCGGCGGTGTTCGGCATCATCTTGAATCTGATCCTGAGCTTTGGCGAAAAGAAAAAGGCCGAGCGGGAATAATAACAGATTGCGCAGCATGCGCCAAAGGCCGGGACTTCCCGGCCTTTTTTCATGGACATTTCCGCTGCGGACTGTTATAATGTAACCATCACAGCCGCGCAGGAGCCAAAGCGCGGAATTTGGACAGGAAAGGAAGATGGAATGATGCTGTTTCAGAATATCAACTACCTGGACGAAACGTTTCAGCTGCAAAAGCAGGGCTGCATACGCGTGGAAGGCCGGCAGATCACAGCCGTCGGAACGCAGCCGCTGGAGCCGCTGGAAAATGAAGAAGTGTATGATGGACGCGGCAAACTGCTGATGCCGGCCTTTGTGAATGCCCACGCTCATGCGCCGATGACACTGCTGCGCGGATGGGGGGAAGGGCTTTCCCTGCAGGACTGGCTCAATCAGCGCATCTTTCCGTTTGAAGCAAAAATGACGGACGATGATGTGTATGCCGGTACATGCCTAGCCCTGGCGGAGATGATCCGCACCGGGACCGTGTCCTCTACGGAGATGTATTTCGGCGCCGATGCCATAGCCCGAGCCTTGCTGGAGAGCGGAGCAAAAATGAACCTCAGCGTGGCAGCCACCTGTTTTGATGACAGCGATTTGGCGGATCTTCCCCGTCAGCAGGAAGCAGAAGCGATGATCCGCACCTACAACGGGGCCGGCGGCGGGCGCCTGATCACGGATCTTTCACTGCACGCCGAATATACCACCACACCGAAAGTGGTGCGTCAGATGGCCCAGCGTGTGGCCGGCACCGGGCTGCATATGCATGTGCATATGTCGGAGACAAAGTCGGAGCATGACGAATGCATCCAGCGTCACGGCAAAACACCTGCCCGGTATTTCTGTGACCTGGGCCTCTTTGACGTGCCGACTACAGTGGCCCATGGTGTGTGGCTGACCGATGAAGACATTGCGCTTCTGCGGGAAAAACCTGTGACGGTTGCCAGCTGCCCCGCCAGCAATATGAAGCTGGGAAGCGGGTTTGCCCCTGTCAGCTGTTTGCTGCAGGCCGGTGTGCCGGTGGCGTTGGGAACCGATGGCGCGGCAAGCAACAATGGCCTGGACATGATGGCCGATATGAAGCTGCTGGCACTGGGAGCCAAGGGCATTACAAGAGATCCGCAGACAGTGACGGCCGGCCAGGCGCTGTATGCGGCGACCCGTGCCGGGGCGCTGTCCCAGGGACGCGCGGACAGCGGGCTCATCCGCGTGGGCGCCTGCGCCGACCTGATCGTGCTGGACTGCACCGCGCCGTGGTGGACGCCGGGGTTTGATACGGTGACGGATCTGGTCTATTCTGCCAAAGGAACGGACGTATGCCTGACGATGTGCGACGGGAAAATCCTGTACCGGGACGGGGAATACCTGACACTGGACATTCAGCGTGTGCGCCATGATGCAGCGGCAGCTGCGCGGCGCATTGCAGCGCAGCTGTAAAAGGAGGACAAGGACAATGGATAAGTGCAATGACCTGCGTGCCGCATGGGCCCGTGAGGCAGCGGCTTATGTGGCTGCCCGCCTGCCGGAGCCGCCCCGTACAGGTATGATCCTGGGCAGCGGGCTGGGCGGTATTGCCGAGAGGATCGAGTCCCCAACGGTGATCCCTTATAGGGAGATTCCGCACTTTGCGTGTTCCACGGCGCCGGGCCATGCCGGCCGCCTGGTGGCCGGCCGCCTGGGCGGCCGGCCTGTGGTGTGCATGCAGGGACGTCTGCACCGGTATGAAGGGCATGAAATGGCGGACATTATCTTTCCCATCCGGGTGATGAAACTGCTGGGTGTGCAGACGCTGATCGTGACCAATGCTGCCGGTGGGATCAACACCGGCTTTCAGGTAGGAGATCTGATGCTGATTGCCGATCACATCAACCTGATGGGGACCAATCCGCTGATCGGGCCCAACGAGGAGGATTTCGGGCCGCGTTTCTGCGACATGAGCTATGCTTATCCGGCGGCGCTGCGCAAAACGGCCCGGGAAGCCGCTGACCGCCTGGGGATCCCGCTGCAGGAAGGTGTTTATCTGGCGGTAACCGGCCCCAGCTTTGAGACACCCGCCGAAATTCGGGCATTTCGCACCTTGGGCGCCGATGCTGTGGGCATGTCAACGGTGCCTGAAGTGATCGCTGCATCCCACTGCGGCATTCAGGTACTGGCCTTTTCCCTCATCACCAATATGGCGGCCGGCGTGCTGGATCAAAAGCTGACCGAAGAGGAAGTGATCGAGATCGGCGCCCAGAAGGGCGCCCAGCTGCAGGCTTTGATTTTGGAGATTCTTGCACACGGTGAATTGTAAAGGCTAAAGGCAAGCACACAAAAAGCCGGGGGAAAGTTGCACAATCTGCTTGATTCTTTGTCTATTCGGTTGTAAAATGGAAAAGCAATCTGTCCCGCGGCAGCAGGTGATAGCCGGCACCGCGGACAATCCATGCAAAGGAGACAGTGATTCATGGGGAAATACTTCGGTACAGACGGTTTCCGTGGGGAAGCCAACTGCGGCTTGACGGCTGACCACGCCTATCAGGTAGGAAGGTTTTTGGGCTGGTACTACAATGAAAAACGCCGCCGCGCCTCCCAGGAGGGCCTGGTGGCCCAGGAAGGCCCCGCACGCATCGTCATCGGAAAAGACACGCGCCGCTCCAGCTATATGTTTGAATACAGCCTGGTGGGCGGCCTGGTGGCATCCGGCGCGGATGCTTACCTGCTGCATGTCACCACCACACCGTCCGTGGCCTATGTGGCCCGGGTAGATGGCTTTGACTGTGGCATTATGATCTCGGCATCCCATAATCCTTACTATGACAACGGTATCAAGCTGATAAACGGCCAAGGGGAAAAAATGGATGAAGAGACCATCGCCTTGGTGGAGGACTATATCGACGGAAAACTGCATGCCTTTGGACAGGACTGGCCTGCCTTGCCCTTCGCCACGCGGGATGCCATCGGCCGCACGGTGGACTATGTGGCCGGACGCAACCGGTATATCGGTTATCTCATCAGCCTGGGACTGTATTCTTTCCGGGGCGTCAAAGTGGGGCTGGATTGTGCCAACGGCAGCAGCTGGAACATTGCCAAGGCGGTGTTTGACGCCCTGGGTGCTTCTACCTATGTGATCAACGCCGAGCCCAATGGCCTGAATATCAACCGGGATGCGGGTTCTACTCATATTGCGGGCCTGCAAAAATTCGTAGTGGAAAAGGGCCTGGACGTTGGCTTTGCCTACGACGGAGATGCCGACCGCTGTCTGTGCGTTGACGAAAAGGGCAATGTGGTAGATGGAGACCATATTTTGTATATTTATGCATGCTATATGAAGCAGCGTGGAAAAATGGTGCCCAATACGGTAGTGACCACGGTGATGAGCAATTTTGGCCTATACAAAGCTCTGGACGAGCAGGGTATCGGCTACGCCAAAACCAAGGTGGGTGACAAATACGTTTATGAGTACATGCAGCAGAATGGATGCAGGATCGGCGGAGAGCAGAGCGGGCATATCATTTTCTCCAAATATGCGTCCACGGGAGACGGTATTCTGACCAGCCTGAAAATGATGGAAGTGATGCTGGCCGAGAAAAAGCCGCTGAGTCAGCTGGCTTCCCCGCTGAAAATCTATCCGCAGGTGCTGGAAAATGTGCGCGTCACAGACAAGGCGGCGGCACAGGCGGATCCGGACGTTCGGGCAGCGGTGGCATCAGTGGCGGAGGCATTGGGTGATACAGGCCGTATCCTGGTGCGAGAATCGGGCACGGAGCCCGTGGTGCGCGTGATGGTGGAGGCGCCTGAGCACGACATCTGCCGCAGATATGTGGACGATGTCGTTGCGGTGATTCGCAGTAAAGGGTATGCGCTGTAAAAATATCCGCTTGGTGCGGGCAAGAGGACTGTGAAAAATGGCCAAAAGTTATGAAATGGATATGTGCAGCGGGCCGCTGCTGCGCAAGATTTTGCTGTTTGCGCTGCCGCTGGCATTTTCCGGCGTTTTGCAGCTTCTGTTCAATGCGGCGGATATCGTGGTGGTAGGCCGTTTCACCGGCAGTACGGCGATGGCGGCGGTAGGGTCCACCACATCGCTGATCAATCTGATGGTCAACCTGTTCATCGGCCTGTCTGTAGGCGCCAATGTGGTCATTGCCCGCAGCTATGGCGCGGGAGACCGCCAGGCAGTGCATCGCGGTGTGCACACGTCCATCCTGGCGGCAGCCGTGTGCGGGACGGTGATGATCTTCGTGGGCCTGGCGCTGTCCCGCCCCATGCTGGAACTGATGGACACGCCGGAAGACGTGATCGACCAAGCGACGGTGTATCTGCGCATTTACTTTGTGGGGATGCCCGCTGTGCTGCTGTACAATTTCGGCGCCGCCATTCTGCGGGCGGTGGGGGATACGCGCAGGCCGCTGTATTTTCTTACCATTGCAGGTATTGTGAATGTCGTGCTGAACCTGTTTTTTGTCATTGTATTCTCCATGGGCGTGGCCGGTGTGGCGCTGGCCACCATCATCTCCCAAACGATTTCTGCGGGCCTGATCCTGTATTGCCTTTGGCACACAACCGGTGCCTGCCGGTTGATCCCCTCTGAACTGCGTATTCATAAGGATCAGCTGCTGGCTATCCTGCGCATCGGTTTGCCTGCCGGGCTGCAGGGCGTTATTTTCAATATTTCCAATGTGCTGATCCAGTCTTCCGTCAACAGCTTTGGTTCGGCGGTCATGGCGGGCAACACGGCAGCCAGCAATATCGAGGGATTCGTTTATACCTCCATGAATGCGGTGTACCAGACCGCCATGAGCTTTACCAGCCAGAATATGGGTGCACGCAACTTCAGGCGGGTAGACCGTGTTTTGCTGGAGTGTTTGGTGCTGGTGACCCTGATTGGCGCGGCCCTGGGCAATGGCGCCTATTTGCTGGGCAACCAGCTGCTGGGCATTTATACGCCAGACCCTCAGGTGGTCACTTATGGGCTGTACCGTCTCAGCGTGGTCAGCCGCACATACTTTTTGTGCGGCATGATGGACGTGCTGGCCGGCAGCATCCGCGGGCTGGGATACTCTGTGCTGCCCATGGCAGTGTCGCTGACGGGCGCCTGCCTGCTGCGCATTGCGTGGATTATGACGGTGTTCCAAGCCCAGCGCACCCAGCTGAGCTTGTATATTTCCTATCCGATCTCCTGGATTGTGACAGTGTTGGCCCATCTGGCCTGCTATTTGCTGGTGCGAAAGCGCGCGTTCCGAAAGGCAATGCAGTCAGGTGCGCTTTCCCGGTGAAAGCCCGCTTTTTCAAGCCGGTTTATCAAAAGCCCCTTCCCGTAACAGTGGAAGGGGCTTTTGTGCTTTCAGCTGATCTGCCAGCGCACATGGCTGCCGGTTTCATCTTTGGACACCAGCAGCTGATCTTCAATTTCCTGTTTGAGTTCCGTGACATGGGAAATGATGGCGACCATTTTTTCTCTGCCGGCCATGCGCTGCAGCACGCGTACGGCCTGACCGCGCGCGCGGTCGTCCAGTGAGCCAAAACCCTCGTCGATGAACAGAATGTCCAAATTGACAGCAGCGGCGCTGCGCTGGATCCGGTCGGCCATGCCCAGGGCCAGGGACAATGCGGCCATGAACGATTCGCCGCCGGACAGTGTGCGCACCTCGCGTTCTTTACCGGTGACGGTGGAATAGACCATCAAATCCAAGCCCCGGTTTTTGCCTTGGCCGGCCATCTCGTCGGGGACCATGCGCAGCTGGAACTGGCCTGCGCTCATCTCTGCAAAACGAAGGTTGGCAGATTGAAGGATCTGCTGCAGATAGTATCGCTGCACATAGGTTTCCAGATCCATCCGCCCGCCGGATACTTTGCCGGACAAACGGCTGCACAGGCTGTCAAGTTCGTTATATTCTGTGACCGTTTGCACGCGCTGCTCCATTTGAGGGGCAAGGGCAGTGTAAGCATTCTGGTTTTTTTGATAACTGTTTTTAATCAGGTCCAGCGCCTGTACAGTTTCAGCCTTTGCCTGTTCTGCGGCTTGAAGCGCATCTTTTAAGGCATCCAGGTGCGGCCTAGGCCGGCCCTGAATGGCCGCGGCTGCGCTTTCCTGTACAGCCTGCGCGGCTGCGGCTTTGCTGTGGTGCAGTGCCGCCTTTTCCTGCAGGGCGGCGGATTCTTCTTTTCGGTGGTGCTGCACAAGGCCGCGCCATTGGGTTTCACTCAGCTGATATTGTGCCATCCTGGCTTCATATTCGGCCTGACGGCCCTCCGCAGCGCTGCGCAGGCCGGGCAAGGCCGAGCGATAGCTGTTGATCAGTGCTTCGGCCTGACTTTTTTGGCTGGCAGCTTTTTTGGCGCCTTCTTCGGCTGCGGCCAGCTGCTGCTCTGCGTCTTGCAGGGCATGTTCTGCCTGCTGCAGCGCTTGGGCCGCTGCTTGGCGTGAATCAAAAGGCTGCTGTGCCGTCAGATTTTGCAGCTTTTCTTGACATACAGCCAGGGCGCGGCTGCGGTCGCCGTACTGTTGCTGCAGGTCTTCCACAGTTTGGCGCCTGCTCGAAAGGGCCTCATCGGAGCCCGCCAGATGCTGGCGGATTTCTTCCAGGGATGCGGCATCGCTGCGCAGGCGCTCGCCTTCCAATCGCAGGTCTTCCTTCCAGACGACCAGCCGCAGATCCGCCTCTTCGGCAGTCAGCGGGTCGGGCAGGTCAGGCAGATAGGCGCACAGTTGGCTGCGCAGCTGCGCGGCTGCCTGCTGCAGTTGCTCTTCACAGGCAAGATGCTGCTGGCGGGCTGCGCCGGCCTGCCCGGCAAGTTCGCTCTGCCGCTGGCTGCAGGCACTGGCACGGGCGGACAACCCTTCAATCTGTTCCCGCGTGGGAAGATCCCGGGCGGGCGGCAGGGGACAAGGCCGGGGATGTTCCAGCGAACCACACACCGGACAGGGGGCACCCGGGTGCAGCGCTTCCCGGGCCAAAATGCCGGCTTGTGCATCCAAATAGGCAGATTGGCCGCGCTGATATTCCGCAGCCGCCGCGTCGGATTCTTCTGCGGCAGAACGGTATTGCTGCTGCAGGACCTGCAGCTGTTCGGCGGCGGTGTTGCGGCGCTGCAGCAGGCGGCGAAGCTGGGCAACGGCGGCATCGAATGCATCCGCGTCCTTTTGCTTGGCGCGCCAGCGCTCCAGGCGGAGGTCCGCGCCGGCCAGCTGCTGCTGATGCGCTTTCCAGGCGGCAAGTTGGGCCTCATAGGCCAGCAGGTCGCGGCGAGCAGATCCCAGCTTATCCTCCAAACCCTGGCAGGTGGCGGAAAGCCGGCTCTGAAGGGTCCGGGCTTGGTCACACTCTGTGAACAGGGCCTGTGCCGCGGTCACCTGTTCACGGATGTGCTGTTCGCTTCGGGCGGCGGCTTGCTGTACACTGCGCGTCTGGGATGCCAGGCTTTCGGCCTGGCTAAGGGAAAGGGACAGTCCGGGCAGCGCCTCTGTCTGAATGCGCAGGTTCTCCGCCGCCTGCCGCTCATTCTGCCGGGCCTGCTGGGCCAGTTGATAGACCGGCAGGATTTCATAAGCCTGTTCGATTTGCCTTGCCAGATCCAGATCCTGTGCAATGGCCGGCTCTTCCGCAGCGCAATCGGCCAGGTCCGCCTGCGCTTTTTCCAGCTGGGCAAAGCTGGCGGCAAGGGATTGGGCGCGCTGGTAGGCACTCAGCGCTTCGTCGCGCTTGTCCTCGGCCTGGCGGGCAAGGCTGGCGGCGTCCTGCAGTTGGGCGGCCTGCCGGCTGCATAATCCGCCAAGCAGTGAAACGAATTGTTCCAGCTGTGTGATATCCAGCTTTTCCGCAGAGCAAAGGGTTTCTTTGAGGGTGTGCAACACCGGCGCCTGTTCACCGGAGGACGGCAGGTCCGTCCGGGAAATTTCCTGCTGACAGACAGCACGGATCGAAGCCAGTTTGGACAGCTTCTGCTTGCGGCGCAGGCTCAGCTCGTCCACAATTTGCTGGTACAGTTCTGTGTGGAACAAACGGCGGAAAATTTCCTTCTTTTCATCCGAGCGGATCCGAAGCATCTCCATGAATTCGCCCTGAGCAATCATGGCGACCTGCATGAACTGATCTTTGTTCAAGCCGAGGATCTCTTCCAGCTTTCTGTCGGTTTCCCGCTGATTCTGGGAATATTCCGCGCCGTCCGGCATCTGCAGGGAAACTGTTTCCCGCTCCTCTTTCAGGCCGCTGCCCTTTTTCAGCGGCCGCACATGGCGGGGCACGCGGTGCACGGTATACGTCTGTTCCCGTCCGGCACAGCGCTCGTTGAAGGTCAGCTCAACAAACGGTGTTACGCCGGCGGGGGCAAACTGGCTTTGCAGTTCAACACCGTCTTTTCGGTTGACTGTGGAGCTGGCCTCGCCGTACAGCGCAAATACCAGCGCGTCAAAGATTGTGGTTTTGCCGGCACCGGTGTCGCCGGTGATCAGGAACAGGGATTGGTTCAGGGCAGAAAAGTCGATGACGGTTTTCTGCGCGTAGGAACCGAACGCCTGCAAGGTCAGTGTCAAGGGCCGCATATCACTGTGCCTCCTTTACACGGTTGATCACATCCTGCAGCAAGGCGGTCTCTCTCTCGCTGACTTCACCCAGAAAAGCCTGGCAAAGCGCCATGGCATCCAAATGGGGCAAAGGTGCAGGCATACTGTGCCCGCTGGGGCGGGCGGTCTGTTCCCGGCGTACGTCCAACAGGCAGGGGAAAGCCTCCCGCAGGCGGTCCTGCAGATCCAATACATCCAAATCCTCCGGATCGGTGAGCACCACGGACACATAGTCCCGGCACCGCTGAAGCAGTACGTCGGCCAGCGTGCCTTTGAGTACACGCACGGCACGCAAGGGCGTCAGCGGCAGGACGGTGGCCGTCCGAACGCCTTTGGGCCCCAGTTCCACCTGGACAACGCCTTTTTGCTGCCCCGCTTCACTGACGGAACAGGCCAGCGGCGTGCCGCAGTAGCGGCAGAATTCACCGCCTACCTGCATGGGTTTATGGATATGCCCCAGGGCAGCATAATCAAATGGAGCCAGGACACCGGCATCCACGGCGTCGATATTCCCGACGGTGCACACTTCGGAATCCATCCGGTCAATATCTTCCGCACGGGCGCCGCGGGGCAGATAGAACTGATGGCTCACCAACACATTGCGCTGGGTGCGGTCGATCTGCTCGCGCTCAAGCATCCGGCGCAGCGTTTCATCATAAGAACAGGCACCTCCATTTTCGTCTGGCCCCACCAGGTTTCGCACCATGGAGGGGCGTACAAAGGGCAGCAGGTAGAAGTTTACCGGCCCGAAGGCATCCTGCAGGGTTACTTTTTCGATCCGCTCGCCTTCCGACAGCGGCGGCAGGCCGATCATATGTACATGCTGTCGGCACAGCAGGCCGCGGTATAAATTGATGCGCGGGGCGCTGTCGTGGTTGCCGCTGATCACCATCAGCCGTGCCTGGGGCACAGCTTCGGTGCAGCGGCGCACGAAGCGATCGAACAGTTCCACCGCTTCGGCGGAGGGAACGGCTTTGTCGTAGATATCACCGGCGATGAGGATGGCGTCCGGACGCTGGCGCCGGGCAAGTTCGATGATCTGATCCAGGATATAAGCTTGGTCCTCGGCCAGGTCGCGGTTCAGCAGCTTCAGCCCGATATGCAGATCAGACAGGTGAAAGAATTTCATAGGGATCACTCTCATTTGATCGTCAAATTGGAAAGGCAGGCAGTGTATGCCGCAGTGTAATGTTATCATAGAACCGGGGTGCACACAAGGGTGCAGGCCGCAGCAGCCGCTAAGGCCGGCATGAATTGCCCGTGGGTTTGATTTGGCGCGGGGTGATACCATAGGCTTTTTTGAACAGGCGAAGGAACGATGTGTAATCAGAAAAGCCGACCCGGGCACTGGCCTCGCCGGCGGGGGTGCCGTGACTGATGAGGGTGCGGGCTGCCAGCATGCGCCGCTGGGTGACATAGGCGTAGAAGCTGACGCCCAGTTTTTTCTTGATGGTGTGGCTGACGGTGCTTTCGCTGACGAACAGAGCGCGGGCGGTGCTGCTCAGTGTTATGTGCTCGGCATAGTGCCCTTCAATATACGCTACGATGCGGTCAGCCAGCTCATCCTGCTCTTTGGCCACGGGTTGTGCATCCTTGCTCAGGGCAGCGCGGATGGTCAGGCACAGGATCTGCAGGGCCAGGCTTTCCGCATACAGGCGGTTGTGGATGCGGTTTGAGGAACGTTCCAGGAAGATTTCCTCGAACAGGGCGATGATTTGACGAAAAACGGGTTCCTGCAGATGGACTACCGGATTTTTGAAAAAACCGGATGCGCGGGGATCCGGATGGTCTTCCAGCAGAAGGCGAAAATATTCATAATTGATCATCAACGCATATCGTCTGTATTGGATGCTTCGCCCTTCGGGAACCAGAAGGCAATGGGGGACGAAGGTATCCAGGAGCATGAGGTCTCCTTTTTCAAAAAGATAGCGTTCGCTGCCGATGTAGTATTCTATCGACTCATCCACGCAATACATGAATTTAACCTGCTGGTGGGCGGCCAGGGGATAGCTGGCGTTTTCCGGATAATCGCCGTACCAGATCAGCCAGCGGTCGACATCGGGATAATGTTCGACAAGAATATCCGGGCGCTGCTCTAAACGTATAATGCTGTTTCCCCAAAAAGACAGCGGTTGCTGGCGGGCATCGAAACAAATGATCGGATCTTTCATAAAACAGCCCCTCAAAATGAGAAAAAATATTGTTGATATTATACAATCAAATTGCGAGAATTGCAATATTTCGTGCAAAAATAGCTGTTTCATTGGCACACAATATCGGATACAATAAGCTTGTCAACGGGCCCGTACACTGACAGGAATCAATAAGGAGGAACAAAAATGGCAAGCAAAACAGAGGCCAAAGCCCTGCGCAAATTTGGCATTGTGGACAAGCTGGCTTATGCCGCCGGTGACTTCGGCTGCAATATGTCATTTGGCCTGAAAAGCTATCTAACCATTTTCTGGACACAGTTTATGGGCATCGACCAAGTGCTGATGGCCGGCCTGCTGCTTTTGGTGCAGGTGTGGGACGCGATTAACGACCCGATCATCGGCGCCATGGTCGACACGGACAAGCATCACTACAAGCGAAACAAGTTCCTGGCGTACATCAATGTGGGCGGCTGGGGGCTGCTGGTTGGCGGTGCCATGTGCTTTATTCCCTGGCAGGGCGCGCCGGCCATGGCGAAAAACATCCTGTTTGTGGCCGGGTACATCATATGGGATGCTTTCTACACCGTGGCCAACGTGCCCTATGGCAGCCTGCTGGGGATGATCACCGATGATCCCACGGGCCGTGCGCAGCTGTCCACCTGGCGCAATGTGGGCGCATGCGTGGCAGGCATTTTGACGGGTATCATTTTGCCGTATCTGATTTATGACGCCACCAATAACATGATGGGCAACCGCCTGTTCTGGATCGCCCTGATTCTGGGCGGCGTCGGCGTTGTGTCATTCCAGTACCTGGTGCGGAAAACCGTTATCCGTGTGGATGCAGACGTGAAGGTGGGCGAGGATGCACCGAAATTCAATGTGTTGACCGCATGCAAGAATTTCATGCGCAACCGTGCCATTGTCGGCATCACGCTGGCAATCGTAGTTGGTTTTATTCAGTTTTACGGCGCATCTACAGCGATGACGGTCATGTTCCAGTCCTATTTCCACAATGTGCAGATCTCCGGCCTGCTGGGATACCTCTCCTATGTCGGCATTTTCCTGTATGTTCCATTCATCGGAAAAATTACGCCAAAACTGGGGAAAAAAGAGGGCTCTGTGCTGTGTGCCGTCGGCATGTGCATTTCCTACGGTTTGCTGTTTGTTCTGCCCATTACACCGGATGGCAAGGGCCTTGCACTGTACACCCTGTGCATGGTGCTGGGGGCTGTTGCCGGTGGATACTACAATTGCATCAACATGGCCATGGTATCGGATGCCATCGATTATGGTGAATGGAAATTCGGCGAGCGCAACGAGGGTACCAACTATGCCCTGCACTCTTTCTTCCGCAAGCTGGCCCAGGGTGTATTCCCCTCGGCGGGTATTCTGCTGGCCACCTGGCTGGGCTATGATGCCACGCTGGGAGCCGACCAGCCCATGGCAGTTGCCAGCAATATGCGATATTTGGTAGCAGGGCTGTATCTGCTGACCGCGGTGCTGACGCTGATCTCCGTAGGGCTGATTTACAACCTGGACAAAAAAACCATGGCGACCGTGACCACCGATCTGGAAAAACGGCATGCGATGCAGAAACAGGAGGGTTAAGCAATGAGCAAAGCGCATATTGGCGTACAGATGAGCACGGTCGTGCCCATTTTGAAGGAATGCGGCCTGTATGAGGCCATTCGCAAGTGCACCCAGGCGGGGCTGTATCACTTTGAGGTGAGCCAGGTTCCCATGACGGCCGAGAACGTGGCCGCGCTGAAGCGGGCCGAGGAAGAGCTGGGGGCGCGCATCAGCGCCGTGACAGCCCTGGTCTCCCCTATGCAGGAGGAGTGGGCCGCCGACATGGACAACCTGGAGGAGGACTTTGACAAGATTGTGGCGGACTGCCGCACCCTGGGGTGCACTGTGGTGCGCATCAGCATGCTGCCCTACGAGGCCCTGGGCAGCCGGGAGGGGGCGCTGGCCTTCGCAGCCGCCATCGACGGGATGGGCGTGCGGCTGAAAGAACAGGGGATCGACCTGTATTTCCACACCCACCATGCCGAATTTACCAAATATGACGGCCAGTATGTGCTGGATATCATACGGGACAACGCGCCCCACATTGGGTTTGAACTGGACATCCACTGGATCCAGCGGGGCGGCGCCAACCCGGTGGAGGTCATCCGGGATTACAAGGGCCGCGTGCGGGTGCTGCACCTGAAAGACTACCGTATCAACGGGCGTAAATACGCCCAGGAGGGCTTTGGCGCCGACATCATTGAGTACGCCGAGGTAGGCGAGGGCAATTTGCCGATCAAGGATTGCATTGAATCGGGCCTGGCAAGCGGGTGTGAATACTTCTTCATTGAGCAGGACTTGACCTATGGGCGCACGCCTTTTGAAAGTTTGAAAATCAGCCATGACAACCTGGTACAGATGGGATACGGCGAGATGTTCCTGCCGGACTAAGGCAGGTGACGCATCACAAACTGTATAAAAAAGCCTTTGGGATTTTTACGCGGTATGGAACGATTGTGCACGTTCCGCTTCTTTACAGGCTTGCCCAAATCCGGTACACTATAGGCAAGGGCTTTGCTCCATTAAAAAAGGAGGGTTTATCCATGAAAAAATTGAATGTGGCTCTGATTGGCTACGGCCGCAGCGGATGTGACATCCACGGCGCTTTTTTGAAGAGCGCTGACAATGACATCTGCAACGTAGTGGCCGTGGTGGAGAACGACCCTGCACGGGCCGAGGCTGCCAAGAAAGATTTTGGATGCGACACCTATAGATCCTACACCGAGCTGCTGGGACGCAGGGATATTGATTTTGTAGTGAATGCATCCTATTCCGATTTACACTATCCGGTCACCAAAGACCTGCTGGCGCACGGATTCAAAGTTCTGTGCGAAAAACCTTTGTGCAAAACGCCCGAAATGGTGCAGGATCTGATCGATACCGCCAAGGCCGGCAACACCGAATTCACCATTTTCCATCAGTATCGTTACAACGATTACTACATCAAAATGAAGGAGCTGCTGGACGCAGGGACGATTGGCCAGGTGAAACTGGTGCGCAACTGGCAGAACGGCTTTAACCGCCGGTATGACTGGCAGACCCTGATCTACCGGGATGCGGGCAGCATGCGCAACAACGCCGCGCATTATATTGAAGAAGTGATGTGCCTGGCAGGAACCGACGAGATGCCCAAGGTGGATTCCCATCTGGCGATCTGGAACGCTGTGGGAGACGCGGAAGACTATGTGTTCGTTGTGCTGTCCTACCCCAATGGCGTGCGCTATGAGCTGGAAGTAAACCCCTCCGACGCTTTTGGCGCCGATGAGCCTCTGTTCCGTATTTATGGCACGCGGGGCACCATGCAGGTGTACAGCGACCACATTCGGCTTAAATATTTCCTGGACAGCGAGTGCCCCCAGCCTGTACTGGAGCACCGGTCGATCCATCACGAGGATGGCAGCCCTGCTTACTGTGACAATCACATTCGCTGGCATGAAGAAACGGTGAAGCTGGAAGCCGATGCGTGGAATGCTTTCGGCAAATGCACCAACCGCTTCTATCACGATTGGTATGACCATCTGGTGAAGGGCGCAGAGCTGTTCATGAAACCTGAGCACGTAAAAGTGGAAATTGCCATCATGTGCGAGGTAGAGCGGCAGAATCCTCTGGTGCAGAAATTTACCAAGCCTGATTACGTCATCTAAATATTCCTCTTTCCGGCCGGCGCAGCGCCCTGAGACGCTGCGCCGGCCTCCTTTTTCGCTCTTCCTTTCCCATACTGGAATGTGATATAATATTAATAAATATCGCCCTTCCACACATTGAAAAAGGAGTATCATATGCGCGAATTGATCAATTTGAACGAAAACTGGCATTTCGTCAAAGGCACGGAGGGAACGGCAGTACCCGTAACGCTGCCGCACACGTGGAATGCCGAAGACGGGCAGGACGGCGGCAACGATTATTTCCGCGGCACCTGCCGCTATCTGCGCACCCTGAAAAAGCCGGATCTTTCCGGCGGAAAACGGGCCTGGCTGGAATTTCGCGGTGTCGCGATGCGTGCACAGGTCCTGCTCAACGGGGTGCAGATCGCTGCGCACAGCGGCGGTTTTTCCACGTTCCGCGTGGATGTGACGGATCTGCTGCAGGATACCAATTCCCTGGAAGTGTTGGTTGACAACGCCGACAACGATACGGTTTATCCCCAGAAGGCAGACTTCACCTTTTACGGCGGTATTTACCGGTCGGTTTATCTGCTGCTGGTACCGTCGGCTCATTTCTGCCTGGATTACCACGGCGGTTCCGGGCTGAAAGTGACCCCGGTGGTGGACCTGGACGCCCACAGCGCGGAAGTGACGGCTGAGGCATGGGTGTCCGGAAATGCCGGGGAAGTGTCTTTTAAGGTTGCAGGACAGGTTAAAACGGCCCCGGTGGAAAACGGTTTGGCCAGAGCAGTGTTCACCATTGAAAACGTCCATCTGTGGGACGGCCTGGACGATCCCTATCTGTACAGTGCCGAAGCATCTCTGGCCAGCGGCGACAGTGTAAGCACCCGTTTTGGCTGCCGCACCTACCGCATCGATCCGCAGGAGGGCTTCTTCCTCAACGGGCGCAGCTATCCGCTGCGGGGCGTGGCACGCCATCAGGACCGCAAAGGCGTGGGTGTTGCCGTTACCGAGGATATGCTGAAAGAGGATATGGCCATTATCCGGGAGCTGGGGGCCAACACCCTGCGCCTGGCGCATTATCAGCATGCTCAGGAGTTTTATGACCTGTGCGATGAAAACGGGTTGATCGTCTGGGCTGAAATTCCCTATATCACCAAGCACATGCCCAACGGCCGTGACAATACCCTGAGCCAGATGACGGAACTCATCGTACAGAATTACAATCATCCGTCCATCGCGGTGTGGGGGCTGTCCAATGAGATCACTGCCGCCAGCCCGGTGGATGACAGCCTGCTGGATAACCATCGGGCCCTGAATGATTTGTGCCATCAGCTGGATCCAACCCGTCCCACAACGATGGCCCATGTGTTTATGCTGGATATAGACAGCCCCATTGTGGAGATCCCGGATGTAAGCAGCTATAACCTGTATTTTGGCTGGTACGTCGGTGACTTGGAGCAGAATGATGAATTCTTTGACGAATTCCATGCCAAATATCCCGATCGCTGCATCGGGCTGTCGGAATTCGGTGCCGATGCCAATCCGGCCTATCAGAGCGCGTATCCCGAAAAAGGCGATTACACTGAGACTTACCAGTGTGTGTACCATGAGCATATGCTGCGTATGATGGAGGCACGCCCATGGATTTGGGCCACCCATGTGTGGAATTTGTTTGATTTTGCCGCCGATGGCCGCGACGAGGGCGGTAAGCACGGCGAGAATCAGAAAGGCCTCGTCACTTTCGACCGCAAGCTGAAAAAGGACGCCTTCTATCTGTACAAAGCTGCCTGGAACCGTACCGACCCCTTTGTACACTTGTGCGGCAGCCGCTATGTGGACCGCACCGAGGATACCACTGAGGTGAAGGTGTATTCCAACCAGGATCAGGTGTGCCTGACTGTGGATGGAAAGCCTTTTGGCACCGCCCAGGGCCGCGTGGTGTTCACCTTCCAGGTGCCCATCAGCGGCCGGCATATCATCCAGGCCACAGCCTGCGGCTGTACCGACACCATCACCATCCGCAAAGTGGAGGAACCCAATCCCGCTTATTTAATGCCCGGCCGCGCACCCGTCACCAATTGGTTTGATCAGGGCGATATTGACCCCACCTGCTATTCTGTGAATGACCGCATGGAGGATTTGCGCAAAGACCCCCGCGCCGGCGCACTGCTGCAGCAGATGATGGCCAAAGGGGCGGCCAGCCGCGGCGATGTGGCGGACGCGGTGATGGGTAACCCCGCGCTGCAGAAAATGCTGGGCCGCATGAGCATGCTGAGCCTGCTGAAACAGGGGGGCGCCAGCGCCGAACAGATCCAGCAGCTCAACCGTGTACTGCAGGGGATCAAAAAATCCTGAGGCATCCGCGCCATCCGTGCAGCTGAACAGCTGCGGCAACCAGTCCTGACAACTGAGGCCTCCGTCCGGCAGATTGCCGGACGGGGTAACCCCTAAAACAGGTTTGGGCAGACGGCAGCCGCCGGACGTTTGGTCAAATTGACTGCACAACTCTTTGAATTCCCTTTCCGTTTTGTTTAAAATGTGAAAATGCGTTCTTTTTTGAAAATTGGGCTTGCCTTTTCCGCTCGGAAATAGTATGATAATAGGGCACCGAAAATCCGGTGCCTGTGCGGCTTTAGCTCATCTGGTAGAGCGCCACCTTGCCAAGGTGGAGGTAGCGAGTTCGATCCTCGTAAGCCGCTCCACACATCGATCCCGCCGCTGGAGACCGGCGGCGGGATTTTTATAAGGTGCTGTAGCCAAGTGGTAAGGCAACGGTCTGCAAAACCGTTATGCACCGGTTCAAATCCGGTCAGCACCTCCAATGCGGGGTAAGCAGATTTTGCTTACCCCGCTTTTTGTTGCCGTATGGCTTACGCGGAAAAGGGCGGCGCGGGTATCGCGCCTTTGACAGCGGTGCGGTGTGTTAAATATTTATCTATAGCCTGTAAAATATGGCGATGCAATGCGGGAGGCGGCGCTATGCTTCAAGTCAAGCAGATCTGCAAACAGTATCAGACGGGCAGTTTGGTTCAGCAGGCGCTGGATCATGTGGATCTGAGTTTTCGTGACAATGAGTTTGTTGCCATTCTGGGGCCCAGCGGCTCGGGAAAAACGACCCTTTTGAACATCATCGGCGGACTGGACCGGTATGACAGCGGCGATTTGATCATCAATGGTGTTTCCACCAAGCGCTATACCGACCGGGATTGGGACACCTACCGCAACCACACGGTGGGCTTTATTTTTCAAAGCTATAATCTGATCCCGCACCAGACCATCCTTTCCAATGTAGAGCTGACGCTGACGGTTTCCGGCATTTCACGTGCCGAGCGTCGGCAGCGTGCCGTGCGCGCGTTGGAGCAGGTAGGCCTGGGAGAACAGAAGGACAAGCTGCCCAATCAGCTGTCCGGCGGGCAAATGCAGCGCGTGGCTATTGCGCGTGCGCTGGTGAATGACCCGGACGTGCTGCTGGCGGACGAGCCCACCGGTGCGCTGGACAGTGAGACCAGCATCCAGGTGATGGATCTGCTGAAAGAAGTAGCCCGGGACCGCCTGGTGGTGATGGTAACCCACAACCCGGAATTGGCCGAACAGTATGCCACGCGCATTGTGCGCCTGAGCGACGGTACCATCCGTTCGGATTCAAAGCCTTTTGAGCCGGATGGACCGGAAAAAGAGCCGGAGCACCGCAAGTGGGCGCGGCGCTCTTCCATGTCGTTTCTGACAGCACTTTCGCTGAGCTTCCAGAACCTGCGCAGCAAAAAAGCGCGTACCCTTCTTACTTCTTTTGCCGGCTCTATCGGCATTATCGGCATTGCGCTGATCCTGTCCCTTTCCACCGGTGTCAATCAGTACATTGAAACGGTAGAGGAGGATACCCTGTCGGAGTATCCGCTTCAGATCCAAAGCGCGGGCTTTGACTTTACCTCCATGTTGGCGGGCATGGCGGAAGATGGGGATGCGGGAAAAGCGGATAACGAGATCCATGTAATAGATATGATCACCCAGACTTTTTCCAAAATCGGCTCCAATGATCTGGCGTCACTGAAAACTTATCTGGACAGCGGCGAAAGTGGGATCGACGCATATACCAATGCTGTAGAGTATTCTTATGGCGTGACGCCCCAAATCTATCTGTGGAAGGATGGGGACTATCGGCAGGTCAATCCGGACCGCTCTTTTGCGCCGCTGGGCCTGGGGTCATCCAATACCACCAACAGCATGATGTCCTCTATGGTCAGTACGGATGTTTTTTATCAGATGCCGGAAGATCCGCAGCTGTATGAAGAGCAGTACCGCATCATGGCCGGACGCTGGCCGGAAAATTATAACGAGTGCGTCCTGGTGCTCACCGGCAGCGGCGGCATCAGCGACTTTTTGCTGTACACGCTGGGCCTGCGGGACGGCGCTGAGCTGGACGCAATGGTGGAACAGTTTGCCAATGAAGAAGCGGTCCGCGTGCCTGACGATATCACGGGATACAGTTACGAGGACATTCTGGGCATTCAGTTCAAAGTGGTGAATGCGGCCGACCGGTATGAGTACGACCCCCAGTACAATGTGTGGACCAACCGCGCAGATAACCGCACGTACATGCGCCAGCTGGTACAGCGGGGGGAAGACCTGACCATTGTAGGCATTGCTCAGCCAGACGAGGGGATGGCGGCTGCAATGCTCAGCCCCGGCATCAATTATCCGGCTGCGCTTACGCGGCATATTATGGATCAGGCTGCCGCCAGCGAAATCGTCCGCAGCCAACTGGCAGAGCCCGGTATCAACGTGTTCACAGGAGACCCTTTTGGACAGGAAAATGAAGAGGACCGTCTGAGCTTGGAAAACCTGTTCACTGTGGATGAGACTGCTCTGCGCAGGGCTTTCTCATTTGACACCGGCAGCCTGCAGCTGGATCCGGCCGCGCTGTTCGACCTGTCGGGCCTGCCCATCGACCCGGCAGCCCTTTCCGATTTGGACTGGAGCAGTATGGATTTGAGCGGGATGGATCTTTCCGGCCTGGACTTCGGCAACGTTGACTTGGCCCAGTTGCTGCAGCACATCCGCTTCAACGCGACGCCTGAACAGCTTGCGGCTTTGGCCGGACAGCTGATCGACGGGTATTGCGCGTATGCTGCGGACAATCCGGCGGCAGATTTCACCCGTTTGGACGAATACTTTCTGGCGTATCTGCAGAGCCAGGAGGCCTGTGACGCGCTGTCCCAAGCACTGGATCAGCTGCTGGAAGAGAGCGGGCTCACCGTATCGGCCCAGCAGCTGCAGCAGCTGGTGACGGATGTGATGGCCGGCTATCAGGTGTGGGCGGCTCAAAACGGATATACAGACCCAAACCAGTTCAATCAGTATCTGGCCCAGTATCTGCAGACGCCGGAAGCCCAGCAGATGCTGGCAGACGGCGCGGCAAAAATCATCGCCTCATCCCAGGGCGCTCAGATCACGCCTCAGCAGCTGGAGACATTGGCCCGGGCGGTACTGGCCGGTTATCAGGATTATGCCAATGCCCACAATATGACGGACCCGGCAAAGATCGGTGACTATTTCCTGGCTTACCTGCAGACGGATGCGGCACGCCAGGTGATCTCGCAGGGAATCTCCGCCATGGTGGACACCAGCGGTGTGGAAGAATGGCTGAGTGGTCAAATGGCCGATGTCCAGCAGGTTTTCCGCCAGGCAATGGCTGGTGCCATACAGCAGATGATGCCGCAAGTAGTCTCACGCCTTTCTTCGGCGCTGGCCCCGGCCCTGCAGTCGGCGATCTCCTCCGGTATGACCCGTGCATTCACGCAGCTGCAGGACGCCCTGCAGGATGCTTTCCGCGTGGACCCGCAGGCGTTTTCCAATGCCATTCAGGTGAATATGACGGAAGAGGAACTCAGTGAGCTGCTGATGAGCCTGATGAGCAGCCGTTCCAGCACGTACGACAGCAATTTGCAGGCGCTGGGCTATGCCGATCCGGCCCAGCCCAGCGGCATCAGCATCTATCCCGTCAACTTTGAAGCCAAGGAGCAGGTGCTGGCCATTTTGGATGCCTACAATGCCCGGATGCAGGCCGAAGGCCAGGAGGAAAAAGTGATTACCTATACCGATGTGGTGGGCACGCTGATGAGTTCGGTAACGGATATTATCAATGTGATCAGCTATGTCCTTGTGGCGTTTGTGGCCATTTCCCTGGTAGTATCCTCTATCATGATCGGCGTTATCACCTATATCAGTGTGTTGGAACGCAAAAAGGAGATCGGTATCCTGCGGGCCATTGGCGCCTCCAAGGGCAACATCTCCCAGGTGTTCAATGCTGAAACCTTTATCATCGGCCTGTGTGCGGGCCTGCTGGGTATTTTGGTCACCCTGTTGCTGTTGATCCCCGGCAATATGCTGATCCATCATCTGGCAGGCAGCGGCGATATCAACGCGGTATTGCCGGCCGGTGCGGCAGTGGTTCTGGTTCTGCTGAGTGTTGTGCTGACCCTGCTGGGCGGGCTGCTGCCCTCCCGCAAGGCGGCCAAACAGGATCCCGTTGCCGCGCTGCGCACCGATTGAATACGGTTAAAGAATGCGGCCCGCCCCGGGTCCGGTGAGATGCACCGGCCCCGGGGCGCTTTTTTTGTCCGCTCGCCCAGAGGCGAAAGATCTTCACATCCGGTACAGAGGCAGAGTGGAGCCTTCGGGTTCTATTGCCTGTCCGCCTTTCATATAATCAGGACAAACAGGGATGGGAGGCGATGGCTGTGGACGGGTATTACGGGGCAGTGCACCAATTACCCGGGCCGCTGGCAGCAGCACTGTGCCGTGTTTCGCCGGATGACGGGAAGGCAGTTACGGAGATCCGGCTGCGTGCCCGCAGGCCGATCCAGCTGACAACACCCTGCGGAGAGCGTTTTGTGTGCAATGACGGGCGTCTGGCAGTGTGCGCCGGCCCGAATTGCCTGCGTACCGGGAGGGAAGAGCTGGCGGCAGTTTTCAGTGCCGTATGCGGCTACTCGGTGCACACGGCGCAGCGGTCGGTGGATCAGGGATTTGTTGCCATGCCCGGCGGCCATCGGGCCGGTGTATGCGGCACGGCTTTTTGGCGGCCTGACGGAACCATGGGCGTGGGGGAGATCACATCCATCAACATTCGCATCGCCCGCCGGGTACAGATTCGGCTGCCGGAAATCCTGTGCAGGCTTTTGGAGATGCCGCAGCCGGGAGTGTTGATCGCCGGCGAACCGGGCAGCGGAAAAACCACGGTGCTGCGCAGCGCGGCGGGCTATTTGGCGCAAAAGGGGAAGCGGGTGGCCGTAGTGGACGAGCGGTGTGAACTGGCACCGGATGACGGCACACAGCCTGAGGACTGGGACGTGATGGCAGGCTATCCCAAGGCCGTGGGAATGCAGCACGCACTGCGTGGGTTGGCGCCGGATGTGATCGTCTGCGACGAAATTGGAGCGGGCGAGGATGTGCGGGCGGTTCTGGCGGCGGCCAACGGAGGCACCGGCCTGCTGGCTTCTATTCACGCGGCAGAGCCGGCGGCGCTGCTGCGCCGCCCTCAATACCGCCAGCTGGCAGCCACGGGAGCCTTCACTCATGTGGTATTTCTGGCCGGACGAGATCAGCCCGGAACGATCCGGGAGGTGCGTGCCTGTGCAGATTTTATGTAAATTGCTGGGGTGCGTTTGCCTGGTGCTGACCGGAGCCGGATTGGGTGCGTACAGAGCAGGCCGGAGCCTGCGGCGCGCCAGGCTGCTGGCAGCGATGGCTGCATATGTGGAAGAAGTTGCCGCTGCGATGCAATGTGCCCCGTGCCCGACCGCCCGGCTGCTGCAGGGCGCATTGGCGGGGGCCGGCGGCCTGCCGCTGAATCTTGCCTCCCTGCGGGACGGGCCCGGCCTGCCTGGGCAGGTGCATCGGGCCTTGATACAGGCGCGCCGGCTGTGCCCGGAGGTGCCGCAGCATCTTTGGATACAGTTCACCAATGCGGTAGAACGTGTAGGGCAGGCGGATACCCCGCAGGTGGTGCCGACACTGACGATGACCGGCCGCCAGCTGACGGCACAGGCGCAGCAGGCTGCTGAACAGGCGCAGCAGGACCGAAAACTTTACCATACCCTGGGGCTTTGTGCCGGTGCGGCCGCCGCACTGCTGCTTGTGTAAAATCACCGGTACAGGGCTGAAAAGGAGACGGTGAAATGACCATAGATTTTGTGTTCCGAATTGCAGCCATCGGCATCATTGTGGCGGTACTCAATCAGCTGTTGATCCGTTCCGGCAGGGAAGAACAGGCTATGATGACCACTTTAGCCGGGCTGATTGTGGTTTTGATGATGATTATTACACAGATCAGCGTGCTGTTTGAAACGATCAAAGATCTGTTTGCGTTGTAATGCCATGGAAGAATTGATCAAACTGACAGCTTTGTGCGTGGTAGCCACCATCCTGGTCGGCGTGCTGCGGCAGTATGCGCCGGGATATGCCGTCTTGACGGCACTGGCCTGCTGTATGCTGCTGCTTGGGTATACGGTGCGGGCCGCGCAGCCTTTGCTGGAATTTGTGCGGACGCTTGCGCAGGCGGGAATGGCGTCGGATCTGGCCTGTGTGGCCAAGGCGGTGGCCATCACCCTCATGGCGCAATGTATCCGGGATCTGTGTGTGGAAGCCGGCCAGCCGGCTTTGGCCGGACGTGTGGAGCTGGCGGGCAAGGCGGCGGTACTGCTGGCCGCCCTGCCGTTGTTTACAAAATTGACAGACATCTTGACGGGACTGCTGGTATGAAAAAATTGCTGCTGTGTATTTTATTGCTGACTGTTTCGCTGGCGGCGCCGGTATACGCGGATATGATCGTCCCGGAGGAGGTGCCCGCCGACTGGGAGGATGTGATCGAGCAGGCGCCGATTACTGCCGACGAGTTCAGCGAGATGACTCTGCCGGATTATACTGACGCCGTTTGGAATGCCGTATCGGGCCAGCTGCAGGAACCGCTGCGCCTGTTTGCCAAAGTTTGTGCGCTGCTGCTGCTGTCAGCCTTGGCGCGCAGCCTGTGCGCGGAGGACGGCGGGCTGACGGCTGTTTTGGATACAGTGGTGACGCTTTCGGCGTTTAGCTTATGCGGCGGAACGCTGTTGGGCCTTTTAGAAGTTCTGCATCAGGCGGTGGAGTCCAGCCGTGTTTATTTGGCTGCCTTCATCCCGGTGTTTGCATCGGCGCTGACGGCCTGCGGGCAACCCGGGGCGGCAGCCGTATACAGCGGGTTCTTTTTTGCGGCAGCTACTTTGGTGGCACATCTGCTGTGCCAGGCTGCATTCCCGCTGATCAAAGTATTCCTGGCAATGGATGCCACGGCCTGTGTCGGCGGCGGGCTGGACCTCTCCGGGCTGGCAGCGGTGCTGCGGCGCTGGTGCAGATGGATCCTGGGCTTCTGCGCTACAATCTTTACGGCGCTGATGACCCTGCAGGGCACATTTGCGCACAGCGCCGACAGTCTGGCGCTGAAAACGGGCAAATTCCTGCTGGGCAGCAGCGTGCCCGTAGTGGGCAGGGCCGTGTCGGATGCCATGGGCGGTGTATTGGCGGGCCTGCGCCTTTTGAAAGGCACCGTGGGGTTTGCGGCCGTGGCCGTGGTGGTTGCGCTGTTTGCTCCGGTGCTGATCCAATGTTTGCTGTATGGCGCCGTATTTGCGGCAGGGGAAATGGTTGCCGCTGCAACCGGTGCAGGCAAAAGCATCCGCCTGTTCAAGGGAATGGCCGACTGCGTCGGGCTGTGTGCGGCGATGGCGTTCTTTTTCTGCTTTGTGGTGACCAGTGCTACCATTTTGATGATCTTGTTCGGAAGCGGGGGATGAAGATGGAGACGCTGCGCGCGTGGACGCTGTCTATATGCCTAGCTTGTGCGGCGGCCGGTGTACTGGGGCATTTGGCGGGAGGCCGGGGAAAGGAGCCTGTCATAAAACTGGTGTTGAGCCTATATATTTTAATAACCGCCCTGGCGCCGATATCGCGGTGGCGCATGGACGGGTTGGGCGCGGAATGGCAGAGGATGCAGCAGGCATTGCCGGCTGCCGGCACCATTGACGCCCGGGCATTGGCGCTGGAAGCAGCTGCCCATCGCCTGGAAGAAGAGCTGACAGAGGCACTTCATACTGAGGGTGAAACCTGCGGTGTCACGGTACGCCTTGGCTGTGCGGAGGGGCTGGTGGAGGTGGAATCAGTCGCTCTGTACGGCGCAGCGGACCTTGAATGCGCCGGGCGTACCGTACAGGAGTTCCTGGGTGCGCAGGTACCCGTTATCAGCCTGGAAGAAGAGGTACAGGATGGATAAACAAGAGAAAAAACAGCCGATACGAGAATTGCTTGCCCGTCTGCCGGGACATAAAAACTGGTTGTTCGCCCTGGGGCTGGCCGGGATCCTTCTGATCGGCCTGTCCGACCTGATGACGGGCACCCCGCCCGCGGCAGAGGCGCAAAATGAGAACGATAGCGCCATGCAAACGGAACAGATGCTGGAACAGCGGCTGGAAAAGCTGCTGGCGCAGGTGGACGGTGCCGGGGAAGTACAGGTGATGATAACACTGGAAAATACCGGGGAAACTATTTACGCGCAGGACAGCCAGGCCAAAACCCAGGAACAGACAGATGGATCGTCCGTCGTACGCAGCAGCGACCGTTCCAGTGAGCACATCCTTTACGACGCGGGCACCGGCAGCCGGGCCCTGGTGGAGACCCGCTTGGAGCCGTCCGTGAAAGGCGTGGCGGTGCTGTGCGCCGGCGGAGGCGACATTACCGTAGTCAAACGCATCACCGATCTGGTGGCAACCGTACTGGATGTACCCACCAATCGTGTGTGTGTTGCAAAAATGAGCTGAGACGGAGGAAACGATATGAAAAGCGCAAAAAGCAAACGCCAGCTGACCCTGCTTACCTTGGTGGTGGCCCTGGGTGTGGCAGTTTATCTGAATTGGGAATATGCCCAAGGGGATTCGCCTTATGCGATGCAGCCGGCAGCGGCAGAGGCTTCTGCCGTGGCAACGGATGCGCTGGAGGAAGAGTCGGCCCCGGTTTTGGAGGCACTGCCGGATAAGAATTACGGCGAGGCACAGCTGGTGAGCGCAGATGCCTCCGGCTCTGACGCCTATTTCGAGCAGGCGCGGCTCAACCGTTCGCAAACCAGGGACGAGGCGCTGGATCAGCTGCAGAAAAGCATTTCACAGGGCCAGTTGTCACAGGAGGAAAAAGACGCAGCCAATGCCCATATGGCGGCAATGATTGACAACATCGCCGCAGAAAGTGATATTGAAAACCTGGTGAAGGCAAAAGGGTTTGCCGATTGCGTTGCCTTTATTGATGGCCAGAAAGTAAACCTGGCGGTAAAAACCGGAGCGCAGGGCCTGACAGCCAATGAAGTGGCACAGCTGCGGGATATCGTTTTGGGCAAGCTGGAGACCTCGGCCCAGAACATCAGTGTGGTGGAAGTAAAATAGGTGTTGTGGAATACCGGGATTTGTGTTACAATATTACCAAATTGAACCCGATGCCGGCCGGAAGCCGCGGCCTTGCCTGCCGGCGCCGGACGCCCTGGGGCAAGGAGGTTTCAGCATGGAAGTTGCAAATCCCTCTGTGAGCGGAAGCTTGCAGATTTCCACGGATGTGATCGCTAAAATCGCCCGGTTGGCTACGCTGGAGGTGGACGGTGTCAACGCAGTGTCTTTGGGGACTGCCGGCGTTAAGGGCTTATTGCCAAAAGCGCGCGGCCGCAGGCCGATTGAGGTGATGCTGTCCGACGATGTGGCCGAAATCACGGTTTATGTTCAGGTGAAGTACGGCAGCAAGGTTCCGCAGCTGGGGAGCCGTGTACAGGAAAGCGTGAAAAATGCCGTGCAGAACATGACGGGCATCACTGTTTCCAAAGTCAATATTGTTATTACAGGCGTCGCAGTACCCAGCGCAGACGCTGTACAGGAAGAATAAAATGCAGGCGAGCCCTCCCGCGTGGCGCAGGGGGGCTTGCTTTTACGGGAGAAATGTTATGAAAACCATGAAACGCAGGACCGCGCGTGAAAACGCCTTTATCGCAGCCTTTGAGGCTTCTTTCCATCCCGGTGAGCTGCCGGAGATCATCGCCTACTCCCGGGAGTGCGGCGAATATGCCGTGGACCCTTATGGCGAGGCATTGCTGTGCAATCTGCAGGCACATGAGGAAGAAATCGATGCGTTGATTTCCGCACATCTGAAAAACTGGACACTGGCCCGCCTGCCCAAGGTGAACGCGGCGATTCTGCGTCTCGCTGTTGCGGAGATGCGCTACAGCACAGAGGAAGATATGGACAGCGTGGTCATCAACGAAGCGGTGGAACTGGCCAAGAAATATGCCGGCGATGAAGATTACCAGTTTATCAACGGTGTTCTGGGTGCCATTGCACGGGATGCAGCCGCGCCTGCCGCAGAGGAGGGCCAGGCCTGATGCTGGTGCTGGGCATTGATACGAGCAATTACGCAACCTCTTTGGCGGTGCTGAGCACCGAGACAAAAGAGGTTGTTTGTGATAGTAAACGGTTTTTGCCTGTAAAGGAAGGGCAGAGAGGGCTGCGCCAGTCGGATGCGGTGTTCCACCACACGGCAGCCTTGCCTGAGATGCTGGAAGCCTTGAACAGCCGTGTTCCCCTGCCGCAGATCGGTGCAGTAGGAGTTTCCGTGCGCCCGCGCCCGGCCCCGGGTTCTTATATGCCATGCTTTTTGGTGGGCGAGGGGGCGGCCCGGGCCATTGCCCTGGCCAGGAATGTCCGGCTGGTGCGTACCAGCCATCAGCAGGGGCATGTGGCGGCGGCCTTATACGCCGCAGGCGGCAGCCTATCGGAACGGGAAGCGCTGGTGTTTCACATTTCCGGCGGCACCACAGAACTGCTGCATTGCTGCGGCACGGAAATCTTGGAGCGTGTGGGCACCACAACAGATCTCTATGCCGGCCAGGCGGTGGATCGCACCGGTGTGCGCCTGGGCTTCCCGTTTCCGGCCGGAGAACAGCTTTCGCACCTGGCCGCACAGTGCCGGGAAGAAATCCGCCCCAAAGTCAGCGTACACGGCACGGACTGCAGCCTGTCCGGCCTGGAAAACCAGTGTGTCAAACTGATGGAACAGGGGGCACAGCCGGCTTATGTGGCGAAATACTGTCTGTCTGCCGTGGCATATACCGTGCTGGGAATGATAGACGGCGCTCGCAGGCGGTTCCCCAACCTGCCGGTGGTGTGCGCAGGGGGCGTGATGAGCAGTGAAATCATCCGGCCCATTGTGCAGCGCCAAGTGCCGAACGCAGTGTTCGTACCCGGGCGCTTTTCCAGTGACAACGCCATCGGGACGGCGTGGATCGCTGCCAGGGAGGTGGGCGCATGGCCGGCAATGTGATCACTGTCACCGCGCTGAACCGGTATGTGCGCACTTTGCTGGAGCGGGACCCGGTACTGGCGGATATTGCATTGCGCGGTGAGATCTCAAATTTCAAAAACCACTTTAAGACAGGGCATCTCTATTTTTCCCTAAAAGATGAACAGTGCGCTGTCAGCGCGGTAATGTTCCGCAGCGATGCCCAGCGGCTGAACTTTGCGCCGCGGGACGGTATGCGGGTGGTAGTACGATGCCGCATTTCGCTGTATGAACGCAGTGGCTCGTTCCAGGTGTATGTGGAAGATATGTTCCCCGACGGGGTCGGTGCCATGCAGATGGCGTTTGAACAACTGAAAGAGAAGTTGGCCGCCGAAGGATTGTTTGCGCCGGAACACAAGCAGATGCTTCCGGCAATGCCCCGGTGTATTGGGCTTGTTACCAGCAAGACAGGCGCCGCCATTCAGGATATTTTCAATGTTACGCGCCGGCGCTATCCCATGGCGCATTTCCTGCTCTGCCCGGTTAACGTGCAAGGACAGGAAGCCGCCCCGGAAATTGTGCGGGCTATTCAGGCGCTGGACAACAGCGGCCGGGTGGATGTGATCATTGTAGCCCGGGGCGGCGGTTCCCGGGAGGATCTGTGGGTTTTCAACAGTGAACAGATTGCCCGGGCGGCTTATGCCTGCCGCACGCCGATCGTGTCGGCCATTGGCCATGAGATCGACTTCTGTATCCTGGATTTTGTGGCGGACCTGCGCGCGCCTACCCCCAGTGCGGCGGCTGAACTGGTAATGCCGGATATGGCGGCGGAGTACGCCGCCGTGTGCAGGGTATTTGAGAATATTCGCAAACAAATTCAAAACCGGGCGAATTTATGCTATAATAGGTATCAGCAGCTGGCCCAAAGCCCTGTGCTGGCTCGGGCAAAAGGCCAGCCCGTACAGCTGGCACAGGAATTGGCCGAAGTTGTGCAGCGCATGCGGTCATCCATGGCAGTGCGCAGCAGCCGTTGTGCGGACAGGCTGCTGCACGCCGCACGCCTGGCTGATTCCCTGAATCCGTACGGTGTGCTGGCGCGGGGGTATGCCATTGTGCGCCGTGAAGGCAGTGTATTGAGAAGCTGCAGGGCGGCCAGCCCAGGTGACCGGGTGGAAGTGGAGCTGGCGGATGGTTCGCTGCTGTGCCAGGTGGAAAAAGCTGATTTGAAAAGGACGTCTGCAGTATGAAAAAGAAAATGGATTTTGAGGCGGCGGCTGCACAGCTGGATGAGATCCTGGAAAAATTATCTGATGAAAAAACGCCGCTTTCAGACAGCCTGACCTTATATGCCCAGGCAGCAGAGCTGATTGCTTTCTGTGATGAAACGCTCAAACAGGCGCAGATTCGGATCGACGAGATCGATGCCGCACTGGACGCGCGCCGTACGGCAGGGACGGAGGAACAATGATATGGACTATACCGGCCAGTACCGCCTTTATTTAAACCGGGCCGAACAGGCGCTCCGCACTGCGGCGGATGATTGCCTGAATGCAGATTCCCGCGTGGCGCAGGCCGCCCGCTACAGCTTGTTTTCCGGCGGTAAACGGGTGCGGGCTGTGCTGTGTTTGGCGGTGTGTGACATGCTGGGCGGCAGTTTGAACGCTGCGGAACGGTATGCCGCAGGTGTGGAGATGCTGCACTGCTATTCACTGATCCATGATGATCTGCCCTGTATGGACAATGACGACATGCGCCGGGGCAAGCCCAGCTGCCACAAAGTGTACGGCGAGGCCAATGCACTGCTGGCCGGAGATGCTTTGCTGACCGCGGCTTTTGAAGCGCTTGCCACGGCTCCGGCACCTGGTGGAGCCAATGCCCGGGCGGCGGCATGTCTTGCACAGGCTGCCGGTACCCGCGGTATGGTTTATGGGCAGGAGCTGGATCTTTATTATGAAAACCATCATCCCGGTGAGGAACAGCTGCGCGAGGTGCATCGCTGCAAAACCGGCATGCTGATCAACGCAGCGGTTCAGCTGGGGGCCATTGCAGCTGATGCATCGGAAGAGCAGTGCCGCGCACTGACACAATACGCTTTTGATGTGGGATTGGTATTCCAGGTTGTAGATGACATTTTGGATGCGACCGCCGATGAGGCCGAACTGGGCAAACCGACCGGCAGCGATGCGGAAAACGGGAAGACGACGTTTTTCACCTTGCTGGGGGCGGATGGCGCCCGTCAGTTTGCGCAAACGGTCAATATTCGGGCGGTGAAAGCCCTGGCCGATTTTGGCCCGCGGGCGGAATTCTTAAAGCAATTGGCGGACAAGCTGCTGGCGCGGCGCAAATAAAGGGCGGTTGACACTATGCAATTTCTGCAACGAATCTGTTTTGGCAATTACATCCTCTCGGTGGCGCTGCTCAGCTGGGCCACGGCCCAGGTGTGCAAGACGCTGATCAATTTTGCTCTTTCAGGAAAGTTTGACGCAGAACGGCTGTGGGGCGCGGGCGGTATGCCCAGCGCCCATTCGGCGCTGGTGTGTTCAACATTTCTTGCAACTGCGAAAATGATGGGGGTCAACTCTCCGGGCTTTGCCATTACGTTTATTATGGCGGCCATTGTGATGTACGATGCAATGGGTGTGCGCCGTGAAACCGGGGAACAGGCCAAAGTGCTTAACCGGATGCTGTACGAACTGGCCGAAGACAACAGCCGGTGGATAGAGGATTATAAACGCCTGAAGGAACAGGTGGGCCACACCCCACTGGAAGTGCTGTCCGGTGCGCTGCTGGGGATTTTGATTGCTGTTTTGATCCCGGTACCGGCTTGAGGTAAAGGAGGTATTTCCCACGAGGAACTATCTGGAGCAAATTCATTCGCCGGCGGACCTGAAAAAGCTGCGCCGCAGCCAGCTGCCTGAGTTGGCCAGCGAAGTACGTGCGTTCCTGATCAAAAGCGTATCCAAAACCGGCGGGCACTTGGCCTCCAATTTGGGTACGGTAGAGCTGACAATTGCGCTGCACCGGGTGTTTGACTCCCCCGGCGATCAGATCGTTTGGGATGTAGGCCATCAGTGTTATACCCATAAACTGCTGACGGGCCGTCAGGCCGGCTTTGCCGCATTGCGCCAGTTGGGCGGCGTCTCCGGTTTTCCAAGCCCGGCGGAAAGTGAACACGATATCTTTATTGCCGGCCACGGCAGCACGGCCATCTCGGCAGCCATTGGCCTGGCCCAGGCCAAACGCCTGCTGGGCAAGCCCGGCAAGGTGCTGGCCATTGTAGGCGACGGCGCTTTTACCGGCGGCATGGTCTATGAAGGAATGAACAACATCCGGGATTTGAACAATCTGATCGTTATTCTCAACGACAATCGTATGTCCATTTCCAAAAATGTGGGCGCCATGGCGCAGTATTTGACCCGCCTGCGCACCAGCCCGCACTACTTCAAGGCCAAGCGCGACGTAGAGTCGGTGCTGAACCGGGTGCCGGTTCTGGGCCAGCCTGTAAAATCCGGCATCCAGGCGGTAAAGTCCGCTTTCCGGCGCTCACTGTACCATTCCACCATGTTTGAGGAGATGGGGTTCCAATATGTGGGCCCCATTGACGGGCACGACATCGGCGAAATGTGCGATTTATTTGCCGCCTACCGGGCCGAGCAGGCTGCACCGCTGTTTGTTCATCTGCTGACTGTGAAAGGCAAGGGCTACGCCCCTGCGGAAGAAAATCCGGGTGAGTTTCACGGAGTATCTGCGTTTGATCTGAACCATCGGACCAATCCGGAGATGTCGCCGGAAGAGTCTTTCTCTACCTGCTTTGGCAAAACGCTGTCAGAACTGGCCGACCAGGACAGGCGCATCTGTGCGATAACCGCCGCCATGAAATACGGCACCGGCCTGCAGTACATGTACAAGCAGCACAAGGAGCGCTTTTTCGACGTGGGGATGGCGGAACAGCATGCCGTCACCTTCTCTGCCGGACTGGCGCGGGGCGGGATGCTGCCGGTGGTTGCAATTTACTCTACTTTCCTACAGCGTGCTTATGACCAGATCATCCATGATGTCATGCTGCAGGATGCCAATGTGCTGCTGGCCATTGACCGCGCAGGTTTGGTACCGGGAGACGGCGTTACACACCAGGGAATTTATGATGTTGCTTTCCTCAGCCAGATTGATGGCCTGCAGGTGGTGAGTGTCAGCAACTTTGCCGAGTTGTCTTATTGGCTGCGCAAATTGCTGGTATGCTGCCAGGGGCCGCGCGCCCTGCGCTATCCGCGGGGCGGCGAAGAACCGGAGCTTGCCCGCCTGGGCTGTACCGGCCGTGCATTTGACCGATATGCTTTTGGCCGGAACGCACAGGTTGCCCTGGTGAGCTACGGCGCCGAAGTACTGCCTGCACTGCAGGCTGCGCAGATGGCTGAAAGGCAAGGGACCGCTGTGGATGTGTACAAGCTGACGATGGTCCATCCGCTGCCGGAGGGGCTGGCGGAAGCGCTGCAGGAATACCGTCAAGTTGTCTTTGCCGAAGAAGGCGTCCGGGGCGGCGGCGCGGGCCAGCATCTGGCCTCTGTGCTGCTGGAGCGCGGTGCCCGCTGCACATATACACACCTGGCCGTGCCGAACCAGGGCCCAACCCATGCAAGCATCGATGAACTGCGCCGGCTGTTTGGTTTGGATGCCGAAGGCTTGGCCCGGACGCTGTTAACAAAAGAGGGAAGCAAGTGAAAATACGATTGGACCAATACCTGTGCCAGCATGGCATGGCCCAAAGCCGAGAGAGAGCCAAGGCTTTGATCATGGCGGGGATTGTATTTGTAGATGAGGAAAAAAGCGATAAGCCCGGAAATCTGATTGACGAAAACGCCAGGGTGGAGGTGCGCGGCCATGATATCGGCTATGTAAGCCGGGGCGGCCTGAAGCTGGAAAAAGCCATGCAGGTGTTCCCGCTGACCCCAGCGGGAAAAGTGTGCATGGATATCGGCGCATCCACCGGCGGTTTTACCGACTGCATGCTGCAGAACGGCGCGCGCAAAGTATATGCTGTGGATGTCGGATATGGCCAGCTGGCATGGACGCTTCGAAACGATGCGCGTGTCGTCAATATGGAGCGCACAAATATCCGGCATGTGACGCCGGATATGCTGGATGAACCGGTGGAGTTTTTCAGCGTGGATGTTTCATTTATCTCTTTGAAACACATTTTCCCGGTGGCGGCGGCCATTACAACGCCTGATGCCCAAGGTGTTTGCCTGGTGAAGCCTCAGTTCGAAGCCGGCCGGGAAAAAGTGGGGAAAAAGGGCGTGGTGCGGGAAGCCTCGACTCATAATGAGGTGCTGACGGCAGCCGCCGGATATGCCAATGCCAACGGCTTTTCTGTGGCCGGCGTTGACTATTCCCCGGTAAAAGGGCCGGAGGGAAACATTGAATTTTTGATGTACGTGAAGAAGTGCGCGCCGCCTGAACTGCCTGCTGTGCTGGAAGTTCAGCAGGTGGAGGCTCTGGTGGCAAGCGCTCATGATGCGCTGCAGGTGAAATGATATGACGGTTTTCCTGATTCCCAATCATCGCAAAGATATTGGTTATGCAGTTACCTGCGCGGCAGCAGCCGTACTGCAGGAGAGCGGTGTCCGGGTGATTCTGCCCCGGCCTCTGCGTACAGACCTTCCGGCTCTGGCGGAGAGCTGCTGCTTTCTGGCGGAGGATGAAGCCTTCAGCGCCTGTGATGTCGTAGTAACTGTGGGCGGAGACGGCACCATCCTGCACACAGCCCGCAGAGGGCTTTCCTATGGCAAACCGCTGTTGGGCGTCAACTTGGGGCGCATGGGGTTTTTGGCCACCGTGGAAGTGGATGAACTGGATAAGCTGCGCCGCTTGGCCAGCGGCGATTATACGCTGGACCGCCGGGCGATCCTGACGGTCCAGGTCAGCGGCAGCAAACAGTTCAGCCAAACGGCCCTCAATGATGTGGTAATCTCCAAACAGACGTTGGGGCAAACGGCGGATATCCGTATTTATTGTGACGATATCCTGGTGAATCACTACCTGGGAGATGGCGTGGTCATTGCCACACCCACCGGCTCCACCGCATATTCCCTGTCGGCCGGCGGGCCGATCTTGGATGCCCGTATCGCCGGGATTGTGATGACGCCGCTGTGTGCCCACAGCATGCACACGCCGCCGATGGTATTTTCCGCCAACCGGAGGCTGCGGGTCAAGGCAGAAACCCCATTTCACGGCAGTGTGCGCATGTCTTGCGATGGCCGCAGCGAAGAGAGTATTTCCAGCCAGGACACCATTGAGATTGCGCTGGCTGACCAGTATATTTCGCTGGTTTGCTTTAATGAGGCCGATCAGTTTGAAGCCATTGATACCAAATTGAAGGGAAGGTAAGTATGAAAAATGCCAGGCAGGCAAAGATCCTGGAATTGATCGAACAGCAGGCCATCGGCCGGCAGGAGGTACTGATTGCAGCTCTGCAGCAGGCCGGCTTTGCTGTCACCCAAGCCACGGTGTCCCGGGATATCCGGGAACTGGGCATCATCAAGGTGGCCGGCGGGGACGGAAGCTATCGCTATGTGCGCTCCACCGGAGCGGGGAAAAGTGCCCATACCCCCAGCCGGTTCGAGACCATCTTCCGGGAATCGGTGCTGAAGGTAGACTATGCCGGGCACTTTGTCCTGGTAAAATGTTATAGCGGCATGGCCAACGCGGCCTGTGAAGTGTTCGACGCCATGACCTGGGAAGAAGTGGTGGGCACACTGTCCGGCGACGATACCTTCCTGGTTCTGATGCGCACTGAGAATGCCGCCCAGCGCCTGACCCAACAGCTGCAGACTTACCTTGCCCGCTGACGGACGGCCCGGCGGCGAGTAGAACGGGGGGATTATCATGCTGTGTGAGATCACAATTGAAAATGTGGCTGTGATCGAAAAGGCCACTGCGGTGTTCCGGCCTGGGCTGAATGTACTGTCCGGTGAAACGGGTGCGGGCAAGTCCATCCTGATCGATTCCATCAACGCCATCCTGGGCAGCCGTGCCTCCCGGGAACTGGTGCGCAGCCAGACGCCCAAAGCAAAGATCTGGGCTGCCTTCCGTGACCTGAGCGATGCCACCAGGGAGCGGCTGGAGCGCGCCGGTTACGAAGCCGGAGATGAGCTGCTGCTGTACCGGGAGATCAGCGCCGACGGCAAGAGCGTGTGCCGTATCAACGGCATGCCCGCTACAGCGGCTGTGGTGCGGGATATCTGTACCGGCCTGATCGCCATCCACGGTCAGCATGACAATCAGAGCCTGATGTCTCCAGCTACCCACTTGGGCGTTTTGGACGCTTATGCGCAGAATCGCGTTCAGCATCAGGCCTATTATAAAGTGTATCGGCAGCTGTGCGCGGTAAAAAAACAGCTGGATGCGCTGAACCTGGATGAAGATGAAAAAGCGCGCCGCACCGAGCTGCTGCGTTTTCAGATTGAAGAACTGGAAATGGCCCAGCTGCGCGCGGGTGAAGAGGATGAGCTGAATGAGCGGCGCAGCCGTATCCTGCACGCCCAGCGTATCACCGAACAGCTGAGTGCCGCCTATGCGGCGCTGGATGGCCAGGATGATGCTATGCGGGGTGCATGCGAGCTGCTGGGGGATGCCACCGCAGCCTTGGATTCCGTCAGCCCCTTTGCCCAGGAGCTGGCGCCGCTTGCCGAGCAGTTGGGCGAACTGTATTATACCGCTCGGGACCTGAGCAGCAATATTGCCGACAAATTGGATGGGTAC
Organism: uncultured Ruthenibacterium sp.; assembly: GCA_944386555.1. Classification (GTDB taxonomy): domain Bacteria; phylum Bacillota; class Clostridia; order Oscillospirales; family Ruminococcaceae; genus Ruthenibacterium. The sequence continues at coordinate 118,735 of CALXBN010000018.1, read as the reverse complement.
GAGTTTGATCAGCGTGAACTGGACGCCGTGGAAGAACGGCTGGACCTGATTTACAAGCTGCGCCAGAAATACGGCGACGACATCCCCGCGATGCTGGCCTATCTAGACAAGGCCCGTGCCGAGCTGGAAAGCATTCAGTCCGGCGAGGAGCGGCTGAGCGAATTGTATGCCCGGCAGACGGAGCTGTATACCCAGGCCAAAAAGCTGGCAGAAGCGCTGACACAGACCCGGCTGGATGCCTTTGCGCGCTTTGAAAAGCAGATCACTGAAGCTCTGCGCTTTTTGAATATGCCGGGTATCCGCTTTACCCTGCAGCACAGGCGCGGGCCGCTGGCCTCCATGGGGCAGGACAGCGTGGAGTTTTACATTTCCACAAACCCCGGCGAAGAACCGAAACCCCTGGCGAAGATTGCCTCGGGGGGCGAGCTGTCCCGTATTATGCTGGCGGTAAAAAGCGCCCTGGCCGATAAGGATGATCTGGCCACGGTGATTTATGACGAGATCGATACCGGCGTATCCGGCCTGGCCGCAGCGCGCATCGGTGAAAAGCTGAAGCAGACCGCCCGGGGCCGGCAGGTAATCTGCATCACCCACACAGCACAGATTGCCGCTCTGGCCGATGAACATTTGCTGATTCAAAAACAGGTAGAAAATGGGCGCACGTTCACCTACATCGTCAGCCTGGATGAAACCGGGCGGGAGCGGGAACTGGCGCGGATGATCAGCGGTGACAAAGTGACAGAGCTGAGCCTGGCCAATGCCCGGGAGATGCTGGCCCTTGGAAAAGGGCCGGCGCAGTAAATGCTTGACATTTGGCTGCGGAACGTGTATACTCGTACCAACGCGATGAAGGGAACCAGTACCCGCGCTGCACCTGGCAGAGAGAACCCCTGGCCGGTGAAAAGGGGAGCAGGATGCGCGGCGAATACATCCCGGAGCGGCCCGCTGAACGGCTGCAGCCCAGTAGGTGCGGACGGGTGCGCCCGGTAGCGCGCAGGACGTGTTGTTGGACACGCAGAGGCCGCGCCTGTGAGGGCGCGGTAAACAGAGGTGGTACCGCGATTGTTCGCCCTCTGCCAAGAATTTGGCAGGGGGCTTTTTGTACCCTTTGCCGCGAGTAAAGGAGAAAAAATATGGAACTGTATGACGAACTGGTTGCCCGCGGCCTGGTGGCCCAGGTGACCGACGAGGGCACGGTGCGGGACTGGATCAACAACGGAAAGGCCACGTTCTACATCGGGTTCGACTGCACGGCCGACAGCCTGACAGCCGGCCACTTCATGGCCCTGACGCTGATGAAACGCCTGCAGGCCGCCGGCAACAAGCCCATCGCACTGATCGGCGGCGGCACTACCATGATCGGTGACCCATCGGGCCGCACCGACATGCGGAAAATGCTGACCAAAGAGGACATCGACCACAACGCAGCCTGTTTCAAGCGGCAGATGGAACGGTTTATTGATTTTGGCGACGGCAAGGCGCTGATGCTGAACAATGCCGACTGGCTGCTGGATCTGAACTATGTACAGCTGCTGCGTGAAGTGGGCGCCTGCTTCTCTGTGAACAATATGCTGCGGGCGGAATGCTATAAGCAGCGCATGGAGAAGGGGCTTTCCTTCCTGGAATTCAACTATATGATCATGCAGAGTTACGACTTCTATCACATGTTCCAGCACTATGGCTGCAATATGCAGTGCGGCGGCAACGACCAGTGGAGCAATATGCTGGGCGGTACCGAGCTGATCCGCCGCAAGCTGGGCAAGGATTCCCACTGCCTGACTATTACGCTGCTGACAGACTCTCAGGGCAACAAGATGGGGAAAACTGCCGGCAACGCCGTGTGGCTGGACCCCAACAAAACCAGTCCTTACGATTTTTACCAGTATTGGCGCAATGTGGATGACGCCGATGTGATCAAGTGCATCCGTATGCTCACCTTCCTGCCGCTGGAGCAGATTGATGAAATGGCCCATTGGGAAGGCAGCGAGCTGAACCGGGCAAAAGAGATCCTGGCCTATGAGCTGACAAGCCTGGTGCACGGTGAAGCGGAAGCCCAAAAGGCACAGAATGCGGCCCGTGCGCTGTTCGGCGGCGGAGCGGACGATGCCAATATGCCCGCCACCATCCTTGATCCGGCTCTGGTGCAGAATGGTCAGGCGGGTGTACTGGACCTGCTGGTGGCTGCCGGCTTGGCTGCCAGCAAAGGGGAGGGCCGGCGCCTGGTACAGCAGGGCGGCATTTCCATCGACGGAGAAAAGGTAACCGACCCCACCGCTGCTGTGGATGCAGCGGCCCTGGAGAAAGGGATTGTCGTCAAAAAAGGCAAAAAGGTCTATCACAAGATCAGCCTTTGATCTGTATGGCCTTGTTCAAAGCCAAATCAAAGCAACCGTAAAGGAGCGCGCGGGCCTGATGGCCTGCGCGCTCCTTTGTGTTAACTTTACAACCACAAGCTTAGCTTAATGAGAAGCTTACTGCAGTACCGCGCCTAAATTTGCACTGGCCACCTGCCTGGCATAACGCGCCAGCCAGCCGGTTTTCACGTTGGGCGGCGGAGCCGTATAGGCAGCTTTGCGGTGGGCCAGTTCCGCTTCATCGACCAACAGCGTAACAGTGGCGCCTGGAATGTCAATGGCAATCTGGTCTCCTTCCTCTATCAGGCCGATGGATCCGCCGGCGGCGGCCTCCGGGCTGACATGGCCGATGGCAGCGCCGCGGGAAGCGCCGGAAAATCGCCCGTCGGTGATGAGTGCTACGGTAGTGTCCAGCTGCATACCCGCCAGCGCACTGGTCGGATTCAGCATCTCCCGCATACCCGGGCCGCCTTTGGGCCCTTCATAGCGAATCACCACCACGTCCCCCGGATGGATGCACCCGTTGTAAATTGCCTCAATGGCATCTTCTTCGCAATTGAACACCCGCGCCGGGCCGGTGTGCCGCTGCATTTCCGGAGCCACGGCACTGCGTTTGACCACACAGCCATCGGGAGCAATATTCCCCCACAAAATCTGCAAACCGCCGTTTTCGCTGTAGGGGCGGTCGATGGGGCGGATGGCATCTTCGTTCAGGATGCGGGCGCCGGCAATATTCTCGCCCAGGGTTTTGCCCGTAACCGTCGGCACATCCAGATCCAGCAGGCCCTTTTTGGCCAATTCGGCCTGAACGGCCGGAATTCCGCCTGCTTCATACAAGTCCGGCATATGCGTGGGGCCGGCCGGGGCCAAATGGCACAGATTGGGCGTTTGGGCGCTGATCTCATTGAACAAAGCCAGGTCGATGGGGACGCCGGCCTCATGAGCTACAGCCAACAGGTGCAGAACCGTGTTGGTGGAGCAGCCCAGGGCCATGTCGCAGGTCAGTGCATTGCGGATCGAGCGCGCGTTGACGATTTGCCGCGCGGTAATACCCCGGTGCACCAGATCCATAATGGCCATACCGGAGCGTTTGGCCAGCTGCAGCCGTTTGGCATATACGGCGGGTATGGTGCCGTTGCCCGGCAGCGCAATGCCGATGGCTTCACACAGGCAGTTCATACTGTTGGCGGTGTACATACCCGAACAGGATCCGCAGCCGGGACAGCAGTTGCAGGTGCACTCCTCCAACTGGTCATCGTCGATCAGACCCGCTTTATAAGCACCTACGGCCTCGAACATTTTGGACAGGCTGACTTCCTGCCCCTGGTAGCGGCCGGCCAACATGGGCCCACCGGAACACACAATCGCCGGCACATCCAGGCGAACGGCGGCCATCAGCATGCCCGGCACGATTTTATCGCAGTTGGGCACCAGTACTAGGCCATCCAGCTGGTGGGCCATGCACATGGTCTCTACACTGTCGCAGATCAGTTCCCGGCTTGCCAGGGAATACTTCATGCCGATGTGGCCCATGGCAATGCCGTCGCACACGCCAATCGCCGGGATCAGAATGGGCGTACCGCCGGCCATGCGCACACCTGCTTTCACCGCTTCCGAAAGCTTGTCCAGGTCCATATGGCCGGGCACAATCTCACTGTAGGCGCTCACAACGCCGATCAAAGGGCGTTCCAGCTCCTCAGGGGTATAGCCCAAGGCATAGAACAAACTGCGGTTGGGTGCGCGCTCAGGCCCTTTTTTTACGTTATCGCTGCGCAAACTGCTCACCTCTTTACTTGTTCAGCCAGGGCATCATCTTGCGCAGTTCAGCACCCACTTTCTCAATGGGATGTTCGCTCTGCAGGCGGCGCTGCGCCAGGAAGTGTGTTTTACGGCCGCCGTTGGGGCTCATCTCGGAAAGGAACTCACTGGCGAAGGTCCCGTCCTGAATTTCGGCCAGCACTTTCTTCATCTCCTTGCGCGTATCCTCTGTGATCAGCCGTGTGCCTGTGCGGTAATCGCCGTACTCAGCGGTGTTGGAGATGGAATAGCGCATTTTGGCCAGGCCGCCCTCATTGATTAGGTCCACGATCAGTTTCATCTCGTGGCAGGTTTCGAAATAAGCCATCTCAGGGGCGTAGCCTGCCTCCACCAGCGTGTCGAAGCCGGCCTTGATCAGTTCGCAGATGCCGCCGCACAACACGGCCTGCTCGCCGAACAGATCGGTTTCGGTTTCCTCCTTGAAAGTGGTCTCCAGGATGCCGGCCCGGCCGGCGCCGATCCCACAGGCGTAAGCCAGAGCAATCTCTTTGGCCTTACCGCTGTAATCCTGCTCCACGCCGATCAGGCTGGGGCAGCCCTCGCCGGCTACATACAGACGGCGCACAATATGGCCGGGACCTTTGGGGGCGATCATGATCACATCCACGTTTTGGGGCGGCACAATGGCTTTGAAATGGATATTAAATCCATGGGCGAAAGCCAGCACCTTACCCTCGGTCATATGCGGGGCGATCTGTGCATTGTAGATGTCCGCTGCGTTCTCATCGGGCACCAGCATCATCACGATGTCGCCGGCGGCGGCGGCTTCTTCCACACCCATCACTTTAAAATTGGGATACTCGGCGGCGAATTTGGCCGCTTTCTCCCAGTGAGAAGAACCTTCCCGCAGGCCCACCACAACATTGACGCCGCTCTCGGCAAGGTTTTCCGAATGGGCGTGGCCCTGGCTGCCGAAGCCGATCACGGCTACGGTTTTGCCGTCCAAAACACCCAGATTGCAGTCGGAGTCATAGTACTTGTTGATTGCCATAGTAAATCTTCCTTTCTTATATAGAAATTTTTTAAAGGCAGGGGAGAGGGGAATTACTGCGAAGAGGCGCCGCCTGCAAGTCCGCGGCCAGGCATCGGGAACTGATAGTCACGAATTTCCTGAGGGGGCTTCTGGATATGCTCGTGCTTACCTCCGCGCTCCAGGGCCGTAACACCGGTCCGGCACAGTTCCAGAATTTCATATTCGGAGAACATTTTCAAGAATGCGTCAATTTTTTCCGGTTTGCCGGTAAGCTCCAGCACCATGCTGTCGGGGGACAGATCAATGATTTTTGCTTTGTAAATGCTGGCAATTTCTTTCAATTCGGCCCGCTGTCTGCTCCCGCAGGCCACTTTCAGCAGCAGCAGTTCCCGCTGCAGAGAGTTTTCCAGATCCAATTCGAACACCTGCCGGGAAACTTCCAGCCGCTCTGTCTGCAAGATCAGCTGGTCAATGTCACGGTCATTGCCGTGGGTAGAAACCGTGATGCGGCTGACCGCTGGGTCATTGGTAGCAGACACCGTCAGGCTGTCAATATTGAAGCCGCGGCGGTTGAACAGGCTGGATACCCGCGCCAGTACGCCGCTGTGATTGTCCACCAGCAGGCTGATCACCCGCCGGCGGTCTTCCGGCCGGGGCAATGATTGCTGTGTCATGGCACTCCCTCCTCACTCCATTATAATATCCCGAATATCGCCGCCGCCGGGGATCATGGGCAGCACCCGTTCGTCCTTATCGATGCGGCAGTCGATCCAGCTGGGACCCTCCTGCTGCAGGGCGTCAGCCAGCGCAGTGCGGAATTCCTCCAGGGTAGCGGCCCGATATCCCTTGGCGCCGAAACCCTCGGCCACCTTGACAAAATCCGTCTTGCGGTGGGGATCGGTGCTGGAATAGCGCTTGCCGTAAAAGCTGGTCTGCCACTGACGCACCATACCCAGCACCTGGTTGTTGAAGATCACCGTGATGATGGGCAATTGATAGCTGACGGCAGTGCAGCCCTCGTTGAGGTTCATGTGGAATGAGCCGTCGCCGGTGAGCATGATCACACGCTGCCGGCGCCCCAGGGCCATCTGGGCGCCGATGGCGGCGCCGTAGCCAAAGCCCATGGTGCCCAGGCCGCCGCTGGTCAGAAATCCGCGGCTTTTGGTGTGGTGCAGGTATTGAGCTGCCCACAGCTGATGCTGGCCCACGTCCGTCACATATACGGCCTCCGGGCCGGCCTGGCGGCACAGCTCGTCAATGAGCTGGTGAGGGCGCAGAACCCGATCACTGTCAATCGGACGATAATCCATCTTCCGCCATGCGACGATTTGTGCCATCCAGTCCTTATGCAGTGCAGGCTCCACATAGGGCAGGATTGCTTGCAGCACATACGAGGCATCTCCGGTAATGCTCAAATCCAACGCGATATTTTTGCCCATCTCGCTGGGATCAATGTCGATCTGGATCACTTTGGCGCTGGTAAACGTTTCCGGATTGAGTGCGACGCGGTCGGAAAAACGGGTGCCGATCGCTAGGACCAAATCGGCTTCGGCCATCGCCTTGTTTGCCGTAAAGCAGCCGTGCATGCCCAACATGCCCAAATTGCGCGGATCTCCGTAATCCAGCACGCCGGCAGCCATCAGCGTGTGCGTCGCGGGGATATCCGCTTTTTCCAGCAGTGCCCGCAGAGGCTGGCAGCCAGCCGCGCTGCGGACACCGCCGCCAAAGCACACCAGCGGGCGCTGCGCCTCATTGATCATCGCCGCTGCCTGGCGGGCCAGTGCGTCGTTCACCTGCGTCACCGTGCGAATCAGCTCCGGCTCTTTCGGAGTAAATTCACAGCTGTTGGCTGTCACATCTTTGGGAATATCCACCAGTACCGGGCCTTTGCGCCCGCTCTGCGCGATGCGGAACGCGCTGCGCATGGTATCGGCCAGGTCCTCCACCCGGCGCACCGTATAATTGTGTTTGGTGATGGGCAGGGTAATGCCTTCGATATAGGCTTCCTGGAAACTGTCCCGGCCAATCAAACTGGTAGCTACATTGCCGGTAAAAGCTACCATGGGCACACTGTCCATATAAGCTGTGGCAATGCCTGTTACCAAATTGGTGGCACCGGGGCCGCTGGTGGCCAGCACCACGCCGGTGCGCCCCGTAGCGCGGGCATAGCCGTCCGCCGCATGGGAAGCGCCCTGTTCGTGGGCAGTCAGCACCGTCTGGATCCGGTCGGAACTTTTATACAGTTCGTCGTACAAGTTCAGCACGGCTCCGCCGGGATAACCGAACAAGATATCCACGCCCTGCTCGATAAGAACTTCGACAAAAATCTGTGATCCGGTCAAGCGCATCGTTTTCGCTCCTTTCTTTTCACGCCAAACACACCTGTTTAGAGGCAGCATACCGCCGATCTGCTTAGAAAAAAGCAGCCTTTGTCCCTGAAGAAGAGACAAAGGCTGCAACAGCGCTCTGCGGTACCACTCTTATTGGCAAAATGCCCACTCGACGGCGTCTGTGCCCGGTCGGGCACAAACTCCTGCACAATAACGGGTGCGGCCGGGCCCAACTACTGGCACAGTGCGTTCACCGGGCCTGCTCCGGGAGGAGTTCACGCATTCGGACCGCCCGCTGCCTTGCACCAACCGGCAGTTCTCTGTGAGCCGCAACCGTACGCTACTTGTTCCCATCCATGCAGTTATAGAATATTTGTTCATGATTTTATCTTAAAAAAGCCAATCTGTCAACTGTTTTTGGACAAAAAAGTAAATTTCCCGCCCTTGCATTCCCGCGGGGGAACGTGTATACTGGAAAAAATCACATTGGCCGGCTGGAAAGCCGGGCCGGATGGGAAGCCGGGGAGTGGTGAATATGGCAATGCAACTGACATTGACGGGCGTGCGGGATCTGTACGCACAGCTTGGCGGACTGGTCATCTTCCGCAATTTGCTGGATAAGGCTCTTTTAGCCCGCTTCCGCACGGTATTGCAGACGATTGTGCAGTACAAAGAGTCCCCTGTACCGTTGGCCGAAGCGCTTGGCGCTTTTGAATTCTCCCTGCTGCAGAAGGGAGATGACTGGTCTGCGGTATTGCTGGATTTGGTCCTGGAAGACGATAACCTGTGGATCAGAAAGGCCGCCGCCGGGGGCGCCGGTGAAGTGGCCCAGGCATGCCTGGTGCGGGAACTCTCCTTGCTGCAGCAGGCCGGTGCACTGACAATGCCGTCCCTTCTGTCAACACTGCCGAACGCGGACCATCTGACGGCGCTTCTGCCGGCACCCTGGAAGGTAAGCACTCTGGACTATGCTGCAGCCTATCGGCAGCGGTGCGCACAGATCAGCCGCACCGGTTACGGCCTGTTTGCCCATTACCGGGCGTTCACATTGGAAAATGGGGCGCTGGTGCCTGTGCGCTGCCCGGACAACCAGCGGCTGGATCAGATGCCCGGCTACGAGCGCGAACGCCGGAAAGTGCTGGAGAATACCCAGGCGCTGCTGGCCGGCAAGCCGGCGGCCAATGTGCTGCTATACGGCGACGCAGGGACAGGGAAGTCCAGCACGGTGAAGGCTATCGCCAATGAATACGCCGGCCAGGGGCTGCGGCTGATCGAAGTGAAGAAAAACCAACTGTATCAGCTGCCCGCCCTGATGGACGAGCTGGCCCAGAACCCGCTGAAGTTCATTCTTTTCATCGACGACTTGAGCTTTGCCGCCAACGACGACAACTTCGCCGCCCTGAAGGCCATCTTGGAGGGCAGCGTGGGCGGACGCAGCCAGAATGTGGCCGTTTACGCCACATCCAACCGGCGGCACCTGGTAAAGGAGCGCATGAGCGACCGCACCGGCGACGACCTGCACGAGGCGGATACCCGCCAGGAACTGATGAGCCTGTCCGCCCGATTCGGCCTGACGGTGACCTTCCAGCGGCCGGACAAAGCCCTGTTTGACCGCATTGTGCAGGAATTGGCCCGGCAATACGGCGTAGAGATGCCTGCCGACCGGCTGCTGGTGCAGGCCGGTGCCTTTGCCCTGCGCGCCGGCGGGCGCAGCCCCCGGGTGGCCAAGCAGTTTGTGGAGCTGGTGGCCGCCGGCGTGGAGGGGTGACAGAGGGCGCTGCCTGCTGCAAAAAGCGCAAAGGCTCCCGCCGGGCTGGTTGCCGGCGGGAGCCTTTTGGTATTTTGGGTGGAGGCGGTGGGCCGTCTTCAGCCACCCACCGGCTGAAAGCCCTCAGCCCGCAGCTTTTCTTTGATCTCCTCAATCTGTGCGGTGTCCCGGGTCTCAAGCCCCAGCTTCAAGAAACAGCTGGTGATAGCCATGTTGGTGTCGCCCAGATCGTACTGGACGCTGACCACATTGGCCCCACAGCCGGAGATGATCTCGCTGACGCGGGTCAGCTGGCCAGGCTTGTCCTCCAGGGCGATGGTCAGGTTGCATTTGCGCCCGCTCATCACCAGGCCCCGGGTAATCACCCGGGAGAGGATGTTTACGTCGATGTTGCCCCCGGAGATCAGGCACACTGCCTTTTTCCCTTCAATGGGCAGTTTGCCGAACATGGCTGCGGCCACCGGCGTGGCGCCGGCTCCTTCGGCCACCAGCTTCTGGTTCTCCATTAAAGACAGGATTGCTGCAGCAATTTCATCTTCACTGACGGTGACGATGCCGTCTACATATTGCTGGATCAGGGCGAAGGTCTGTTCGCCGGGGGTCTTCACGGCGATGCCGTCGGCAAATGTATCTACGCGGTCCAGCGTTTCGTAAGTATGATCCCGAAAAGCATTGAACATACTGGCGGCGCCGGCGGCCTGTACGCCGTACAGTTTGATGTCCGGCCGCAGGTTCTTAACGGCCATGGCCACACCGGCCAGCAGGCCGCCGCCGCCCACCGGCACAATAATTACCTCTGCGTCCGGCAGCTGGTCCAATATCTCCAGGCCGATGGTGCCCTGGCCGGCCATTACCAGCTCATCGTCATAGGGGTGGATAAAAGTCATGCCGGTTTCCCGCTGCAGCTCCACCGCCCGGTCGTGGGCGTCGTCGTAGGTTCCCTTCACCAGTTCCACCCGGGCGCCCAGACGTTTGGTGCTCTCCACCTTCATGATGGGGGCGCCGTCGGGCATGCACACCACGCTTTCAATGCCCATACGGGTGGCCGCAAGGGCCACGCCCTGGGCATGGTTGCCCGCCGAGCAGGCAATAACTCCCCTGGCGCGCTCTTCCTCGGTCAGCTGGCTGATTTTGTAGTAGGCGCCCCGCAGCTTGAAGCTGCCCGTCAGCTGCAGGTTCTCAGTCTTTAAGTACAGCTGGCCCGGGCTCGCCAGCCGGGGTGCGGCAATCAAATCGGTGCGGCGGGCGACGTCCCGCAGAATGTAGGCGGCGTGGTAGATTTTATCCAGTGTGAGCAAGGACGATCCCTCCTGAGTTCCGGCAGGCCGCATAGGGCCTGCCTGGCGGCGGCTGAGCGGCGATGAATGATATTGCGTCAATTATAGAAGATGTTCTCCGTTTTGTAAAGTTCTGATTTGGATTTTGGCTGGGCAGCAGCTGGTATTGTGCAGGAGGATGTGTTAAAATAACTTTAATAAAAGCGCATCAGGAGAGGATAACCAACATGCTCGTAGAAAAAGAATTATGCATTCGTCAGGCGGCCGCTGCGGACGCGCCATTGCTGGCCGCTTGGTGGAATGACGGCCGCCTGATGGCACACGCCGGGTTTCCCAACGGAACGGGGCAAACGGCAGAACAGATTGCGCAGGACCTGCGCACTGATCCGCATAGCCAGCGGCAGAGGTTTATTCTGGAGCAAAACCATAAACCGGTGGGTGAAATGGTATGTATGCGCGGAGATAGCCGAACAGCGGAAATCGGCATCAAGATTTGCGTAGAAGCACAGAATCAGGGCTTGGGCCCGCGCTATTTATCTATGCTGTGCGGATGGCTGTTCTCGCAGGGGCACGAAAGGATCATTGTGACGACCGACTGGGAAAACCACCGCGCCCAACATGTGTACGAGCGCCTGGGTTTCCGCCGCACGGCTGTGCTGCCTGACGCATTCAAGGACCCGCAGGGTATCCTGCATACATCTGTGCGCTATGATCTGACGCCAACGGATTTCACTTGCGCGCAGCCGAAGAAATGAGAGGATCGGCCATGCCAAAAGAAAAATTCAAAACGATTTACGTTTGTACCAGCTGCGGCGAAACGTCCCCCCGCTGGATGGGCAAGTGCCCGTCCTGCGGGGCCTGGAACACCATGGTGGAAGATGTGGTGCGGGAGGAAAAAAAGCCCGCCGGACTGGGGGCGTCCGCATCCCGCGCCGCCGGGTCTGGCGGCCTGGTTGCCCGTAAACTGGCGGACATCAGTGCCACAGAAGAGCGCAGCCGCATCATCACCGGTATTAGTGAACTGGATCGGGTGTTGGGCGGAGGAATCGTGCTGGGCAGTGTGGTGCTGCTGGGCGGCGAGCCCGGCGCAGGCAAATCCACGCTGCTGCTGCAGCTGTGCGGCGCTATCAGCAGCAAGGTAGATGTGCTGTACATCACCGGCGAGGAGTCTACCCGGCAGATTAAGCTGCGGGCCATGCGCCTGGCGGTGCCCCAGGAGAATATCTCCCTGGCTGCCGAAACGGACATCGGTTCCATCTGTGATCTGATCGAGGCCGACAAACCCGGCCTGGTGGTGATTGATTCCATCCAAACGATGCATTGCGCAGATATTTCTTCCTCTGCAGGCAGTGTCAGTCAAGTGAAGGAGTGTACTGCACGCCTTCTCACTGTGGCCAAAACCCACGAGATCCCCACGTTCATCGTGGGCCACGTGAATAAGGACGGCGCGATCGCCGGCCCCAAGGTGATGGAACACATTGTGGATACGGTGCTGTATTTTGAGGGGGACAAAATGCTGCCATACCGCGTACTGCGGGCCGCCAAAAACCGGTATGGCTCTACCAATGAGATCGGCATGTTCGACATGACAGGCAAGGGCCTGAAAGTGATCGAGAATCCTTCCCAGCTGCTGCTGGAAGGCCGTCCCATCGGTGTATCCGGCAATTGCGTAGCCTGCACCATGGAGGGAACCCGGCCCATTTTGTCGGAGATCCAGGCATTGGTGAGCAAAACGGCTTTCGGCACGCCCAGGCGGGCGGCCTCCGGCTTTGATTTCAACCGCATGAACCTTCTGAATGCCGTACTGGAGAAACGTGCGGGCTATTTTTTGGGCAATTTGGATGTGTACATCAACATTGTGGGAGGGCTGGATCTGGATGAGACCGCCTGCGATCTGGCGGTGTGCATGGCCATCGTATCCAGCATGCTGGACCGTCCAGTACCCGACGACATGATTGCCATCGGCGAAGTGGGCTTGGGCGGGGAAGTGCGCAGCGTCATCAACCTGGAGCTGCGCCTGCGGGAAGCTCAGCGCATGGGCTTTGCCCGTGCGGTGGTTCCCAAACACAGTTTGAAACAGATCAATCCCAATGATTTTCCGGAACTGGAACTGATAGGCGTAACCTATGTGCGGCAGGCTGTAGGACTGCTGTGATTTTGTGATTTTTTTAACAATCAAAGGAGCGCGGGAGGGAAGGGATGCGCAGAAAAGAACAGCAGGTATGGTTCCATCTGGAAAGGAGACACTGCAATGGCAAAATGGTTTGAGATTTTGATCGAATCCGTCAATTGTGTGGTGATTAGCTATGCGCTCTCCAATATGGCCCTGGCATTTCAAAGCCATCCGCTGTTCATTCTGTTCTTCGCATCGGAAATATGGATCATGGCCCGTTACCGCCAAAAAGTGTTTGAGAAAACGCAGAACAGCAGTCTGTCAGTCGTGCTGCTGATTCTTTGTTTCATCGTTCAAATGGCAATCGTTTATCTTGTCGGCCGTATCGTAGGCGTTGTGATGCCGTTTCGGATGTAATGCCGCAGAAAGGCGGTTTCTTCTCACCTGTATTTCGCTAAATTTATATTTAGCGAAATTATATATTTCCGCAATTCGCATCCCTACTGATAACTTTGATAAAAATTCCGGTACTACAGTAATGAAAAAACATAGCGAGGGTTATCCATGAGCACCTACATTGATTCGCGCCATCCCAAACAACACGGTGACTACAAAGACTGCCCGCCGCTGGTGGTGCGCTTTTTGTATGACAGCGAAACCATCCGCGGCCTTTCGCCGCGTACCGTCAACGCCTATTACATCGACCTGCGCAATTTTTTTCGTTTTCTGAAACTGCATCGCGGCCTGGTGCCTGCCGATACACCGCTGGAAGCGATCGATGTGCGGGAACTGGAGCTGCCCTTTATTCGCGATGTGACCACCAGCGAAATCTATGAGTATCTTCATTATGTTACACTTACCCGCAGCAACGCGCCCGCCGCCCGGGCACGGAAACTGTCCAGCATCAAAGGCTTTTTCAAGTATTTGTGCAGCAAAATGAAGCTTCTGGAAGTTAATCCGGCGGATGATGTGGATGCGCCGGCACTGAAAAAGGCCCTGCCCAAATACCTTACCCTGCCCGAAGGCACAGCGCTGCTGAAAAATGTTCAATCAGATTTTTATGAGCGTGACTACTGCATCATCACCCTGTTCCTCAACTGCGGTATGCGTCTGTCGGAACTGGTGAATATCAATGTCACCGATATTCGTGAGGATTGCACCATCCGCATTGTCGGCAAAGGCAACAAAGAACGGCTTGTCTACCTGAATCGGGCGTGTCTGTCTGCACTGGACAGACTGCTGGCCGAGCGCCGTAAGATGCCCAATCTGCAGGACCGCCAGGCGCTGTTCGTCTCCCGGAAAACCGGCAGGCGCTTGTCTGCCAGGCGGGTACAGCAAATCGTAGAACAGTGCCTGCGCAGCGCCGGCTTGGCCGGCCGCGGTTATTCTGCCCATAAACTGCGCCATACAGCTGCCACCTTGATGTATCAGGAGGGCGGCGTGGACATGCTGGCGCTGAAAGAGATTCTGGGCCATGCCAATGTCTCTACAACAGAAATTTATACCCATCTGGGATCCGCACAGCTGCGCCAGGCGGCAGACAGTTCCCCTTTTGCGCAGATGGATTTTGAGCGCCCTGCGGCAGATGACCCGCGTCAGGTATCTCCGGCGGATACCCCGGAGGGCAAAGACGATACGACTGAATGAACAGAGAAAGATTCACAGCTGAAGGCTTGTCAGCGAAAGGCATACCGGGGCAAATACTGCTGCCAGCAGGGTTTCCAGAGCGGCCGCCGCCAGCATCCAAAGTCCGGAAATCGTCAGGCGCCGTCCCAACTGCTGCAGTTTGACAGCAGACGGCGGTACACAGGAACGATGCATCACTTGCTCCAGAAACAGCGCGCGGGAGCAGCTCAGCGCGCTGTTCGTCATTCCTGTCAGAGCCCAAAACTGCAGCATTGTTGGGACAAAACGCAGCACCAGACCTGCCGCCAGCCCCTGAAGCCCAAAAACACCATATAACCCCGCAGTGACACATCCGGCGGCAATGCCGCGCAGCAGCAAAATCCCGCCGGCCAAGGGGGCTCCGGCGCAACTGCTTCCGCACAGTGCAATCAACACCGTTATGCCTATGGATGGTAAAAAGCTTCCCCTGAAAACTGCCCCTTCCCCCGCTCCGTACTGAACCAGGACAGCCTGCGCAAAGGAGAGGAAAAAAGGATCCTCGCGGCTGACGCCCCAGGCAGCCAAAGCGCCGCCCAATGTCACACCGGTTAAGATCACCAGCAGCGGGACGGCTTCTGTCCACGGATGCTCCCGCACTTCTTTTCCGGGATGCCAGGTTCGGCTGCGCGCCCAAAAGCGCGGCCGATGCAGCACAATCCCCTTCATTTTACCTCTCCTTTTCGTCGTTGCTCTTCGCTTTTTCTGTGATATTATCTGTAATGCCAATTCGCTTTACGGATCGAATGTGATAATGCGGGGCCAAAATATCTGTAAAGCATGTGAGCTTTATAGTAATATTTTGCGAAACACAGCAATTTAAATTAATTTATTCTTCTTCTCCCGCAGGCTTATACCCAAATAACCTCCCATTGCACCGGCGCACAACATTGCCAGTGCTTTGAGAACAGCCAGCTTTGTCAGCGGTACCTGCCCCTGCAGGATTGCGATGAGCCACAATAGCAGAAAGCAGCCAAGTGCAAACAAGAGCCCTGACAGCATACCGTTTTGCCCGCGCAGCCAGGCCAAAAGCAGTGCGGAGGGCATTACGGCCAGACAGGCGGCCCCGGTTGCAAGCGGAGCCATCAAGTGCAGCGGAAGATCCACACGGCATGCCAGCGCCGCAAGTCCTGCCAGCAGGCCGCCCAGCAGGGCGGCACAGCATAAACAGGCAACGGCAATTTCCCGCAGCAGTGCCCATGTTTCTCTCTGCCGCGTTCTTATGGCTGCTTTTTGTTTCCTCAATGTAATTTGCTGCATAAAAACACCCCCGCGCATTTGGTACAAACCTATGCGCAGGGGTGTTCGTTTATGCTTGGAAGCTGCTTACTTTTCTTTCTTTTCGTCCTTTTTGGCATCTGCCGTGTTGGACGGACCGTCCAGGTTCAATTTTTCCACACTCTGGATGGCCCAGCGCTTCATGCGGATCTTGACGCGCTCGGAACCGGTTTCCAGCATAAAAGTATCTTCCTTGATGCTGGCTACGCGGCCAACCAGACCGCCAATGGTCACCACGGCGTCGCCCACCTCAATGGAATTGCGCATTTCCTGCGCCTGCTTTTCCTTTTTGTTCTGGGGGCGAATCATCAGGAAATACATGACAGCCACCAGAATGACAATGGGGATAAATGTAGTCAACAAACTTGCGGTATTGCTATCCATGAAAAAAGTTCCTCCTCAAATCAGACGTTGTTACAATTATAGCGAAAATGCGTGCAACTTGCAACCCTTTTGTGCACAGTCCGGGACATTTTCACAGGATCTGCCCTGCTCAGATGCGTGTGTCCAGCAGATCCACATATTGACGGTAAAATGCCTCGAAGCGTCCTTCATCCAGCGCCTGCCGTGCCCGGGCCAGCAGTGTATTGTAAAAATGCAGATTATGCATCACCGCCAAGCGCATGCCCAGCATCTCATCTGCCTTAAACAGATGGCGCAGATAAGCCTTGGAGAAATGCCGGCAGCTCGCACAATCACAGGCTTCATCCACAGGGCTTTCATCCAACTCATATTTGGCGTTTTTGATGTTCACAATGCCCTTCCATGTAAACAGATGGCCGTGCCGGGCGTTCCGGCTGGGCATCACACAGTCAAACAGATCTACGCCGCGCCGAATGGCTTCCAGGATATTGCCCGGTGTTCCCACCCCCATCAGGTAGCGGATCTTATCTTTGGGCATATATTCCTCCACCAAAGTGATCACCCGGTACATTTCGCTGGCCGGTTCCCCCACCGCCAGCCCTCCGATGGCATAGCCATCCAGATCCATTTCCGCAATCTGCTTCATATGTTCCACCCGCAGATCATCGTAACAGCAGCCCTGGTTGATGCCGAACAGCAGCTGATCCGGGTTTACGGCCTCACCTTCCCGTTTCAGCCGGGCAAGTTCCGTTTTGCAGCGGGCAAGCCAGCGCACGGTGCGTGCGCAGGAGTCTTTGGCATATCCGTATTCCGCCGGATTCTGCATACATTCATCAAAAGCCATGGCAATGGTGGACCCCAGGTTGGCCTGGATCTGCATACTTTGTTCCGGCCCCATAAAAATCCGCCTGCCGTCCAGATGGGAAGCAAAAGTGACGCCTTCCTCAGTGATCCTGCGCAGCTTGGACAGGCTGAACACCTGAAAGCCGCCGCTGTCGGTGAGGATGGGGCCATCCCAGCGGGTAAATTTGTGCAGCCCGCCCAGCCGGGCCACTACTGCATCCCCGGGGCGCAGGTGCAGATGGTAAGTGTTGCACAGCATAACCTGGCAGTGGTTCTCTTTCAGATCAAAGGCGGACAATCCGCCTTTGATGGCGCCGGCCGTAGCTACATTCATAAAGGCGGGTGTCTGTACGGTGCCGTGCACGGTCACAAACTCGCCCCGGCGGGCATTGCCCTCGGTTTTGATCAGTCGATACATGGGAACGTCCTCTCTGTGTAGATTATATGATCAGCATGGCGTCGCCGAAACTGAAAAAGCGATAACGCTGCTCCACAGCAACTTTGTATGCGTGCATGGTGTTTTCATAGCCGCAGAACGCGGAAACCAGCATGATCAGTGTGGACTCCGGCAGGTGAAAATTGGTGATCAGCCCGTCAATCGCCTTGTATTCATAGCCGGGATAGATAAAAATATCTGTGTCGCCGCTGCAGGGGCGGATGTCGCCATAGGTTGCAGCTGCTGCTTCCAGGGTGCGGCAGCTGGTAGTGCCCACGGCAATCACCCGATAACCCGCTGCCTTGGTGTCGTTGATCTTCCTGGCGGTGGCTTCATCGATGCAATACCACTCGCTGTGCATCTTGTGATCTGTGATGTCCTCTTCCTTGACCGGGCGGAATGTCCCCAGACCCACATGCAGGGTGATCTCGGCAAACTGGATGCCGCGGGCGCGCAGCGTGTCCATCAGCTCCGGTGTAAAATGCAGCCCCGCCGTAGGCGCAGCGGCGCTGCCCAGCTCTTTGGCATACACAGTCTGGTACTGGCTTTGATCCTCCAGCTGTTTTTGAATATACGGCGGCAGCGGCATTTTCCCGAACGCATCCAGCTTTTCATACAGGGTTTTGGCGCCGGTAAATTGAAAAGAGACATGTTTGTTTCCGTCCGACTTTGTCTCCAGAATCGTACCCGTAAGAGAGCCATCCCCGAATACCACTTGGTTTCCCTGGTGCAGCCGTTTTCCCGGACGTGCCAGACATTCCCACACATCGCCGCGCACCTGCCGCAGCAGCAGCAGCTCACACGCGGCACCCGTACCGTTTTTGTGCCCGATCAGCCGGGCCGGCAGTACCTTGGAGTTGTTGACAACCAGCAGGTCCCCCGGCGTCAGCAATTCCGGCAGATCCCGAAATACCTTGTGCCGGATGCTGCCGTCCTGTCTTCCCAGGCAAAGCAGCCGCGCCGCATCCCGAGGAGTGCACGGCTCCTGCGCAATCAGTTCCTTGGGCAGATCAAAATAGAAGTCACGTTTCAGCATGGTTCACATTCCTTCGTCATTAGTTGACATCCCTATCCCGCCATGGTATAGTAATTTTACTCTGGTAAAGTACCTGCCGGCGGGCCCGCCTGTCGGCAGGGGTACATAACTTTATTATTATATTGCAAAGAATGGCGCATTTCAAGGGCTTTTCAGGGCAGTGCGGGCGCACTTTTCACCAAAACAGCCCGCAAACCATACAATGGGCCAGGCAGAGAAAGGACGGATGAATGATGAAACAGTACAAAGTAGGCGTGGTGGGCGCAACCGGCATGGTAGGCCAGCGGTTTGTCAGTTTGCTGGAAGGACATCCCTGGTTTCAGCTGACAGCGGTGGCTGCTTCACCGCGCTCGGCGGGAAAGACCTATGAAGAAGCCGTGGGCAGCCGTTGGGCCATGCCTGGCCCCATGCCGCAGGAAGCGAAAGGCCTGGTGGTTTTGGATGCCTCTCATGTGGAAGAAGTGGCTTCCCAGGTGGATTTTGTGTTCTGTGCAGTAGATATGGATAAAGCATCCACCAAAGCGCTGGAAGAAGCATACGCCAAGGCGGAATGTCCGGTGGTTTCCAACAACAGCGCCAATCGCGCTGTGCCGGATGTGCCCATGGTGGTACCGGAGATCAACGCCCAGCATCTGGCGGTTATTCCCTTCCAGCGCAAACGCCTGGGCACCAAACGCGGCTTCATTGCGGTAAAATCCAACTGCTCGCTGCAAAGCTATGTTCCAGCCCTGCATCCGCTGATGGAGCCATTCGGCGTCACCGAATGCCTGGTGTGCACCTACCAGGCAATCTCCGGCGCCGGCAAAACCTTCGCCACTTGGCCGGAGATGTCCGATAATGTCATTCCCTTTATCAGCGGTGAGGAGGAAAAAAGCGAGCAGGAACCTCTGAAGCTGTGGGGCCAAGTGGAAAACGGCGTCATTGTGCCGGCCAGACACCCTTCCATCACAGCCCAGTGTCTGCGGGTAGCCTGCAGTGACGGCCATATGGCCGCCGTATTTGTGCGTTTTGCCCGCAAGCCTACGGCCCAGCAGATCAAGGAACAGTGGGCCGCTTTTTCAGGCCCGGCTCAGCAATTGGGCTTGCCCAGCGCTCCAAAGCAGTTTCTGCACTACTTCGAGCAGCCGGACCGCCCCCAGACAAAACTGGATCGGGATACCGAGCACGGCATGGCTGTGTGCATCGGGCGGCTGCGTCCGGACACCCAATACGATTACAAATTTGTCTGCCTCTCCCACAATACCCTGCGCGGCGCAGCCGGCGGCGGCGTACTGCTGGCAGAGCTGTTGGCGGCGAAAGGCTATTTTGACTGACAGAAAGGCGCGTGTTCTGCCGTGAAGAAACTGATTTTCACAGGCTCGTGCGCGGCGCTGGTCACGCCGATGCACGCCGACGGTCGTGTGAATTTTACGGCATTGAAACATCTTCTGGAAGTGCAAATTGAGCAAGGCAGCGACGCCGTGTGCGTATGCGGCACCACCGGCGAGGCTTCGACTCTGACCGATCAGGAACATCTGGCCATCATCCGCACGGCGGTGGAAACGGTGCGCCGCCGTATCCCGGTGATTGCCGGTACGGGTTCCAATGACACCCGTCATGCCATCGTTATGTCCCGCCAAGCCAAAGCCCTGGGGGCCGATGCCTTGCTGCTGGTGACTCCGTACTACAATAAAACCAGCCAGGACGGGTTGATTCGCCATTTTACTGCGATTGTAAACGAGGCACGCCTGCCGGCCATTCTGTATAATGTGCCCAGCCGCACCGGTGTGACCATTCATCCGGAAACTTATGCGATCCTGTCGCGGGAACCGCTGATCGTGGCGGCAAAAGAAGCCAGCGGTGATCTGGCGTCCATTGCCCGCACTGCAGCGCTTTGCAGTGACAGCCTTACATTATATTCCGGAAACGACGATCAGATCGTTCCACTGCTGTCCCTGGGCGGCAAAGGCGTGATCAGCGTTTTGGCCAATCTGGCTCCGGCAGCCGTGCACCGCATGTGCCGGCTGTATCTGGACGGCCGTGTAGAGCAAAGCCGTCAAATGCAGCTGAACTGGCTGGAAGTGATCAACGCATTGTTCTGTGATGTAAACCCTGCACCGGTGAAAGCTGCCCTGAATATGATGGGGCTGGCAGCAGGGCCCTGCCGTCTGCCGCTGGCGCCGCTGGCCGCCAAAGAAACTGCCCGTCTGCGCGCTGTACTGGAAATGCACGGGCTGCTGTCTCGGGCGGATGGCCCTGCGGCGCACGCTGCGGGCGCATCATAAGGCCGGATTCTCCACACAACCGCTTGTCCATTGCCGATTGGCTTTGGCGGGCGGTTGTGTTATACTGGAAAGGAGGGCGAATCTTGTGCGAAACCGTCAAAATATTCGCCTTGTTGTCACGGGTGCACTGGGCCGCATGGGCGGCACCGTGTGCCGGCTGGCGGCACAGGACCATCGTTTTTCCAGCCTGCGCGGCGCAGACCGCATCGCAGGCTGCATGGCAGGCATCTCGGTGTGCGCCGGAATCAAATCTATAAAAGAGCCGGCTGATGTGGTGGTCGACTTTTCAGCGCCCCAGGCGCTGGATGAAATCCTGTCCTGGTGCACCGGCTGCGGCGCTGGCTGTGTTCTATGTGCCACAGGCTATACCGCATCTCAGCAAGCGCAAATCCGCCAAGCCGCCGCACAGATCCCCGTGTTTCAAAGCGCCAACTGTGCGCCGGGCGTTTGGCTGCTGGCGCACCTGGTGCGCCAGGCTGCAGCCGCGTTGCCCGGTTATGATATCGAAATCCTGGAGGCACACCACAGTGCCAAGAAGGACGCGCCCAGCGGCACGGCTTTGCTGCTGGCAGATGCCGTGGATGCCGCAGGCGAACGCCGGCCGCGGGTATTTGGCCGCGGGCCGGGTGACGGCCGGCGCACCCGCAGCGAGGTGGGAATCCACGCAATCCGTGCGGGCTCCATCACAGGTACCCACACCGTCCTGCTGGCCGGCCCGTATGAGACGCTGTCGCTGACCCACAGTGCCGACAGCCGACAGCTGTTTGCATTCGGTGCTCTGGAAGCCGCCGCATTTTTGGCCGGGCGTCCGGCCGGGTATTACACCATGGAGGAGCTGATCCCGTGAATTCTGAAAACCGTCCCCACGAGAGCGAATCCCAGCGCAGGCTACGGACAAAAAAGCGCCGCCGCGCGCGGCTGCGTATCGCCGGCCTGTGCGCAGCCCTTGCTGTGGCGGCCGGCTGTTTGGCTGCAGTCGGGGTGCATTGGCTTTCTGCCCGGGCAAGCACCTCCTTGTCTGCGCCATCCGTCCAAAGCCTGCCGGCTGCCGCCAGCGTCAGCGCACCGGAACCGGAGCCGCAGCCCACGGTGGAGACCGTCCGCTTTTCCGCCACCGGAGACAATCTGATTCACAACGGTATTTATCTGGAAGCCCGCAGCCGCACCGGGGACGGCAGTTATGATTTCGGGCCGCTGTATGAAAACATGGCCAATTTTTACGCCGGATTCGACGTGAACTGGATCAATCAGGAAACGTTGATCACTGACGAGATCGCCCCTTCTTCCTACCCCCAGTTCTGTACGCCGGCTGCCTGCGGCCAGGCTATTTACGATTTGGGGATGCGGGTGATCGCCATGTCCAACAACCACGCTTACGATCAATATGCCCAGGGGATTGAAGCCACCCTGCGCTTTTGGAACACCATGCCCGATGACGTGGTTACTACCGGGCTGTGGGCAGGGCCGGAGGATTACAGCCGAATCCCCATGCACACGGTCAACGGTGTCACCATTGCCTATCTGGCCTACACCGATTCCACCAATGGCATTCCCCTGCCGGATGGGGCACAGGCCAATGTCATTCTCACCAGCGAGGAAGATGTGATCCAGCAGCAGATCCAGCTGGCCAGCCAGCAGGCCGATGCGGTAGTGGTGGGGTTCCACTGGGGCGTAGAGGGCAGCCATACTGTCAGCGATGCCCAGCGCACCTTGGCTCAGAAGGCAGCTGATTGGGGTGCAGATGTGATCATCGGCACCCACCCCCATGTTGTGCAGGGCATCGAACTTTTGACGGCTGCCGACGGCCGTACCGTGCCGGTAGCCTATTCCCTGGGAAATTTCGTCTCCACCCAGGCCTACGCCGACAACATGATCTCCTACATTTTCACCTTTGCCATCACCAAAACCACTCAGCCGGACGGCACCGTATCTGTCTTGGTCGGCGATGTAAAGGCGGTGCCGGCGGTTACGCATTACGATGCCGGATATAAGAATATCCGGGAATATCTTTACCGGGATTACACCCCGGAGCTGGCCGCCGCCCACGGCTGCCGGGCCAATTCTCCGCAGTTCAGCTATGATTATATCCGCCAGGTGATCGAAGAAAACATCGACGAAGCCTTTATCCAGTGGGATTGACTGTACATCATGTATCCGCGCCGGTGATTCAATATCCGCCATCCGCAGCCCAATCAAAACCCCACGTGAATCGGGGCGGTTTTTCTTTCGGTTTGTGCTTGTCAGCGCCTTTGTACATCTATTACGAACGCACCGATTGCAAAAAAGCCTGCAGGCGAGGGTTCTGGGGATGCTCAAACAACTGCTGCGGCGTGTTCTCCTCCAGGATCCGTCCTTCATCCATAAATAGGACACGGGTGGCACTTTCCCGGGCAAACCGCATATCGTGGGTGACGATAAGCATCGTGGTTTTCTGCGCCACCAATTTTTGAATGGTGGCAATCACCTCATTGGTGGTTTCGGGGTCAAGCGCACTGGTGGGTTCATCGAACAGCATAATCTGCGGGTGCATCGCCAAGGCGCGGGCAATGGCCACCCGCTGTTTCTGTCCGCCAGAAAGTTGGGCCGGATAACTTTGCGCCTTGCTGGAAAGGCCCACAACGTCCAGCAGGTCCAACGCCTCCCTGCGCACATTTTCCTTGCTGCGCCGCAGAACCTGCACCGGAGCGATCATGATATTCTCCAGGCACGTAAGATGCGGAAACAGATTAAAATGCTGAAATACTATACCCGTCTTGGTGCAGATGCGGCGTATTTCTTTTTCAGGCGGATACTGGGCCACGCCGCCGGCTGTGTCTACCAGCACATCTCCGTCAATGGTGATCTTGCCGCTTCCCACCCGTTCCAGATTATTGACGCATCGCAGCAGAGTAGACTTTCCGCTGCCGGAAGACCCGATGATGGCAACAGCTTCCCCCTGCTCCACTTCCAGCGATACATCGCGCAGAGCATCCAAATTGCCGAACCGTTTGCTGACATGCTCAATTTTCAGAATCACCATGGTTCATCCCTCCTGGATCGGCTGTTCGTGCCGTGAAAAACGCTGTTCACACCACTGGGAGACCAGGGTCAGCACAAAGGTCAGGCACAAATAGATGAGGGCGGCAAGAAAAAACGCGGTGGGGTCTACATCCCGGTTGTTGGCATCTTTGGCCGCTTTCAGCAGCTCGCCTACACCGATGGCCGTCACCAGCGCCGTATCCTTCACCAGCGTGATCACTTCATTGCTCACCGGTGGAATCACCCGTGCAATGGTCTGCGGCAGGATGATCAGGCGCATGGTCTGCCAGCGGGAAAAGCCCAGCGTTTTGGCTGCTTCATGCTGTCCACGGTCAATGGACTGAATCCCTGCGCGGTAGATCTCGGCAAAATAGGCGGCATAATTCAGTGTAAATGTGACAATGGCTGCCGTCGTATTCTGCCAGCGAAACAGCTCGGCCCACTGTTCGCCCCAGTTTTGAGCCAGAATGGGCAGGCCGTAATAGACAAAAAACAGCTGCAGCATCAGCGGTGTGCCGCGGAACACCCAGATGTAAATCTTTGACAAAAAGCGCAGCGGCCATACCCGGCTGATAGCGCCCAATGCAAAAGGCAGGCCCAACGGCAGCGACAAGATCAGTGTAAGGAAGAAGATCTTCAACGTGTTGACCGTGCCGCTCAGCAACGAGGGCAGCAGGGTTTGGATATAGGCAAAATCCATACGTTCAAACTCCTTTGGTTAAATTCGCATGAAAACGCGGGCAGAAAGGCGCTCTGCCCGCGTTTGAGTTTGCCGTTACGGACGCACCACGATATCTGCGCCGAACCAATCTGTACTGATTTGAGCGGCGGTGCCGTCTTCAATCAAAGCGTTGATCGCTTCGTTTACCGCATCCCGCAGCTCGGTGTCCGCCTTGCGGAAACCAATGGCATACAGATCGTCGCCAAAATCAAAATCAGCGATCCCGAAAATATTGTCCAGCTGTGCATTTTTATAATTGCCGTATACTTCGTCAATGATCATGCAGTCCAGCCGGCCGGCCTGCACATCCAAAATCACTTCATCGTAAGTGGGGTATTCCGTCAGATTCCCCTGGATCGAAGCATAAACTTCGTCTGACTGCACAGCTTCCAGTGCGGCGCTGCCCGCCTGAATTCCAATGTTGTAGTTGGCCAGATCTTCTTTGCTTTCCACAGTGACACCCGGAGCAGTCATCACAATGATCTTGTTGTTCAGATACGCCTGTGACAAAGCCATGCCTTCTTCACGTTCCGGCGTGATGGACATACCGTTCCACACGCAGTCGATGGTTCCTGCAGCCAGCGCCATTTCCTTGGAATCCCAGTCAATGGGCTGAAACTCTGCTTCCACGCCCAAAACTTCACATACCGCGCGGGCCAGGTCGATATCAAAACCTACCAGTTCATTGTTTTCATCCCGAAATCCCATGGGGGCAAATGTATCGTCCAGGCCAATGATCAGGCTTCCCTTTTCCTGAATGTCTGCCAGGGATGTCGTGTAACCGGTGCTCTCGCTTTCCGACGTGCCGGCGGGCTGTGAAACAGATGCCGCGGCCGTAGACGAAACTGCGGCGCCGGAAGAAGATGCGCCGGAACTGCAGCCGGCCAGGGTTGTGAGAACTACAGACACAGCCGCCAAAGCGGCAAACAACTTCTTTTTCATGGAAAACCCCTCTTTCTAAATCCGCGTACATTTGCGATGGTGCCATTATACTGCATTATGATATCATAGTAAAGCACTAAATTAAAATTTCGTCACTTTACCGATAGTTTAATCTACTATCACACAATAATTGTTGATTTCGCTCACAAATCCTGCAGTTCATGAAAATGTATGCAGCAAAAGCCCCGCGCCTCTGTTTCCCTTAGAGGCGCGGGGCTTTTGCTGCATATGCAAATATGGCTTTACAACTGTGCAATTTTGGAAGACAGCAGTTCCCGCAGCTTGGCCGGATTGCCCTGCCCTTTGCTGGCTTTCATACATTGGCCTACCAGGAATCCCAGCACATTGGTCTTTCCGCCTTTGTAATCGGCCACTGCTTTTGTGTTGGCGGCCAGTACCTGATCGGCAATGGCTGCCAGGGCGCTCTCATCGCTCACCTGGGCCAGCCCCTTTTCTTTGACGACATCAGCCGGGGTCACATCGTGGACGATAATCTCATCCAGTACCGTTTTGGCGGCAGTGTTGGAGATGGTTCCCTGTTCGATCAGTACGATCATATCCGTCAGTTTTTCAGGCGTCAGGGCGGTGTCAGTGATCTCGATGCGGCGCTCGTTGAGGATCTTGGCGATGTCTCCGATCATCCAGTTGGAGATTGCTTTCTTGTCGCACTTGTTCAGTGCCACGCTGGCATCAAAGAAAGCGCTGCGCGCCTTACTGGAAGCCAGCAGCTGTGCGTCGTCCTGATTGAGGCCGAACTGCTGCACGTAGCGCAGGGCTTTGGCCACCGGCAGCTCAGGCACTTCCGCCTTCAGTTGCTGCACGCGTTCCTCGCTCACCTCAAAAGTCAGCAGATCGGGCTCGGGGAAATAGCGGTAGTCCTGGGCGTCTTCTTTGGTGCGCAGCACAATGTTCACACCTTTGGCATCATCCCAGCGGCGGGTCTCCTGCTCGATGCTTCCGCCGGCCTCCAGCACTTCCATCTGGCGGTTGGCCTCGTACTGAATCGCACGGTACACAGCACCAAAGCTGTTGACATTTTTCATCTCGGTACGGGTGCCGAATTCTTTTTGCCCTCGGGGACGGACGGACACATTTACGTCAGCGCGCACACAGCCCTCCTGCATTTTAGCATCGGAAATCCCCAGATACAGCAAAATGCCGGTGATCGTTTCCATATATACTTTGGCTTCCTCGGCGCTGCGAAGGTCCGGTTCCGAGACGATCTCGATCAGCGGTACGCCGCAGCGGTTATAATCCACCAGGGAACCTTCAAACGCATCGTCGTGAATCAGCTTGCCCGCATCTTCTTCAATGTGGATGCGGGTGATGCCCACACGCTTGACCTGCCCGTTCATCAGAATATCCAGTGAGCCGTGTTCGCACAGCGGGATATCGAATTGGCTGATTTGATAGGCCTTGGGCAAGTCCGGGTAAAAATAATTCTTACGATCCATCTTGGAGATGCGGTTGATTCTGCACCCCAGCGCGTGGCCCATTTTAATGGCATAATCGACCACCTGTCGGTTCAGTACAGGCAGTGTGCCGGGCATACCCATACACACCGGACAGCACAAGGTGTTCACTTCGGCACCAAATTCATTTTTGCAGCCACAGAAAATCTTTGTCTCCGTGCACAGTTCCGCGTGGATCTCCAGCCCTACGATTACTTCGTACTTTTCGCTCAACTTGCTCATGCTCACATCTCCTTTACCGCGAAGCCGCCCTTGGCCGTCTCATAGCATTTGGCCACCGTCAGCAGCCGTGCCTCGCTCCATTTGGGCCCCAGCAGCTGCAGGCCGATGGGCAGGCCCTGGCTGTCAAAACCGCAGGGCACACTGATACCGGGCAGGCCTGCGATGTTGGCCGTGGTGGTGCAGATATCTGTGGCATACATAGCCAGCGGATCGTTTACCTTCTCACCCAGTTTGAAGGCTGTAGAGGGGGAAGTAGGCGTGGCGATGACATCGCATTGGCTGAATGCCTCGTCAAATTCGGCCGCAATGGCACGCTGCAGCATTTTGGCGCGTTTGTAATAGGCGTCATAATATCCACTGGACAGCACGTAGGTGCCCAGCATGATGCGGCGCTTGACTTCCCGGCCGAATCCTTCACTGCGGGTGGACAGATACAGATCATTCAAACTGCCGTCCCGCCGGCCGGAATAGCCATACTTGACGCCGTCATACCGGGCCAGGTTGGATGAAGCCTCGGCGGAGGAAATGATGTAGTAAGCGCTGAGGGCATACCGGGTGGAGGGAAGCGAGATTTCAATCACCTGGGCGCCCAGAGCCTTCAGGTCATCCACAGCTTTCAGTACGCCGGCCTTTACTTCCTCGGAAACGCCAGTGCCGAAGTATTCCTTGGGAAGGCCCACCCGCACACCGCGGATATCCGGGCCCATCCCGGCAAAATTGAAAGGCTTGCTGGTGGCATCGTGGGCGGTATCCTGGCCGCAGATCACACGGAACAGCAGCGCGGCATCATCTACCGTGCGGGCCATGGGGCCGATCTGATCCAGTGACGAGGCAAAGGCCACCAGGCCAAAACGGGACACGGCGCCGTAAGTGGGCTTCAGCCCCACAATACCGCACAGGCCGGCGGGGCAGCGGATGGAACCGCCGGTATCCGACCCCAAAGCCAGGGGCACTTCGCAGGCAGCGACGGCTGCGGCACTTCCGCCGGAAGAACCGCCGGGCACACGGGTAAGATCCCATGGGTTTTTGGTGGCTTTAAAAGCAGAATTTTCACAAGAACCGCCCATGGCAAATTCGTCCAAATTGACTTTGCCGGGGATCACCGCGCCGGCGGCCAGCAGCTTGTCCACCACTGTAGCATTGTAAGGCGGGATGAAATTGCCCAGCATTTTGGAAGCACAGGTGGTTTTCGTGCCTTTGGTGCAGATGTTATCCTTTACAGCCACAGGCACACCGGCCAGCGGGCCAAGGTCTTTTCCGGCGGCCACCTGCTCATCCACCCAGGCAGCCCGATCTAGCGCTTTTTCGGCTTCTACTGTCAGAAAGGCATCCACCTTCAGGTCTACTGCCTCAATGCGCGCCAAGGCATCCTTGGTGATTTCTGTAGCAGAGACTTCCTTTGCCCGCACCATGCGGGAGAGCTCTGCCGCCGATTTTTCATACAGATTCATATGGTACAGCCTCCCTCAATCAACGGTTTTGGGCACGACAATGCAGCCGGCCACGGCATGGGGTACATTCTGCAGGATCTCTTCCCGGGGATAGGAAGGGATCACGGCGTCTTCCCGCAGTTCCATCTGATTTTCCGGTTCCAGCAGTGTGACGGCCGATTCCATCTCCGGCAGGTTTTCCACCATTTTTACGATTTGGGCAAATTCCTTTTCGAAGGCAGCCGCCTCTTCAGCTGTGAACTGCAGCATGGCCAATTTGGCAATGTGCTTGACATCAAATTCCATTCAGGTTCCTCCTTACTGTGCCGGGACAACAGGCGTCCGGGTGCCCGCCTCCCCTTCAATCATTTGCAAAAATGCGGCCTGGTCAATGATGGGGATCCCCAGCTTCTGCGCTTTGGTCAGTTTTGAACCGGCAGCCTCTCCGGCCAGGACATAGCTTGTCTTTTTGGAAACCGAAGACGCCGCTTTCCCGCCGTTCTGTGTGATGAGCGATTCCGCTTCCACCCGGCTGAGGCTGGGTAAAGTGCCTGTCACCACAATGGTCAGCCCCGCCAGGCGATCCGACTTTTCCTGTCCGGTATACTGCATGTTTACACCGGCCGCAGCCAGCCGCTGCACCAGATCCTTGGCGCCGTCGTTGGCAAAAAAGTTCAGCACATTGGCCGTCATCACGCCGCCGAATCCGTCAATGGCGTTCAGCTGTTCCTCCGTAGCCTGCTGCAGGGCTTCCATCGTCCGGAATCGCTCTGCCAGCAGTGCCGCAGCCTTGGCACCGATTTCCCGGATGCCCAGTGCAAAAATCAGCTTATCCAGATTGGCTTTTTTGGACTGCGCAATGCTGCGCAGCAGGTTATCGGCTGATTTCTTCTTGAATTTATTCAGCCCGGTCAGCTGCGGAGCCGTCAGCGTATAAAGGTCTGCCACGCTGACCACCAGCCCCGCCTGTACCAGCTGGGCTGCCACGGCCTCTCCCAGGCCGTCGATATCCATGGCGGTGCGCCCGGCAAAGTGGATCAGATTGCGCAATGTCTGTGCCGGGCATTCCGGATTGGTACACCGCAATGCCGCTTCGCCTTCCAAATGCGCAACCGGCGCGCCGCAGGACGGGCAATACGGCGGCATGACAAAGGGCGGCGCATCAGCACGCTGTACCACAGCCAGCACTTCGGGAATGATCTCACCGGCTTTGCGCACGCGGATGGTATCTCCGATGCCAATGCCCAATGTGTCAATGATCCCCTCGTTGTGCAGCGTGGCACGGGAAACGGTGGTGCCCGCCAGGCGAATGGGAGCAAATACCGCCGTGGGCGTCAGCACGCCGGTGCGCCCCACAGAGACCTCAATGCTTATCACCTGGGTGTCCTTTTCCTCTGGGGGATATTTGAAAGCTACTGCCCAGCGAGGAAATTTAGCCGTACTTCCCAGGGTATTGCGCTGGGAAAAACTGTCCACTTTGACCACTGCACCGTCGATATCGTAAGCCAGATCGCCCCGCAGCTGGCCAATGCGTTCGATCTCCTGCAGGGCCTCCTCAATACTATCATACCGGCTGTACACCGGTGAAACCGGAAAGCCCAACGCCTTGAGGTAATCCAGGCTTTCATGATGGCCTGTCAGTGTTTTCCCCTCGATCTGCTGCAGGTTGAACACAAAGATCGATAGGCCGCGGGAGGCGGTGATCTTCGCATCCTTTTGCCGCAGCGAACCCGCGGCAGCGTTGCGCGGGTTTTTAAAAGGTGTTTTCCCCTCCAGTTCCTGCTGCTCGGTCAGGCGCAGAAAGGCTTCGCGAGGCATGTAAACTTCGCCGCGCACTTCCAGAAAAGGCAGCGGATCCGGCAAGGTTTTGGGAATGTCGGCAATGGTGGCGAGATTTTCGGTAATATCTTCGCCCACCGATCCGTCTCCACGGGTGGATCCGCGCACGAAAACGCCGTTGCGATATTCCAGGCTGACCGACAAACCATCGATTTTTGCCTCCACCACATACTGTGGTTCCAGACCTTCCTCCCGCACCCTTCGGTCAAATTCCCGCACCTCATCAAACGAGAACACGTCCTGCAGGCTTTCCATGCGTACCGTATGCACAACATCAGCAAACTTGTCCGAGGCATGGCCGCCTATACGCTGGGTTGGGGAATTCGGCGTGATCAATTCAGGATACCGTCGCTCCATCTCCTTCAGCCGGCGCATCAGAGCGTCATACTCAAAATCTTCCAGCTCCGGCGCGTCCTGGTCATAATACAATTGGTTGTTGCGCTCAATCAACTGGACCAGCTCGTCGTATTGCCGGCGCACATCATCCAGAGCCATTCCATCACCTCTGCTTCTCAATCTTTATTAGTATAGCATAAATCCGGGCGTTTGCCTACTGGCACGCCCGGATTTTTTGCCCCTATACCTGCCCGCCGCGCGCGGCATACATCTGCGGCACACTGCCAATGATCATTGTCTGCGAGATGCAAACTTCATCTGTGACCGTCACTTCGGTAGAATAGCCCGGCAGAATCGCACTCATTTCCACGGTAAAATCAATAAAAAGCTTGTGCTCGGTCTGATTGATACCGGCGCTGGTCAGCTCATCTTTCAACTCACTGTACACATATGAGGCCGGCACCACATTCAGCCGGATGTCCGGCCCGCGCCCGGCCAAAATCTGCCAGCCAAGCAAGGTACCCAGCGGAACGGAGATCTCCTGATCCGGCAAAGACAGCAGCCGCTGTGAGACCGCTGCGGTCAGCCGGGTTTTCAGGGCGTTGACACGGTCAGCATCCATCACAATGGCCTGCACGCTGCCGTCCTCTCCCTTTTCAGCCCGAACCAGCTGTTCGCTGGCGGCGCTGTCGGAAGCCAGCTCCTGGCTCACGGCGTCGTTGATTGCCCGCAGTGAAATCTGTTGGCATTGATACTGCGCCATGGTGACGATCACCGGGCGCAGCTGCTGATCGACGGTGACCAACAGCATCAGCGCCACAGACAACGCCGCCAGCAGGCGCCAGCGGCGCCTGCTTTTTTTGCGCACACCCTGTTGGCGCACCGGCCTATACTTTCCCATCGCCCTGCACCCCTGTTCCCACCGCTGCGCGGGTTTTCTTCTCCTTTATTCTATGCCGGAAACGGGCATTCTGTGCCCATTCCATCGCCGAAAAGGCACAAAAAGACGCCGCGGTACAGCCCGCGGCGTTCTGCGATGGCATTGCATCGGGAGCGGATACTACGGCAAACGCTGTTGGAAAGGAGTCCATACGGTCAGCCGTGCTGTCTGAACTGCGGGCGATAGACTGCCGGCAGGGTCGTCATGCGGCCGACCGGCACCCAAATCAGCAGCGACAGGAAATAATCCAGCATACTGTGCAGGATAGTCCCTCCGCACACAAGCCCCCAAATCAGGAAATTCATGGAATAGCCGGCGTCATGATACATGCCGCCGAACCAGAATACCAGCATCACCAATGCTTCGGCTACGCCGTGAATAATTGCACATACCAACCCGAAGAATGTGCGCCCGGCAGGTTTCTGCATCAGGCCGGGCGCGGCAGCCAGCCACAGCGCACCGGGCAGGACGAAAAACACCTGTGCGGCAGCCCGCAGCCAGACCACCGGTGCAAAACCGGCCAGGATAAAGCCTACCGTGGTGCCAAGCTCCACAGAAAGCGCCACGGCCGGGCTGATAAACATCGCCATAAATACCGCGACATGGCTGGCCAAGGTAAAAGACATTGGCCCAACAGTAATTTTGACAGGAGAAATAACAGGCACTAAAATGCCGACGGCACACAGCAGCGCTGCAACACACAATTTACGGATGCGATCTTGTTTCATTCTGATGACCCCTCTCGGATAGTCGGCAACTATATATTGACATGTGTCTTGACATATTTTACACAAATCGAGAGAGATTGTCAACACACTACAGCCGCCAAAAGGCATCATTTTTCCGGTGGGTCCCCGTACAAGAAGCCTTTCAGGCGCAGTGCATCCAATACCTGCCGCCGATGCCGACCGCTGGGGCAGGAAATAGTGTGCAGATGGATGCCATCGGTCAGGCGGGACAGCGGCTCTGCCCCGCCTTCTTTCAGTGCAGTGCAGAAATCGTCGGCGTCAGCCCGGCTGAACACCTGCAGCTGGCCGGACAGCTGGCCATATACCGGATGTTCCACTACTACGTCTAGCACGGCGCAGCCGGCATCTACTACAGTGTACAGTTCCTCCCGCAGACGGCCGCTGTCATGGCGGCAGGCCACAATCAGCGGATGTTCCGGGGCCCGGCGGTCCATCATATAGCCCCGCGGCGTTGCCAGGATCACTGCCCCGCCGGCGCGAAGCAGGGCGACATCTCCCACCACGATCTGTCTGCTGACACCCATGCGTGCTGCCAGGAATGAAGCGCTCAAAGGGCGTTCGGCCTGTTCCAAAAGCTTTTGTATGGCCTGTCTGCGCTGTGCTGCCGTCATATGGTTTCCTCCTTCGCTGCCAGTCATACCAAACGGATGCGGCAAAATGCAGGAAGCGGCAGCGCAACGCGCTGCCGCCGGTATGCAGATTCGTCATACATTGAGCCGGTAAGATACCGGCGCACATTCAAATCGAAATAGCCGAGGCAATATCCAGAAGGCTGGTATCGATGGTTTTGTACATGGACAACGCCACGGAAATGTCGTAATCTACAATGCTCTCGGCACGGGTGGCAACTACGCGGTTATAGATCCCTTTGGAGATCAGCTCCACTGCATGATAACCCATGCGGCTGGCGGTAACACGGTCCCGCAGGGTGGGCGAACCGCCGCGCTGCACATGGCCCAGTACGGTGGCGCGGGAATCAATGCCTGTGCGGGCCTGGATCTCGTTGGCCAAGTCGCCCGCGTGGCCAACACCTTCGGCAATCAGGATAATAAAATGGCGTTTGCCGGTCTTTTGCGTCTTTTTCATCCGGGAGATCACATCGCGGTCCAGATCATAGGGCACTTCCGGAATCAGCGTCACCAGGGCACCCACAGCAATGCCTGTGTTGATGGCGATATATCCGGCATTGCGGCCCATCACTTCCACCACACTGCAGCGGTCGTGGCTCTGGGTAGTATCCCGCAGTTTGTCGATCATTTCTACTGCGGTATTCATAGCCGTATCATATCCGATGGTATAGTCGCTGCAGGCAATGTCGTTGTCAATGGTGCCGGGAATGCCGATACAGGGAATCCCCTGCGCGGCCAAATCTTTCGCGCCGCGGAAGGAACCGTCACCGCCGATGACCACCAGTGCGTCAATACCGTGCTCACGGCAGGCATCAGCCGCTTTTTTCTGCCCTTCCAAGGTTTTGAACTCCAGGCAGCGGGCAGTATACAGAATGGTGCCTCCCCTATGGATGATCTCCGAAACACTGCGCAGGTTCATGTCTACAATGTCGCCGGTGATCAGGCCGTTATAACCATGGCGGACGCCCTTCACGGCGAACCCGCGCGTGATCGCCGAACGAACCACCGAACGGATGGCCGCATTCATGCCCGGGGCATCGCCGCCGCTGGTCAGTACGCCGATGGTTTTGATCTCATGTTCCGTCATCCCAAATTCCTCCTTGTGGTGGAAAAGTATGCGCTTCTACAGTCATTATAAAGATTTGTTGCATAGATTGCAAGGTGTTTCGCGGAAATTTATTGCACTTTTACGTTTCCTTTTCCCACGATCAGCTCCAGTTCGCTTACCAGCAGGTCACTTTGTATACACCACATCCGTCTGGGGGCGCGCATACGCTGTTTGGTGTCCTCAAAATACATGTAAACAGGGAACTGCCCTTCAAAAATGGACAACAAATTCTCCACTTCCTCAAAAGCCTTGCTTTGCATGGACGGAAGTTTCAGCCACAGGCCGCTTTTTGCCTTTTTGTTGCCATTCTGCGCACCGGCCCCGGCAGACAAATGCTCGATGTCTTCAATGGAGTCCGCCAGCAGCTTACAGCCCTCTTCTTCCTTATACGAGATGCGGCCGCGGATCACCACCACTGCGTTGTCGTGCACGGCATCAGCACTGGCCAGCAGTACCTTTGGGAAGGCCAGCACCTCCATGGTACCGGTCAGGTCCTCCACCGTGATGAATGCCATGGTACCCCCGGATTTTGTGTTGATGGTTTTGATATGGGAGACTGCACACACCAAGGTACCCTCCCGTCCATCATACCGATGCGCATCTTCCCCGGTCAGCTGGGAAATGCGCCAACCGCCCATCTGTTCGATCTGCAGCCGGTAATGGTCCAGCGGATGTCCTGACAGGTACAGCCCGCTGACCTCTTTTTCCTGCTGCAGCAGAATATCGTAAGGATATTCCTCACAATCGGGGATCTGATAAGTAGAAGCCTGCGGCGCGCCGGCGTCCAGATTGCCGAACAGGTCCATCTGTCCGGCAAGGTTGCGTCGGGCATCGTTCTCCACGCTTTTCAGAATGCCCTCCAAGGCGTCCATCATGGCCCGGCGCTTGGCTTCCACAGAGTCGAATGCACCGGCCTTAATCATGCTTTCCACCGCACGGCGGTTGATTTCCGTCCCCAGCATCCGCTTGCAGAAATCATACAGGCCGCGGAAGGGGCCATTCTGCCTGCGGTCGGTAATGACGGTGGCGATCAGGTTGCGCCCCACGTTTTTCAGCGCCAGCAAGCCAAAACGGATCGCATCGCCCTCTACGGAAAATCCCATTTCACTGGCGTTAACATCCGGCGGCAGTACTTTGATTCCCATGCGGTGGCATTCGTTGGAATATTCAATGATCTTGCCTGTATTGCCCAGCACACTGGTCATCAGGGCCGCCATAAACTGCCGCGGATAATGGCGCTTCAGATAAGCTGTTTGATATGCCACCACGGCATACGCCGCGGCATGGGCCTTATTGAATGCGTAGGAGGCAAAACTGAGCATTTCATCATAAATGGCGTTGGCCACATCTTCCGGGATTCCGTTGGCAACGCAGCCGGGACATTCCTTTCCGGGCTCCGTGCAGCCATGGACAAAATGCTGGCGTTCCCGCTCCATCACGTCATGCTTCTTTTTCGACATGGCACGCCGCACCAGATCCGCCTGTCCCAGTGAAAAGCCCGCCAAATCGCGGCAGATCTGCATCACCTGTTCCTGATAGACAATACAGCCGTTGGTCACGTTTAAGATATGTTCCAGCTGCGGCGTTTTATAACGGACATTGTCCGGATGATGGCGGTTGGCAATATAGGTGGGAATGGACTCCATGGGGCCCGGGCGGTACAAAGAGATAATGGCGATGATATCCTCCAGATTCTTTCCCTGCAGGCCTACGAAGGTTTGTGTCATACCGGCAGACTCCAGCTGGAACACCCCTTCGGTTTCACCGGCGCACAGCATCTCATATACGGCAGAGTCATCATACGGGATCGCCTCAATGGAGAAATCCGGCTGCTCTTTTTGCACCATTTTCTGTGCATCATCAATTACCGTCAATGTGCGAAGCCCCAGGAAGTCCATTTTCAGCAGGCCCAGTTCCTCAATGGTCGTCATATTGAACTGCGTCACCGGGTTGCCGTCGTTGGTTGCCAGCGGGACATATTCGTCTGCAGGTTCCCGGGTGATCACCACACCGGCGGCATGTGTGGAAGCGTGGCGCGGCATGCCTTCGATTTTCATCGCCATGTCCAAAAGCTCATGGACCTGCGGATCATTCTGATAGCGCCCGCGCAGATCATTGGAAGCCCGCATGGCCTTTTCCAGTGTCATTTTCGGCTCCATCGGCACCAGTTTGGCAATGGCATCCACCGTTTGATAAGGCATGTCCAGCACACGGCCCACGTCCCGGATGGCCAAACGGGCAGCCATCGTGCCAAAGGTGACAATCTGCGCCACATGATCGGCGCCGTATTTGCGGATCACGTAGTCGATCACTTCCTGACGTCGCTCGTAACAAAAGTCCACGTCAAAATCCGGCATGGAAACGCGTTCCGGATTCAGAAAGCGCTCAAACAGGAGGTTATACTTAATAGGGTCAATATTGGTAATGCCTACGCAGTAAGCAGCCAGGCTGCCGGCGCCGCTGCCGCGGCCGGGCCCGACAGGGATCCCCTGGCTTTTGGCATAATTGATGAAATCAAATACGATCAAATAGTAATTGACGTATCCCATGCGGTCGATCACGCCGATCTCGTAATCCAGCCGCTCCTGCAGTTCCGGCGTTACATGGCCGGGATAGCGCCGCTGCAGGCCTTCCCGGCACAGTTTCACAAAATAGTCCTTGTTGCCCATACCGTCAGGCGCTTCAAAATAAGGCAGCTTGGTGACGCCAAACTCAAAATCGAAGCTGCACATTTCTGCGATTTTATTGGTATTTTCGCAGGCTTCCGGCCAGGCCGAAAACAAGGCATACATCTCGTCTGTACTTTTTACATAAAATTCGTCGGTGCCGAATTCCAGCACGTCATCGTCATGAATGGTTTTGTTGGTTTGGATACAGATCAACGTGCGCTGCATTCGGGCATCGTCTCGTGTCAAATAATGCGAATCGTTGGTGGCCACCAACGGGATGCCGGTTTCCCGGGAAAGCTTCACCAGCAGCGGCAGCACGCGCTGCTGCTCTTCCAGGCCGTGATCCTGAATTTCAAGATAGTAATTGCCCTTGCCGAACAGATCTTCATAGTATTTGGCGGTTTCCACAGCACGTTCATAATCTCCGCCCAGCAGCGCCTGGGGGATCTCTCCGGCCAGGCACGCGGAAAGGCACACAAGGCCCTCATGATACTGCTCCAGAAGGTCATGATCGATACGGGGCTTGTTGTAAAAACCTTCAGTAAAACCTTTGGAAACCATTTTGATCAGGTTTTTGTAACCCTGCTCATTTTTGCACAGCAGCACCAAATGGTAATTGCCGTCGATCCGGCTGACTTTGTCGAACCGTGTGCGGTTTGCAACATACACCTCGCAGCCGATGATCGGCTTGATGCCGGCTTTCTTGGCGGCTTTGTAAAAATCCACGCAGCCGTACATTACACCGTGGTCTGTAATGGCAACGGCCGTCTGGCCGAGACTTTTTACATGTTCCATCAGCTGCCCGATCCGGCATGCGCCGTCTAGCAGGCTGTATTCCGTATGCAGATGTAAATGAGTAAATTGCCGATCAGCCATGTTCTGCCCTCTTCGATAATGTGTGTGCCAGCTGTTCCAGCTTTTTCATGCGGTGCGAAAGGCCGGATTTGCTCAGCGGAGGATCAAATAGAAGCGCCAGCTCTTTCAGTGAAAGATCCGGATGCTCCTCCCGCAGCAGCGCCGCCTGCCGCAGGCTCTCCGGCAAAGCGTCCCATGCGCCCTGCCTGCGCAGCTGTGCGATGGCCTGCAGCGTAACACCGCTGGCCGCCACAGCCTTGTCGATATTGGCTGTCTCGCAGTTGGTGATGCGGTTTGCCTTGTTTCGGAAATCCTTCATCACTTTCAGCTGCATAATTCCCAGCGCGGCATTTTGCGCTCCCATAAAGGTGAGCATGTCTTCAATCTGTTCGCTGGCTTTATAATAAATCACGTGGGATCCTTTGCGCAAAATGTACTTGGGGGAAAAGCCCTGGCCCGTGAGCAACGCGGCAAAATCCTGGGACAAATTGTAACGGCTCAGCAAAAATTCCAGGTTATACTCTTTTTCCGGATTGGTCATAGTCCCGCAGCACAGGAACGCTGCTGCGGTAAAGCTGTTGACACAGTGACTGCACTGGAAATTCCGGCTGTTGATGCGCAGAGCCGTTTCACCGCCGTCGTGACCGAACAAAGCCAGCATCTTCTCCACCTGGGCCGGCTCTTTGACAGCAAACTCATAAATGCGGCTTTCCTCTTTGCCTTTTACATACACTTTGCCTTCAATGCCCAAACGTGCATACAAGCGTTTGGCATATTGGGCCACGGCGCTTTGCTCGGTGTGCAGCACAACACCCCGGGCGTCGAAATATTTGCCGAAACAGGCAATGCCGTAAGCTGCCGCCACGGCACAGCAATCCTTGGACAGCACACGGGCGAGTATTTCCTTTTTGGTATCCTGTGCAAAACTCATCGCCATGCCTCCTGCAGCGAATATTCAGTGCCGGTGCACATCCCGGTGCTCTACCAGCGGCCGATACCCTTCTTTCGTAAGGACGGCGGCCAAGCGCTCTGCAAAGGTGATGGAACGGTGTTTTCCCCCGGTGCAGCCGATCGCAATGGTCAGCTGGCTTTTCCCTTCCCGCACATACAGCGGCAAGGCATACACCAGCAGAGATCTCAGGCGCCGAAACAGTTCCTGCGACTCCTCAAAACGCATCACATAGTCGGCCACTTCCCGCTCCAGCCCGGTTTTATATTTCAGTTCCGGAACATAAAACGGATTGGGCAGACAGCGCACATCAAATAAGATATCCGCTTCCTGGGGCTGGCCATACTTGAATCCAAAAGACAGGATCGTCAGCGCCATAGCATCGGAAGAACGCTCGGTAAACAGGCCTACTATGCGGTCTTTGAGCTGTGCTGTTGAAAGCAGGGAGGTGTCAACTCTGTAAT
This sequence comes from uncultured Ruthenibacterium sp., assembly GCA_944386555.1. Classification (GTDB taxonomy): domain Bacteria; phylum Bacillota; class Clostridia; order Oscillospirales; family Ruminococcaceae; genus Ruthenibacterium. The sequence goes on along the minus strand of CALXBN010000018.1, from coordinate 79,877 downwards.
TGGCAGATGTATACAGAGGTTTGAGGATCTCCCGCTCCAAATGGAAAGCCTGGTCCAGCGGGATACCCGTGGCAATGCTGAGCGGATGGCGGCGGCGGGTCTCCTGGTACCGGCGCTGCAGCACCTCATCGGCGGCGTCCAGAAACAGGATCTTATAAAACACTCCCATCTTTTTCAGTTCGTCCAAAGCATCCAGGATCTCCCGCGCAGATTTTCCGCCGCGGCTGTCCAGCACGACGGCCATACGCTGGCGGATGCCGCCGCCCTGGATGGCCAGCGCCATCAGCTTGCCCAGCAGTGCTGCGGGAATGTTGTCCATACAAAAATAACCGATGTCCTCCAATGCGTTCACCGCCAGCGACTTGCCCGCACCGGACAGCCCTGTTACGATCAGAACCTGCGGCTGCTCCAATTTCCCATTCCTCCCCCGCTTTCAGCGGACAACCCGAACCTCGCGCTCCAGGTCATATCCCGTTTTCTGGCGCACAACTGCCTGCACATGATCGGTCAGTGCCAGCACATCGGCACAGGTGGCGCCGCCCAGATTGACCACAAAGCCGCAGTGCTTTTCGCTGATGGCGGCACCGCCCACCTGATAGCCCCGCAGCCCGCATTGATCGATCAGTGCCCCGGCAAAAGCTCCGGCCGGCCGTTTGAAGGTGCTGCCGGCACTGGGCAGGTCCAGCGGCTGCTTTTCTGCCCGTCGATGCGCCAGTTCGTCCATGCGCGCGCGGACAGCCTGCCGGTCCCCGTGCGATAAACGCAGCTTGGCGCACAGGATGCACCAGGGCCGGCTGGTGAAAATTGAGGTGCGGTAGGAAAGGCACAGCTCCCCTGCCGGCAGGGTGTGTTCTCCGCCCCTGTCATCCAGGAACGTCACATCCTCCAGCACATCCTTCATTTCGCCGCCATAGGCGCCTGCATTCATATATACGGCGCCCCCCACGCTGCCCGGGATCCCATAGGCAAACTCCAGCCCCGTCAAGCCGGCTTCGGCTGCCGCCAGGCACACCTGGGACAGCGGTTCGCCGGCCCCGGCACATATCGTACTGCCATGTATTTCGACCCCGCCCATAGAAGGGCCGATCTGGATGACCACCCCGTCAAATCCTTCGTCGGCAAACAGCACATTGGAGCCTTTGCCCAGCAGATAAACCCGTGCGCCGGCCCCTTTTGCCAAGCGCAATGCGGCTGCCAGCTGAGCATTGGTTTCCGGGCGGCAGAAAAGGGCTGCCGGCCCGCCGATCTTAAATGTGGTATACGGCGCCAATGCCTGGCCGCGGAGCGCCGGGATGCCATTTGCGGTATATACTTTTGCCAGTGTATCCCAATCCATAACCAGTCTTTCCCTTCGGAATCAAGATTGCCGCCCCAGGTTGGCCGCGCCGATGATGCCCGCGTCATTGCGCAGCGTTGCCGCTACAATCTTGGTGCGGCTGTCGCCCGTGCGGGCATAGTCTTCGGCATCTACCAGCCGCTGGACAGGCTGCAGCAGCGTATCCCCCTCCCGAGACACACCGCCGCCGATGCAGATGATCTCCGGCTGAAAAATATTGATGACATTGATGAGTCCGCAGGCTACGTAATGGACATAATTCTCCACCAGATGCGTTCCCAATTCATCGCCTGCACGCATGGCATCAAACGCCGTTTTAGCGTTGACGCGCTTCAAATCTCCGTCCGCCAGGTCCCACATCATGTTCAGCGGATGGGCCTGCATCGCCCGGCGCGTATCTTCCGTCAGGCTGCGGGCCGAGGCATATTTTTCCCAGCAGCCCCGCCGGCCGCACATACAGGGCCGCCCGTCGATCTCAATAACCGTGTGGCCGATTTCCGCGCCGGCAGAGTTGAATCCTGAGAAGATTTTGCCGTCGATGATGATGCCGCTGCCTATGCCGGTTCCCAAAGTAATCACCACCGCACACTTGGCGCCTTTGGCACCGCCGGCGATGAATTCTCCGTAGGCAGCAGCATTGGCGTCATTCTCAATATAAATGCGGCAGGGCAGCAGCCGGGCCATATGCTCCGACAAGTGCCAGTTGTGATAGCCGAAATTGGCATTGAACTCGACAACGCCCGTACCGGAGTTGACGCTGCCCGGTGTGCCAATGCCGATCCAGGCGATGTCCTGCGCCAGATCCAGCCGGCTGCGTGCAGCCAATTCGATGCAGATGGCGGCAATCTCCTGCTCCACTTCTGCTTCCGGACGGGGCAGATTGGTTTTGCGGGAGATGGTGTCCAAAATGCGGTTGTCCTCGTCCACCAGGCCGGCGGCAATGTTGGTACCGCCCAAGTCAATGCCAATGGTATACCGTTTCATCTCAATCCCTCCCAAACAGATCAATCCCTGTATGTCCTGTCAACGGCCGGACACGTCGTCTTCCAGGCCCAGCCGTTCCAACAGATCTTTCGCGGCATTGTATCCCATTTTCTTTTGACGGTTGTTGATGGCGGCCGCTTCCAGTATGACCGACAGATTGCGCCCGGGGGTTACGGGGATGGTTGTACTGGGGATTTTCAGGCCCAGAATATCGGTGGTCTCCGTTTCCAGGCCGGTGCGGCTGTAATTCTTGGTTTTGTCCCAGGGTTCCAGCTTTACAACCAGATCAACTTTTTCGGACAGCTTTACCGCACCAGAGCCAAACAGGCGAGCAACATTGATAAAGCCGACGCCGCGCAGCTCCATAAAATAGCGGATATTTTCCGGGCTGGTGCCCACCAATGTCCGGTCGGAAACGCGGCGCAGTTCCACGGCGTCATCGGCAATCAGCCGGTGGCCGCGTTTGACCAGCTCCACCGCCGTTTCACTTTTCCCAACGCCGCTTTCGCCCAAAATCAGGATCCCTTCACCGTACACTTCCACCAGTACGCCATGCCGCGTGATGCGGGGCGCCAGTTCGGTGGACAGATAAGAGATCAGCCGGCCCATCGTACCGGACGTGCTGGCCGTGGAGCGCAGCAGCGGCACCTTGAACTCTGCAGCATACTGGCGGGTCTCCTCATACGGCTCGGCCCCATGGGTGATGATAATGGCCGGCGGGCACTTGGCCAGCAGCCGATGCAGCGCCTCCTGGCGCACGGGTTCGGCCATCGTTCCCAAATAGCCCTTTTCCATATTGCCCAGCAGCTGGATCCGGGTGGGGTCGAAATAAGATTCATACCCGGAAAGCAGCAGCCCCGGGCGATTTACTTCCGCGGTGTAAATTGGGATGCTTTTCAGTTCGGCCGGCGTATACAGTACCTCCAGGCCGATCTCTTTGACGATTTTATCCAGAGTAACGCTGAATTGCGACATGGGAACACGTCCTTTCTCTTGCCGGGGCAAGCTGCGGAATACTGCAGTGATCTATGTTAGAATATATTATAATATAAACGTAGCCGGATGGCAATTATCTTTGAGGCACCAGGGGTAAGGACAGCCGACAATTTGTTTTACCCATGGGACACTTTCTTTTTTGCCGTGAATTTGGTATACTAAGCTCAATCCCGGAGCTTTGTACGCCGGCCCGTTCCGGCGTTCATAAAGGAGGACGTAAGTATGCGCATCGCGATTTTCACTGAAACCTATTTCCCCTACATCAGCGGCGTCGTCACCCATATTCAAACCCTGCGTGAATGCCTGGAAGAACGCGGCCACCAGGTGCTGATTGTCACGGCCAGTCCCCGCCACAAGCAGCACACCCTGAAAGACGGCGTGCTGTACTGCCCTTCGATCCTGCTCAAACGGATTTACGGCGCGGGGCTCACCAGCCCGGTGAATCGGGAACGGTATGAAATCGTGCGCCAGTTTGCTCCGGATATCATCCACATTCAAACGGAGTTCAGCATCGGCATTTTCGGCCAGCTGTGTGCGAAAAAGCTGAACAAGCCGATGGTATACACCCTGCACACCATGTACGATGACTACCTGTTCTACATTGCGCCGCACAAAGCCGGGCAGAAAGTTGTCAAGCCGGCTGCCCATTTCTATATCCGCAAAGTGGCCCAGCGCGCCACCGAAGTGATCGGGCCGTCTGTAAAGGTTGTAGAATATCTGCGCCGCTGCGGGGTGGAGCGCCATATCAACGTGATTCCCAATACTGTGGACCTTTCTGACTTCTTGCCGGAGAACGTTGACCCCGCGGCCGTGGCGGAGCTGCGCACCTCTTTGGGAATCCGCCCGGGTGATGTGTCGATGTGCTTTGTCGGCCGTTTGGGCAAAGAAAAATCCATTGATGTACTGCTGGATATGCTGGCCCGGGAAGTGGGCGGCGACGAACGGTATAAACTGTTCATCATCGGCGACGGCCCGGAAAAAGAATCGCTGCAGCACCGGGTGCACACTTTGGGGCTGGAGCGCCAGGTCAAATTGCTGGGACGTGTGGAACACGGTGCCATTCCGCCTTATTATCATGCCTGCGACCTGTTCACCACCGCGTCCTTATCGGAGATGAATTCCATTTCCATGCTGGAAGCCACCGCCAGCGGCCTGTACGTTGTACAGCGGCTGGATGTGTTCAACAAAAATCAAATCAGCTCCGGCGAAAACGGCGATACCTTTGAAACCGCCGAAGAGTTCGGCCGGCTTCTGCGCGAGGAAATGGCTATGGATAGCCAGCAACGTGCACAGCGCCGCCAGCGCGTGACAGCTTACTCGCAGCGGTACGGCAAAAAGGAGTTTGCAGATGCCGTCCTGAATGTATATGAGCGCGCCATAGCAGAATATCCGCACAGCAAACGCCGCTGAATGCTGCGCAGGCCAAAGGCCCGGGAATCCCCGGGCCTCTTTTTTGGCGTTCCCGCTTCGTCTACTGCTGCAATGCATACAACGAAACCTGTACGGTTATGCGCCCTGCATCGTATAGCAGGCCCTGCTGCGCCAGCTGTTCCACGGCAGCGGCATTTTGCGCCCGCATCCACCAGGACAGGCCAAAAGCATCATTGCCCCGGCCAAAGGTATCGGCCATCAGATCCTGCAGCAGTTCCTGCAAATAGCGGTTCAGCGGTTCCAGCCGGCTTCTCATCTGTTCATCCGAAGACGCCCGCCCACCGACCGTCAGCTCCTCAACGGCGCCGGTCAGCTTCAAGCTCATTTGCTGTGCACTCTCGCCGACTGTTTTTACCATCCGCAGCGGCTGGGTAATCATGGTAAAGCCCTCTCCGCCCAGTTCGCCGGCAAGCGTAATCCGCCGGGTTTTGCCCGCCAGTACCAGCGCCATCTGCATCATTTCATCCTGCAGAAGGCCGTCCGCCTTTCCATCACGCAGCAGCACCAGGCTGCGCACGCCAATAAAGCCGTTCTGCAACGGGCTGAAAGATAATACGGGCAGCCAGCCGTGCGCCTGTCCGCTGCCGGGGGCTGCTTCAGTAATGGTTCGATAGGCGCCGGCATCCTGGGTTTTCCCGTCGGCAATACGCTGCGCGCCGCCCACCACCTGGCTCATACGATCCTCACAGGCGTAGAACGCATCCAGAGAGAGCGTGGTCAGGAATACAGCCATATTGGGACGCGCAGCATTTTCCTGTTCAAAGAAGCGCAAGTACGGCGAAATGTCCTTGCGCACGGTGCCCGGCCCCAGCAGCAGCAGTTCGTTCTGCGCGTAAAAGGGGCGTTTGTTCTGCGCACGTTCAGCACAATACAGCGCTTCATCTACCGTTTCGCCCTCCCCGGTATAGATTCTCGCCTGCTCGGCCACGGCCGCCGTATCGGCGCTGGGGCCGCATTGAAACACGGCCAGCGCCGCCTGGATACGGCCTTCTTCTTCGTTGAGGTACACAGCTTTAACGATGGCCCGGTCCCCCATGCTGATGCCGCCGCAGGACGACAGGATAAACATCATCAGCCCGGCTGCCAGCCATGCGCGGTTACGCCGTCTGACACCCATGGCCCGCCCCTCCTTTCGTGTACAGTGCCCCCAGCATCCCCATCGCCCCCATGGCCAGTGCCGTCAATACGGTCAAAATTCCCTCTGCGGCGGCGTATGGCAGAGAGGCACATGCGCAGGTGCCTGCAGCCAGTGCCGCCAAGGCACATCCGCCTGCCCAGCGCCGCCGGCGCTGCGGCAGCAGAAGTCCCGCTGCCTGGCGCAGGCCGGAGGCAAAAGCCGCTGCCTTTGCCAGCGCCGCCAGTGTCCAAACGCCGTCGTGCAGCGCGTCCAGACGGCGGAAGACCGACAGATGACCCAGCCTCGCCAATGTGTGAACCGGCTGCGACTGCGCCTGCATCTGGCTGCCCAGCACCAACCCGGCTGTCAATGTCAGCGCAATATAGACAAAGCACAGCCCCCAGAGCGACTGCCGGTAATGCCGCAGCAGATTCCCCTCTGCAGGCGGTGCAAAAAAGAAAAAAAGCGCCAATTCCGCGGGAAAACGGAACCCATTCAACGCCGTTTCCGCCACGGCAGCGCCGTCAAACGGCTGCGCCGGCAGGTTTTCGGCGCGCATGGCTCCGGCGTTGGAAATGATCACCAGCGCAGCCGAGGCAAAAAACAGGCACAGCAGCGGACCGGCAGCACGGGCCTGTGCCTGCGGGCCGCACCACATGGCATAAGCGCAGGCCGCCAGAAGCAGCACATACACAACCCCGTCCGCAAGAGGGTCTGAACTTACATAGCGCAGGAATCCTCCGGCCCGCACAATCCCTTCTCCGCCGCCCATCGCAAATAACACAGTCAGCAGGCCCAGCAAACCACAGCGAAGCAATTTCTGCACACCCGGCACACCGCCCTCTGCGGGATTCAGCACAGCCTGCCGGGCCATGGACAGCAGCGGTGCCGTCAGCGCCAGGGTCACCGCAGTGGTGAGCAATGCTGCCGGTATCATCTGCTGTGCGGTACTTGCACGGCCCTGTCCAAAAGGCCGGATCACAAGATCTGCCAGAAGGGACAGCAGGAATACCCGCCCCAATCCCTTTGCCGAAAAATGTTCTTGCAGCGCATTCATGGGTTCCCCTCCTGTTCCGGGACTTTTTGCTGCAAATCTCCCACGGTAAAGTCCGCCTTTGCCAGTGTCTGCCATCCGCTGCGCAGCAGGCCGTCGCGCAGAAAAGCTTTGGCTTGGGTAGCGGCCGGCGCCATATACGGAATACCGAAAGCATTCATTTCACACATGCCCAATACCATGCAGAAGAAGAGAACGGCAACGCCCACCGGCCCCAGGATGCCGCCGGCAAGGATAAACAGGATGCGAAGAACGATGACCGGTTCATACAAATTGGGAACGACAAAAGTACACAGAGCCGTCAAGGCGGAAACGATTACCAGCGGTGTGCCCAGCAGGCCGGCGCTTACAGCCGCATCGCCAATGATCAGCGCTGCCACCAGGCTTACAGCGTGCCCGATAGGCCTGGGAAGGCGCAGGCCGGCTTCCCGAATGATCTCCAGCAAAAAATTGACCAGCAGCGCCTCCATAAACAGCGGCAGCGGCGTAGCCTGTTCCGCCGAAGCAACTTTGTACATCAGCTGGGGCGGCAGCAGCTCCGGCGTAAAGTTCGCCACCGAGACAAAAACTCCCGGCAAAAGCACGGCCAGCAAAAATGAAGCATAGCGAAACAGGCGGATCAGTGTGGCAAAATAAGCTTTTTCCGCATAATCGTCCATACTTTGAAAGTTTTCGGTGAAAAAATACGGCAGTATCATGGCAAACGGGCTCCCGTTCACCAGCAGGATCAATTTTCCTTCGCACAGTTTGGCTGCCGCGGTATCCGGCCGCTCGGTATAACCCACCGACTGAAAAAATGAAAACCGGCTTTTTTGTACAAAGCCGGCCAGATAGCCGCTGTCGAACACAAAAGGCAGACTGGCGCGCTGCAGGCGGCCGCGTACAGTATCCAGCAGGCGGCCGGATACCCGCTCCCGGTCATACAGCAGCGCGGCCTCCGTCAGGGTACGCCGGCCTACTGTCAAAGTCTCTACCGTCAGGTTCCCGCTGCGCACCAGCCGGCGCACCAGGCTGATGTTGACCCGCAGAAGCTCAATAAACCCTTCGCGGGAGCCGCGGATATTCCCCTCTCCGCTGGGTTCGGATACCGAGCGGAACTGCATGCTCTGGCTGGAAATCACCAGAGCCTTCGATACGCCGTCCACCAAAATCACGCAGGCACCGGCGGTGATCTGCCTGCGCACACCGTCCAGGTCTTCCACCGTATTGGCCTCCAGCGGAATGGCGGTGCGGTACAGTACAAAATCAAACAGCGCCTGCGGGCTGGCGGGCGGCTGCGATTCGGGCGGTCTGGAGAGAATATCCAGCATCATGATCCACAGCCGTTCAATGCTGGAAAGCCCCTCAAACAGGCAGATGCAGCATGGAAACCCGAACAGCCGGATCTCTTTGGTGTATAAGTCGATTGTTTCGCCGAACATGGTTCGCAATGCGGCTTTGTTTTTCGCCAGGCTGGCGGTCAGGGGCTGTTGCATATGCATTCCCTCCTTACCGTTAGTATGGCGGGATGTTTGAAATTCATTCAAACGGGGCATATTCCCCATGAAAGGGGGAGGCGCTATGGCGTTGCTGCTGCTGCGCACATTCATCGTTTATTTCCTGATCATCCTGGCCATGCGCCTGATGGGCAAAAAGCAGCTGGGTGAGCTGCAGCCATCGGAGCTGGTTTCTACAATCTTGATCTCCAACCTGGCCTCCATCTCCATTGAATCGCCGGAGATGCCAATCCTCTCCAGCCTGGTGCCGGTATTCGTCATTGTATCGCTGGAGATCCTGCTGTCGGCCCTGTGCATGAAAAGCCGACGCGCCGAGCAAATCCTCTCCGGTTCGCCGCGGATCATTGTGCAGAACGGGAAACTGGATCAGGCGCAGATGCGGGATTTGCGTTTTACGGCGGATGATCTGCTGGAAGCGCTTCGCAGCAAGGATATTTTTGAACTGTCGGATGTTGAGTTGGCCGTCGTGGAGACCAACGGTTCTGTCAGCGTCAAAAAGAAATTTGCGGCAGAAACCCCAACCAACGGGGACTTGAAGCTGCCCGCTTCCGCCTCGGAGCCGCCGTCACTGCCTGTCGTGGTCAACGGGCACATCATTCATGATCACCTGCGGCGCTGCGGCGTAAATGAACATTGGCTGGCCGCCTGCTGCAAAAGGATGGGATGTCCTGTCACAGAGATTTACCTGTTGCTGTGCAACAAGAAGAAAAAGCTGACCCTGATCCGAAAGGAGCGGGCATGAAAGCCCGCGTGCGCGCCGCCTGGGTCATCATGGCGGCAGTGATTGCATTGTCGCTGGCCGGCCATATTTGGGTACACCGCGCCACCGAACGGACGATCCTGCAGCTGGAGGATCTGGCCGCCTGTGCCCGATCCGGCGACTATAAAAAGGCAGGCCAAAAGGCCCTGGAAACGGCGGAGGACTTTGACAAATGCGCCCACGGACTGGAGATGTTCATGCGCCGTGAAGCCGTAGCGGAGATCTCCGTCAGCCTGCACGGGCTGTCCGCATATGCCAACCGGGAAAGCCTGTATGACCTTTGCAGTGAAGCGGATAAAACCATTCGACAGCTGCGGCTGTTGGAACATATGTATTGCACACTGTTTTAAACCTGCAGCATAAAAAGCACCGCCCTCATCGATGATGGGCGGTGCTTTGCGTTTGCTCAGGTCTCTCTGGTTTGAAGCAGATGTTTCAGTTCGTCCATAAATGTGTTGATATCGCTGAACTGACGGTAAACAGATGCAAACCGCACATAGGCCACATCGTCGATCTTCTGCAGCTGCGCCATGGCCAGTTCACCGATATACATGCTGGAAACTTCTCTTTCGTAAGAGTTCAGCAGCGTTTGCTCGATATTGTCCACCGCCTGCTCCAGCTGCTGGAAAGACACAGGCCTCTTCTCACAGGCCCGCAGCAGACCATTCAGCAGTTTCTGCCGGTTGAACGCCTCCCGAGATTTGTCTTTTTTGATCACCATGAGCGGGACGGTCTCAACGATTTCATACGTAGTAAACCGTTTGCCGCAGCCCAGGCACTCCCGACGGCGGCGGATCCGTTCTCCGTCGTCGGCCGGCCGCGAATCAATCACTTTGGATTCTGTTTCCCCGCAATACGGACATTTCATACATCAAGCTCCCCTTTGCTAATTCCTTCACTGTTCCTGTATTTTATGCAAACAGGGCCTTCAAGCAGGCCAGGCCCCGCAGCAAATCATGAATATCGCCAAAGCCGTCCCGGTACAATTCGATGATGCAGTCGCCGGAAAATCGGATCTGCGCCAAATGTTGCACCAGCGGCGCAAAATCCTCGGTTCCGTCTCCCGGCGGCAAACAGTCCCCTTTTGTGCCGGCATCACTGATATGAATATGGCGGATCTTGTCACCCATGGCCTGAAGCATTTCAGGCAGCGGCACGCCGGCACGGCGCAGCTGCTTTGTGTCCAGCACGAACCCAACGTCATCGCCCGTATATGCGCGCATTTGCCGCACCTGCTCAGGGTAGCCTGTCTTGCAGCGCACAACATTTTCCTGCAGCACCTCTATGCCGTACAGACGCCCTTCCCGGCGCAGGCGGCTGTAATGGCTGCAATACAGTTCGAACGGGTAAGCGGAATGAACAGCCTGCCCGTGCAGCACCAGCCGGGAAGCGCCCAGACGCCGGCACACGGAAAAATAGTGCCGGTACAGCGCCAGCCCGTCCTCATAACGCGGACCATAATCGGTGGCAAAGAAAAAGGTCTCCATTGCCGAAGAAAAGGGATGAAGCTGAGAAACGTTTGTCCCATATTGTGCAAGCTGGCTCTGCAGCCGCGATACAAACGCATCCCCCAGCTCGCTGAACGTATTGAGAAAGATTTCCACCAGAGGCACATCGGCCTGCTGCAGCCGCAGCAGCGCCTGATCGGTTTGCTCCGGATAAAAGCAGGCGGTAGATATGCCCAAGCGCATGTTTCTCCCCCTTGTAATAGATTACTGAATGTATTAAACCATAAATCGCCCGGAAATGCAAGCCAAATTCGGGCAGAAACAAAAAATGCGCACCCACAAGCGGGTGCGCATTGGCAAGAGCCATCCGTTATGCATGCTTTTCCAGCAATTTTTCAACAGTGGCCAAGCGTAAAGCGACACACAGCAGCTGGGCTGCGGTGCGCAGCTCTTCCAGCGGCGGATAGGTTGGCGCAATACGGATATTGCTGTCATGGGGATCTTTGCCGTACGGGAAGGCGGCACCGGCTGCAGTCAGCTTCACGCCGGCTTTGGCACACAGCTCCACCGTACGCTTGGCGCACCCGTCCATGGTGTACAGGCTGATGAAATAACCGCCGTTTGGGTGGGTCCAACGGGCAATGTTCCCGCACGGCGCCAGTTCCTGCTCAAACAGTTCCCATACGATTTGAAACTTGGGCTCAATCAAAGCGCGCTGACGGCACATATGAGCCTGCAGACCCTCCATATCTTTCAGGAACAATACGTGGCGCAGCTGATTGACTTTGTCAAAGCCGATGGTTGCCGCCGCCAGGTTGGACAGGATATACGTCAAATTGGCTTTGCTGGCGGCCATTGCAGCCACAGAAGCGCCGGAAAAGGTTACTTTGCTCAGTGAACAGAACAGCAGCGGCCGGTTCTCATATCCGGCTTCGCGGCACAAATCCATGATATTCAGCACCTCATCCGGCGTATCACTGATATGATGAACCGCATAGGCATTGTCCCAGAAGATACGGAAATCCGGCGCGCCAGTTTCCATTTGCGCCAGACGGCGCACGGTATCATCGCTGTAGCTGTAACCGTCGGGATTGGAGTACTTGGGCACGCACCAGATCCCTTTTACATCCGGATCTTTTGCCAGCTGCTCCACCAGGTCCATATCCGGCCCGGTGGGCAGCATCGGCACGGTCAGCATTTCATAGCCGAAATACTCCGTGATGAAAAAATGGCGGTCATATCCGGGTGAAGGGCACAGGAATTTGGGCTTATGCTCCGGCCGGACCCAGGGTGCGCTCCCATCCGGAAAGCCGCGGCGGCTGGCCAGCTCCACCATGGAATACATCATATGCAGGCTGGAATTACCGCCGACAAGGACCTCATCCGGGCTTACCCCCAGAATGCCGGAAAAAAAGCGCCGTGCTTCCGGCATCCCCTCCAAATTGCCGTAGTTGCGGGCGTCCACACCGTTTTCACCGATAAACTGACGGATCTCAAACAGGCCCATGGAAAGATCCAGCTGTTCGGGTGAAGGTTTGCCCCGGGACATATCCAGCGCCAGCCCCCTGTCCGCAAACATCTGATACGCGTCAGTCAACTTCTTTCGTTCATCCTGCAGCTGCGGCACGGTCATTGCCAAATAATCTGCCATACGGATCCCCTCTCTTTTTCATTTTTACTTTCCCTCTGCGTATACGCCTGATCCCGCGCAATCGCATAAAATATATTATACTGCGCTTTTCTTCCGCTGACAATATGCACGCGGCAAATTTTGCGTGGCCGCAGCAAAAAAGCCGCGGCCTGCGCCGCGGCTTTTTGTACGTCTTTCCGCATGTGGTGCACAGCCAAAAAGGCGGCTGTTGCAGGCTGCTTACCCGCCGATGGAACCCTTGTTTACACGCTTTACGCCCAATGTGACCATTTGGCCGTTGACGTCCCACTCCTTGGTATATCCGTCCAGGCTGCCCAGTGTCATCTCATCCGCCAGCACATCGCCGGCAATGGCATCCCGGTGGCGAGCCATAATGGCGGTGACGGCCTCGTTTCCGTCTGCATAAACGGCAATGTGATCTTCCACATTAAAGTCTGCTTCTTTGCGCATGGTCTGCAGCTTGCTGACAATTTCCCGCACAAAGCCCTCTTCGATCAACTGCGGCGTCAGTTCGGTGTCAATGGCCACCGTCACATCACCGTCTTCCACACTGTACCAGCGTTCACTGCGTGTCATGTCGATCAGCAGATCTTCCGGTGCCAGAGCAATCTCGCCGGTGCTCAAAGTCAGCTTCAGCACACCGGTCGCGTCCAGTTCTCTCTTTGCAGTACTGCCGTTCAGCTCTGCCAGCCGGGTGCGAATCTCGTTCAGCTGCTTGCCGTATTTGGGGCCCAGGGTTTTCAGCTGGGGCTTGAAGGTGTAGTTGGTAAACTGCGACATATCATCGGTAAAGGTGACCCGTTTTACATTCAGCTCATCTTCAATGATTGCACGGTAGTAGTCGCTCAGCACCTCGCCGGCTTTTACATACATTTCAGCCAGAGGCTGACGATTTTTCCGGTTTGCCCCGTTGCGGGCCGAACGGCCCAGCACTACAATTTTCAGCACCAGATCCATGTCCCGTTCCAGATTTGCGTCGATCATGTGCATATCGGCTTGCGGGAAGGAACACAGGTGTACGCTCTCCGGTGCGCTGCCGTCAACACTGCGCACCAAATTCTGGTAGATGCTTTCCGCCATAAACGGGATCATGGGCGCAGCGGCCTTAGCGGTTGTGACCAATGCGGTATACAGCGTCATATACGCATTGATTTTGTCCTGCTCCATGCCCTTGGCCCAGAAGCGTTCGCGGCTGCGGCGCACATACCAGTTGGACAGGTCGTCCACGAATTCCTGCAGTGCCCGAGCTGCCTCGGGGATGGCGTAGCCATTCAGTTCTTTGTCTACCGTCTGCACCATGGTGTTCAGCTTGCTGAGCACCCACCGATCCATCACCGACAGGCTGCCTGGGTCCATTGCATAACGGGTAGGATCAAACTGATCGATATTGGCGTACAACACGAAGAATGCATAGGTATTCCACAAGGTACCCAGGAACTTGCGCTGGCCCTCCTGCACAGCCTTGCCCGAGAAGCGCTTGGGCAGCCACGGTGCACAGGCGGTATAAAAATACCAGCGGATCGCATCGGCACCATAGGTGGCCAGCGCCTCGAAGGGATCTACCGCATTGCCTTTGGATTTGGACATCTTCTGGCCGTTTTCATCCTGCACCAAGCCCATGACGATAACATTTTTGAAGGGGGCCTTGCCGAACAGCAGTGTGGAAATAGCCATCAGAGAATAGAACCAGCCGCGGGTCTGGTCCACCGCTTCAGAAATGAAATCCGCCGGGAATTGGCTTTTGAACAGCTCCCGGTTCTCAAACGGATAATGATACTGTGCAAAAGGCATGGAGCCGGAATCGAACCAGCAGTCGATCACTTCCGGCACGCGGTGCATCTCTGCACCGCAGTGGGGGCAGCGGAGGGTAACCGCGTCGATGTACGGGCGATGCAATTCGATATCGTCGGGGCAATTGGAGGACATGCTTTTCAGTTCTTCAATGCTGCCTACCGCGTGCTGGTGGCCGCATTCACATTCCCAGATATTCAGCGGCGTACCCCAGTAGCGGTTGCGGCTGATTCCCCAATCCTGCACATTCTCCAGCCAATCGCCGAAGCGCCCCTTGCCAATGGACTCCGGGATCCAGTTGACGGTGTTGTTGTTGCGGATCAATTCCTCTCTGACGGCTGTCATTTTGATGAACCAGCTGTCCCGTGCATAATAGATCAGCGGCGTGCCGCAGCGCCAGCAGTGCGGATAGCTGTGTTCGAACACCGGGGCGCTGAACAGCTGCCCGCGGCCCTCCAGATCTTTCAGCACTTCTTTGTCGGCCGTTTTGCAGAACATGCCCGCCCATTTGGTTTCCCGGGTCATACAGCCCTTGGCGTCCACCAGCTGCACAAACGGCAAGCCGTATCTGCGCCCTACGTTGGAGTCATCCTCACCGAAGGCCGGCGCAATATGCACCACACCGGTGCCGTCGGTCAGCGTCACATAGGTGTCACAGGTCACATACCAGCATCTTTCTTTGGGGTGCACGAAATCGAACAAAGGCTCGTATTCCTTGTATTCCAATTCAGCTCCTTTGTAATGCGCCAGCACCGTGTAAGCGCCCTCGCCCAGCACGGTATCCGCCAGGGCCTGGGCCAGGTAGTACACAGCGCCGTCCTCATTCATACGCACCTGCACATAGTCATAATCCGGGTGTACGCACAGCGCCACATTAGAGGGCAGCGTCCAGGGCGTGGTCGTCCAGGCCAAGATGAAAGCGTCCTCGCCTTTGACCTTAAACTTGGCAATGGCCGAGCGCTCTTTCACATCCTTATACCCCTGGGCCACCTCATGGCTGGACAGCGGCGTACCGCAGCGCGGGCAGTAAGGCACGATCTTAAAGCCTTTGTACAGCAGGCCTTTGTCCCAGATCTGTTTGAGCGCCCACCACTCGGACTCAATGAAGCTGTTGTCATACGTGACATACGGATGTTCCATATCCGCCCAAAAGCCCACAGTGTCAGAGAAGTCTTCCCACATGTGCTTGTACTTCCACACGCTCTCCTTGCACTGTTCGATGAAAGGTTCCAGGCCGTATTTCTCGATCTGTTCTTTGCCGTCCAGGCCCAGCTTTTTCTCCACTTCCAGCTCTACCGGCAGGCCATGGGTGTCCCAGCCGGCCTTGCGGGGCACTTTGTAGCCCTTCATAGTGCGGTAACGGGGGATCAAGTCCTTGATGGCGCGCGTCTCCACATGGCCGATATGGGGTTTTCCGTTGGCCGTGGGCGGGCCGTCGTAAAACATATAGGTTGGGTCATCCTTGCGATCTTCAATGCTTTTTTCAAAAATGCGGTTCTCTTTCCAGAAAGCCAGCACCTCTTTTTCACGCTCGGTGAAATTGAGATTGGGAGAAACTTTTTGATACATGGCAATCCTCCTCAAAAAAATAAAAACGCCCCGCCCCGCAGCCGGGACGAAGGCGTATGCTTTCGTTTTACCACCCTTGCGCAGTGCACCAACATGCACGCTCCCGGTAACGGCGGGAGGCCGGCAGCGCCTACTGGAAAAGTTCGGGCTGCGGCTCGGGAGTGATTTTCCGCCTCTGGCTACCGGTGCGGGGCTTTCACCCTCTCCCGCTCGCTGCTTCTTTCACCTGAGGCATACTGTCTCCGTCATGGCCTTTCTTTCTCTATTTTATATCATACGCACCAGTGAAAGTCAAGGCTTGGCGGCCATTCTTTTACGGCGCAGTACACGTTGTCCGGCCTTTTCGGGCCCTGTATTCACCTGTTTGTGCGCCAATAAGGAAAAGTACGACATTATTGTCTCTTTTCAAGTGCGATGCGGCAGTGTATAATCAAGGCATAAAGGCTGGTGACCCAGTCTAAATAAGGAGGTTTTTTTATGACAAATCGAATCAAGTACTATCGTCTGGCGCAGGGGCTGTCGCAAAAGCAGGCGGCCCTGTTTCTGGAGATCAGCACACGTACGCTGCAACGGTATGAAAAAGGCATCACGCATCCGCAAGTGGATGTGCTGCACAAAATGGAAAAACTGTTCGAAGCCAGCAGCCATCAGTTTTATACCACGGAGGACTGAAAGATGGCGCAGGTCTGTTTTTCCCATACGGGAGCCGATGCGCCGGATCAACTTTCACCACAGCGGCGTGTAGTTTACCAAGGCACTGCTCCCCTCCCGGACAAAAGCAGTGACATTACCCGGCAAATCACCAATTCCGTTTCGATCCCGGCCGCATTGACAAAACAGCTCAGCGCCATCCGAGGCAAATTTTTCTTGAACAAAACACCGCAGGGATTTAAAAACGCCCACATTTTCTCGCCGCTGGCCAAAACGGTCGATGGCATCAACCGGATCTGTTACATTCAATATCTTCCTCGGATCAATGCCCTGCATATCTCGGAGTGCGGCAGCCGGCGCGGCGCCAAATACAGTGCGCTGTATCCGCTGCTGTCACAGTGTTTGCAGCAGAACGGTTTCCTTTCTCATCCCGACGGCGCCTTTGCGCTGCCTGCAGACAGCACCCCGACGTTTGTGAGGATTGTCAACAGGCTTATCGACAGCCAGCAGCGCGGCGAGCTGGAGCTTTTGGCCACAGATGAAACCGAATCCATCCTTTTTGACAGTACGGGGAAAAGGCAGTATTTTTACCGGGTGCGCTGGCAAAAGGCGGCCGCACCGGCGCAGCCGCCAGCAGAACGGGCTGCCGTCATCCCTGCTGCAGGCGCGCGGAAAACGCAAGCTCCCCGCCCGGATACCGAAACCGCCTTTTGCGCCGCGGAGGCCGGGCCTGCAGAAAATTTGCTGGAAGAATGCGGCCGGCCGTTGCTGCGCCTGGCTGAAAGCTGTATCTGCAGTGCGGATCCTGTACGCCTGCGGCAAAGCCTGACGCAGCTGGCCGCCCTGCGGGAGCGCCTGCAGCTGGCAGAAGAAGTATGCCAAAGCCAGCTGTCGCTGCTGGAAAAATTGCAGCAAATGCAGTAATCTCCTGTGCCGTGCATCGCCCCCTTTTATGTTTACTTTGCTTGGTTCGGCATTCGCCGGCCTTTTTGTTCCGTATTAGAGTGGTGAACAGCCCATGAAGTACAATTTTCAATGGTTTGAAAAAGAAGATCATCGCCGGGCGCTGCGCGCCTCGGTTGGGCGGGACGGCAAGCTGCGCCTGGGCAAGATCCTGCGCGCTGCGCTGCCGGCTTATGTGCAAATCGGCTACGATACGCGCACCCGCACACTGGCCATCGCTGACGGCCACGGTTTTGGTATCGACCTGCCCCAATGCGGCATGCTGTCCGCACAGGCACTGTCGGTACAGCTTGTTGCCTCCGGCCTGCGCCTGCCCGTCTCCTTCCTGCTGACCAAAGACGAGCAGACCGGCTATTATCTGGGGCGGGTATTCCTGCGCCGGTACCGGGTCAAAGGGACCCGCCAGCGCCAATATGATCCGCAGCAGGCCCTGACCCTATACGGCCATTTGGTGGACAACGCCGTGGCACAGCAGGCCAAAAGCACACCTTTGGATGAGCGGCGCGCCTTTGCTCAGGAAGCGTTCTGCCGGGCTTTGCAGGATTACTGCCCCGGATGCGGAGACCTTGAAACCTATCTGGCCGAGCGCATCCGCCAGTCTTTGCTGCGGGAAAACCGGCAATTTACAGCATCCTACCGCCAGCGCTCCCTGGATGCACCGCTGACAGATGACAGCGATGACAAATTTTGCCTTTATGACACATTGGCCGTCTCCAGTGCCGGCGGCTTGGACTCGCTGGAAGAAAAAATCATGGCACAGCAGTTTATGGACAGCCTGACGCCGCCGGAACGCCGGTTGGCCCGCATGCTGCAGGAGGGATACAAATTGGGGCAAATTGCCGGTGCGCTCGCAGTGGATGAAGAGCAGGTCGTTCTGCTGGCCCGCCAAATCGCGCAAAAACGCCGCAAGTTTTATGCCGCTTGACAAATCTTCCAGCGGACGTGTATGCGCCGGCGGTGAATTGCTTTCCTTGGAGAATTCAGTTTGCGGAGCGGTGCAGCCAACCCGATGCGAATGTCAAAATCGGGTTGGCTCCTCCGGCCAAACGGTTTGACAAGCATTCTGCCGGAGGGTATCATAGACATAAAGCGCCTGCAGAGCTTAATGAACTACCCTTTCCCCAGACCGCAGGTGGAAGTTTTGATACAGGAGGTGCAATCCATGGCACCCAATACACTTTTGCAGTATTTCGAATGGTATTTGCCCGCCGATGCGGGCCTTTGGAAGCGTGCTGCCGCCGATGCGGCACATCTGCAGCAGGCCGGTTTTACCGGTGTATGGCTTCCGCCTGCTTATAAAGGGGCCCAGGGAATCAACGACGTCGGCTATGGGGTATACGACCTGTATGACCTGGGAGAATTTGACCAAAAGGAGTCGATTCCCACCAAATACGGCACAAAGGATGAATACCTGGCCGCCATACGCGCGCTGCAGCGTGCCGGCCTGCAGGTATTGGCCGATATCGTGCTGAATCACCGCATGGGGGCGGACGCTTGTGAACAGGTGGATGCCGAAAGCTTTGATCCGGGCGACCGGCGCCGAGAAAACGGGCCGGAGGGCCTGATCTCTGCCTGGACAAAATTTACGTTTCCCGGCCGAAACGGCCAGTATTCTTCTTTCCAATGGAACCACACCCACTTTGACGGTGTGGATTGGGATGAACGGGCCAAGCGCAAAGGCGTGTTCCAGCTGGAGGGCAAAGGCTGGGAAAACGAAGTGGATGACGAGCACGGCAACTACGATTATCTGATGGGCGCAGACCTTGATATGGACAACCCGGAGGTATTGGCCGAACTGGACCGCTGGGGTGAATGGTATTTGGCACAGACCGATGTGGACGGGTTTCGCTTGGATGCTGTTAAACACATCCGTTTCACCTTCTTTACCCATTGGCTGGAGCACCTGCGGCAGAAATCCGGTAAAAAGTTGTGGGCTGTAGGTGAATACTGGAGCCCGGACCTGTCGGACTTGACGCACTATCTGGACAGTTGCGGCCAAACCATGTGCCTGTTTGACGTTCCTTTGCATTTTAACCTGATGCGCGCCTCCTCCAGCAACGGCAACTTTGATATGCGCCGCATTTTCGACAACACCTTGGTTGATGCACGGCCTGAACGTGCAGTGACTTTTGTGGATAACCATGACACCCAGCCCGGCCAAGCACTGCAGTCCTGGGTACAGGGTTGGTTTAAGCCTTTGGCGTATGCGCTGATCCTGCTGCGTCAGGGCGGTACTCCCTGCGTATTTTATGGCGATTATTATGGCATCCCTCACGATGGGATCAACGCCGTAGGCCCGCAGCTGGACATTCTGCTGCGCCTGCGGCGGGATGTGGCTTTGGGCGAGCAAACGGATTATCTGGACAACTACAATATCATCGGCTGGACGCGGGCTGGCGAAGGCGAAAAGCCCGGCTCCGGATGCGCTGTCATTCTTTCCGACGGACCCGGCGGCCAAAAAGAGATGTGCCTGGGCGTTCGTTTTGCAGGGCAAACCCTGGTAGACCTGCTGGGCAATTGCCCTGGCAGTGTGCAGCTGGATGAAACAGGAAGTGCCTCCTTCCCGGTAAACGGCGGCTCAGTCAGTGTATGGGGGATGACCCCGGTATAAGCGTTCCATATTGTGCTCTCACCTGCTTTTGCGCGCCGGAAACATCTCCGTCTCCGGCGGCAATACAAAGGCTCCTGCCAGGAATCTGGCAGGAGCCTTTTTTATGTGCCGTTTCCATCCCTGACAGCGCATGACGATCCGTCTCATCGAGCCTTACAAAAAAATTTAGCAGCGCTGCACAAAAGAAAAACCTGCTTCAAACTGAAGCAGGTTCTTGTGGTGGAGATAAGCGGGATCGAACCGCTGACCTCTTGAATGCCATTCAAGCGCTCTCCCAGCTGAGCTATACCCCCACGGGATTTTTGCCGCTTGAATATAATACCAAACACTGGCTGATTTGTCAAGTACTTTTTTCAGTTTTATCGCGCAGCACATATCTTTTATGGGATGACATCACCTGTCTGCGCAGATACAGCGTTCCACCGCATGAAATGGCAATTCCGCCGGCACATTGCAGCAGTGCCAATTTTCCTTCAACATCTTTGGCAAAGGGCCGCAATGCAAGCCATTCTCTTCCCCTTTCGGCCAGCACGGCAGCAAGATCTGTCCAAAAGGAAAAATCGCTCCAGCGAGCCGGTATCACCCAGCCTGGCAGCAGGCCCAGCAGCGCAGGCAGGCACAGTGCAAATACCAGCATTGCCGCAAAGATAAACAGCTGGCGGTACAGCGGCTGCCACATCCGGACAATATGCCAAAGCGCAGCCATCGCCCAAACCGCAACCCAAAAAACAGGCAGCCAGCAGCCGGCTGCAGCCAGTGCTGCAGCACTGTATCCGCAGCACAGCTGATCCGGCGAGCCCAGACCCGCCGCCTGGACAAAATCCAAAGCCGCCTGACGGGGATCGCTCAATGTGGACCTGGACAGCTCTATATTGCTCAATTCCATTTCATCGGCCGCACCGGCGACGGCCAGCGGATATCCGCCTGCAAACAGGCCGCGCACAGTATATATACGGCCCGCCAGCTCAACGGAAAGGCCGACCACATCGGCTGACGAGAACAGCTGCCAGGCAGCAGTTTCACTGAGTGCACAGCCGTACCGGTCTCCCGCCCCTGGCAGCCCGCCGACACTGCAGCGCGCCGGATAGGCCAGCGCAGCATCTCCATCGACCCACACGGTTGTTGCCGTCAAACTGCGCCCGTTGGCGCGAAGCTCGGTCTGTGCTTCATCCCAGAATGTAAGCATCGGTGCTTCTTCTCCCGCCTGGGTCTGTTCAGAAGCATAGGTGCGGGCGTTCTCCCGCCTGACAGCCGAAAAGCCGCTGTTGTAACGCAGGCCCACAGACGGCCAGCACTGCTTGGCTGCGGCATTGGCCGTAAAAGCCCATAGCAGTCCTGCCAGGCACAGCAGTGCCGCCAGGATACAGCCTGATTTTCGCCGGATTGTCTGTAAGTACCGGCCGTTCATGTGCGCACCCTCACCCGGTCTCCGTTGGACAGGGGCTTGGAGGAACCTGTTACCACTTGGCTGGATGCACTCAGCGCACCGGAAACAGCCACCTGATCGGTCCCTCGTTCTTCCACGGCCACGGTCGTGCGCACCAGCACAGTCTGTTGGCCCAGGACGGTCTCCTGCTGCTGAAGTTGGTAGACAAAATAGCCCTGGTTGTCCTGCCCCACCGCCGAGGCAGGCACGCACAATTCATGCTGTGTACGCGACAGGGTGATCACACCGGTTGCCCTGCCTTCCTTCCAAGCCTGTTCGGCAGGAAGCCGCACAAGAGCGTTTACACGCCCTTCGGTATCTGCCGAGGAAAGGGAAGTCAGCTCAGCTTCTCCTTCTACGTTTCCTTGCCGCACCTGTGCGTGCGCACCCACGCTGGCCAGCTTGGCCGCATCGGCATCCAGCGTCACTTCCATCACATAACCGTCGGCGCCGCTGGCTATTGTGCATGCTGCGGCTGTACTTGCCGCTCCCTCCGTCAAATTCCAGCTCAGCAGTGTGCCCTCCACAGGCGCCGTCAGCACACATCCCGCCGCCTGCAGCTCGGAAAGCTGTGCAATGGTCTCCTGGACCTGCTGGCGGTCCAGTGCCAGGCCTGCGGCTGCGGCCTCACTGTTCCGGGCAGCCAGTTCCGCTTGCTGCTGCTGCTGTTGATAATTGGCAAGGGCACTGTTGCGTGCATATTCAGCGCTTTGCGCCGCGCGTGTAGCTGTATCCAGTGCCTGACGGGCCGCTTCCACCGCCGCAGCATCGGCGTTGGGATCCGCGGTCAGGCCATCCAGTGCGGCCTGGGCGGCAGCCAGATCCTGATAAGCGGCATCCAGCACCAGCTGCGCACTGCCCACCGTGCCGGCGTCCGGCTGCTGTACGGCAGCCGATTCACCGGCGGCCTGGGCATCAAGCTGCCGTACCTGCACCTGGGCGCGCTGAAGCGCCATGGAAACCTCTTCCGGATCAAACCGGGCAATTTCCTGTCCGGCCGCCACCTGTTCGCCGGCACGCACCAGCAGCGCCGATACCGTCAGCCCTGCGGGACAGGATACCTGTGTACGTCCGGCCGCACTGATTGTCCCCTCCAGCGTCACCTGCTGCAGGATCTCGCCCCGAACCGGGTACACCGCATCTACCTGAGGGACAGTGGCCCCCGCAGTCCCCCTTGCAATCAAAGTCAACACCAACATCACGGCAAAAAAGCGCATCAAGTTCCCAAAGGCCCTCTTTTGCCCCTGATCAGAAAAGTACACGCCTCTCATTTTTTCCCGGCAGGTGCACAGTGCGCCGCGCAGCACTTGGATGGGTCGCATATTGTCACTCCTTAAGGCCGCTGGCCTGAATGCCCAGCTCCAGATATTTTTGCCCGAACAGGAAAATCAGTACCGCCGGGGCCAGCATTACCAAACTGGCCGCCATAGCCAGCGCCAGCGCCGAAGAAGAGATCTGCGGCAAATAAAGCGAAAGGGGCCACAGCGAAGGTGTTTTCAGGAAGGTCATGGGCTGTTCAATGGCATTCCATGCCTCGATAAATCCCAGCACCGAAGCGGATAGGATTCCCGGAATCCCCAGCGGAAGACCCACCCGCACAAATGTCTGCAGCGGGCCGGCACCGTCCAGTGCGGCCGCTTCCAGCAGGCTGTGCGGGACGGCATCAAACCCTTTCGCCATAATAAACACCGGGAAAGCAGAAAACACGCCGGGAAGGATGACTGCCCACACCGTATCCATCAGCCCCAGGGCATCCAGCACAATATAATTGGGCACCATCGTCACCTGAAACGGCAGAAGCATCAGCACAATATAAAGGCCAAACAGCATTCGGCGTCCCGGAAAACGCAGCCTGGAAAAGGCCCAGGCCGCAGGTGCGCCCACCAGAATCTGGCCCAGCACCTGTGGAAAAGCCAGCCGACAGGTGTTCCAGAACATTGCAAAAAACTGCGGTGTATCCAGTGTCAACTCTGCCATCGGCTGCAGCGTAGGTGCATCCGGCAGCAGTGGCCATCGGGCATATGATTCACTGCCTGGAAGGCCCAATGCGGGCCCCAGTGCATCCGCCAGTTCTGCCTGGCCCGTCAGCGCGCCGGATGCCATGCACCACAGAACGCCCCACACAAGTACGGCGGGCACACACAGCGCGGTTTTCAGCCACCAATGTTTTTTTCGGTTCATAGCTGTTCCGCACCTTTCAGCACACGCTGCAGCGGCAGTACAATAACCAGCAGCACCAGGGCTACCAGCACCGCCGCAGCCGTCAGCCTGCCCATGTCCAAGGACAAAAACCAATTGTTGAACAGGTGCTGCAGCATGTAAATGCTCTCATGGGGGTAGCTGCCTGCCACCAGATATGCCTCCCGGAACACTTTGAAGGTATTCAGCAGGCTGAGTACCGACACCAGCCCCAAAGTTGGGGCCAACTGAGGCAGGGTTACATGGAAAAAGCACTGCAGCCGCCCGGCGCCGTCTACACGGGCGGCCTCATACAGGCTGTCCGGAATGCCGTCCAGCCCCGCCAGCCACAGGATCATGTCGTACCCGCTGTTCTTCCACAGATAAGTCCCGATCAGAACCCAAAAGGCTGCACCGGTTCCCATGAAATCCACCGGCTGTACCCCCAGGGATACAAGCCGGCCGTTGACAAGGCCCTTTTCGGCGAACAACACCTGCCACAGCAGCGCGATGGACGCCACCGGCACCGCCATAGGCAGCAGATAAGCCGTCTTAAAGGCACGCCCGCCCGGCTTGAGCGCCCGAACCGCCAAAGCCAGTATCAAGCTGACAGCCAGAAGCAGCGGTACGCAAACACACAGGAACCGCGCCGTATTGCCGGCCGCCAGACGAAATGCCTCATTGTGAAAAACCGACTGGTAATTATACAGCCCTACCCACTGGGTCCCCAGCGCATTGGTAAAGCTGCGCCGAACTGTCTCCGCGAAAGGCGCCAGCAGGAACACGATCAGCCCGGCCATACTGGGCAACAGGAACAGGTAGGCCGCCCATTCCCTTTGCGGTTTCCTCACACAATGCCCTGCGGCCATTTTTTTCATAGCAGCCCCTCCCTTCCCATGATGCCATTGTAGCAAAACTATCTTAAAAAAACCTGAAAACGCCCCGGGGATGCCCCGGGGCGCTGTATCGTGGCGGTTACCGGCGTTCCGCCAAATAGATAGACAAATCGTTGACGGTGCCCTGTACAGCGTCCTCCACACTTTCAGAACCGTCCGTCAGGTTTTGGGCGTGAGGCAGAAGGATCTCCCGCAAAGCAGCATCTACGACAACAGGCGTTTGGGCGCTGTCCAAAACAGCCTGTATATCGCCGGTAAAGTATTCCATCATCTCCCCGTCCGCCCGGGCCGCTTCGATAGCCGCCTGCAGGCTTTCGGTGCGCACAGCCATGCCTTCACTGAAATTGTTGTCCTGTACCGTTTTGCCGGCCATCGTCTGAACAAAGGACTTTGCCGTTTCCAGCTTGCTGCTGGAGGCATTGACGGCTGTCAGGCACACCGGTGTGAACGCTCCCGGACACAGGCCCGGGCGCACCACGGCGCTGACCGGGGTTTTCCCCGGGTTTTGCCCGCTGAGAATATCTCCCGCCGGAGCGGCCAGCGCATCACTGAGCATCCCGGGGCTGATGGCATCAGCCCAGCCGTAGCGCACATTGCCCACCATGGCGCGGAAGTAGGCATTGTCGCTCAGGATGAACGGCTGCCCGCCGGCGCCTGTGCTGGCCGCACCCCCTCCGCCCTGGGTGGCGGCGGGCAGCTGACAGTACCGGCCCACCGCCTGAATAAAGGAATAGGCTGTACGCAAATTGTCCTCATTCACACCTTCCGCCGTTACAATGGCGGGCAAAGAAGAACCCAGCACAAAATCCATCAAATTATCGGCACCGGTGAAGATCATCGCCGGCTGCTGGCCCGGCTCTTTCCAGGCGTAGGCATCCTCCTGCAGCGTTTCGCCCGAGGGCGGCACCGGTGCAGACAGGATATCCTCCTGCACAGCCTCCAAGCTGGTAAGGGCCGACACCTCCTCGGGCAGGCCGAAGATCACCGGCAGCTTCCAGCGCATGGGCAATACAAAAACGCCCTCATCAGTAAAAAAGCTGCTTACCAGGTTTTCCTTGAAATCTGCCCGGTTCAGTACATCCGAGAGATCGGCAAAGATGCCCTGCTTCACATAGGGCTCGCAGTCGAAGCCGTCACAGAGGATCACATCCGGCCCGCCGCCGGCCAGCAGTTCCGCCGCCAGCGTGGACAAAATATCAGCAGTACTCAGATTCGGATTCGCCTCAACGGCCACCGTATACTCCACCCCAATTTCCGGATTGGTCTTCGCAAATTCAGCGATGGCCGCAGTGACGGTGTCGCTGCGGTTGAGGCTCCACACCGTCAGGCTCTCGGTGGATTGAGTGGGCAGTGTCTCATCGAACACATACCGGTACAGCGGCACGGTGATGTTGTACTCGTTGGATGCCTCCAGGGCACACATATAAAAGCTGCCGTCCTGGGCCGCCAGCAGCCCATAGGGGTAGATATCCGGCTGCGCATAGGCAAAAGCGCGGTTCTCCACCACTCGCTCATTGAGGCTTCCGCCGTAGGCCAGGCGGGTAATGCCTACGGTATCCAACTGGTAATAGTTCTTTTCGCTGTCTGCAGCAGACGCACTTCCCATCTGCAGCACATCGGAACCGCCCGTCAGCAATGTGCTTCGGCCATCCATTCCCAACTCATACAAACTGACACCGTCAGCCGCACTGGTCAGATACATCATGCTGTCCCCGGTGTTGGCCTGTGATGCAAAGGGGCTGCCATTGCTGGAATTGGAAGACTGATGAGCAAAAGTGAAGTCCACCTGGGCCCCTTTCTGGCCGGTGGCCAGATCCAGTATGAAGCCTTCGGCCTGGCTTGAATTTCCGCTCTGGTAGGTGCGCTCCACTCCCTCCATCGGAGGCGAATAGGCAACCACCACGCTGGACAGGCCGATGGGATCCGCGCTCAGCAGCACCATGCCCTCGGGCAGGCCCCAGTCTACCGGCTGGGGCTGGGCGCCTTCGGCGCAGTAAAAATACTCTGCTTTCACATCGGCCTCGCCCATTGGCGTCAGCTGGGTGGCCAGAACGTCGCCGTTTCCCAGTACCGTAAGGCTCACCGAACCCGCCGGCAGCGCCGCCAGCCAGGAGGGTGCATCCTCGGTGAAGTTCACGCCGTCCACAGCGGTGTACCGATGAAAGACGTTGCCTGCTTCCCCGGTCTCGCACATCCACACGTGCACGGCACCATCCGCCGTCTGATACACATCGGAGGGATACATCCCCTCTGCAGTCAACACTTCCTGCTGTACCCACCGGCCCATAACGCCGCCTGCTCCCGCCGTCTGGCCGGATGCCGCCGAACCGGTCCCGGCAGCGGCGGACGATGCGGTCTGCCCGCCGCAGGATGCCAGGCCCAGTGCTATCACACCCGCCAACAGCGCTGAAACGATCCGCTTCATTGTATCTTTCCTCTCTTTCCGTACGGGCACCAGCGGCCCTGATCTGTCTTTATTCTACCGCCCGATTCTTAAAAAAGCCTGGAAGAAAAGCTGAAGAATTTAAGACTGATTTAAGAAATGCATGGTATACTGATCTCGTACTGATATTGTAACGAACCGGAAAGCGAGGATGACCCCCATGCGGATTTTGCTGATTGAAGACAATGAAGAATTGTGCGCAGCCATACAGGCCTATTTGCTGAAAAACGGCGTAGGAACCGACCTGTGCTGCAACGGCGAGGAGGCTTTGCTCTTTCTGCGTCAGGGTATTTACGACATGTGCTGCCTGGACAGGATGCTGCCCGGCCTGGATGGGCTGACTGTTCTGCAGCAGGCCCGTGCCGAAGGCATCACCACACCGGTACTGATGCTGACGGCCCTTTCCCGCGTGGGCGATCGAGTGGACGGTCTGGAAGCCGGCGCCGACGATTATTTGGCCAAGCCGTTTGACATGCGTGAACTGCTGGCCAGGATCCGGGCGCTGGCACGGCGTCCTGCCGCCGTTGCGTCAAAAGAACTTCGGCTGGGGAACACCGCGCTGGATCTGATGCAGATGACACTGTCCGGCCCCGGCGGCAGCGAACAGCTGACCAAACGGGAGTGCAGCCTGCTGGAAGCCCTGGCCCGCCGTCCAGGGCAGCTTGTTGCAAGGCCTGTTCTGCTGGGATGCGTGTGGGGCGCCGAGGCGGAGGTCGAGGACAGCAGCCTGGACAGCTACATTCACTTCGTGCGCCGCCGCTTGTCCGCCGTTGGGTCTGATCTCAAGCTGGCTACTGTGCGCGGCCAGGGCTACCGATTGGAGCTTCCCGCATGATCCGGTATCTGCAGCGCCGGCTGACTGCCCTGTTTACGGCAGGCACTTCCCTGGTGCTGGGGCTGTCGCTGCTTGTCACATACGGGCTTTTCTGTGAGCAGATGGAAAGTGACCGGCGCATGGTGCGCCAGCAGAACATCCAGGACGTTATAAACAGCCTGGCGCGGGACGCCGTCCTGTCTGACCGCCGCCTGAGTGAACTGGAGAGTGCCGGCCAAATGGTGATCTCCATCACGGACAACGGGGCGTCGCTGTACTTCCCTGGCGCCTGGCAGACGGCCGAATCCCGTCGCCGGCTGGTGGAAACCGCTCTACAGCTGGCCGCCGCACAGGGCGTGGATACAGCGCATCCCGGCCAGGTGCAGGATATGGCACTAACCGACGGCAAAGGCGCGCATTACTGGGCCAGCGTCAGCATTTTGACCCAGGGGCAGGAACAATTTGGCGTCACAATCCTTCACAGCCGTTCTGAAGAATTGGCTGTGCGCCGCAGCCTGGCGCTGCGACATGCGCTGATTTTTCTGGCAGGCATCGCTGGGCTTGCCGTCCTCAGCTGGGCTGTTGTCCGGCGCGCTTTACGCCCTACCGTTCAAAGCTTACAGCGGCAGAATGAATTTATAGCCGCAGCCAGCCATGAGCTCCGCAGCCCGCTGGCCGTCATCCGCGCCAGCCTATCTGCTGCCGGCCAGGCCGAAGATACCGCGCAGGTCCATCGGTTTATGAGCGCCGCCGACAGCGAAGCTGCGCGCATGGGGCGCCTGGTGGATGATCTGCTGGTATTAGCCGGCAGCGATACCGGTGCATGGCATGTCAGCCTGCAGCCTGTGGAACTGGAAGGATTCGCCATCGGCTTGTTCGACCATTGGCTTGCCCTGTGCCGGCAGACAGGCCATACGCTGCATCTGGATCTGCCGGAAGGCCGCCTTCCCTCTGTCCGGGCCGACCGGGAGCGCCTGGACCAGCTGCTGGGGATTTTGTTCTCCAATGCCTGTGAATACACCCCATCCGGCACGGATGTCACGATTGCCGTGCGCTGCAGCCGCCGGCATGCGGCCATTTCCGTCATTGACCGCGGCCCCGGCATTCCTGCCGACCGGAAAGAGCAGATATTCCAGCGCTTTGCCCGCGGTGATGCATCCCGCACAAAGCGCACGCACTTCGGGCTGGGCCTTTCGGTGGCGCAGGAACTGGCCCATCTGCACGCAGGTAATTTGACCTGTACCGATACGCCGGGCGGCGGCGCCACATTTACCCTTACATTGCCCCTTTCCCGATAGATCCTGCCGCCGGATAAAACAGCTCCCGGTACAGTGCATCCGCCGCACCGTACCGGGAGCTTTCTGGTTCCTTTTTCAGATGTTCAGCCCAAAGCAGTGCGGGTATCACCGCGCTTATGCCTGCCAGCCATCGACAATGGCAACGCCGCTGCTGGTTCCCAGGCGCGCACAGCCCAGCTCCAGGTACATTTGGGCATCCTGCGCCGTTCGGATGCCGCCGGAAGCCTTGATCAATGCCGGTTTTTTCAGATATTTTTTGAACAGGCGGATATCTTCCGGACTGGCCCCGCGGGTACCGTATCCGGTGCTGGTTTTGATAAAATCCGCACCGGTATCTTCCACAATGCGGCACATAGCGGCAATCTGTCTTTCCTCTAAATAGCAGGTCTCCACAATCACTTTCAGCAATGCGCCCGCCCGATGACAGGCTTCAGCCAATGCCTGCACTTCCGCCTGCACGTACGCTTCGTCACCATCCAAAAGGCGGCCTACATTGATCACCATGTCAATTTCCTGCGCGCCGTCGGCCAAAGCTGCCCGCGTCTCCTCCAGTTTGACCTGCGTGGTGTGCGTGCCGAAGGGGAAGCCCACTACACTGCAAACCTTGACCGGGCTGCCCGCCAGCTGGCCGGCAACCAAAGCCACATTGCAAGGGTTCACACACACCGAGGCAAACCCGTACTGTTTTGCCTCCTCGCACACCCGAATGAGCTGCGCCCTGGTAGCCGTCGGTTTCAGCAGCGTATGGTCAATATAATTTGCAGGGTTCATTTGAATTCTCCTTCCGGTTTCGGTATAATCTCAGTATAGCAGGCCGGCGGTTTCTTGACAAGGCCAATGAAAAGAGGTGCTCTATGAAGAATACCACATTGTGTTACATCCAGCAGGACGGCTGTTACCTGATGCTGCACCGCACCAAGAAAAAAGGCGACGAAAATGCGGGCAAATGGATCGGTGTCGGCGGGAAATTTGAAGAGGGGGAAAGCCCGGAAGAATGTCTGGTACGTGAAGTCCGGGAGGAAACCGGCCTGCTTGTATCCAGCTGGCGTCTTCGGGGAATTATTACATTTGCCTATGAAGGATGGCCGACTGAATATATGTTCCTGTATACCGCCGACGAGTTCACGGGCCATTTGACGGAAACCTGCAGCGAGGGAGAACTGGCATGGGTACCTATTTCCCGGGTGTGCTCGCTGCCGCTGTGGGAGGGCGATCAAATCTTTCTGCGCCTGCTGGCAGAAGATGCGCCTTTTTTCTCGCTGAAACTGTGCTACCGTGACGGCTGTCTGCTCCAAGCCATCCTCAACGGGCGGCCGGCTGCCTGCACAGACGATTGCAGCCGGTGACCCTACCCTCCATCCGCCGGCGTCTCTTTTTCCCTCTTTTGCAAAACACATATCATAAGCCGCACACAGCCATCCTCTGCGGCTCCATCGTCTCTCAAACAGCCGGCCCCTGCAAAACATGCTGCTGCATTTGCAGGGGCCGGCTGTTTGATTGGGCTGTTTCTTCAGAGACTGGAATTCTTTTTTATACCGATGCCTCCACTTCATTCACCGTCACACAGCTCAGCGGAATGCCGGCACCGGATACGCTGCCATCTGCGGCAGGCGTATTCACAATATTGGCTGTAATGTTGTCGGTATTGTTGGCCAATGCCGCGTACAGCGTATCATAATCTTTCTGTGTGAACTTGCTCATCCGGGAACTTTCCATCGTCAGGGAGACGCCGCCGGAAGCTGCATCCAGTACCAGGGTTTGGCCACCCGGGAATTCTTCGTTATAAAAGCTTTCAATCATATCATAGACCGCACCGCTCAAATTTTTGGTTGCGCTGATGATCACGGAATCGGATACGGCAGATTGGTCCACATCCACGCCGATTACCTTCGTGCCGGCAGCCTCGGCCGCAGACATCACACTGTTCCCTATGGCGCCGCCGCAGGCAAAAATCACCTGTGTTCCCGCATCATACCAAGCTGCGGCCACCGCTTCATTTTCCGGGCTCTCTGAAAAATCTCCGGTATATCCGTACGTAATCTGTACCGAACCGGCTTCCATTCCCTGCTGCAGTGCGGCGTATTCTGCGCCCTGCACAAAGCCGTAGCCGTATTTCACCACGCTGTCCAGCACCTGACCGCCCAAAAAGCCC
The DNA here is from genome assembly GCA_944386555.1 of uncultured Ruthenibacterium sp. Lineage (GTDB taxonomy): Bacteria > Bacillota > Clostridia > Oscillospirales > Ruminococcaceae > Ruthenibacterium. Next base: position 48,812 of record CALXBN010000018.1, on the reverse strand, counting down.
AGCCGGGTGTAACCTTCTTTTACCGCTGCATAACCGGCCAGAAACCCGACCTGCTCCTCTGCATAAATAATACCGACAGCATTGGCAGGCGCGTCATCCAGCGCACAGTCAATTGCAATAAACGCCACATCCGGGTCAGCAGAAGCTGCGCTTTCAATCGGCCCTGCAAACAGGCTTCCCGGGCAAACAACGACCTTCGCACCGTTTTCAACCGCGGTGTCAATAGATTGCAGATAAGCATCGGCACTCTCCTCGGCCGGCAGGATGGACTGATGCGAGATCCCTTTTTCCTCCGCATATTTGACCAATCCTTCCCAGGCCCCTTGGTTAAACGAACCGTCGTCTACTTCACCGCTGTCAGTAATCAGCGCCAGCTCTGCCATCTGCCTGCTGCAGCCGGTCAGTATAGACATTCCCATTGCGGCAGCCATCACCAGTGCCAGTAATTTTCTCATAGCTGTCTCCCCTTTTTTCTTCCGCTTGAAACGGAATGGGTTTCTTCTGCGCAAAAAATCTTACAACATTATAACAAAATTCTTTCGCAGTTTCAAGCACCGGGAGGACTGGCACCTGCTTTCCGCAGGCCACAGCTCCGCGCAATTGTTCTTCAGCGGACTTTCTCCGGGCCAAAGCCGAGCGGCAGCAGCTCTCCCAACGAGCGCTCTACATACTGTGTTTCACTCTTTGCCATGATCACCGGCATTGCCTGGTCACAGAATTCATATAGCATCTGCCTGCACACACCGCAGGGAGATGTGACGGTTTCATCATCCGGTCCGTCTGTGCGCGCGCCTACAACGGCAATGGCCGCGAACGAACGCTCCCCTTCACTGACGGCTTTACACAGGGCCGTTCGCTCGGCGCAGGATGTGGGCGCATAGGAAGCACACTCCACATTGCAGCCGGTATAAATCCTTCCGCTTTTCCCAAGCAGCGCCGCTCCCACTGCAAAACGGGAGTACGGCGCATAGGCATATTCCCGCGCGGCCAATGCGGCCCGAATCAATTTTGCTCGTTCAATCGTCTGCATCTTCTTCACTCCAGCACGGTACCCAGGGCCACTTTCATCATATCAGTAAAATTCTTCTGTCTCTCTTCAGCCGTGGTCTCTTCAGAAGAACAAAAGCTGTCCGAGATCGTCAGGACGCACGCAGCGTGTTTGCCTGTTGCTTTTGCATTGTGGAACAGCGCAAAACTCTCCATCTCCACAGCCAGGCAGCCTTTTTCATCCCGCAGGGTTTCCCAGTAAAACTTGCCGTCAGGCCCCTTGGGCACCGTGCGATAAAACACATCCGAGGAGTGGATCACCCCTTCAATCAGGCGGACACCCGCGCGTTCAGCGCTGCGGCGCAGCGCCGCTGTCAGCGTTTCACTGGGATAGGCCATATCCCCCGATGCGCCATTCTGCGTGCGCGCATAAGTAGACTCTGAATAGGCCGCTGTAGCCAGCACCACATCATACAGCTTTACATCCGGGCTGTAAGCGCCGGCTGAACCGATGCGGATAATGTTGTCCACGCCATACTGGGTAAACAGCTCATAGGAATAAATGCCGATTGACGGCATTCCCATACCTGAACCCATCACACTGACGGGCTTGCCCTGATAAGTGCCCGTATAACCCAGCATGCCCCGCACGCTGGTGACAAGTTTCGCGTTCCGCAGAAAGTTTTCCGCAATAAATTGTGCCCGCAGCGGGTCTCCCGGCATCAAGACAGTTCTGGCAAAATCTCCGGGATTGGCGGCATTATGTGGGGTAGACATGTTCACTTGCTCCTTTTCTATTATTCATTTTTGTCCTGCAGTGGAATCTGCATCTTCCAGATACATTGCCCGCAGACGTTCCAGCTGGGCCGGGCCGATACTGTACTCCGCCTGCAAATAGTCCGCAAAGGCGGGATAGCGCCGGTCGATGGCCTCCATAGACATACGCAGGCCATCGGCTTCCACACCGGTCATCAGGTCCACCATACGCCGGCGGGCCAAATCCATCTGACCGCCCAGCGCCGCGCGGAATTTTTCCGTCAGTGCCGCGCGGGTTCTCATACGGCACTCATTGGTTTTGAGATAATCCGCCATAATATTCGCGTCACTGACGCCCAGGGCCCTCAAAATCAGCATAGCCGCCACACCTGTGCGGTCTTTGCCTGCCGTACAGTGGAACAGCAAAGGCACCTCTCCTTCCAGCATCGCGTCGAACAGCGCCCTATAAGCCCGATTGCCGAAAGGCATCTGGGCATAGCCCTGGCGGATCAGATGAAATGTCTGTTCCAGTTCATCCGCCGGCATTGAAAAGAACGATGCAATGTCAAAGTTGACATCCCGGCCGGAATCGTCCTGGATGGCAGAAAAATCCACCCTGCGGGCGCCGGGCACATCCGGGTCGGGCATCTGCCGTTTTTCCTGAAGGGAACGAAAATCAAAAATCACTTTCAGGCCCAGGCTTTCCAGCAGCTCTCTGTCGTGCGGGGTCGTCACCGCTTCGCACAATGCGCCGCTGCGGTAAAACACACCCTGCCGTACATATTTTCCGCCGGCCCCTGCATAGCCCCCCAGCTGACGAAAGTTTTCGGCCCGCTCAAAGGGCAGCGGTGTGCCGGGGCCAATAAGTACCGATCCATCATCAGAACCTCTCTTTCTCTGAATGTTTTCAGGAAAACCAACCCGTTTATTCCTGCTCTGTCAACGTACCGTCTGCATAAGCGCGCACCAAACGTTTGAGATCTTCAATCCGCCCGCGCAAACGGGCACCGGTGTCCGTGTCTTCTACGCAGATGCGCTGGGTATGTGATTCGAACATATCCACACTGGACAGGATATCGGCATTTGTGCTGATTGCTTTTTGAATGCTTTCAAACGGGCCGTGGCTGCGCAGCGAGAGGCCGTGTGATGAAGACACCAATGTGTATCCGGCAATCCCCGTGCGCCCCTGGTAGGCCTTGCAGAATCCGCCGTCAATCACGATGAGGCGGCCTCCGGCCTTGATGGGGCTTTCCCCGGCCTTGGCCCGCACGGGAATATGCCCATTGATAATGTGGCCGCGCTCCGGGTCCAAGCCGAATTCGGCAAAGATTTTCAGTGCCGTTCGTTCTGCCACTGCGGCGTCCTCGCTCTCAATGTAACTGTAATAGGGATTTTTGGTTTCCACGCCGGCGGCATCTTCCCCGATGAAATATTTCTCAAAAGTTGCCATTTTGTCCCGTCCGAAAATAGGCGAAAGCCGCCCACACCACAGATACCACAGAAAGTCCTGGCCGCGCCGGCGCGCCTCACTGCCCGCCGGCGCAAAATAGCCCTGCCGCGCCATCCGTTCGCAGTATTCCATCCAGCTGCGGCCGGAATACGTGATGCCGTCCACTGTGATTTCGGCAAACTCACCGGATTCATCCATCGGGATAGCCCCGTGAAACATCAGATTGTTGTTTTCAATCAGATACACACTGCCTTTGGCATACAAAAAGCGCACATGGCGCTGCAGACGCTCGCTCTCTGCAAAGCTTTGGACCAGCTTGTCCAGCACATCCTGTTCGCCGGGGGTCAGGCGGGATGGATGTGCCGGATCCACCGTGGGAAAGTCGCAGTCGCGCATACGGTATTCCACACCATCCACCACGACGGTTTGAGCCGTAAAATTCACCCGTTCCAGCAGCGCACGGTCTTCCATCCGGAATTCAGGGTTGCGGTTTACAACCGCACATTCCAATTTGCACAGCATCACGGCAATGGCTTTGTGCATCCGTGCCACGCGCAGCAAATCCACCGGGCTGTACTCGCCGCCCTCCATCAGACGCGGGCGAAAAGCTGAGACATCGGTATCTTTGTACACTTCCTCACTGAACAGCGCCAGCGGTCTCAGATTCAGCCCGTACCCGTCTTCCAGCGCCTCCAGATTATTGTAGCTGAGCGCCACGTGAATCACGCTGGCAATGCACACCGGGCTTCCGGCCGCCGCCCCCATCCACTCTACGTCGTGGTTGCCCCACTGTACGTCCACCGCATGATGAGCCAGCAGCTCGTCCAGAATGATATCCGGCCGCGGGCCGCGGTCAAACAAATCGCCCACAATATGCAGGCGATACACCGACAACCTGCGGATCAGTTCGGACAGGGCAATGATAAAGTCGTCAGCCCGGCCTGTATCGATGATGGATGAGAGGATACGGTCATAATAGCCGTCTTTATCATGATCTTCGAAATGGGCATGCAGCATCTCGTCAATGATGTAAGCAAACCGCTTGGGCAGGCGCTTGCGCACAAAACTGCGGGTGTATTTGGACTCTGTCACCCGGCACACATCCCGCAGGCGCATCAGTGTCTGGCGATACCAGGCGTTCAGATCCTCCTGACGTGCCTTCATCTCCTGTAGTTTCTGGGCCGGGTAATAGATCAGAGTGGCAAATTCGGCCCGTTCCGCGGCAGACACATTGCCGTTGGGCGGGGCCAGAACCCGGTCCACTTTTTCCTTGATGACACCGGACGCATTGGAAAGGATATGGGTAAACGCTTCATATTCCCCGTGCAGATCGCTCATAAAATGCTCGGTGGGCTTGGGTAGCTTCAAAATGGCCTGCAGATTGATAATTTCTTCAGTAGCCGCCGCTGCCGTGGGGTATTCCTTGGCCAGCAGTGTTAAAAACTTTTTCTGGGCATCTTCCATGGTGTTATTTCACCTGCTTTCAGGTTATTGTCACATTCAGTGTATCATATTTCAAGTAAATATGGTACACTGAATGTGGAAATTTCACCAAAAGGAGCGTTCATCCATGGAAATCCCCACGCACTGCACGCTGTGCCCGCGCGCCTGCGGGGCCGACCGCACCTGTACCCGCGGCTTGTGCGGCGGCGGCCCGCAGCTGCGGGCCGCCCGGGCAGCACTGCATTTCTGGGAAGAGCCCTGCATATCCGGAACTCGCGGCAGCGGAACGGTATTTTTTTCCGGCTGCACTCTGCAGTGCTGTTACTGCCAAAACTACCGCATCAGCGCAGAAAACTTTGGCAAAGAATTGACCGTGCCCCAGCTTCGGGATATTTTCCTGCGCCTGCAGGAGGAAGGCGCCCACAATATCAATCTGGTTACGGCTACCCATTACCTTCCCTGGGTGCTGGAGGCGCTGGCGTTGGCCCGTCCCCAGCTGGCCATCCCCATCGTCTACAATACCGGCGGCTATGAGACCCCCGAAACGATCGCCGCCCTGGATGGTGTCGCAGATATCTGGCTGACCGACCTGAAATACTGTTCACCGGAGCTCTCGTCGGAATATTCCCACGCACCTGATTACTTTGCCGTGGCCTCGGAGGCCGCCAGGCAGATGTGCGCCCAAGCCGGCCCACCGGTATTTGACCGTGAGGGCATCCTGCAGAAAGGTGTCATCGTGCGCCATCTGGCCTTGCCCGGCGCCTTGGCCGACACCAGGGCTGTACTGGATTTTATGGCCCGTGAGCTGCCGAAAGAGGGATTCCTGGTGAGCCTGATGAGCCAGTATACCCCTTTTTACAAGGCTTTTGAGCACAAATCGCTGTCCCGGCGCATCTCCACCTATGAATATCGTCAAGCCGTCAATTATGCTGTGGACCTTGGTTTGTGCCAAGGGTTTATGCAGGAAAAAAGCAGCGCCAAGGAGGAGTACACCCCGCCCTTTGATTTGAACGGGCTGTAAAACCCGTCTGCCCGCTGCCGGTTGCAGCGGCGAAAAGCGGTGCCCGGAAGCTGTCAGCTTCCGGGCACCGCTTTTACGGCCAGCCGGCAAAAACACCACCGGCTGTCATGTTTTATGGATACCAAACAACAACCGCAAAATGCCGCACAGGCAACGCGGGCTCTTCCAAACCACCACTTTCATCTCCTGCACCATCCTTTCCTGCGCCTGCAAGCGCCTTTGGTACAGTATATCCGCCACCCTGCCGCCGTGTGCCTGTCCTTCCCTTCACCGCTCTTTGCGGCACAGCACACAGTACAGAGCACCCTTGGCGAACCGTACGCGGGCCGGTCCCTCCAAGAATTCATTGCTGACCCCCACGGGCCAGTGAGCTGTCAGCACCGCATTCTGCAGCGGATATTTCAGGTTTTCCAGCCACAGCCCTTCCACCCGGCCCTGGGCCGGAAAAAGCGAACAGTACCACCCCGGCCGCGCGGGCAGTATGTGCGCGCCCGGCAGCAAAGCACGCACTTCCACACCTTCATCGGCCAGTACAGCCTGCACGCCGTGCTGCGCCAAAAACAGCAAAGTGTTCATATTGGCCAGCGTATGGTCCAGCCGGCCGCCCAGGCCGCCCAAGATCACCGCCTGGGTACATCCGGCGGCAATGGCCTGCCGTGCTGCGCAATGCGTATCCGTGTCGTCTTTCTCCGCCGGCAGCCGCAGGAGCGTCTGTTCCGGCAGGTGTTCCGGCATGGGCGCACTGTCGTAATCGCCCAGCAGTATATCCGGGCAAAGCCCCCAGGCCTTCGCCTGGCGCCAGCCCGCATCGGCAGCGATAAGCAAATCCGCCCCTTCGCACCAATGGCGCAGGCTGTCTGCGGCAGGCATGGATGCCAGGATCACACACTTCTTCATGCTTTTCCTCCTGCTGTCAGAAAAGGAGCGGCATCACATCTGCCACTCCTTGAGTTCTTTCATCTGGTTATACAGTGTCACATAGCTGTCATAACGGCTTTGGCTGATTTCCCCTTCCGCCAGTGCCTGGCGCACTGCGCAGCCCTTTTCCGCAGTGTGGGAACAGCCCGTGAATTTGCACCGGCCAAAATAGCGCGCGATATCCGGAAAGGCCAGCTGAAGATCTTCTTTGGGGATATAACAGGCCCGCTCCATATCCAAACTGGCAAAACCGGGCGTATCGGCCACCAAGCCGCCGCAGCAAGAGTACAGCTGCACTTCCCGAGTTGTATGGCGTCCGCGCCCCAGTTTGCGGCTGATGTCCCCGGTTTCCAGCTGCTCGCCCAACAGGGCCCCCAGCAGCGTAGATTTCCCCACGCCGGAGTTGCCGCAGAACACACTGAGCCGGCCGGCCAGCATCGCCCGCACCTGTTCCAGGCCCTGTCCTGCGGCGGCATGAACCGTCACCACCGGGAACCCGGCGTGGGCATAGCAGCTTTCCAGGCGGGCGGCGGCGGAAAGATCCCCCTTCGTCACAACCAATACCGGCCGGGCGCCTTTATCCACGGCAATGGCACTGAGCGTATCAATCACCAGCGTGCTGGGCACCGGCTGTACGGTGCTGGCCACAATGAGCAATTGATCCACATTGGCCACCGGCGGACGGACAAAGACATTTTTGCGCGGCAGAATTTCCGCCACAACCCAAGTTCCGGCTTCCTGTTCCAGCCGTACGCGGTCTCCGGCCACGGGCGTCAGTTTCTTTTTGCGAAAGATGCCCTTGGCACGGCATTCCAGAATTTCGGTGCCGGTATCCACATAATAAAATCCGCCAATGCCTTTGACGATATACGGTTCCCTGCCGGCCATCAGCGCACCTCGCCGCAAACCGTGCACACACGGTGCCCATCCGTCAGCATCTGCCATGTATGATGATGGCCGGTGGTAGAATCTTCCGCTTCCTCGCTGTCTCGGTAAATGATGCCCCCGGAGCCGTCTACAATGATATTGGCTGCATCCGGCGTACCGCTGGAGATCTGCAGTGTTACCGTTCCGCCCTGAGCCAATGTACTGCCTGCAGCAGGGCTTTGGCTGAGCACAGTCCCCTCCGGCTGCGTGCTGTCCACATTGACAACCCGATAAGTCAGCCCTATATTGGACAGAATCTGGTTGGCCTTTTCCCGGCTGAGGCCCACACAGCTGGGCACAATGGCCTCGCTGCGCACTTCATCCCGGCTGATGTACACCGTCAGCGTGTCGCCGCTTTCCAGCTGCGCGCCGGCGGACGGCTCGGTGCGCAGCACAATACCCGGGTCAACCTCTTCATTTTCTTCGGTTTTAAGCAGGATCTGCAGGCCCAGGCTGCGTACTTTCTCGCGGGCTGAATTTCGCTGCCATCCCAAAATATCCGGGACCGTCACTTTTTCCACGCCCATGCTCACCCGCAGGGTAATGGTTGCATTGGCCTTTACCTGGCGCGGCGCTTTGGGGCTTTGGTCAAAAATAACGCCCTCTTCGTATTCACTGCTGTATTCTTCCTGCCAATTGATGTGAAAATCCGCATACGCCTCGTTATTTTCCACTTCTTCACGAGTCAGCAGGTCAAAACTGGGCAGCTCTACATCGGGCACCGTCGTGAACAGGCCGGCGCCCGATGAAGTGAACAGGCCCAGAATAAATACCACCGACCCCACTGAAATGAACAACGTGAGAATAAATACATAAAAAACCAGATAATGGCGTTTGCGGGCTTTCTTTTCCCGGGCGCCGCCCTGCGTCCGATCTTTTTTCTTCACAGCATCCTCATCCTTTTTTTCCGTGCCGGCCGGTGCATGCAGTGCCTGCCCGGCCGCCTGTTCCGCCGGTTTATCGGCAGCACTGTCCCCGACGGCCGCCTCCGATACGCGCTGCTCACTGTCTGCCACGAGAATCGCCTCACTTCTCAATCATTCCCGCCCGCGGCCTCATGCCGAGGGAATGGTGATGTTTCCTGTATTGTTCCCCTCATCCGGTGTTCCCGGTACGGTTTCCGGCGTTGTGGGGGTAGATGCGGACGGATCGGACGGCTGGCTGGCCGGTGGTGTATATGAACCGCCCACCGGCCCGATTGTCACATCCGTCCCGGTCGTGCCAAAGTCCACCGAAGCAAACTGCGAATAGCCGTTGGGCCCCTGCAGCAGAACCGTCTTCACGCCCGTATCGGTAAACGATGTGGTCCAGCTGGCAGCCGTTCCCGCCGTGGTGTGGTAGGTGGCAGTCTGCCCGCCTTCCAGCACCAGGGTCCAGTCGCCTTCATCCACCGTCTCGTTAAACACCACCGTCACATTGCGGGGTGTGGGGACAGCGCCGGTAGATACAACGATATTGACCGTGCTGCCGATGCTCACCTTATCCCCGGGCTGACGGCTCTGCTCCAGCACGGTGCCGGCTGCGCTGGCATCGTCCCGCGTGGCCACATTGCCCAGCGACAGGTTGCTCTCCTCCAGAAGGCGCTCGGCTTCTTCCTGGCTCAGGCCCACAATTGCAGGCACTTCGGTTTCATTTTGAACTTCCTGGCGGGCCACTGTCACAGTGACCACATTGTCCTTGTCACCACTGCGCACTTGAGAACCGACGCCGGGGTCCAGCGCAATCACCTTGCCCACCGCAGCCTGATCTTCTGTTGGCTCGGTGACAATTTTGAATACGATACCCGCAGCGCTCAGCTCCCGCATGGCCGTATTGCGGTCCTGTCCAATCACATTGGGGACGCTGACAATCTGCGAGCCCATGCTCACATACAGCGTCACCGAAGCGCCTTCCTTGACCACCTTGGGCGGTTTGGGGCTTTGGCTGTAGACCACACCGGCTTCATACTCAGCATTATATTCCGTCCGCACCGTAAAATCAAACGAATCATATTGCGGGTCTGCATCAATGCTCTCCCAGGTCATTCCGGTAAAGATGGGCAGATCCACATCCGCCCGCTGTGAAAACATATCCGCGCCGCTGGTTCGGAAAATAATAATAATCAAAATGATGGCGCCCAGGGCAAAGGCCGCAGTGACGCCCGCCAGGATCGGCATAGCCAGGCTGCGCCGTCCCCTGGCCACAGCCTGCGCCCCTTTCGCACCGGTTGTGCGGTGCAATGTAGCGGATACCGCCGCCAGCGGCCCCTGCGCCTTTTGGGCGGCAGGTCGGGCAGACTGCTTTCCACCGCGGGAAGCCGCATGCACAGCCGCAGGCCGCGCCACATAGCGGGTCGGCTCTTCCACGGGCGCCGGTGCCAGCCTGGCCTGTGCGCGATAGGCAACACGCGTACCGCCGGGATTCTGCCGGAATTCCTCCAGGTCCGCCATCATTTCCCGCGCAGAAGGATAACGGTCCCGGGGTTCTTTGGCCATAGCCCGGGCAATGATTGCCTCCAAAGCCGCCGGGACATTGGGGTTCAGTTCCCGCAGAGGGCGCGCCTCTTCACTGATTTGTTTAATCGCCACGGAGACCGGGCTGTCCGATTCAAACGGCAGATGGCCGGACAGCATTTCATACATCATTACGCCCACCGAATAGATATCTGCGCGCACATCGGTAGCGGCGCCCTTCGCCTGTTCCGGGCTGATATAATGCACAGAGCCAATGGCCTTGTCCGTCATGGTCTGGTTTTCGCTGCGTGAAAACCGGGCAATTCCAAAATCCATCACTTTGATGGAACCATCCGAAAGCAGCATGATATTCTGCGGCTTTATGTCCCTGTGGACAATGCCCTTATCATGGGCATGCTGCAGGGCCGCCAAAACCTGCATTACAAAATGCAGGGTTTCCTTGTAGGTCAGCGGGCGCTTACGGTACTCCATGTATTCTTTCAATGTGATACCGTCAATATATTCCATCACGATATACTGCAGACGCTCGCTGACGCCCACGTCGTATACTTTTGTGATATTGGGATGATTCAGCAGGCTGACAGCCTTGGCTTCGTTTTTGAACCGGCGCACCAGATCGGCATTGTCCATCAGTTCACGGCGCAGCACCTTGATGGCCACCGTCCGCCCAGTATCCAGATCACGGCCTTTGTACACATTGGCCATGCCGCCGGCACCCAAAATCTGATCGATTTGATAGCGCCCGTCCAGACGCGTATTCAGCAAGTTATCCATTGTTGCCATCGCTTTCCTCCTCGGGTTCCACGCCCACCAGCAGGGCCGTAACATTATCCAGCCCTCCGGCCTCCAGCGCCATGTCGATCAATGCATCTGCCGCCCGGTAGAAAGGGGTTTGTGCCAAAATGCGCGCAATTTCCTCTGCCGAAACATAATTGGTCAGGCCGTCGGTGCACAACAGCAGTACGTCCCCCTGCGCCAGCGCCACCTGACCGCAATCCGCCTCTACGCAGTCTGCCACACCCAGCGCACGGGTAATCAGATTTTTTTGAGGATGGGTGTAGGCTTCTTCTTCGGTAATGCGCCCCTGCTCCACCAGTTCCTGCACCATGGAATGATCTTTCGTCAGCTGGAACAGCGCGCCGCTGTGCATCAGATACGCGCGGGAATCCCCCACATGGGCATATACGGCCGCGTCAGGGCAGGCCACCGCACACACCACGGTGGTTCCCATGCCGTGAGCCGCAGGGGTCGTCTGCGCCTTTTGATAAATCGCCCGGTTCACATACTGGATGGCCGCCCGCAGGAATTCCCCTGCATCGGCCGGGCTGGTCACGGCCGGCAACCCTGCGGTAAACGCTTCCTCCAGGCCGGATGCCGCCATGCTGCTGGCCAGGCGCCCGCCCTTTGCGCCGCCCATGCCGTCACATACGGCAGCCCATACAATATCGCCCGGCAGTTTGCCGGCGCGGTAGCTGTCCTGGTTTTCCGCGCGCTGGTGTCCGATATCGGTCCTGGCGACCAATCTCATGATTCATTCACTCCTTTTCGCCTCGCGGCGAAGTTGCCCGCAGGCAGCGCTGATATCTGTCCCCAAGCGACGGCGGACGGTTGCATTGACACCCAACCGCGTCAGATGCGCTTGAAACCGGCGGATCGCAGCGGCATCGGTAGCGGTAAACGGCGAACCATCTACCGGATTGATCGGGATCAGGTTCACATGTGCCCCCATACCGCGGATCAATTTCGCCAGGCGCTCTGCAGTCTCGGGGCTGTCATTGACCCCGCGCACCATAGAATACTCAAAGCTGATGCGCCGCCCGGTCTCTTCCTGATAATCCCGGCAGGCAGCAATCAGCTGCGCCACTGGATACGCATCGTTCACGGGCATCATCCGGCTGCGCATTTCATCCGTCGGCGCATGCAGAGAGATGGAAAGAGTCAGCTGCAGGCGGCGCTGTGCCAGTTCCGCAATGCGCGGCACCAAACCGCAGGTAGACAGGCTGATATTCCGCATCCCGATGTTTATCCCGTGCGGCGAGGAAATGATAGACAGGAAGTCCATCACATTATCAAAATTATCCAGCGGCTCGCCAATCCCCATCAGGACAATGTGGGATACCCTCTGTCCCTGGTCCGCCATGGCGGCATAGATTTCTCCGGCAATCTCACCAGCCGTCATATCCCGCACTTTGCCCCCCTGGGTAGAAGCGCAAAAGCGGCAGCCCATCCGGCAGCCCACCTGGGTGGACACACACACAGTATTGCCGTAGGAATACTGCATCCATACGGTTTCAATGCAGTTGCCGTCCGGCAGGCGGAACAAATACTTCACCGTGCCGTCTCGGGACTGCTGCTTTTGGCCGATCTGCAGCCGCTCGATGCAGCAGGTCTCTTCCAGCCGGCAAATCAGGGCTTTGGGCAGATCCGTCATTGCGGCAAAGCTGTCTACACGCTTTTCATGCATCCATTTGAACAGCTGTCCGCCCCGAAAAGCCGGCTGGCCCAAGCCTTTTACAAATTCCTTCAGTTGTTCCTCCGTCATGGAAGAGATGGCTGTCTTCATTATTTTACCACAATCTTTCAAAAGATGCTATGAAAAATCCATCCGTCAATCCGTCCAGCGGCAGCAGCGTGACAAACTCTCCCGTCTTGCAGGCTGAAGCCGGCGCCCCTTCCAAAGGCAGGGCGCGGAACTCCGGGTGGCTTCGCAGAAATTCTTCGGCAATCTCCTGGTTTTCTCCCGGGTTCAACGTACAGGTCGAATACACCAGCCGCCCGCCAGGCCGCACATAACGCGCCCCTACGGTAAGAATACGCAGTTGCAGCGCCTGTAATTGCATCAGCCCCTGCAGATCTTTATATCGCTCGTCCGGCTTTTTTGCCAATGTGCCCAGGCCGCTGCAGGGTACATCACACAATACACCGTCGCAGCCAGCCAGCGCATCGTCGTATTCCGCCGCGTCAGCACAGGCCGTGCGGACGTTCTCCAAACCCAGGCGGCGGACCAGCTGGCGGATCAGCCCTACCCGGCCGGCCCGGACATCCCGGCTGTACACAACGCCCTGCCCCTGCAGATGCTGTGCCAGCGTGGCTGTTTTTCCGCCGGGCGCAGCGCACAGGTCAGCTACTTTCCAGCCCGGCTGTGCTCCCAGCGCCGCGCAGGCCAGCTGAGAAGCCGCCCCCTGCACATGGAACAGGCCCTTGGCAAAGGCGCGCAGCTTGGTCACATCGCCGGCATTTTCCAGCACAAGGCTGTCCGTCACAGGGCCCGGTGCAGATAAAACACCTTCCTCTGCCAATATGCAGGCCAGCTGCTCCGGCCCGATTTTCAGGCGGTTGACACGCACACACACGGCAGGCCTGCGGAAAGATGCTGTCAAAATAGCTTCCGCCTGCTGCGGATAGGCCCGGCTGAGGAGCTGCGCCACCGGGCGGGAAACACTGTACAGGACGCACAGGCGCTCCAGCTCATCACGGAAAGCGCAGACGGCCAAATCCGCTGCGGCAGCCCTGCGCAGTACAGCGTTTACCATGCCGGCCGCGCCGGCCTTTCCCATACGCCGGCACAGGGCCACACTTTCGCTGACAGCGGCATGTACAGGCACACCGTCCATCCAGCGGGCCTGGTACAGCCCGCTGCGCAGCACGGCCCGCACAGTGCGATCCATCTGGGGCAAAGGGCGGCTTAAAAACAGGTTCAGCAAATAGTCGATGGTGGCCATACGCTCCACCGTGCCGTAAAAAATCGCGGAAAGGAAGGCCCGGTCCCTGCCGTCGCCTTCAAACCGCTCTAACGCATGGGCCAGCACCAGATTGGCATATCCGCCCTGTTCTTGCTTGATCAGCGCGGCTGCCGCCGCGCGGCGTGGGTCACTCATGGTCTGCATCCTTTTCAAACAACGATTTCCCGTCCGATCATGCTTCAAGCTGGCCGCCCGGTTTCAGGCGCCGGCCGGATGCCCAGGCACTGCCTTCCATCGGGCGGCTTCCTTCGGGCACTACCTCTTCCAGTTCCAGCGCACCGTCCCGGCAGGCCACCACCAGCGGCTTGATGCTCAGCACGCTGCCGGGTTTGCCGTGCAGCTCCGGCCGGCACAGGCTGCGGCGCACCTTGATCTTCTTGCCCTGGCATGTAAAATAGGCCATCGGCCATGGATTGCACCCACGGATCAGGTTGTGCAGCTGCCGGGCCGGGCGGTCAAAATCAAAGGCCGCCATAGCTTTATCCAGGGGCGGCGCCCAAGTCGCCCTGCTGCCGTCCTGCGGAATTGCGGCAATCTGCCCGTTCTCAATGCTTGCCAGCGCCCGGCACAAGGTTTCAGCGCCCACTTCTGTTACCTGAGCAAACAGCTCGCCACTGGTGACATTTTCACCGATGGCCACCGGTGTTACCAGCAGAATATCCCCTGTATCCAAACCTTCATCCATCTGCATAATGGTAACGCCGGTCTCGGCATCACCGTTGATTACGCTCCACTGCACCGGTGCTGCGCCCCGGTACTTGGGCAGCAGCGAAACATGCAGGTTTACCGCACCGTGAGGCGGGATCTCCAGCACCTCTTTGGGCAGGATTCGTCCGTAGGCAACCACCACAATAATATCCGGCGCCAAGGCGCGGATCTGCCGGGCAGCTTCACCGTCCCGCAACGTCTTGGGCTGGAACACCGGGATCCCGCAGCGGGCCGCCAGCTGTTTGACGGGCGGAGCCGTCAGGACCTGCTTGCGGCCCACAGGTTTGTCGGCCCGGGTGTACACGCCGCACACCGTATGCCGCCCTTCGTCCAGAATCGCCTGCAGGCATGCAGCCGCTATTTCCGGCGTGCCCATAAACAAAATTTTCATGAATTACTCCTCATGATCCTCATCTTCATCCGATTCCTGATCTTCATAGAAATATTCGGCCCGGTCCAGAATTGTGATGCCGTCCAGATGGTCGCTTTCGTGGCAGATGCAGCGGGCCAGCATCCCCTCTGCCTCCAGGGTGAAGGGGCTGCCGTCCCTGTCAAAGGCGCGGACCGTCACCTTTTCCGGCCGCGCTACCGCGCCGGTGCGGCCGGGGAAAGACAGGCACCCTTCATATTGAGTCACTTCACCTTCGGTGGAAAGAATCTCCGGATTGATGAACTCCAGAAATTTGACCTGATAATCCTCCGGCACTTCCTCGGGCATGTCCCGTTCGTCCACCGTGATAAACAATCGCCGCAGCATTCCCACCTGCGGGCCCGCCAGGCCATAACCGTTGGCGTGTACCAGCGTTTCATGCATGTCATCCAACAGCTGTGCCAATTTGGCATCGAAGCTGGTCACCGGACGGCACTTCTTTTTCAAAATCGGATCTCCATCCAAAACAATCTCACGCAATGCCATTCTTGTCTACCTCCTGTACATGTGCAGATTTACACGTCTGCATCAGAATGAAAATCAACGTATACCGTCGCCTTGGCAGGCAATCCGGATGAATTGTATGCGTCCAGCGCACTGCGCAGCAGCGAGCGGAAGGGCCTGTCGTTGCGGCATTTGACGGTCAGTTTGTAGCGATAGCGGCCTGCCACCTGGGACACGTTCATAGGTGCAGGGCCCAGAACGCGCAGCGGCACATCTTTCGCATGGCGCGCCGCTGCAGCAAGAAAGCCTGCAAACTGCCGTGCCGCATGCTGAACGGCTGCTTCCTCCACACCTGAAAACCCCACCATGCAAATGGTGCAGAACGGCGGGTATAAGTTCAGCCGGCGGAAAGCGATCTCCTGCTCATAAAACGCCGGATAATCCTGGCGGGCAGCCAGCTGAAGCACCGGATGCTGAGGGTCTACCGTCTGAATCAGCGCCCGACCGGGGCAGCCGGCGCGGCCGCCCCGGCCCACTACCTGGGTCACCAGGCTGAACACGTTCTCAAAAGAGCGATACCCCTGGGCAAACAGCATCTGGTCAATACCCAGAACACCCACCAGGCTCACTTTTTCAAAATCCAGCCCTTTTGCCACCATCTGGGTTCCCAGCATGATGTCATACTCCCCGTTGGCAAATCGCCGCAACAGTGTCTCATGAGCGTTTTTGCGGCCGGTGGTGTCCAGATCCATGCGCAGTATGCGCGCCGACGGGAACAGTTCTGCCAGCTCCTCTTCCACGCGCTGCGTGCCGAATCCGGTGTATTTCAGTTTGCCGCCGCAGGACGGGCACATCTCCGGCACCGGCTGTACGGACGCCCCGCAATAATGGCACAGCATCCGCCCCTCCGCCTTATGGTATACCATGGGTACGCTGCAGCTGCCGCATTTCAGAACTTGCCCGCATTGGGTACACATTCCCACCGTTTTGTACCCGCGGCGGTTGAGCAGAAGGATCGTCTGCTGTCCTGCCGACAGGTTGTCCCGGATCTCTTCAGCCAGTGCGCGGCTGATCGCGCCTGCATTGCCTTCCTGCAGTTCCCTGCGCAGATCCACCAGCTGTACACTGGGCAGGGGCATCTCATTGTACCGCTTCCGCAGCTCCACCAGATGATAACGTCCGGTTTGAGCAGCATAGTAGCTTTCGGTAGCAGGTGTAGCGCTGGCCATCACCAGCAGGGCCCCATGATGTACCGCCCTGCGTTTGGCCACATCATGAGCCAGGTATCGGGGCGGATTTTCCGAATGATAGGTGTGTTCCTGTTCTTCATCAATGACAATCAGGCCAATGTTTTCCAGCGGTGCAAAAACCGCACTGCGGGTGCCCACCACGATGTCCGCCTGCCCCGCCTGGATCTGCTGCCATTGCAGCAGGCGCTCGGTGTTGGACAGCGCCGAGTGCTGCACTGCCACGCGGTCTCCGAAATGGGCTTTGAGCCGGTAGATCATCTGCGGTGTCAGGCTGATCTCCGGCACCAGTACCAGCGCACGCCGCCCAGCCTCCAGCGCCCGCTGTACCAGTTTCAAAAAGACCAGCGTTTTGCCGCTGGAGGTTACGCCATACAGCAGCGCAGCCTGCGGGGTGCCGTCCATCAGCGCAGCCAACCGGTCATACGCTTGCTGCTGCGCCGCACTGAGCACCATGCTCTGGGCCGCCGGGGTGTAATGCATATACAGATCCGAGGCCTTGTCCCTCCGGGCGCGGCGCAGCACGCCTTTACGGCACAGTCCCTCCAGTACTGCTTTAGAGATGCCCTGTGCCTCCAGCTGCCTGGCGGGCAGCGCCCCTCCGGCCAGAGCAGCCCAGGCCGCCTCCTGCTTGGCTGTCATCTTTTCGGGGCGCCGGCCTGCGCGCTCATAGTAAAACTCTGTATGGCGCACCAACTGCTTTTGCAGGCGCCAGCCCGCAGGGCCGTCCTCTGCCCGATACTGGGCCCCGTAAGGGATTACGGCCTTTACCGCTTCATAATAAGTGCAGAAAGTGTATTCCCGCAGATATTCCACCAGGTTCAGCAGTTCCGGCGACAGGCGCGCTGCCTCAGGGGCCGCGTCGTACAGTGTTTTCAGGCGCGAATCCGCCTGCGGACTGAATTCCACTGCCAGCACCACACCCATGCGTGCACGGGCACGGCCCCGCCCGAAGGGTACCAGCACCATGCTGCCCGGGCCGACCTGTTCCTCCAGGGCGGGCGGCACCAGATACGTATACAGCTTGTCGAAGTGAATGGTGGCTTTATCCACCGCGATTTGTGCCGTCAGCGGCAACGGGCCGGCCTCCCTTCCCTATGTATCTTACGCCTGCTGGCGGCGTTTGATGATCTCATACAATTCTTCGGCGCATCGGTCGACCTGATCGTTCACCACGCTGAAATCGTATTCACCCGCACGGGCCATTTCCTCCCTGGCACGGTCCATACGCCGGGCTACCACATCGGCGTCCTCCGTGCCACGGGCCCGCAGGCGGCGGCCCAGCTCTTCCACCGAAGGCGGCATAATAAATACCAGGGTACTGTCCGGATACATGCGTTTGATATTGGCGGCGCCCACCACCTCGATCACCAGTACTACGGTGATCCCCGCATCGATGCGCCTGTCCACTTCGCTTTTGGGTGTACCGTAATAATTGCCGCAGTAATTGACATATTCCAGCATTTCTCCCCGGGCGATCTTCTGTTCGAACTGATCATTGGTCATGAAAAAGTAATTGACCCCTTCCTCCTCCCCGGCCCGAGGCTGGCGGGTAGTGGCGGAAACGCTCTCTTCCAGCTCCGGATGCATCTGCAGCAGCCGGCTCACAACCGTGTCCTTGCCGGCGCCCGACGGGCCGGACACCACCAGCAGATAACGCTCTTTATTCATCTTCCAACGCCTCCTCGTCTTCATCATCCTCAGCCAGCCGGTTGGCTACCGTTTCCGGCTGCACCGAACTGAGGACCACGTGATCGGAATCCATAATGATCACCGCGCGGGTGCGCCGCCCGTAGGTGGCATCGATCAATGCACCCTTGTCCCGGGCTTCCTGGATGATGCGTTTAATGGGGGCGGATTCCGGGCTGACGATGGCAATCAGGCGGTTGGCGCTGACCATATTGCCATATCCGATATTGATCAGTTTCATTTCCTGTCCCTCATTTCATTCGATGTTCTGGATCTGCTCGCGGATCTTCTCGATTTCGCCCTTCATCTCCACCACCAGGCGCGTGATGTCCAGCTCGGAACATTTCGAGCCGATGGTATTGGTCTCCCGGTTCAGCTCCTGCGTCAGGAAATCCAGCTTGCGGCCTACCGGTTCATTCAGTTCCAGCATGGAACGATACTGGGCAATATGGCTGTGCAGGCGCACAGTCTCCTCGTCCACCGCGGTCTTGTCAGCAAAAAGGGCCGCTTCAGTAAGGACACGGGCGTCATCCACCGTGCGGTCCTGCAGAATGGCAGACAACTTCTGGTACAGCCGCTCGGTATAGCGCTGCACGCGCCCGGCACTGTCCCGTTCCACTTGGGCCACGTGCTCCTCCAGCGTCTGCAGCCGGGCAAGGATATCCTCCTTTAGTTTTCCGCCTTCCGCCGCGCGCATCTGAAGGAAATTCTCTATGGCCTGCTGTGCCACCTGCCGGACGTCCTGCCACAGCCGTTCCTCGTCTACTTCTGCCCGTCGGGCCGTGAACACATCCGGCAGCCGGCACAGCGCATCGATGGACAGCGCCTGGCCGCCCACATCCCGACGGATCTCCTCCGCCGCATTGTAATACTGGCGGGCCAATTCCAAATTGGCGGCGATCTGTACATCCTCCGCCGCTACATTCACCACGGTCAGTGCCAGCTCTGCCTTTCCCCGGGATACCGACGCCGACACCAGCTTTTTCAGCCGGTCTTCCAAAAATGAAAAATTGCGCGGCATCCGGCACGTGTACTCAAAATAGCGGGAGTTCACGCTTTTGAGTTCCACCGTGATGTCGCGCCCGTTCAATTCCATTTGTGCCCGGCCATAGCCCGTCATACTGAAAATCATTGGCCTTCCCCTTTTCCGCTGCAAAGCAGATAATAGATATTTTTATTTTACCCTTTTTCAGCTGTTTTTGCAAGCCAGGCCACAACGATTTCACAGGAAAAGGCAGGATGGTCACCCATCCTGCCTTGCAGATCATTTCAGCAGCACTTTTCACAGGGACGGCATCCGTTGGCCTGTGCCTCGTCCAAAGGCACTTCCACCGGCGTACTCATATTGCTGCATGTAGGGTCACTGTGATAAATCTTGCTGTCGGCATTTGCCAGCCACACTGTGTCGGGAAGCGTTTCACCGGGCGTTTCGGGGTCAGCCGGGGTCTCCGGCTCCTGTGCGCCGTCTTCTTTGCCACAGACACTGCACGGGCCGTTCTGCACCGTACCGGAACCCGTGGGCACCGTGATGGGCTGGCCCTGCGCAATGCCGGCATTGCCGCAGATGGCCCCAAACTCCGTGCTCATGGCAAAGCCGTTGAACACCTCTTCCCTTGTCATCCCGCTCTCCAGTTCATCCGTCCAGAACGCGATTTCCCGCTCGCTGGGCGTACGGTCCATAAAGGTGGCATAAAGATGTTCCAGGAAATGTTCGTTGCAGAAATTCTTATTGGTAAATTCCACACCGAAGAAGAAACCTTCCGCTGCACTGGCACCGGTTGCCCAACCGTTGATCAGCCATTCGCACCAATCCTCTACACCGTTCAGGTCGGCCGTGCGGTCCAGTGCTTTGGTATACAGCCGCAGCACGAACAGCGTTACCAGCAGGTTTTGATCCGCATAATTGGGGAAAGTCACCGTTCCCCGCTCAATGCCGTAGCGCTGGCAGATGCTGTTAAATTCACTGCTCTCAACAAAGCCTTTGAACACCAGGTTGCGGCTGACCCCCTGCGCCATCCAGTCCAGCCAGCTGGCCTTTCCGGACGCATCGGAAGCGCGGTCCATAAAGGTTTCGTACATCGCTTCCACATATTGGTCATCGGTCAGGTTCCGGTTTTTCAGCTCGGTGCTGACAACAAAGCCGTATGCCACTTCGGCGCCGCCCATGGCACCGCTTTTCAGCTGGCTGACCCACATCCCCTTGCCGTCAGTATCCGGATTCCGGTCCATCAGCGTCGTATACAGGCGGGTGACAAAAGCAGACACCTGATCCACCTGTCCCAGCGCCGGATAGGCGAAAGCCACATAACCGCCGTTGCCCACATTCAGATAGCTGATGTGATGATTGGCCGATCCGTTCAAATCATCCCGCAGGAAATATGTGTGGCTGTAGCCCGTGGCGTTGTCGTCAAATGTGACGTCCACACCGGTCCACTTATCATCGATGACCACGTTGTTCCACATGTGATCATCGCTGACAACCAAAATACATTGAATGCCGGTTTCCTTGCACAGCCACTGCAGGGCGCGGGCATAGCCCTCGCACACAGGTCCCTCGTTGTAGCTGCCCGAGTTGCCCAGCAAGGCGCTGGCCGCCGACCATGGGAAAGCCGAAGTATAATTGCCCATGGAGGTGAATGCCGCGTTGTTGTAGGTATTGTTCTCACACAGCCAGTCGTGATAATACGTCAAAGCATCCCGCTCGGTCATACCGTCGGTGTTGGCCACCAGCCGGGCCACCTGGGCCTGCACCGTGGCCTGGACGCTCTGGCGCACGGAAAGAGATTCAAACTCATTTTTAACCAAAGGCAGCAGGCTGATCACACAGGCGCCGTCACTGGTGCGGATTGCCGCACGATAGCTGATGGCGCTGTTGCTCCAGAACATCTCCGGGGTATCCCAGTCAAAAGCAAAGCCAGCCAGAATCGCCATGGCCCGTACCAGTGCCGTGCCGCTTGCATTGAGCGACACACCGTCCACCATGCTGCTGGGCAGATACAGCGCTACGCTGGGCACTTCAGTGTCCTGCAGGAAGATGTGGCCGCTCTGGCCGCTGGCAAAGTCGGCCGCCAGTGCATCATAAGCTGTTTTCACATGGGGCCCCACCGCATAAGCCGTGCCGTCCACACTGACATTGAACTGCGTCAGCTGGTCGCCGAAGGTGGTAAACGTTGTCGTGGTTTCTTCATTGTACTGGGCAGCCATTTTGGCCATATCCACCAGGCCGGTCAATTCCACCGTACCGGTGATCACACTTCCTTCCGCACCACCGGTCAGCGGGGCACTCTCCAGCGCCTGGCTGCCGTCACGGCTGCCGCGGATGATCTCAACCGAAACGGCTTCCTCTTCGGGATCCGCCGTATCGTCCTCTGTCAGCTCCCCGTCCTCCAGCACCACGTCATCCTTGGTGTTGTCCACAGTGCCCGCAACGGCTTCACCCGTCTGCGGCACCTCTTCCAGGCTGTCTGCCGGGGCAGGCGCCAGGGACGCCGCATCCACTCCAACAGGCTCGTCCCCTTCCGGCGCAGCCGAGGCCGGTTCTGCCGGGATACCGTCATTCTGAAGTTCTACCGGAGCCGCAGACACAGTCGCCTGCCCAGGGATGGATGCCGCATCTGCCATAGCCGCAGGCGCCAGCATGGTGGCCGCCAGGCACAAGGCAGTCAGCAACGAAACAAACCGTCTCATAAACGTTCTTCCTTTCCGCTTGATTCGCAAAGCTTATTCTAAGGATACCATATCCGCCGGCGAAAGAAAAGTGCTTTTCATGCGTTCGGCATGATTTTACAAAATCGGCCATATCGCAGGCCCTGCAGCAGAAAGAGCCGCCCCTTGCGGAGCGGCCCGGACAAAACAATTAAACGGGATGGGACTTGTTGGCGAAATCCACATGGTCGCCGTCCACGCCCATCTGCTTGAGATTGCGCTTTTCGAAGAATTTGGGAGCCACCTGGGGGAACATGGCATAAGTCAGTACATCTTCCTCCTGCTGCACATATTTGGCAGCTTCGGCTTTCAATTTCTCCACCTCCGGCTCCAGCAGGTCTGCCGGGCGGCAGGTAATAGGCTTTTCATCGCCCAGGATTCGCTTGGTGAATTCCTCGGAAATAGGCGCCGGGGTGCGGCCGTAATCACCATGCACCAAGCCCTTGAATTCTTTGGTCACCATTTTATAGCGCTCGCCCAAAATCACGTTGAACACCGCCTGGGTACCCACAATCTGGCTGGTGGGCGTCACCAGCGGCGGGTAACCGGAATCTTCGCGCACGCGGGGAATTTCCGCCAGCACTTCCTCCAGTTTGTCCTCCTTACCGGCGTCTTTCAGCTGTTTGAGCAGGTTGGACAGCATACCGCCGGGCACCTGGTACAGCAGCGTGTTGGCGTCTACACCCAGCATTTTCGGACTCAGCTGGCCGCTGGCCAGGTATTTTTCACGCAGCTTGGCAAAGTGGGCGCGCACTACGTTCAGCTTTTTCAGATCCAGGCCGGTGTCATACTCAGTGCCCTGCAGGGCAGCCACCAGGCTTTCCGTGGGCATGTGGGACGTACCCAGGCTCAGGGGGCTGATGGCAGTGTCCACAATGTCCGCGCCGGCTTCAATGCCCTTGATGATGGACATGGAGGCCAACCCTGAGGTGTAGTGGCTGTGGATGTCCACCGGGATGGATACCTTCTCCTTCAGCGCCTTCACCAGCTCGTAGGTGGAATAGGGCGTCAGCAGGCCGGCCATATCCTTGATGCAGATGCTGTGGGCACCCATTTCCTCCAAGGTTTTGGCGTAATTGGCAAAGTACTCGTTGTTGTGCACAGGACTCAGAGTGTAGCTGATGCAGGCCTGCACGTGGGCCTTCTCCTTGATGGCCGCCTTGATGGCCGTCTGCAGGTTGCGCGGATCGTTCAGCGCGTCAAAAATACGCATGATATCGATGCCGTTGGCCACAGACTTCTGCACAAAATACTCCACAACATCATCGGCATAGTGACGATAGCCCAGCATATTCTGGCCGCGGAACAGCATCTGCAGTTTGGTATTGGGCATCTCTTTGCGCAGGATGCGCAGGCGCTCCCACGGGTCCTCGTCCAAAAAGCGGATGCAGCTGTCAAAGGTAGCGCCGCCCCAGCACTCCACAGAGAAGTAACCAACTTCATCAATGGCCGGCAGGATCGGGCGCATCTCATCCATGGTCATGCGCGTGGCGATCAGGCTCTGGTGCGCATCGCGCAGACACACCTCGGTAATTTTGATCGGTTTCTTAGCCAAAGTCGTTCACCTCGCTGTCAATTAGTTCAGGGACACCAGCAGATCGCCAGCGTTCACCACATCACCCTTGGTGCAGTTCACAGAAGCGATGGTGCCGTCCTGGGGCGCAACGATCTCGTTCTCCATTTTCATAGCTTCCAGCACGCACAGCACATCGCCCGTCTTCACCGCGCTGCCCACGGATACTTTCACATCCAGAATATTGCCGGGCATCGGGGCGGTGATGGTAACGGCGCCAGTGGTGCCGCCCACAGCGGGCGCAGGAGCCGGCACGGGCTCGGCGGCAGGCGCAGGGGCGGGTGCGGGAGCCGGAGCTGCAGGGGCCGGGGCCGCAGCCACAGGGGCCGGGGCGGGCGCAGCCGCAGGCACGCCGGCAGTCTCCTCCACAGTGACGCTGTAAGGAATGCCGTTGACGGTGATGTTAAAAGTTTTCATGAGAAATTCCTCCTGTATTCTTGATTCATCCGATTGCTTTCCAATTCGACGGACTGGCCATAGCCATTACAGCGCCATATTGCCGTGCTTTTTGGGCAGGCGCTGGGTGCGTTTGGTGCTCAGCATATCCAGTGCGCTCACCAATGCGGCGCGGGCCTCTGCAGCAGGCACCGCAAAGTCCGCCAGGCCGGCAGCCACCGCTGCAGCGGCACTGCAGTGTTCAGCGGCGTACTGGGCTGCTTTCTTAGCGGTATCGCCGGCAATATTATTGCCCTGTTCCAGCTCTTCTTTGTACAGAACCGTGACAACCGCCTTCGGGTCCAGCGGAGAGATGGTGCACCCCTCCACAGCGATCGTCAGATCCGCATGAGCCATAGCGGCGCACGCGGCACCGTATGCTTTGCCGGTGATAACATTCACCAGTGCGGTGGTGGCATCACCATAAGTGCCGGACAGGCGGGCCGCCTCCCGCAGGCCGCCGGCCTCATCGCCGGTGCTGGTGGCGGCAAAGCCCTCGGTATTCACCACAGTGACAACCGGAATGCTGAAAGCATCGCACAGGCGCACAAAGCGCGCCATCTTAGAGACAGACTCCCGGCACAGCGCGGCATCTTCCGTGGCGGCGATGCCGGCCACATTACCGCCCACAGTGGCCAGCGCAGTGTACACGCGGCTGCCGCAGCCTTCGTACAAAGGCAGTACACTGTCTGCATCGGCCAGGGATTTTACGGCGTCTTCTGCTTTGTATTTGGCCAGCTGATAGCTACCGGCAGGCGCCGCAGGCTCAAACACAGCGGGGCCGGCCAGGTTGTTGGCAGGCAGCAGGCCCACCAGTTCTGCCGCCTTGGCAGCAGCCTCTTCGGCGTTATCCACCACAATGGCCGCCACACCGGCCTTGGCTGCAAAATCGGCGGAGCCGGCGCCCTCTTTCTTGTCACCGGCCGCCGCACTGGTGAAGGGGGCGGTCAGGAACAGCTGGGCCTCGCGGCTCATGATGCACAAATCCGCATTGGCCGCCGCCAATGCGTTGGATGCGCCGCACAGACCGGTCACCACGGCAATCTGCGGCACCACACCGCTGATCTTGGCCACGGCGTCCGCTACCTCCGCAGTCCCGGCCAGGGCATCCAGCCCTTCTTCCAGCTTGACGCCGGCAGACTGGTAAAACGTCACCACAGGGTTGCCCGTCTCGGCAGCCAGCTGAAGCGTCTTCACTACTTTTGCCGCATCTTTTGCGGACATAGCCGCACCGGTTTGGCACACTGCATAAGCGGGTGTGCCGTTTGCGCTGCCGAAAGCAGCCACCACGGCGCTCTGCCCTTGGGCGTACAGTTCCCGATATGCGCCTTCGTCGTAAAATTTGGCAAGGACGTCCTTGCCGGATGTTGCGATTGCCATGAACAGACCTCCTGCTTCGATTTGATCCCCGGAAAAGTGCCCGGGGATATTAAATCCAAATTAATTTTATTATACTATTTTGACAAATGAATAACAAGAGTCTCCCGGTAAAATTCTGCAATTTCTTGCGGGATTTTACCGAAAATTCACCTGTCTTCAGCCAGTGCCGGCCTTTGAGATGCAGCACAGCCGCCCAACAGCACACTGTTCTCTACAGGCTGTGTGCGACCCGGGCAGAACACCCGCAGCCATTCCGCCAGCAGCGCGTCATCGGTGCAGATGGAAAACCGTACCGCACCGGCGTTTTCGCCCGCTGCCACACAGGCCCGCACAGCGCCATCCACCAGAGGCTTCTCATCCAGGCAGCAGGCCAGCACCTGCGTCGTACCTGCTTCCACCCTGAACAACGCCCAGCCGTGATAAGCCGGCCCTTCCATCACCACATAACCCCGCAGGCCGGATGCCGCGCCGCCAAAGCGCCCGGCATCCAGCTCGTCCAGAACGGCGGGCTCGTCAATAGGACGCATCACCACCATCACCGGCCCGCCTCCCTCCGCCTGCGGGCTGCGGCACCTTTTGGCGCACGCACGCCGTGCGGTTTTGCCGCCGCCCGCCGCTGGGCATTCCGTTGGGTATTTTTCCGGATCTGCGCCGTAGCCTTGCCTCGCTGGGCAGCCACCCGCAGTGCTTTGACTTCCTGGCTTGTCAGTTCCCGATACTGCCCGGGCTGCAGCATCCCCAGCCGTACCGCACCCAGAGCCGTGCGCCGCAGGCGGATCACATCCAGCCCCACGGCCTCACACATTCGGCGGATCTGCCGGTTTTTCCCCTCACGGATGGTCATTTCCAGCACGGTGCGCCCGGGTTCATCACTCACCACCCGGATCACCGCCGGCTGTGTTTTGGTGCCGTCGTCCAGCTCCACACCATCTGTCAATGCGAGGATCTGCTCCTCGCTGGCGTGGGGACGCACAGTTACCCGGTACAGCTTGGACACACCGTGACTGGGATGGGTGAGCAGATTGGCAAATTCACCGTCATTGGTCAGCAGCAGCAGCCCTTCGCTGTCCTTGTCCAGGCGGCCCACCGGATAGACCCGCACCGGGGCATCCGCCATCAGATCCATCACCGTCTTGCGGCCGCGCTCATCGCTGGTGGTGGTAATATAGCCCCGGGGTTTGTGCAGCATATAGTAATACTTCTCGGTCCGGCGCGCCATATATACCCGCTGTCCGTCTACGCTCAGAATATCCTGGGCCGGGTCCATCTTATCCCCCAGCCCGGCCGGATGGCCGTTCAGCTTCACCCGGCCCTGGCGCAGCAGTTCCTCCGCCGCCCGGCGGGAGCATACACCTTGTTCGCTGAGCACTTTTTGAATTCGCTCTTTCATATCCACTCTCCTTGCCGTAAAAAAGGCGGAAGCCGTTTCCATACGCTCCCGCCCCGCCGGGAAGGCTCACGTCTCGCCGGCCGAATCGTTTTGTTCCTTCGGTTCTTTTTTAAACAGGTCTGCAATTTTGTCCACCATTTCCGGCACCATGCCGATGGCGCGGTCTACACTGTTGGATGTATCCGCCAGCTGGATCATGCGCACATTGCTTCCATGTACCACCAAAAAGGCAATCGGTGAAATGCTGACGCCGGCACCGCCGCCGCCGCCGAACAATTCTTTATTGCTTTTACTGGGGAAATCCGATCCGCCGGAAGCAAAGCCGAAGGTCACCTTGGAGATGGGCAGGATCATGGTGCCATCCGCCATATTGATGGGATTGCCAATGATGGTGTTGGAATCCACCATTTTTTTGATCTTTTCCAGCGTCACATCCATCAGACCCTGGATCGGATGCTCCCGTTCCGCCATAATAAAACCTCCCAGCCGTTAGATACCGCGCCCGGCCCGCAGGCGTGTAAACGCGTAGATGGCCGCTACCATCATTATAAACGGTGTGGCCATGATTTTACAATAGAAATATCTGCGATATTTATAACTTCCCGCAAAATCCGGGATGATATCCACCTGTTTGAGGCGAAAATCCAGAAAATTCTGCAGCGTCCCGAAAATACCGCCCAGCCATGCCTGCACCTGCCCGTACTGAATGGCCGTTTGGGCAGCATCTTCATCATGGACGGGCAGCACCAGCTGCACATCCCGCACCCGGATCACCCGGAACACCAGGCGCATGATGCCGCCGGCCGTGGTAATGATCCGCACAAGGTCCGACAGCCGTGCGCCGTGCACCAAATCCCGCAGGTGAGGCTGCACACCGCCGGACGGCACCGCCTCTTTCTCATCTGCCTGCTGCAAATCCGGACCCCCTGCCTTTTCTGCCGCATCCTGTCCGGCTTTGGCCGCCTGCTGTTCCGAAGAGGCCCCGCGCAGATGCTGAGGCCGCCGGCTTTCCGCTTTTGGGCGTCGGCGCTTTTCTTTGGGGGGCCACAGCTGTACTGACACAAACAGGACCTTCAGCCGCAGCGAAGGCGCGTCATACTTCACCTGCGCCTCAATGCGCACCGGTACAGCCAGCAGCAGCACCAGCAAGGCCAGCAAGGCCAGTGCCGCCCAAGCCAGGGGCGGCATCAGCCGTCGGCGGGCCCCGGCCCGCCGTCCTCCGGCGCCTGCTGTACCGCAGGCGCCGGCTCATCCGCAGCCGGAAAGTTTTCTTCCCCGTGCAGCGGCGGCAGCTCGGACAAGTCATGCAGTCCAAAAGTGCGCAAAAACACATCCGTTGTTCTAAAGGATACCGGCCGGCCGGGCAAATCCAGCCGTCCCGCCTCCTCCACCAGCCCTTTCTGGATCAGTGTCTGCACCGCGGAAGAGGAATCCACACCGCGCACCTGTTCCACAAAGGAACGGGACACCGGCTGGTTGTATGCGATAATCGCAAGCGTTTCCAGAGCCGCCTGGCTCAGCGGCGTGTTGCGGCGTTTATCCAGCACCGCTTTCACCTGGCTGCTGTAAGCATTCTTAGTGGACAGCTGCCAGCGCTCCTCCAGGCGCAGCAGGCACAGGCCGCGGTTCTGCGATTCATAGTCATCCTGCAGGCTATGAAGCAGCCGGATGACCGTCTCCTCGTCAAGTTCCAGCACTTCGCTCAGCTGTGCAGCACTTACCGGCTCGCCGTGGGCAAACAGCATTGCTTCCACAGCTCCCTTCGCATGCTTCAGATCCATCCCTTCTCCCCCTTCATCGCTTCACCGACAGGCTTTCATCCGGGTCGATGCAG
The DNA here is from genome assembly GCA_944386555.1 of uncultured Ruthenibacterium sp. Lineage (GTDB taxonomy): Bacteria > Bacillota > Clostridia > Oscillospirales > Ruminococcaceae > Ruthenibacterium. The sequence continues at coordinate 20,279 of CALXBN010000018.1, read as the reverse complement.
ATACGGCCTGCCCGAACCAATTCCAGCACAGCCAGGAATGTGGCGATGGTCTGGCTGCGGCTCCCGTCCTTGGCAAACAGCTGGCGCAGCTTTTTTACCTTGCCCGTTACCAGCCCGCGCAGCACATGAATGATACGGGACCCCACGCTGACAAAGGGTGCCGCCGTCAGCGCCTCAAACTGTTCGGCCCGGGGCGCAGGATTCTGCACCCCTTTTCCGCGCAGGGCATCGTACGCGTCCGCCAGCACCTGCGCATCGTGGCGCAGGCGATAGGTATGGTCCGGCTCTGTCTCCATTGCGGGGCGTACCGCATTGAACACGCCCTTTCCCATTTCCCGCAGGCGGCCGGCCACCTGTTTGCACAGAGAATACTCTACCAGCAGGCCGGTCAGTTCTTCCTTGATCCGCTCCGCTTCTTCACTGCGGGGCAGCAGAAAGTAAGATTTCATCTGCACCAACCGCGCGGCCAGTTCAATAAATTCGCTGGCGCGGTCCATTTCCTCGGGGCTGAAGCCGTGCACCACTGCCACATACTGATCAATCAGGGACAGGATCTCCACATCGTAGATGTTCATCTTGTTCTTGGAGACCAGGTACAGCAGCAGGTCCAGCGGGCCTTCAAAGTCTTCTATATGAAATGTCAGCTGTTCCATCAAAGCCTCCGGTTCAGCGCAAAAGCAGCAAGATCCAATCAATATACCGTGTAGCGAGTTCCAATGCGTTCAGCGCACCGGCATACAAAAAATTCAACGGTCCATCCAGCACGCCCAGCCACAGCAGGGCAAACAATCCCAGCAGGATATACCGTTCGTACCGCATAACGCCGAAGTAAACGCGCGGCGGCAGCAGCACATTGAAAATGCGGCTGCCGTCCAGCGGCGGCACCGGCAGCAAATTAAACACCGCCAGTGTCACATTCACCTGCAGCATCGTGATAAGCACCGTGCACACAAAAACCCATGCGGTGGTGTAAGGGGCCAAATAGTACACCAGCTTATACAAAACCATACACAGGTATGCCAGGAACAAATTGGAGAGCGGCCCCGCCGCAGCCGACAGCGCCATATCCCGCCGAGGATGACGGAAGCGTGTGACTGCCGCCACCGGAACCGGTTTGGCCCAGCCGAAGCCCACCAGCAGCATACACAGCGCGCCAAAAGGGTCCAAATGCCGCAGTGGGTTCAGCGACAGGCGGCCGGCATTTTTGGCCGTAGGATCTCCCAGTTTCCAAGAAGCCCAGGCATGGGCGCTCTCATGAACGGGAATCGCCGTTAAAAGTGCAACGGCCCGGGCCAGATATACGGCCAGCAGATTCCAGTCCATCGGCACTTCTCCCCTTTCTGCCCGCCTGCGCGGCTGCACCATAGATAATTTATTATATCACCCGGCATACAAAAGGGCAAGTATGCCCGGGCGTGTTTGCTCCTCACGGCAGGAATGACGGTCCAGATCCCGTCGGTTTGCAGGATGGGAAAGCCTCTTCCGCCGGCCCTGCAGCAGGCCGGAAGGAGCGTTGCCGGCCGAATGCAGGCAAAAACGCCAAAAAGACGCCACAACTTTTATCAAGTCTTTCGCCGCGACAGCAGAACTCGGCTACGCTGAGTGCAAAACAGAAAAGCACGCCGCAGCCGCGGCATGCCCTTTTCATCTATTCACCGGGCCTGCAGGCCCCGTTTCTCTGACATTTTCCAAAACGGCAGCCGCCAGCGTGGACGGCCCCGGCGCCGAGAGACCGCCGGGCATTCCTCACAGCAGCTGCGTGAGCAAGCCATCTTCCGGGGTATACCACAACAGCAGCCCGTGGCGGCGCACCGGCAGGCGAAGCTGCAGATCCCACTCCGGATAGCAACGCGTCAGGATCATCTGCTCTCCGGTGACAAATGCCACAAACGGAATGTGGGATTCTTTGGTCATTGGATGATCTGTTGTAATGAACCATTCATCCTCCACACGCTGTGCCTGCAGGCGCTGCTTCTCACCGGCTTTGGTCGGCACCAGCGGCGTCAGCGGGCGTCCGCAGCAGGATACCGCCCCTTCCCCGGTTTCAATCACCAAATTCCCACAGGACGGACACACGTAATAGCGGTTCTTTTTCATATTGCCTCCTTCCGGGGGATTGGGCGCCGCTTCTCCTTCCAGCAAATGTGCCACATCCACATTCAGCACATCGCACAAACGGTTCAGAAGCGCAATATCCGGGCATCCTCTGCCATTTTCCCACTTTGAGACGGCACGGTCCGATACATGCAGGCGTTCGGCCAGCTGCCGTTGGGTCAGCCTTTGTTCACAGCGCAGGCGCCTGATCAGCACCCCTATTTTTTCGCCGTTCATCCGGGATCCCTCCTCCCCCTGAACAGTATAACCGGCCAGCCGCCCCGGCGCAACAAACGCATCGTAGAGAATACCGCAGCCGGCGCAAAGCAAAAAGCCCTGTGCCGGGGCACAGGGCTTGCTGTTATGCACACTTACAGCGCACGGGTCACTTTGCCGGAACGCAGGCAACGGGTGCAGGCGTAGATATAACGGGGGGTCCCGTCCACTACTGCTTTCACTCTTCGCACGTTGGGCTTCCAAGCACGGTTGGCGCGGCGGTGGGAGTGGGACACCTTAATGCCAAAGGTCACGCCTTTGCCGCAGCAATCACATTTTGCCATCTTACTGCACCTCCTCTTTCACAAGTAGCTAGAATAGTATACCAAATCCAAGATAAAAATGCAAGTGTTTTTTTCGATTTTGTCATTCCCGGCCAAACTGCCGCCTGTACCGGCCAAGCGGCAGCTCCTTCCTGCGTCTTCTAACGAAACCTAAGGCCGCTCATTTTTTCTTCTGGAAGAATTTGTACTCCGTGCCCGCCCGGATGCGGCTGATGTTGCCGCGGTGCAGCCAGATAACCAGAGCCGCCATGATCAGTGCGCCGACGGTAGCCGTCAGCGTGATCGACGGCGCAGCGCCCAGGCACAGCCAGTAGTACAGCAGCGTCAGGATGGGGTATGCCGCCGCACAGCTGACACTGGACAATGACACCATTTTGCCTGCAAACAGCACCGCAAAAAAGATGATCACCAGCGGCACCAGAAGCAGCGGCTCGATGGCCGCGATGGCGCCGGTGGCCACACTGACAGCCTTGCCGCCTTTGAAGCCGAAATACAGCGGATACACATGGCCGATCACCGCAAAAAACGCCGCCAAATAGATGCCCAGCACCTCACCGCGATGATAGATCTGGTCATTGAAATGCATGGAGAAAAACCACTTGACCAGCAGCACTGCCGCCACGCCCTTGCCAATGTCCCCCACGATGGTGAGGGCTGCAGCCTTCTTGCCGAAGGTGCGCAGCACATTGGTCATGCCCGCGTTGCCGGAGCCGAACTTGCGGATATCCTGATGGTAAATCCCCTTGGATACAATGATGGAAAAACTCAGCGATCCCAGCAAATATGGAATAACGCCGCAGAACAGCACATACAGGACAATGCTTTTTGTATCATTCAGCACAAGGATCCCCCCTCTGCAGACTCATGCCTTTTCTCCGCGCTCGCGCAGCACCAGGCGGACGGGTGTACCTTCCAGGCCGAAGGTTTCACGGATCTGATTTTCAATATAGCGCTGATATGAGAAATGGAACAGCTGCTTGGAATTGCAGAAGCACACAAACGTAGGCGGCCGCACGCCGATCTGCGTCATATAGTAGATCTTCAAATAGCGTCCTTTATCCGAAGGCGGCTGCACGCGGGCCGTAGCGCGGGCCAGCAGCTCGTTCAGCATGCCGGTGGTGATGCGCATAGCATTCTGCCCGTCCACATACTGAATCAGCTCGAACAGGCGGTCCACCCGCTGGCCGGTTTTGGCCGAAATGAAAATGATGGGCGCGTAGGACATGAAGGAGAAATCCCCCTCCAGTTTCTTGCGCATCTGCTGCATGGTACGGTCGTCTTTTTCCACTGCATCCCATTTGTTCACAGCAATGATGCAGGCCTTGCCCTGCTCATGTGCATAGCCGGCCACCTTGGAATCCTGTTCGGTGAACCCTTCAGCGGCGTCGATGAGGATGACGCACACACGGCTGCGCTCCACCGCCGCCAAACTGCGCAGCACGCTGTAACGCTCCACACCGTCCTCCACCTTGCCACGCTTGCGCAGGCCAGCAGTATCAATAAAAGTAAATCTGCCGAATTGATTATCCACATCGCTGTCCACCGCGTCCCGGGTAGTGCCCGCTTCATTGGCAACAATCATCCGCTCCTCACCCAGGATATAGTTTACCAAACTGGATTTGCCCACATTGGGCCGGCCAATGACGGCCACAGGGATACGATCCTCTTCTTCAGCGCTTTCATCGGCAGCCGGCAGATATCGGCTCACCGCATCCAGCACGTCGCCGGTGCCATGGCCGTGTACGCCGGAAACCGGATATGGTTCGCCCAGGCCCAAGCTGTAAAAATCGTATAATTCCATGGGCGGCGCACCCAGGCTGTCCACTTTGCTGACCACCAGTATCACCGGCTTGCCCGAGCGCATCAACATTGCCGCAATATCCGCATCCTGGGCGGTGACGCCTGCCCGGATATCTGTTACAAACAGGATGGCGTCGGCAGTATCAATGGCCAGCTGCGCCTGCTGGCGCATATGAGCCAGCAGGCCGTCGTCCGTGCGCGGCTCAATGCCGCCGGTATCGATCAGCAAAAATTCTTTTCCCTGCCACTCGCAATTCCCGTACAAACGATCCCGGGTAACGCCGGGAGTATCTTCCACAATGGCCAGCCGCTGGCCGATCAGTTTGTTGAAAAGGGTAGATTTGCCCACATTGGGCCGGCCCACAATGGCCACGATCGGTTTTGCCATAATGGCTCCTTTCTGTTGATCCGCAAAATAAACCATCACAGACGGCGTTCCATCACCAGCAGATCTCTGCCGTTGTATGCCTGCCGGCGATATTCGGATACGGAAAAACCCACAGCGTGCCAGAACGCCCTGCCGCTTCGGTTCTCCGCCATACAGGCCAGCCGCATCCGCTCCAGCTTACGGTCCATTGCCTGCCGCGCAATACCGGCCACGATCTGCCGGCCGAGGCCCTGGCCGGCAAAAGCCTGTCCCACAAGCAGCAGGCCGATGAACAGTGTCCGTCCATCGGGGTATCCCCACACCAAGTCAGTCACAGCGGCCAGCCGTCCGCTTTTCCACAGGCCCAGGTATTGTTTCTGGCCTGCCTGCGTTCCGGGCGGCAGCTCTGCCATATCCGCACGTATGCCTTCCAGCGTAGGGCGGTCGCCGATGGCCCGGAAATAATCCATCCGCGTGGAAAACAGCGCCAGTGCCTCGGCCGCTCGGTCAGGGCACAGGGGGCCGATCCTGTCGATTCCCGGACAGGTGAATGGCGCGGGCGCGTTCATTTCAGCAGAGCGGCCAACAGCTCGCCGCCGCGGCTGGGCAGCACGCGCACCCGCACGCCCAGCGCCTTTTCCAGCTGCTTCACGGTCACATCGTCCAGGAACATGTCCCCTTCTTCCCGCAGCATTACTTCCGGAATTCCCAGCGTACGGCTGCGCAGGCGTCCCTTCAGCTGGGCTTTCAGGTCTGTCCCCGTTACCAAGCCGGCCACCGATACATTGCCGCCGAAAAAGTTGTTCCTGATGCAATGCACGTGAATATGCACTTTGCGGCACATGGCCTGCAGCGTATCCGTCAGCATTTTGATCAGCGGATACGCCAGCTCACCGGTAGCCAGGTCAATACGGCGGGGCAGCAGCGGGCGCTTCATGCCGGGCAATGCCTCCATAAACTCGTCATGCAGCAGCCGCCACATGCCCACGCCATTTTCCAGCTGGCAGAAATCGTCGTAAAAATCGTAAGGCGGGATCGGACGGCCGGCCAGCAGATACCATTCATCCCCCGGATACACAATACGCGCCCCGTACCGTTCTTGGCACTGCCGGCCAAATTCCTCCAGCATATCCAGCACCTGGCCGGCCGCCTGAGGATCATAGGGTTCGATGTGCGGCAGCCCCTCCCGATAGCGTGTCAGCCCCGCAGGAACAGCGGCGACACTTTTCACAGCCGGATACAGGCTGGCCAGCTTTGTCATGCTTTCCGTCAGCTTTTCCCCGTCATTGACACCGCGGCACAGTACCAGCTGGCAGTTCATTTCGATCCCAGCGGCGGCAAATTCGTCGATATAGCGCAGCACTTCTCCCGCACGCCTGTTTTTCATCATCTGTACCCGCAGCACCGGGTCCATGGTATGAACAGAGATATTGATGGGTGAGATATGCATCTTTTTGATGCGCTCCACCTCATGGAGGCTGAGGTTGGTCAGCGTGATATAATTGCCAAACAAAAAACTCAGCCGTTCATCGTCATCTTTAAAATACAGCGTGCTGCGCAGGCCTTTGGGCAGCTGGTCGATAAAGCAGAACATACACTTATTGGCGCAGGAATGCTTTTTGTCGATCAGATAGCTTTCAAAATTGCAGCCCAGAGGCTGATACTCTTCTTTTTCCACCTGCAGATAGTCCAGCTGCCCGCCGCGCATCAGCGCCAGTTCCAGCTTCGGCCCGGAGGAGTAGAACTCATAGTCCAGCATATCGTTGATCTCGTTGCCGTCAATAGACAGCAGTGTGGTACCGGCCAGCTTCCAACGCTCCGCCGGAGACCCTTTTTCCGCACCTGTGACTTTCACAGCCATATGCAGGCCCCCTTTCCCTCCGCACACATAAAACAAGAGGAAGGATAGCGAATATCCTTCCCCTCTGCGCAGAAGCTTACGCTTCCTTTTTGATGATTTCCTTGCCCTTATAGTAGCCGCAATTGCCGCATACCTGATGGGGGAGCTTGTACTCGCCGCACTGCGTGCACTTGGTCAGCGTGGGGGCGGTCAGCTTCCACACGGAGGAGCGTCTTTTATCACGTCTTGCCTTGGAAACCTTTCTTTTGGGTACTGCCACTTTAAGCACCTCCTCAACGTGAATTCATTCAGTAAGCAGTTGTTTTAATATAGCAAGCCTTTCGTCTACAGCTACACCGCTGGTTTCCTGCGTGCAAGCACAGGGTTTACGGCATCCGCAGACCGGGCACAGCCCAGCACAATCGTCACTGCAAAGCAGCACTGTGGGCACTTCCACCACAAGCTCGGAATAGCACAGCTCACGCAGATCCAGCTTTCCGTCCGGTGCAAAGGGCAATTCCGCGTCCGGGTCCGCCCAATCGCCTTTCCGGATCGCATAGCTCGTGTGGACAGGGAACACTTTTCGGGCCTCTTCCATACATCGGGCGCACTGAAACTGCAGCACAGGCTCCATGTCCAGAGAAAGATCCAGCACGTTCCCCTCCAAAACAGCACACACGCGGGCATCCACAGGTTCAGGAACGGCATATCCGGGAAAATCCTCTGTTGAAAGATCAACACCTGCCTGTACACAGACAGGCTCCCGATAGGTGCTGAAAATCTTTTGAATATCAAGCAGCATACTGGTTCCCTCAAACGGTCGCTAAATAATTATACTCAGCGAGCCTGCATTTGTCAAGCATTTTTTTCGCGATACGCCCGCCCCGGCGCACAAAGATACAGGGGCCGCCCAACAGGCAAGGCCCCTGTATTGCACGGCACAGCCGGTGCCGCAAAATTCTCACAGATACTTTTTGACGCTCTCCGGAAGTTCATCCAGGTCAGCCGAAACAGTAACCACCATTTTGACGCCCTCGCCCGTCAACACAGCCAGCTTGTCCAGAAGGCCGCCCAGGCCTTCCAGGTCATGGTTGCCCAGTTTCAGCACGCCGTCCAAATACACCTCAACGATGTCATAGTTGCCAGCCAGCACACCGGCAATGAAGCCGTACAGCATATCATAGCCGCTGATTTTATATTCGTCCACATCGATCAGGCGCGCAGCATGGTCAATGTCATAAGTCAGTTTCATAGACTTTTCAATGCAGACAATGTTGCCCGGAGTCGTTTTGGCAGATGCATTGATCTGGTCGATGAGTTTCTTGGTCTTGCCGGAGCCTTTGCTGCCAACAATCAGTTGAATCATAGGAATATCCTCCTTATTCTAACACCGAATCGGTGTTGTTTCCTTGTTCGGTATGCATGCCTTTATTTCAGCTTTGCTTCCAATTCTGCCCGCTGGGCCTCGTAGCCGGGTTTTCCCAGCAAAGCGAACATATTCTTCTTATAGCTCTCAACGCCGGGCTGATTGAAGGGGTTCACCGCCAGCAGATAGCCGGAAACGGCACAGGCCTTTTCGAAGAAGTAAATCAGATAGCCCAAGCTGCGTTCATCCAGCGCATCCACTTCCAAAATGATATTGGGCACGCCGCCATCCGTGTGGGCCAGGATAGTCCCCTCCATGGCCTTGCGGTTTACCACACTCATATTCTGCCCGGCCAGGAAGTTCAGGCCGTCGAAATTCTCGGCATCTTTTTCAATGTACAAATCCTGCTGGGGCTTTTTGATATCCACTACCGTTTCAAATATGATCCGCGCGCCGTCCTGAACGAACTGGCCCATGGAGTGCAAGTCCGTGGAGAAAATCACGCTGGCGGGGAACAGTCCCTTGTGGTCCTTGCCCTCGCTCTCACCGAACAGTTGTTTATACCATTCATTCATCAGCGTGAAATTGGGTTCGTAGCAGGCCAGCAGTTCTACGCTCTTGCCCTTGCGGTACAGGATGTTACGCAGGGCCGCATAGCGGTAGCAGTCATTTTCCATGCTGCATACGGCCAGTGCATCCCGGGCCTGGGCGGCGCCGGCCATCAGGGCATCAATATCGCACCCGGCTGCGGCAATAGGCAGCAGGCCCACTGCCGTCAGCACCGAATAGCGCCCGCCCACATCATCGGGCACCACAAAAGTCTCGTAGCCTTCCCTGTCGCTCAGCTCTTTCAGTGTGCCTTTGGCTTTATCAGTCGTGGCATAAATGCGCGCCCGGGCGCCTTCTTTCCCGTATCTCTTCTCCAGCAAGCCCCGGAACACCCGGAACGCAAGGGCGGGTTCCGTCGTTGTACCGGACTTGGAGATGATGTTGACCGAAAAATCCTTGCCTTCGCACAGCGAAATGATATCCTGCAGATATGCCGGGCTGATGGAATTGCCCACAAAATAAATTTCAGGAGTATCCTTGGCTTTGGCATTGTACATCATGCCCTTCAGTGCCTCAATGGCCGCCCGGGCGCCCAGATAGCTGCCGCCGATGCCGATGACCACCAGCACCTGGCTGTCGGCCTGGATTTTCCGGGCCGCCGTCTTGATGCGCGAAAATTCTTCTTTGTCATAATCTACCGGCAGATCCAGCCAGCCCAGAAAATCATTGCCGGGGCCGTTCCGATCCGCCAGCTGGCGGTGGGCCGCCTCTACCTGCGGCCAGATCGCCGCCAATTCATCCTCCCGGACAAAGCCGGCCAGGTGTTTTCCATTCAACTTGACGCTCATGCACAACGCCTCCAGCGAAGTTTCTTTATATTAACTATAAATGAAACGGCGCGCCCTGTCAAGAAGAATCGGCGCGATTCTACAAAGTGAACAGCGCTTTTGTGAGAAGTGACAAAGCCGCGCCGAAGTCCAGCACATCCACGCTGCCCGCCGCCGTGACAGGCCAGGTACCCAGCAGCTGGCCGTCGGACAGCACCTGCACCTGCCCCACTTGCTGGCCGGCCTGTACCGGCGCTTCCAGCCGCTCCGGCAGTTCCAGCTGTGCCGTCAGGGCCTGCGCCTGGCTGCGTTTTGTCAACAGCTTTTCCGGCAGACGGTACGACAGCGCCACCTGTTCAGAGGTGCCGCCCCGCACCGGAAGAGCCTGTACCCTGCCTGCCACCTCCGGACAGGCGGATACCTGCCAGCCGGCAAAGCCGAAATCCAGCAGCTGACGGGCCGCTTCGAACCGCTCTGCAGAACTGGCCGCCCCCAGCACCACTGCCAGCAGGCCCATATTATCCCGGGTAGCAGAGGCTGCAATGCAAACGCCCGCGCCGGAAGTTGTTCCGGTTTTAAGGCCTGTAGCGCCCTGGTATGTGCGCAGCAGCTTGTTGGTATTGACCAGTTGGGTCTGGCCGTTCCGCAGGCTGTCCATCCAAATACCTGTGTATTCCAGAATTTTGGGATGACGCATCAGTTCACGGCTCATAACAGCCACATCCCGGGCCGAGGAATAGTGCCCCTCCTCATCCAGCCCGCAGGCGTTCACAAAGTGCGTGTTGGTCATTCCCAACTGTTGGGCGCGGGCATTCATCATCTCTGCAAACACCGGTTCCGACCCGCCGATATATTCTGCTACCGCCACAGCCGCATCGTTGGCACTGGAAATGCAGATGGCCTTGATCATCTCATCAAGCGTAAACTGCTCTCCCGGCTCCAGCCAGATCTGGCTGCCGCCCATATTGTATGCGTGTTCACTGACGGGCACAATGTCCGTCAGTGCGGCCTTCCCCTGCTCCACCGCTTCCATGGTCAGCAGCAGCGTCATCACCTTGGTAATCGAGGCGATGGGCACCCGCGTATCCGCCTCCAGTTCATACAGTACTGTGCCCGTATCCAAATTGACAAGGATTGCATTGCGGCAAGGCAGATCCAGTGCAGAAGCATCTGCCGCCGGCGCAAGCTGGGCCGGCGCTGACACCTTGGCCGTCGGGTCGTTCTGCCAGCCGTCGTCCGGCAGGCGGAAAAACGATCCTTCCCGCTCGCGCGAAGCGCCGGGCTGTTCGGCTTCAGCCGCCGGCGCCTGCGGTTGTGCGGCCGGCGGTGTCTGTGCCGTCAAATCCCCCTGCTGGGGCACCGGCGCCTCCTGTGCCGCCGGCGCCGGTGCCGCCGCCTGGTCCGGGCCGCCGCTGGCATAGGCACCAGCCGGACCTGTCAATACGCACACAGCCGCCAGCATCAGCGCCGCCAGCCGCCGTTTGATCTTCACTCTATGTGCCATAGGGCACCCTCCTTTGCAGCGTTCCTTTCCACAGCTATATGTTGCACCGGCAGCCTCCATGCCAAACGCTTGTGATTTTCGCCCCGTTTCGCTATAATAAAGGCTGTAAAGGATGGGATGGAATGAAAGTATCATTTTACACGTTGGGATGCAAAGTCAATCAGAATGAAACCGGTGCACTGGAACAGCTGTTTCGGCAAAACGGTTTCGAGCTGGCCGGCGCCGATGAGGCCGCGGACATATATATCGTAAACAGCTGCACCGTAACAGCTGGCGGAGATAAAAAAAGCCGGCAGTGGCTGCGGCGGGCAAAACGGGAAAACCCTGATGCTGTCACTGTGCTGTCGGGTTGTTTTCCGCAGGCTTTTCCGCAGCAGGCCACTGATGTCGCAGAGGCCGACATCGTGTGCGGTGCCCGGGAGCGCCGGCACATCCTGGACAATGTGCTGCGTTTCCTGCAGGACCGGCAGCGGATCGTGGAGATCCTGCCCCACGAAAAGGGCGAGGCGTTTGAAGAGCTGCCCATGGAGCACTTTGAGGGGCACACCCGCGCATTCATCAAAATCGAGGACGGATGCAACCGCCAGTGCGCGTATTGCGTGATTCCCCGCGCCAGAGGATTTGTGCGCAGCAGGGATGAAACCAGCATTTTGCGGGAACTGGAAGCCCTGGCCAGGGCCGGCTACCAGGAAGTGGTGCTTTCGGGCATCAACCTGCCCAGCTATGGCAGGGACACCGGTACCAACCTCACCGAACTTCTGGAAAAAATCGACTGCATCGACGGCCCTGCGCGCATCCGCCTGGGCAGCCTGGAACCGGACTTACTGACCGATGAGGATATCGCCCGCATGGCACGGGTGAAGTGCCTGTGTCCGCAATTCCACCTGTCGTTGCAAAGCGGTTCCGACACCACCCTGCGCAGGATGCGCCGCGTATACGACACCGCACAATATAGAAAAGTGGGTGAGAAACTGCGCGCCGCCATGCCCGGTGCCACGCTGACCACCGATGTCATCGTGGGCTTTCCCGGTGAAACGGAAGAAGAATTTGCGCAAAGCGTTGCCTTTGTCCGGGAGATGGCATTTTTAAAAGTGCATGTGTTCAGCTTCTCCCGCCGGGCCGGCACACCGGCCTACGATATGCCCGGCCAGCTGACGGAAACTCAAAAACTGGACCGCAGCCACCGGCTGCAGGCCGCCGCCGCCGCCGTGCGCCGGCAGGTAATCGACGCCAGAAAGGGCCAAAAAGCCGAGGTGCTGCTGGAACGCCCTGTGGCGAAAGACCTGTTTACCGGATATACCCGGGCGTACATCCCCGTACTGGTCAAAGCCCCCGGCTGCACCCAGGGCCAGCTGGTACAGGTATGCCTGAACGGGTTTGACCCCCTGCGGGATCGGTGTCTGGCGGAGACAGTGCAATAACCCGCAGCGCGCGCCCGCAAAAAAGAGGCTGTACCGCCGGTACAGCCTCTTTTTGCACATCCATATATTCAGATCCCGACCGTACCGGGCGCCGGGCAGACATCACATCTGTGCGGCGCGCGCTTCTTTGCGCGCCAGCTCATCTTCCCGGTAGTAAAAATAGCTTTCCAATTCCGCCGCCGGCTCTTCTTCTGTAGTCCAGGCCATAGCCACCAGGTTGTCGCCGGGTTCACCCGTATTGACAAGCAGCATGGGCCGGTGCCCTTCCTCATACCAGACCGTTTCACCATTTTCTTCGCGGCTGGCAAACAGCAGGCATTGGCTTCCGGTTTCATCCCAGTGTCCGTCTTGCAGGCAATACAGTGCCGTTCCTTCTTCATTCGCCACTTGCAGCCAGCGAACCGTCGGATCGTCCGGATCCTGTACAAAATTCAGACGTGCAAGTCCGGAAGCATTCCAAGCGGCATCGTCAGAAAGCGCCCAGGCACGGCCCGCAGTGTCCAGCCCCATGGATGCCCACAGCGCCTGAAAATCCGAATCGTATAAATAATCGTCCTCATACAGTGCATTCCAGGCATCCCTCGCCTCGTCATACGTACTGTCGCCCTGGCCGTAAAACCCGTCCATCACCCAGTTTCCGTCCTGTACAGTCAGCACATGGCTGGTCCGCACCTGGGGGATTCCTTCTTTGTAATACTGCTCACAGATCACGACTTCCAGGCGTTCCGGCTCCCGGCTGACAATCTCCACGGCCACCGGCTCAATGCTCATCGGCCCGCCGATTCCGCCGCTTCCATAGGGCAGATAGGCTTTTCCGTTCCATTCCACCACCCAGTCCGAGTAGGCGGGGCGGCCCGCTTCATCGCGGGCCAGCACGCTGTCCGCAGCCGCTTCAAACCCGGCATAGTCCGGGAACTCCAGACAGGGAAGATACCGCTGCTGATACGCATAACCGTTCCGAATCTGCTCTACAACAATCCATTCCGCCTGTTGATCCGCCAGCCAATAGGTGCTCCACATATGGAACCAGCTGACTCCTTTACTGACCGTGCGCACGATCTGCTCGATCTCGCTGTCACTGAGCTGGTCACCGGGCCGGTCTGCCGGTACAGCTGTGATCACGATGGGGGCCTGGACGCCTTGCCTGCTGTATTCAGCGCGCACAAAATCCCGGGCCTGCTGCAATACGGCCGCCGCCATGGCACCGGTATAATAGCCCTCCCGCACCGCCGGCTCGCCGTCAAAATCATCGGCCAGGCAGAGAAGTGTTCCGACGGCATCATACACTGCCGCTTGTGTCGTATCGCTGCCGGGATACCAAACCACTTCCACTGTGTTCTGATCGGGGAGGAACTGCATTGCTCCGCCACTTGTAGAAGACGACAGGTAGGCCTCCATGTTGCTGACAGCGATGCGCCCTTCTTCCCGGCTGATGCCAGCCACTGTTACCTGCCCCGGGCTACCCGTCTGCATTGCGGCTCCGGTGCTGTCCTGCACCCAAGGCTCGATGCGGGCATCGCCCTTCTGGTAAATCTGCATGGATTCTTCCGCCTCGGCTTTGCAGATCTGCCAGGTCCCATCCGTATTGGCGCGCAGCGTATAGGCAATGGACGCACAGGGGATCATATGCAGCGTATCCCTGAAATCCCATCGGGTCAGCAGTACCGTCCCGTCCGTTCCCTCCTGCTGATGCCAGGCCATCGCATCCGCTGCCACATCCGCTGTACTGCCGCCGAAACCATCCGCCAGGGTATAAGTGTCCGCCGCCGCGTCGTAGTTCAGCACAAACCAGTATTCCTCGTTTTGATCGCGGTCTGTTTGCGGGGGGCGGTAGTTCTCAATCCCCAGCAGCTGTGCGGCAGCCCGGTGCAACTGTTCGCCGCTGTAAACCGAATCCCCGCCGGCCACCATCAGGTATTCCAGCACCTGGGCCGGGTGTTCCTGCAGCAGTGCTTCACCGCTTGCAAAGGTCTCCCCGCTTCCATATGCACGGAACACGAAAACCGTCTGCAAAGCATCTGCATCAACTGCGCTGTACAGCTCCTGGGGAATCAGCTCTGCCACCGTGCCGGCCGCCGGCCAGGACTCCGGCGTCACATCCTGCTGTGCATGATACCGCAGGCAATACACATGACGGCCTGCCGAAAGCCCGGTTTTCCCCGGCTGGGCAATATCCAGCGTCAACATCACCGGTGCGCCCTGTTCTTGTGTTCCTGCCGAAACCGCTGCACCGCTGCACACAAATCCTGTCAGATCCTCAAAGGGATAGCGCTCACCGTATAACGGAACCCAAGCGGCATCCTGGCCTACGATCAGCTCGCACAGCCGGTTTTCATCGCTGTTGAGCAGCGCCTGTGCAAAATTGTAGGCCAGCTGTACCGCCGTCGGGTCTGCCTGCTTCAGCAAGGCATCAAACTCCGCCGGTGCTTCCAGCAGCTGCGGCGGCACAAAGGATGCCCATACACGGCCCGCCAAATCGGCTGTGTAATCCCGGTACAGCCAGCCGGCCGGGACCTCCAGGCCATTGACATACAGGCGCAGTACAACGCCTTCCCCGTATTCCGTGCTGCCCGCCGTCCCTACAGGCGAGCCAGCGCTATAATAATGGGTGCCTTCCGCAGACGCATCCGCCGCTTCCAGCTGTGAAAGGCCTTCATAAACCAAGCGAATATCGCATCCCGGCTGTTGGAAAAGCGTTTGCACCAGCACGCCGGGCCTCTGCGGGTCTTCAAAGCCCTGTGCGCTGTATGCCGCATACACTGCCGTTCCGGCCGGCGCAGCAAAATAGGCCGCCTTGTCCCAGACGATCGTGCCGTCCTCCCCGATGGTGTACTCCCGGTTGGACGAACCCGCTGCTGTTGCAGAGGGCAGCAGCGGGTTGCTGCTCAGCCCCCCGCCGGCGCGAACCCCTGCCTGGTACAGAAGTTTTCCGGCTTGCCGGTATTCTTTTGCGATGCGCGGCACATACCAGGTTCGCCCCTGATCGGTGCTGAGCAAATGGTAGATGTATGAGCCGCCATTGGCCATGGTGCCCGTTGCATATTCCAGCACAACTGCCCCGTCCGCAAACGGATGTAAAATAAGGTCTCGATAGGAACCCATCGGCGAGGCGACGGCGGCCTGGCTGGTATCGGCCCGCTGCCAGGTTTCACCGCCGTCTTCGGTGCGCAGCAGATGAGGCATATCCTCAAACATGCCCGGTTCTACCCGCAGGCCGACCATCCGGCTTTCATCAAAAA
This sequence comes from uncultured Ruthenibacterium sp., assembly GCA_944386555.1. Lineage (GTDB taxonomy): Bacteria > Bacillota > Clostridia > Oscillospirales > Ruminococcaceae > Ruthenibacterium. Next base: position 4,712 of record CALXBN010000018.1, on the reverse strand, counting down.
ACCATTCGGTTTGTCCGCCGGCCGCATCCTCTGCTTGCAGAAAAGGCACATCCGCATACAGCAGCTGAACCGGCATATCGCTTTGGGAAACGCGCTGTTCCACCGGCTCCAGTGCAATCAGTTCCTTCCACAGGATCTCTTTTTGCGGCTCCGCCCGCACTACTTCCACCGCACCTTCGGGCCAGGGCTCTTCCATGGCCGCCAGGGCTTCGCTATCGGTGCCGGCCCCGGGGATAAGCGGCGTCACCGTGCAGGCCACCATGCTGACGCCCAGCGCGGCGATGAGCACCAGGGCGGTAAACACCAGAGCACCGCGTTTTTTGTTCGTGCGCTCAAACACCGCCGCCAGCCGCTGCATCATCCGTTTTTTCCCGGCGGCAAAATGGGTGGCCAGCAGCACCCGCGGCGCACAGGCGCCCGCCAGCAGCGCGCGGCTGTAGGCGTCCCGCCAGCCGTCCGGGCGCCCCCGCAGCACCTGTTCGTCGCAGGCCAGTTCAATGTCCTGCCCGGCCGCGCGAACCATCAGCCACACAGCCGGGTTAAACCAGTGCAGGGAGCTGGCCAGCACCAAGCAGAATTTCAGCCCGATATCACGCCGTGCCAGATGGGTGTACTCATGCACCAGCATCATGGCTGTTTGCGCATCCGCCTGCAGCCCCTCGGGCATCAGTACACTGGGGCGCAGCAGCCCCACCACCATGGGGCATGCCGCCTTCGGGTTACTGACCAGCGGGGGCTTCTGCCTGCAGCCGGCCGCGCGGCGGGCGCGGTCAGCGCATGCCAGCACTTTCCTGTCCGCTATGGGGGCATTCCAGCGGTCCATCTTCCGGCGCCAGATGCAGTAGCCTCCCAAACGCACGGACAGAATCACCACTGCCGTCACGGCCCAGCCAATCACCAGGATCTGTGCCGGCGACAGGCGCAGATCCGTACCGGCCGCCTCGGACACATTGGGCACCTGGGACGCCGCATTACTACCGGCATATCCCCGATCCTGTCCCTGCGGCTCCTCCTGCGCGCCGCTGCCCATTGGCGCACCGGGGGTCTCCGACGCAGGGTCGGTCTGCGGCGGCGCCGCTGCAGGTATGCCGGGCGCCTGGGCCGCATCCGATGCCTGCGCGGGAGCAGCAGGTTGTACCTGCGCCGGCTGCACTGCGGTTGCGTCTGCCTGCTGCCCCTGAACAGGCAGCGCATCCGTCTCCGGCTGCACACCGCTTTCCGCGGCAGACGCCGCTTCCCCCGCGCGCGGAAGGGGCAGCTGTACCGTCTGGTGTGCAACCGCCTGCGGCACCACCAGCTGCACCGGCGCAGCTGGCAATGTGAACTTGAGGGGAATGCACAGCCATATTGCCAGCACCCACCAAACGGCGCACCGCAGGCGCGCCGTGTACCGCCGCCGCAGCATCGGCCGGGCGGCCAGCACCGCCAGTGCCAAAAAACCGGCTGCCGCCGACACGGTCAGCGCATCCAGGAAAAAGCCCGCCACGGCTCACTCCCCCTTCCGCAATCCGTCCAGGTATTCCGAAAGTTCTTCCACATCTTTTCGGCTCAGGGCATGTCCGCCGTTCAGGGCCGCCACAAACTGTTTGACACTGCCGCCAAACATGCGCTGCAACATGCCCTGGCTCTCCTGAGCCAGATAATCTTCCCGCCGTACCAGCGCACGGTACAAGTATCCGCGGCCCTGACGCTGCCTGGCTACAAAACCTTTGGCTTCCAAACGGGCCAGCAGGTTCAGCACGGTTGTTGGGCCCCATCCGCGCTGCGGCTCCAAAATGGCGTCCAGCTCCGGGCGGGTGCTGGGGGTGTCTTTCTGCCAGATCGCCTGCATCACCACCAGCTCCGCATCCGGCAGCCTTGTAATCCGTTCCATCGCTCTCCCTCCGTTCACTTTCGACAGTTGTTGAACTTATACTTACATTGTAACCGCCGCCACAGCGTTTGTCAAGCCTCAGCTTTGCCCCGGCCGGCTGCTTCACTGACGAAGTGCAATCCGCTGCAGCCTGCTGGGCAGATCCCCCCGGGCCAAATCGCTGCGGTCCAGCAGGTCAATGTCCAAATCCTCAGCTCGCTGGGCCAAAGGGCGGTTGTCGTGATGTACGTCCGCTGCCGTGAGCACCACCGTGCGCGTTTGCCCGCCGCCGAACTTTTCGCTGAGGATCTTGATTTCCGACAGTGCCAGCGGCGTGGGCGTACCCATTTTGCAGGAAATAAATACCGGTGTAATGCCGCAAATCACCAGGATGTCGATTTCGTTGCGGGTGGCGCGCTCTCCGCCGCGGGCGTTGTCCCAATCCACCACCAGGCTGGTGCGCACATCATGGAACAGGCCGCTGCGCTTCGCCGTAACATACCCGTACAGCTCCAGCCAGATCCCCTGATTCTGAAGACATTTTTTCATTAAAAGCGACGCGTAAGTAAAGCGCACTCGTTCTCCTTTAACGGACAAATCCCGGATTGCCCCCACACTCTCCAACCGTTCCAGCACCGGGATATTGGCCCTGGCCGCCGTCTGCCGGTTCACCTGCAGGGCTGCAGGCGCATCCAGCCTCAAATCCTGATCCTCCATTTCCGATGCAGCCGCCTGAAAAAAGCCCACCGCATCTCCCCAAGCACCTGGGTTCTTGCTGACAATGGGCCAGATGCGCAGTACATCGTCCTCGAACGCCTCATTCATTTCGGTGGGTGAAAAATGTCCGTATCCCACCAGTTTAGCCCCGGCCAGGGCAAAAATATCCTCGGCGGAAAACTGCGGGATACAAAACTGCCCCGCCAGACCAGCACAGCCGCCCAGGTCCACAAAGCGCCGCCGGTCCACATCCACATACATCATCGGCACTTTGCGCTCTTTGCAGAATTGTCCCGCCATCAGCAGCACAAGGTCTTTCCCGCCCGACCCGTCAAACACACAACCCGGATAATCCCGCACCACCGCCTCGAAGGCACGCATGATCTGGCGCGGGTCGGCCGTGTTGATGTAGTAGAACCGCGCGCTGCAGGCCATTCCACGGCTTTTGAACAGCCTGTCCACGGCGGTTTCCTTGCGCATGCTGGAGTCCCGCTCATCACAGATGTACACTACCATCTCCGGCTGAAAGATGCAGGCGGACAACACATTTTCCAGCGGCTCTTTGTCGTACAGTTCCACCAGGGTTTTCAGCATGGCGCCACGCTCCTTTTTACCAATCATACAGCTAACACGCCAAATGTGCAAGTGAATTTGTACGTTTTGGGGAAATTCAAAAAAAGAATATATTTTCCGGCAAAAAGCGTTATAATGAAAAGAGACAAGCTATGGGAGGGATTGCCGATGCAGACAGAACGCATGCGCGCATTCATCATTAAATTTCTATATTACTGCATTATTCTGGGGCTGGTGTACGTCATCGTGCGCTACGCCGTACCGGTACTGATGCCGTTTTTGCTGGCTTTCCTGGTTGCTTTCATCCTCAAGCCCGTCATCAACCATTTATCCAAACGCACAGGGCTGAACCGCAGAACCGTTTCGATCCTGACGCTGATCGGTTTCTACGTTCTTCTGGTAGCCGCCCTGATCATCCTCGGCACCCGCATCGTTGTGCTGCTGCGGGATGCCTTCTACATGCTGCCTTCCATTTACGAAACCGTCGTTGCGCCGGCGCTGGAATCTTTGCAGAATGTCATTGAAAACGCGGTGCGCGCGCTGAACCCCCAGATGCTGGAAGCCGTAGATGATTTTGGCCAGGAGCTGAACAGTGCTCTGGGCAGCCTGATCACATCCTTTTCCACCGCGGCCGTCGGCGCACTGGCCGGCGCGGCCACCGGCGCGCCTGGCATGCTGGTAGATACCATCATCACTATTGTAGCCTCCTTCTTCTGCGTAGTAGACTATTATAAGATCACCAACTTCATCGCACGGCAGCTGACAGACCGCGGGCGTGACATTCTGTTCAAAGTAAAAAACTGCGCCGTGGAAGTCCTGTTCAAATTTGGGCGCGCCTATGCTCTTCTGCTGACGCTCACTTTTGTTGAACTTTTGATCGGCTTTTCCCTGCTGCGCATTCCCTATGCGCTGTTGCTGGCGCTGGTAACGGCAATCGTTGATATTCTGCCGGTGCTGGGTACAGGCACCGTGCTGATTCCCTGGGCCATCGGGGCGCTGATTTTGGGGAATTTCCCTTTGGCCATCGGCCTGGGCGTGCTGTATGCCATTATCACCGTGGTGCGCCAAACCATGGAACCCCATGTGGTAGGCAAGCAGATCGGCCTGCACCCGCTGGTCACGCTGATCTCCATGTTCGTCGGTGCCTCTTTGTTCGGCTTTGTAGGGCTGTTCGGCCTGCCGGTGGGCATCACCATCCTGATCCAGCTGGATCGGGAGGAAGGCTTCAAGCTGTTCAAATGAGCAGGCACCTTTGCATTATGACAATCCCAGTATAAATGCTCATGTGTCATAAAGTAACACAAAAAATTTGATAGACAGCAGCCACTATTCCACTATTCCGAAAATTAGTTATATCACCAAAAAACAAGTGACAAATTCTCACTTATATGGTATAATTTGTATATAAAAAACTGTACACAGAAAGGGATGGTATCTTTATGTTGATTAAAAAGCAACTCAAAAAGATTTTCTGTATGATACTATCTATTGCCATGATAGTGGGGAGTTCTATACCTGCTTTGGCGGCTGAACCAGATGTTCCGGCATATTCAGTAACGATTAGTGAGTA